>CAZDGC010000004.1:106327-134191 GCA_964504885.1 uncultured Opitutus sp.
CTACGCGCTCGGGTCCGCGGGGCACACGAGGATTCTCTTTTCCTCCGTGTCCCAAATCGTGAGCTGTGCGCCGGGCGCATCGAACCGATCGTCCACGCCCACGAAACGCGTCCCGCCGACCATCGCCTGGTGTGCGCGGTGAAAGTGCCCGAACACCCATGCGTGTGGCCGGGCGGGGAGTTCGTTCCACAACTGCCGGAGCTCCACCTCGCCGCAATCGTCCGCCGGCCCCGGATCGAAGCCTGCGCCGCGCACATGCAGGCCCACGCCGGGCTCGTGTTCGCCCGCCGCCCGTATCCCCACGCCGATCCCGGCCGGGCAGGAGTGCGTCACGATCAGGTCGCAGCGCTCGCGACCGAACAGCGCCACCGCCCGCTCCCGCTGCCGGCGCAGGATGTAGTTCGGCAGTCCCGCGAGGAGGTTGTGCCTTTGCGGCCGATCCACGTGCAGGGCGCCGCCGAGGAAACCCACCGTCGAACCGCCGAGGCGGGCCACCGACGGGCGCGACTGGTAGATGAGATTGAACTCCGCGCGCCACCCGCGCGCCAGACCCAGCAGGTCGGCGCGCTGCAGCCAGGCGTGATCCTCGTGGTTGCCGTCGATCGCGTGCAGCGGCACGGGAAAGCGCAGCCGCTCCTGCCGCGCGTGCCGCAGCCAGTCGCGGGAAAAACCGAAGTCGCCCACTTGAATCGCCGCCTCGATGCGGAAATCCGTCTGGGCCTGCCGCAACGCCGCCGCCAGCGCCGCGTGGCGGCCATGGACATCGCCGATTATCAGGACGCGCATCGCCGGGTTGCCTTCACGCCGTGCGGGCGAAATCGGTCTGCAGCCGCGCCTGGAAGACCGCGATGTCGGCAAAGATCTTCTTCAGCATGGATCGTTCGAGCTGGGTGAGTTGCTGCAAGTCGATGAAGTTGTCCGGCGGCTGCCCGCGGTGCGTCTGCCCGGCCTGGTGCGTGAGTCGCATCTGCATCAGCGCCTGGTAGGCCTGCACGAGCTCATCGTGGCTGGAGGCCACGAGTTTGCCCTCCTCCCGCAGGCGCCGCAGCCGATCGAGGGTGTTGGTTTCGGGGAAGCCGTGCTGGAGGGCGTACATCCGCGCGAAGTTCACCAGGGGGATGAGGGCGGCCTTGATGTTGAACTTGGCCGGTTCGTCGCCGCGCGCCTCGAGCTGGATGTTGCCGAAGAAGCCGCGCGGCGGACGGAACTGCAGCGTGCTCTGCGCCAGGTGGAAGAAGAAGGTGTGCCTGGAGTCGCCCGCCAGGCACGCCTGCAGGTGCCGGCGCAACTCCCCCACGAGTCCGACTTCGCCGGCCGCGCACCGCAGGTCGAAGAAGACATTGATATCGAGCAGATCCTGCGGGTTGGCCGCCGCCACGCAGTCGGCGAAGTACCGCCGCCACCGGCCCAGCGGCTGGCACCATTTCGGATTGCAGGCCATCACCTCGCCGGGGCAGCGGCGGTAGCCGGCCAGATCCAGCCCGGCGCACACCTTTTCGCCCAGCCGCAGAAAATACGCCTGCGCCGCGGCCTCCTGCTCCGGAGCGACCTCGGCGAAGATCAACGCGTTGTCCTGATCGGTCGCCAGCGTCTGTTCCTCGCGCGCTTCGCTGCCCAGCACCACAAACGCGTAACGCGCCGGCGGCGGACCCAGCTCGGCCTCCGCCAGCGCCAGCAGGCGCGTCGCGATCGCGTCCGACACCGTGGTCATGATCCGCGTCACCGTCTCGACCCGCGCCCCGCTTTCCAGCAGCGCTTTCACGAAGACCGGCACCTTGGCCCGGCAGTCGCGCAGCGCCTCCGGGGACGCCGCCGTCTGAATTTCGCCCAACAGCAGGGCCATCGCGTGACGCTGGGCGTGGAGCACCTCGACTCCCGCCAGCACGCCGAGGGTCTCCCCCGCCTCGTCGGTCACCACGAGATGCTGCACGCCGCGTTCCTGCATCAGCCGCGCCGCCTCGAACAGCAGCGCCCGGGCCGGAATGCGGATGAGCGGGGCGCTCATGATGGCCGACACCGGCATCGCGCCGGTGCGACCCTCGGCCAGCACGCGCGTGCGCAGGTCCTGATCCGTCACGATGCCGATCGGCACCCCGTCCGGTGCGCGCACGAGGATGGCGCTGGACTTTGCACGCGCCATGAGGGCCGCCGCCTGCTGCACGGGCGTATCCAGCGCGCACGCCACCAGCCGGGGAGGCGCGGATTGAATCGAGCGCGTGGCCAGCGGCAGGAGGCTCTGCAGATCGGCCACGAGCCGGGCGAGGGTTTCCTCGCTCTGCCGCCGCGCGGTCGTCTCGCGGATTGTGAGAATCTGCCCCTCCTGCCCGCCCACCGTCACCGGCGCGGCGGTGAAAAACACCTCGGACACTCCTCCGTGCCGGTCGTACAACCGGGCCCGCCGCTCCGCCGTCGCGCCTGCCGGGCTGGCGGTCAGCGGCTCGATGATCTTCTCGAGCGGTCGATCGACCAGTTCCTCCGCGGAGTGCCCGAGCCGATCGAGCAGCACGCGGTTGGCGAAGGCCGGGCGGTCGTGCAGCACGAGCAACACACCCTCCGCCGCCCCCTCGACCAGCAGGCGATACCGCTCCTCCGAGTCGCGCATCGCCTGTTCCGCCCGCCAGCGCCGCCGCTCCAGGTTGAAGCCCTGCTTGGCCATGTAACCCAGCAAGCCCGCCATGCCCGCGGAGAGCGCCAGCGAGAACCAGAGCACGCGGCGGATCATCCCCGCGATTTCGGCCCGCACATCCTCCAGATACACGCCCGTGCCGACGATCCAGCCCCAGGGCGCGAAGCCCTTCACATAAGAGAGCTTCGGCACGATGCGCTGGTCGTCGTCCTTCCACTGCCAGAGGTACTCCAGGTAGCCGTCCCCCTGCGCCTTCACGATGCGCGTGTATTCTACGAAGAGCCGTTTGCCGGCCGGATCGGCGTAGGTGTTCAGATCGGCGCCGTCCAAGTCGGGACGATACGGATGTACCACCATCCGCGTTTCCAGATCGGAAATCCAGAAGTAGTCCTTGCCGTCGTCCCCGAAACGCAGCCGCCGGATGCGCTCGATGGCGGCCCGTTGCGCGCCCGCGCGATCCAGGACGCCGCGCTTCTCCTGCTCGTGCAGTCCCGCCAGCTCGCTCCATTCCACCTGCGTCAGCTCGCGGATCATCTCCTTCTTCCGCTCGAGCGTGTTGCGGTGCATGGCCGGCACGATCACCGCGAAGATGAACACGAAGAAGAGCGCGAAGGTCAGGATCGCCGGCGAGACGATGTTGACGGCGAAATGCCGCCAGTACGGCCGGGGCGCTTGCGGGGTGCGGACGTCGGTCATGGGCGGGGCGCCGGCGGATCGCGCTCCGGATCGGCTCGGGAGGGAGGTGTGGCGGCGCTCACGGCCGGAGATTCGGGCAACCCTGCCCGCGCTGCAATCCCGCAGGGGCGGGGAAGCGACCGCAGGGCGCCAGTACTGGGCGGTGTCAAAGCCGGTGCACCGGTCTTTCTCTTCCTCTTTATCTTTCTCTTTCGTCAGCGTTTGGCTGCGGGAGAGAAAGATTAAGAGAAAGAGGAAAGAGAACGATCCCGAGGCAGGACCCGGACTTTGACCCCGCCCGCGACCCCCGGCACCGGGTTCTTGCAGCGGCGGCTTTACGCGGACGGAATGTCCCGCCACCGTCTCGGCCTCCCACCTCCCCGCCTGTGATGAGCCGCCCCTTCCGTCTGTTCGCTTCGACTGCATTTGCCCTGCCGGCCTCCTGCGCCCTGGCCGCGGCGGCGCTCGACTACAACCGCGACGTGAAGCCCATCCTCGCGGAAAACTGTTTCTCGTGCCACGGCTTCGACGAAAAGGGCCGCAAAGCGAAACTCCGCCTCGACGTCGCCGCCAGCGCGCACGCCGAACGCGACGGGCGCGTCGCCTTCAAGCCCGGCCAGCCCGCCGCCAGCGAGGCGTGGCTGCGGATCATCAGCCCGCACGACGACGAAGTCATGCCGCCACCCGAGGCTCCGCACCGGCTGGCCGACGCGCAGAAGCAGATCCTCAAGACCTGGATCGAGCAGGGCGCGAGCTATGCCGAACACTGGGCCTTCGTGGCGCCGCGGCGGGCGAAGCCGCCTGCGGCGGCGATGGCAGAGGGAGAGAAGGAGAGTGGGAGAGAGGGAGAGAGAAATCGGGATTCCTCCCTCACTCCCTCATTCCCTCACTCCCTCAATCCCATCGACGCCTTTGTCCGCGCCCGCCTCGCCGCCGAGGGACTGGCGCCCTCCCCGGAGGCCGACCCGCGCACGCTGATCCGCCGCCTCTCGCTCGACCTCACCGGCCTGCCGCCGTCGGCCGACGAAGCCGCCGCCTTCGAGCGCGCCACATTCGTCGATCGTCAATCGGCGCTCGAAAATCTCGTCGATCGCCTCCTCGCCCGCCCGCATTTCGGCGAACGCCTCGCCCTCGACTGGCTCGACGCCGCGCGTTACGCCGACACCAACGGCTTCTCCATCGACGGCGGCCGCCACCAGTGGCTGTGGCGCGACTGGGTCATCCAGGCCTTCAACGACAACCTGCCGTACGATCGTTTCCTCGTGGAGCAACTCGCGGGCGATTTGCTGCCCGACCGCACCGAAGCGCAGCTCATCGCCTCGGGTTTCCAGCGCAACAACATGACCACCCACGAGGGCGGCACGATCCCCGAGGAAAACCTCGTCAATTACAACGCCGACCGCGTGAAGACCCTCGGTGAGGCCGTGCTCGGCCTGACGCTCGGCTGCGCCCAGTGCCACGATCACAAGTACGACCCGATCTCGATGCGGGACTACTACCAGCTCTTCGCCTACTTCAACTCGCTCGGCGACCGCGGGCTCGATGGCAACGGCGGCGTCAACGCCGGCCCCGCCATCCAGGCGCGCACCGTGCTGCGCACCGCCGAGGTGCCGGCGCTGCAGGCGCGGCTCGCGGAACTCCGGGCGCAACGGGAGCGAGTCGATCCCGCGGTGCTGTCGGCCTGGATTGGCCGCGAGCGCGCTTTGCTCGCCGCGCGCGGCCGCGGACTCGGCGTGCATCCGCTCAAAGTGTTGAAGGCGTCCACCCCCAACCGGGCCGTGATCGACGTCGAGGACGCCCGCCTCGTGCGCATCCGCCAGGCGGGCGATCTCGCCGCGATCGACATCGCCGCCGAGCTGCCGCGGCTCGCCGCGCCCCTCACCGGCTTGCGCGTGGGCGTGCATCCCGTCGCCACCCTGTCCGGCGGCGGTTGGGGCCGCGGACCGGTGACGCGAGCGGCGGCCGCGGCGGCGGCGAAGGCAAAGGCCAAGGGCAAGGATGGCAAGGCGGCGGCGCCCGCGGCGACGAGGGCGGGCGAACCGGTGAAGGGCACGTTCCGGCTTACGGCGCTGTCGGTGTCGGCCGACGCCATCCCCGGCGACCAGGTGGACCTGCACCGCCTGCTTCCGATCGCGCGCGTGACGGCGAGTTCGTGGGAGCCGGCCCATCCGCCCGCGGGCTGCCTCGACCCCCGCAACGACAGTGGGTGGTCGCCGGACCTGGCAGCGAACGGGCCCGTGCACCTCACGGCCACCCTGGCGACGCCGCTGCGCGCCGGGGAGACACCGTTTCTCAACGCCCAGCTCAACTTCGGCGCGGGGCAATCGCTCATCGCCGAGCTCATCGAGGTGTTCGCGATCACCGGCCACGACGACGGCACGGATCTGCCGGCGGACATCGTCGCGGCGCTGGCCGTGCCCGAGGCGGCGCGCGACGCCGCCACGACGGCCCGCCTCTGGCGGCACTGCGCGCAGCACGCGCCGGAGCTGCGGGCGCGGCGCATCGAGCTCGCCAACCTCGAGGAGCGGCTGGCCACGCTGACGCAGGCGTTTTCCACCATGGTGATGGCGGTGGCGGCCAAGCCGCGGGAGACGTTCATTCTGCACCGCGGCGACTATGCGCAGCCGACGCAGAAGGTCGGTGTCGGCACGCCGTCCGCGCTCCCGCCGCCGCCCGCGGGCGCCCCCGCCAACCGGCTCGGGCTCGCGCAGTGGGTGGTGATGCGGGAGAATCCACTCACGGCCCGCGTGGCGGTGAATCGCCTGTGGCGGCTCTTCTTCGGCGCCGGGCTGGTGAACACCCCGGCGGACTTCGGTGTGCAGGGCGAGTGGCCGAGCCACCCGGAACTGCTCGACTGGCTCGCGGTGGATTTCCGGGAGAGCGGCTGGGATGTGAAGCGGCTGGTACGCCTCATCGTGACGAGCGCCACCTACCGACAGTCCTCGGCCGCTTCCCCGGCGTTGCTGGAACGCGATCCGGCGAACCGCCTGCTGGCGCGGGGGCCGCGTTTCCGCCTGCCGGCGGAGTTCATCCGCGACCACGCGCTCGCCGTCAGCGGCCTGTTGGTGCCGCGGGTGGGCGGCCCAAGCGTGAATCCGTACCAGCCGTTCGATCTGTGGCGGGAGGTGAGCCACTACGGCAGCACGCCGGCCACCGCCCAGACCTTTGTGCAGGATTACGGGGAGAAGCTGTATCGGCGCTCCCTCTACACGTACTGGAAGCGCACCGCGCCGCCGCCCTCCCTGGCGGCGTTCGACGCGCCCAGCCGCGAGGTCTGCACCGTCGCACGCAGTAACACCACCACGCCGCTCCAGGCCCTCGTGCTGCTCAACGACGTGCAGTACGTCGAGGCCGCGCGGGCGTTCGCCGAGCGGGCGATCGAAAGCCGGAGAGAGGGAGCGGGGGAGGGCGGAAGAGGGAGAGAGGGGGAGACGGAGAGAGGGGGAGACTCAGACGGCATACGGCTGCGGTGGATGTTTGCGGAGGCGTTGGGGCGGGAGCCCACGGCGCCGGAATTCGGGGTGTTGCAGGCGGCGCTGCAGCGCGAACGGGCGCGTTATGCGCGGGACGAGGCAGCGGCCCGGGCGCTGCTCGCAGCCGGCGAGTCGCCGCGCGACGAACGGATCCCCTTCGACGAGCACGCCGCCTGGGCGCAGGTCGCCTCACTGGTGATGAACCTGAGTGAGTTCGTGACCAGGTACTGACATGACAGAAGAGGGAGAGAATGAGAGAGGGAGAGAGGGGGAGACCAAGCCCCGTAGGCGGGCCGTCATCCGGCGGCACACGGACTTGGAGGTCTTCCAGCGTGCATTCGCGGCCGCGATGAGGTTTTTCGAGCTCAGCAAGAAGTTTCCCGCTGAAGAAAAGTACTCCCTGACCGGTCAGGGCCGCCGGTCGTCGCGGTCCGTGTGTGGCAATATCGCGGAGGCATGGCGAAAGCGTCGGTACCCGGCAGCGTTTGTTTCGAAACTCACCGATTCGGAAGGTGAAGCTGCCGAGACGCAGGTCTGGATCCAGTTTGCCGTGAAATGCGGGTATATGTCCCGCAACGATGGCAGCGAGTTGTACTGTGAGTACGAAGAAATCACCGCCATGCTGGTGGGCATGATTCGCCGTCCGGAAAACTGGACGCTCTGAACCACCCGGCAGTCTCCCCCTCTCCCCCTGTCTCATTCTCCCTCTCTGACTGCCCGTTCCATGGACCTGACCGAACAGCTCACCCGCCACTACCTCACCCACCTCACCCGCCGCACGTTCATCGGGAACTCCGCGCGCGGCATCGGGGGCATCGCGCTCGGCACGCTCCTGGGGCAGGAACTCGCCCGCGCCGCCGCGGCGTCCTCCCCCTCTCACCGTCTCCCCCTCTCTCCCTCTTCCGCCCGCGCCCGCGGCGCGGCCGCCGGCCTGCCGCATTTCGCGCCCAAGGCGAAGCGCGTCCTCTGCCTCTTCCAGAGCGGCGGCCTCTCGCACGTCGATCTCTTCGACGACAAGCCGATGCTGCACCAACACGCCGGCCTCGAGATTCCGGCCTCGGTGAAGGGCACCCAGCGCCTGACCGGCATGACGAGCAACCAGAGCGCCTACCCGGTCGTGCCGCCGCTGCGCGGGGGCAAACGCTGCGGCGCGCACGGCACCTGGATCAGCGACCTGCTGCCGCACCACCAGACGATCGCCGACGACATCTGCCTCGTGAAGAGCCTCCACACCGAGGCGATCAACCACGATCCGGCGATCACCTACCTGAACACCGGGAACCAACTCCCCGGATACGCGAGCATGGGCGCGTGGGTGAGCTACGGACTCGGCTCGGAGAACGCCAACCTGCCCGCCTTCATCGCCATGGTCTCGCAGGGCACGGGCAAGAACCCCGGCCAGCCGATCTTCTCGCGCCTCTGGGGCAGCGGGTTCCTGCCGGCCTCCCACCAGGGCGTCGGCCTGCGCCCCGGCGCCAACCCGGTCCTCTACCTCAACAACCCGCCCGGCGTGGACCGCGCCCAGCGCCGCGCGCTGCTCGACGACCTCGCCCGCCTCAACCACGCCCGCGCGACCGAGCTCGGCGACCCCGAGACGCTCGCGCGCATCGACGCCTACGAGATGGCCTTTCGCATGCAGACCTCCGTGCCGGAGCTCACCGACCTCCGCGGCGAGTCCGAGGCCACGCTCGCCGCCTACGGCCCGGAGGTGCGCAAGCCCGGCACCTACGCCGCCAACTGCCTGCTCGCGCGCCGCCTCCTCGAGCGCGACGTGCGTTTCGTGCAGCTCTTTCACCGCGGCTGGGACCAGCACATCGCCATTGCGCGGCAGCTCCCCAACCAGTGTCGCGACGTCGACCAGCCGACGGCCGCGCTGGTCAAGGACCTCAAGCAGCGCGGGCTGCTGGAGGACACGTTGGTGGTCTTCGCGACGGAGTTCGGGCGCACCGTGTTCAGCCAGGGCAAGCTCGGCGACCCTGGCATGGGCCGCGACCACCACGGGCGGGCGTTCACCGTCTGGCTGGCGGGCGGCGGCATCCGGGGCGGCATGGAGTACGGCGCGACCGATGACTTCTGCTACAACATCACCGAGAACCCGGTGCACCTGCGCGACCTGCATGCGACGATCCTGCACTGCCTCGGCATCGACCACGCGCGTTTCACGCACAAATTCCGCGGCCTCAACGTCCGCCTCACCGGCGTCGAGGAGGCGCACGTGGTGAAGGGGATACTCGCCTAGCACGCCCCCCCCGGGAGCGCGGACGGATCGCCGCAGGCGATCGTCCGCCAGCGCGACCGCCGGGCCCGAGCTGGGGCCGTGACCGGCCGCGCCGGCGTTTTTCCCGGAGGGCGTGCAATCGCGTTCCAGGCTCGGCAAATCCCGGCGGCGGCGTTTGGGTCGTCGCATGCCTCTCCGTCTGCCGGTCCGCGTCCTATTTGTGCCCTTGCTCGCGTCCGTCCTGGCCGCGGCTGAAACCGCCCCGGCGCCCCGTGCCGAAGGCTACCGCGGCATCTGGTTCACGCTCGGGCAGAAGTCCGAGTACGGCGACAAGTACTCCGGCGGTCTCGGCACCTACACCGCCAACCACAACCCCCTCGCCGTCTACGCGCCAGCGGTGAAAAAGACCTTCTTCGTCTACGGCGGCTCGCCCGACGGCTCGCGCGCGCTGCTTTGCCTGATCGGGAGCTATGACCACCAGACCGGCCTGCTCTCGCGCCCGGTGGTGGTGCACGACAAGCGCCCGGTCAACGACCCGCATGACAACCCCAGCCTGAACGTCGATCCCCAGGGGTATCTCTGGGTGTTCGTCAGCGGCCGGGCCAACAGCCGCCCCGGTTTCATCTACCGCAGCGTCGCGCCGCACGACCCCGCGCGGTTCGAGCGGGTGGACCAGCGCACCATCACGTATCCACAACCCTGGTATGTCCCGCGGCAGGGTTTCCTGCACCTCTTCACGCAGTACACCAAGGGCCGCGAGCTCTACTGGGAAACGAGCGCCGACGGCCGCACCTGGAGCGCCACGCGGAAGCTCGCCGGATTCGGCGGGCACTACCAGACCAGCGGCGCGCGCGCCGGCAAGGTGGCCTCGTTCTTCAATTACCATCCGGGCGGCAACGTCGACAAACGCACCAACCTCTATTACGCGCAGACGACCGACTTCGGCGCCACCTGGACGACCGCCGCCGGCACGCCGCTCGCGCTCCCGCTGGCGGCGATCCAGAATCCCGCCCTGGTGCGCGATTACGCGGCCGAGGGGCGCCTCGTTTACACCTGCGATCTGAACTTCGACGCCGCGGGCCATCCGCTCCTCCTCTACGTCGTGTCGCGCGACTACCGCCCCGGCCCGGCCGGCGGCGAACGCGAGTGGACGGTCGCGCACTGGTGCGGCGGGCGCTGGGAATTTTCCACCGTCGCCAAGTCGGACCACAATTACGACATGGGCAGCCTTTACGTGCAGCGCGACGAATGGCTCGTGATCGCGCCGACCGATGTCGGCCCGCAGCCGTGGGGCACGGGCGGCGACATGGTGCTGTGGGCGAGCCGCGACGAGGGCCGCACCTGGACGCGCCGGCGCACGCTCACGGAAAAGAGCGAGTTCAACCACAGCTACGCCCGCCGCCCGCGCGACGCGCAGGATCCGTTCTTCGCCTTCTGGGCCGACGGCAACCCCGACCAGCCCAGCCCCTCGCGGCTGTATTTCACCGACTCCAAGGGTGAGAAACTCTGGCGGATGCCCTACACCTTCCCTGCCGGCGCCGACCGCGCCGCGCCCGAACGCGTGCGGTGAGGGAGGAGTCAACTGTCCGGGGCGTACACGCGGACGCGGCCGGTTTCGACAATCCAGAGCTGTCGGACCGGCGATTGTCCGCGCAGGGCGACCGCCAGGGTCGCAAGCGCGCGGTCGAGATCGGCGGGCGTTGGTCGGCGGGGAAGGCGAAGAACCGCGACTCCCGCATGATTCTTTGGCGGAAAAATGAGCGGGTTGGCGAAGTCGAGATCCAGCGTGACAAGTACTCGGCCGTCTTCGGCGCAACGCTGCAGAAGATGATGATCGCTGGCCGCCTGGAGTCCCTGCTGTGGAACCGTGCAGACATCATGTCCGGCGGCGCTAAGTACGTCGCGACCACGCCGGCCGGGATTCTCGTCGAGCTTCAGTTTCAAGTTCCGGCCGGTTCGAGCGGGATGTCGACAAACCGCTCGCGTGCCATCTCCGAGCCGTACGCAATGCAGGCCTGGATGTCCTCTCGCGTGATCCCTGGGTACTGGGCGAGGATTTCCTCCGGGCTTTCGCCCGCCGCGAGCAGATCGAGAACCAGGGAAACCCAGATTCGATGACCGCGGATGCACGGCTTGCCTCCGCACCGAGCGGGGTCGATCCAGATGCGCTGCAGCAACTCTTCGCGGGTCATAAGGCCGAGAGTAAGTGAGTCCGCCGTTCTCGCAAGGACAGCGTACCACGCATCCGTCACTGGCCGAAGGTTGCCGGCGGGACTCGCGGTACTCCCGGAAGTTATCTTCCCGGTCAAGACGGACGCTACGGCACCTCGTAGATTTCGACCAGCGCGAGGCCGGTGGTGCCGCCGACGCCGCTCACCTGCACGGTGTAGGTGCCCGGTTGCAGCGTCGCGAGGAGCGCCGCGTCGCGGGAGCTTCCCGGCAGGGCAAACGCGCCCACCTGCGCAAACGCCGCCGCGAGGGCCGCCGTGCCACCCCAGTTGTCGTTGCCGCCGATTTGGGCTCCACCTGCATGCAGCGTGAGCTGCGGGTCCGCCACCACGCCCTCGATCTCGAACGGTGCGGCGCCCAGCGTGGGACCGACCGCCCGGATCAACACCGTCCGGGCGGTGCGGCCACCCACTGCAAACCCCGCGGTGAGTCCGTCGCCCAGATGTTTCAGCACGGACACGTTGATCAGGCGGGGCGTTGAGGCGGTGAATGCACCCGCCGGGGTCGCGTCGTAAATTTCGGCAATCACCGCGCCCGTGCCGGGGCCGGCGGCCGATACCTTCACCGAGTTGTTGCCCAGCGCAAAATCCCCCGCCGTCGCGGCGTCGCGCGAAGTGGAATCAGTGAACGCAAAGGCGCCGACAGCCTGCATCGCGGCGGCCAGCGCGGGGGCGCCGCCCCAGTTGTCGTTGCCTCCGACGCGGGTTGAGTCGGCGAACAACTCCAGCGCGGGATCGGAGAGCGTGTTCGGCACTCCCAGCGCTCCGAGCGACGGTCCCGCGGCGCGAATCACCAGCGGTTTCGCCCCCACCGCGCCACTGCCTCCGATCACGAATCCCATGGTGAACGATTCCCCGGGCTGCGGAATGTCGGTCAGGAGCGAGAGATTGACGATCCGGCCGGTGTCGCTCGCTGCGGCGACGGTGAGGCGGGCGGGTCCGCCCGTCGCGGTGCCGAGCGCGTTCGACACCGTGACCGTGTATTCGCCGATCGACTCGCCGTCCACGCGGGCGATGATCAGGGTCGCCCCGGTGGCTCCCGGGAGGGGCGAGCCGTTCAGGCGCCACTGGTAGACGAGTCCGCCTCCGGTTGCGCGGACGGAGAACTCCGCCCGGCCCCCCGCCGCCGCCGCAGTGTTCGCTGGCGCCGTAGCGATCGCGGGCGGGGCAAGCCTTTCGCCCTTGCGGACCAGGTTGTTGGTCGCCTCCGACACGTAGAGGTTGCCTTGGGGATCGATGGCGATGCCGCTCGGAGTCGAAAACCAGGTGTTGGTCGCGGTCCCATCGCGCCAACCGCGCGCCAGCGCCACGCCACCGATGGTCGAGACGGTCTGGCCGGCACAGCGACGGATGGTGTGGTTGCCGCCGTCCGCGATGTAGAGGATGCCTTGCGCATCCACCGCGAGGGCGGTGGGAAAAGCGAAGCGAGCCTCGGACCCGGCGCCATCGGCAACACCGGACGCCTCCGCCCGTCCGGCCACGGTGCTGACCTCGCCGGTGGGGCTGATGCGGCGGAGGGTGTGGTTGCCGTAGTCGGCCACGAAAACGTTCCCCGTGGCATCGGTCGCGACGCCACGCGGAAACCGGAAACGGGCGCCGGACACGCCGTCGTCGCTCCCGGCGATCTGTGGCCTGCCGGCAAAGGTCGTCACCGTCGCCGTGCCCGCGGCGATCCGCCGGATCGTGTGATTGCCGTAGTCCCCGATGTACAGATTGCCTTCCGCGTCGAGGGCGAGGCCGGAGGGAATGTTAAAGCGCGCGGCGTCGCCCACGCCGTCGGTCGATCCCGCGACTCCTTCCCGCCCCGCCAGCGTCGCCACCGACCCGTCGGGGCGCAGCACGCGGATGGTGTGGCGCTGCTGTTCGCAGAAATAGACGGTCCGGTCGGGAGCGACCGCCACGCCCACCGGGTAGTTCAGGCTCTGGACCTCGGCCGGGCCGTCGATATAGGCATCGCCGCCGCCGAGGGCGCCGGCCACGCGCACGACCGTGCCGTCGGGGGAGAGGCGGCGGATGGTGTTCCCCCGCGAATCGGCCAGATAGACGTCGCCCGAGGCGTGCACCGCGACCCCGGAGGGGTAATTGAAACGCGCCTCGGCTCCGCGCCCGTCCTGCCGGCCAAAGCTGCCCGGACTGCCGGCCATCGTGGTCACCTCCCCGGACGGCAGGGCGATCTTGCGGATGGCGTGATTGAAGGAATCGACCACCGCGAGGCCATCGACGAGGAACGTGAGGCCCGTGGGGAGATAGTACCTTGCGTCCAGCAACGAGCCATCGCGCGAACCCATGACGTCCAACCGGCCGGAGTAGGTCGTGACTGCTCCATCCGCGCCAATCCGGCGGATGGCATGGTTTTGATCCGCGACCAACACCGTGCCGTTCGTGTAGGCCAGAATGCCGCCGGGGTACCGGAAGCGAGCCGCCGATCCGACACCGTTGACGGCGCCAGCCGCGCCCGGCGACCCGGCAATCGTGGTCACCACGCCACTGGTCGTGATGCGCCGGATGGTGTGGTTGTTGGTGTCGGTCACATACATCACGCCGTCCGGATTCACCCAGAGTGCCGCCGGACTGTTGAACCGGGCCGCCGCTCCGGTGCCGTCGGCGCTGCCGGGCGACCCTGCGAGGCCGGCGTAGGTGCTCACCTCGCCCGCGGGCGTGATCTTGCGGATGACGTGGTTGCCCTGATCGGCGACGAACAGGTTGCCGCTGCTGTCGTAGTGGATGGCAGCGGGCGAATCGAAACGGGCGTCGGCCCAATTGCCGTCCGCAGCTCCGGGCACGCCGGGCCGGCCGGCAAAGGTGGTGACGACGCCGGCGAGGGTCAGCCGCCGGACGGTGTGATTGCGGGAATCGACGACATACCAGAAGCCGCCGGCCAGCGTGATGCCGCGCGGGCCGTTGAACCGGGCCGCGGTACCGGTGCCATCCGCGATTCCAGGTTGCCCGGCGGCCCCGGCCATGATCGTTACCGCCCCGTTTGGGGCAATCCGGCGGATCGTGTGATTGGTGTAATCGCACACATAGACGAAGCCGGCCGTGGAGGCGGTTAGGCTGATGGGCAGATTGAAGCGCGCCTCGAGCCCCACGCCGTCCGCGCTGCCCCATTGGGGCGCCTGGCCGGCAAACGCGGACCAGTGGTAGATCTGCGCGGGACTGGCGATCGGGGAGGCGAGCAGCGACAGCCACAGGCTCGCGCGCAAGGAAGCGTTGAGGGGCATGGAGTTCAGGGGTGTTGGCGAGGCGCCGGACCGGCCGAGCGAATCGTCGCGCGCGCCGGCGGTCAACGGACCGGCGGATCCGGGCCGCATCGTGAAGCACCCCTTCTCGCAAGGAGCAGTTGACTGATGGCCAGCCGCGCGGAACCCGGACGTAGCGCCGCAGGCGATTGTCCGCCGGTTGCGGACGAGGCTTCGCCTACGTCTGCGCTCCCGCGTGCAAGAAAGCGAGAGGCGCGTGCCAGCCTGCCTCCTGTCGGCGCAGGCTCGACCTCACCCGGGCGCCGGATTGAACTCCGCTCCCCCGATGCGCCCTCTCGTCTGCTCCGTCCTCGTCTTCCTCGCCGCGGCGGCCGCGGGGTCCGAGCCGCGTCCGCCGAATGTCATCCTGATCAATTGCGACGATCTGGGCTATGGGGACCTCGGCTGCTACGGGGCGACCGATCTGCGCACGCCGCACCTCGATCGCATGGCCCGCGAGGGCACGCGTTTCACGGACTTCTCCGTCACCTCTCCGCTCTGCACCCCGTCGCGCGCGGCCTTGATGACCGGGCGCTACCCCGGCCGGCTCGGCCTCGCCACCGGCGTGCTGCGGCCCGACGCCAAGGGCGGCCTCGCCGCCGCCGAACTCACGCTGGCCGAGGTCGTGCAGTCGCGCGGCTACGCCACTGCCTGCGTCGGCAAGTGGCACCTCGGCTTCGTGCCGGGTCTGCGCCCGCGTGATCAGGGCTTCGATTTCTACTACGGCGTGCTGCACAACCTCGATCACTTCGAGACCGTGCTCTTCGAAAAGGAGGGCGGCATGCCGATCTGGCGCGACGACGTGGTCGAGTGGCGCCCGGCCGTCCCCGCCGAGATGACCGGCCTCTACACCCGGGAGGCGCTTGCCTTCCTCGACGCGCACCGGGACCGGCCGTTCTTCCTCTACCTCGGCCACGCCATGCCGCACCTGCCGTTCGACGCATCGCCGGCGTTCCAGGGCCGCTCCGCCCGCGGCCTCTACGGCGACGCGGTCGAGGAACTCGACGCCGGCACCGGGGCCATCCTCGAACAACTCCGGGTGCGCGGCCTCGCGGAGCGCACGCTGGTCCTCTTCACCAGCGACAACGGCCCGGAGCGCAACACCCCGGGCTCGGCGGGTCCGCTCCGCGGCACGAAACACACGGTGTACGAGGGTGGGTTGCGCGTCCCGCTGATCGCGTGGTGGCCCGGCCGGGTGCCGGCGGGCCGCGTGTGCGACGAGTTCGTGACCATCCTCGACGTACTGCCCACGCTCGCGCGCCTCGCCGGCGCGGCGCTGCCAGCCGGCCTCGTGCTCGATGGCTATGATGTTTCGCCGGTGCTGCTCGGCGTGCCGGGCGCGCGCTCGCCGCGCACGACGCTATATTCCGTCTACGGCGGACCCCGCAACCGCCAGGAGTCCTTCCGCGAGGGGCGTTGGAAACTGCACCTGACGGCCGGCCTGCCCCCGCGGCTCTATGATCTGTCGGCCGATCCCGCCGAGGAACACGATCTCGCGGCGGGCGAACCGGCCGTCGTCGCACGCTTGGCGGCGCTCACTGCGGAGGCGCGCCGGAAATTCGGGCCGCCCGCGGCACCGTATCCGGCGCGCGGCGCGCACACGATCGGCCCGCCGTAGCCCGCCTTCGCCCCTGGCCGACCGGGTCCCCCAGGCCGGTTTGCGGGAGTGGCAGCGGCATCCTGCCGCTGCGGATCGGTAGGACGCAGAGCCGCGTCACCCTCATGCTCGACACCGGCGCGAGTCGGGCGTTGACCGCCGCACGAATGCCTGACACCTGTCAGGCATGCTGACGACCACCGCCCGGGACTTTACGCGCAAGTTTCGCGAGATTCGGGCGATTGCGGCGCGCGGCAAGCCGGTGCGCGTGACCGCCCCGGAAGGAAACTACGTTTTCGCCCGCGAGAGCAGTCACAAGACCTGTGCGGGAGTGCTCGAGGGGCTCGCGGGCCACCGGGGCAGGGGATTCCTCAGCGTCGAAGGCGCGGCGGCGATTCGCGCCTCCAAGCGGCGCCCGGTTCCGGCCCGTTCGCCCTGGGACGAGTCGTGATCTTCGATTCGACCTTTTTCGTGGCGTTGCACCGCGAGCTGCAGCGGAGCGAGGTCGGATCCGCCCACCGCCTCCTGGCGTCGCACCCGCACGAGGTGCCGGGAATGAGCGAGATCACCCGCGCCGAGCTGGCCCGCGGCTTTGCCACCCGGGCCGCCTGGCTGGATTTCTGCGATCGATTCGTCGTGTTTCCCTTCGACGACGGCGTGGCCTGGCGCGCCGCGGTGATCTTCAGCGATCTCCGCCGGCGCGGCGTGCCGACGGGCGAAAATGATCTGTGGATCGCGGCGACGGCGATTGAGGCCGACGAGACGCTGGTCACGCGCAACCTGAAACATTTCCGCGAGATCAAGGGGCTGCGGATTCTGGCGCACTGACGGTCCATCGGCGCCGGTGGGGCGGCCCGGCGCCAGATCATGGCTCACGCGAAACCGCAGGGCCGCGGAGGGGAGGTGGGATCAGGTAGGCACGCTCCCGGTCCCGCCTTGGTTTCCTGGGTTCCAGGTTCTTCCAGCCACGTACCAATCCGGAAATCAGGAATTCGGGTCCGGTCGGTCGCTTCTTTCCCGATTTCCACATTTCCGATCAACAATTTGGGGGGGAGGAAGCCGGAACCGGATTCTACTCACCCGCCAGTCGCAGCACCCGCGCCCGTACGTCGGCGGAAATCCAGAACCCGGCCTCGGATTGCAGCCGGTCGAGCTCCGGAGTCAGGGACGTCAGGTGCCCGACTTGCCTGGCGCGCAGCAGGACGCCGAGCGTACCCACGACTTCAAGTCCCAGCTTCCTGGCCACGGCAGAGCCTTTTCTCTCATCCAAGGGCGCCGCCGCGGCGCGAGGCGAAGTTGATCGAATGACCGCCCGACGCCAGTCGGGCCGGGATTCGCTTCCTTGACCGGCGGCTGCCCGCGGCCATCGTGCATCCATGCTCGGAGAGACGATCAAGGAGTTCGCGCGGGCCGAGCTGTTCGTGCCGTTTGTCGTGCGGATGAATGACGGGCGGCGGTTCACCATCGAGCACCCCGATTACATTAGTGTGTCGCCGCATGGTACGCGAGTGATCATCTACGATCGGAAGGAGCACGAGACCCATCTGTCGGGATTGCTCGTCGCCTCCGTCGAGCCGGTGAAAAACGGACAGCGACGCGCGACGCGCGGCGAGTCGTAGTTTGTTGCGCTGCCCGGCCATGTTCCCCCAGGCGCGATCCTGGGGCAGTTTATGGGCGGTTGTTGGTCAGAGCGCGGAGCTCCCTTGCCCCAGCCCTGCGCGTGGCGGCCCCTCCTTGGCGCCCTGGGAGCGCAGGCGTAGGCGAAGCCTCGCCCGCAGGTAACGGACAATCGCCTGCGGCGATCCGCCCGCGCTCCGCGCCGTTTCCGCGCTCGCGATGCGCCGCGGTTTTTGGGAGAATCCGCGGCGGGTGGGCCGCGCTGACGCGGTCCGCCCGATCCACCGCCATGCCACCGCTCCCTGTCCTCCGCTTCCGCGTAACGTGCCTTGTATTCGGTCTCCTGACACCCGCGCTGTCCGCCCTCGAGCTCCACGTCAGCCCGCGGGGCCGCGACGCCTGGTCCGGCCGCCTCGCCACGCCCAATGCCGCCGGCACCGACGGTCCGCTCGCGTCGCTCGCCGGCGCCCGCGACGCCGTCCGCCGGCTGTCCCGCCCGCTCACCGAGCCGGTGCGCGTGATCTTTGCCGCGGGGACGTACCGGCTGGAGAACGAGGTGGCGTTCGCCGCCCGCGACTCCGGCACCGCGGACGCGCCCGTCATCTACGCCGCCGCGCCGGGAGCGGAGGTGATCCTCTCCGGCGGCGCCGAGCTTCCGGCGTTCCGCGATGCCGGGGGCGGGCGCTGGGAGTTGACGCTGCCGGCGGGCGCGGAGCCGTTCGAGCAGCTCTGGGTGGGCGAGCGCCGGGCGGTGCGGGCGCGCTCGATGAGCCAGGGCTACCGTTTCCTGCTGGCACTGGAGGAGGAGCGGCGGATCTCGGCGGAACGCGGCGCGGAGGTCTACGAACAGACGCTGCGCTTCGATCCGGAGGACCTGGCGGCCTTCCGCGGCGCCACGCCGGAGGAGCGGCGCGAGGCGGTGTTCGCCTTCTACCACAAGTGGGACAACACCCGCCGGCGGCCCGAGTCGGTCGACACCGCCTCCGGTGTCGTTGTCGTGCGCGGCGGCGCGGTCAAGCCGCACAACCCGCTCGACCATCTCACCGGGTTCATCATCGAGAACCTCCCCGCGCTGCTCGACCAGCCCGGCGAGTGGTTCCTCTCGCGGCAGCGCGTGCTGACCTACCTCCCGCGTCCGGGCGAGACGGTGGCCGCGAGTCGCGCCGCCTATCCGCGCGCGTTGCGGCTCCTGACCTTCACGGGCGAGGCGGGGCAGCCGGTGCAGCACCTGCGTTTTGAGGGCCTGAAGTTCCGGCATGCCCGGGGCGTGGCGACGACGGCGACGTTCGAGGCCAACCAGGCGGCGGTGCGCTCGGTCGACGGCGTGATCGTGCTGGCTCATGCGCGGCAGGTCCGGTTCGAGGGCTGCGAGCTCGCGCACGTCGGCAGCTACGGGTTTTCGCTGCAGCAGGGTTGCCGCGAGGTGGCGATCGAGCGCTGCCTGATCACCGACCTGGGCGCGGGCGGCATCAAGGTGGGCACGCTCGCGGAGGAGGCCGACGCGGCGAACCGCACCAGCCACAATCGGATTCACAACAACATCATTCGCGACGGCGGCCTGATCTACCCCTGCGCCGTGGGCGTGTGGATCGGGTTTTCCTCCGACAACGAGGTCACGCACAACGAAATCTCCGACCTCTACTACTCGGCGGTGTCGGTGGGCTGGCGCTGGGGCTACGCGCCGAGCAGCGCGAAGCGGAACCGGATCGAGTGGAACCACCTGCACCACCTCGGCAAGGGCCTGCTCAGCGACATGGGCGGCGTGTACACGCTCGGGCCCTCGGAGGGCACCTCGGTCAGCCACAACCTGATCCACGACGTGCTCTGCACGACCTACGGTGGCTGGGGGCTCTACACCGACGAGGGCAGCACGGGCATCGTGATGGAGGGCAACGTGGTCTTCAACACGACCGACGGCGGCTTCCACCAGCACTACGGCCGCGACAACGTGATCCGGAACAACGTGCTCGCCTTCGCCTCGGAGGTGCAGGTGAAGCGCACCCGCCAGGAGCCGCACCGGTCGTTCACGTTTGCGAACAACCTCGTCGTCTACGATCGCGGCGACCTGCTCGGCGGCAACTGGGGCGGCACGACGGAGCACTTTCTCCTGCAGGGCAACCTGTACTGGAACACCGCGGGCCGCCCGGTGACCTTCGGCCCGAAGAAGCTCCCGCTCGCGGACTGGCAGCAGGGCGGGCAGGACGCCGGTTCGATCGTGGCCGATCCGCGCTTCGTCGATGCCGCCGCGCGCGACTTCCGCCTGCGGCCGGATTCGCCGGCGCTCGCGCTCGGCTTCAAGCCGATCGACACGACGAAGATGGGGGTGACCGGCGATCCCGCCTGGCGGAAACTCGCGGCGACCTTTGCGCGCGAGCCGATCCCGCCGCGCCCGGTGCGCCCGCCGGCCCCGGCGCTCAATCTCCGGCAGGATTTCGAGGGACGGATCGTCAATCCCAAGTACCCGTTCCCCCATGCGCGCGGCAGCCTGAGCGAGCGCCACCCCAACCGGCCGCCGCCCGGCGACGCGCTCACGCTGACCACCGCGCAAAAGGCGGCGGGCCGCCAGAGTCTCCACTTCGTGGATGCGCCGGGGCTGCCGGCGACGCACTACCCGATGCTGACCTTCCACCCGCACCATCATCGCGGCACCTCGACGGTGGGTTTCGATCTCCACCTCGAGCCGAAGGCCTCGTTCACCCACGAGTGGCGCAACCAGGCCACGCCGTACCAGACCGGTCCGGTGCTCCAGATCAAGGGCGGCAGACTCTCCGGCGTGCCGGGCCTCGCGATGGAGATTCCCACGGGGCAATGGGTGCGCTTCGAACTCACCGCCGACGTGGGCGAGGCGGGCCGCGGGCGCTGGAACCTGCGGGTCACGCCGGCCGGCCAGCCGGCGCGGGAGTTCAAGGATCTGCCCTTCCGCAGCGCCGCGATGAGGACCCTCGACTGGGTCGGCTTCATCAGCGCCGCCACGGAGCAGACCGGATTCTACCTCGACAACGTCGCCATCACGACGACCCACCCCGGCCGGCCGGCGCCGGCCGGCGGCCGGTGAACGCCCGGTTGGAAACGGTCCGCCGTCTGCGCCGCGCCTTCGCCCTCGCACTCGTCGCCGTCGGCGGTGTCGTCGTTGGCAGCGCGGGGGCCACTGGCCGGGCGGCGACGGCGGACGGGTATTTCGACGAGACGCGGGCCCGCACGCTCTTCGCGTTCGATGTCGTATCCATTCCGCACACGCAGAACCTCCGCCTGGAGATGCGGGCGCCGGAGCGGCATCCGGCGAATCCGGTGCTGCGCCGCGGGGCGCCGGGAACGCCGGATGCCTCCGGCG
Source organism: uncultured Opitutus sp. (assembly GCA_964504885.1). Classification (GTDB taxonomy): domain Bacteria; phylum Verrucomicrobiota; class Verrucomicrobiia; order Opitutales; family Opitutaceae; genus ER46. The sequence continues at coordinate 127,332 of CAZDGC010000004.1, forward strand.
TGCAGTTCTACGGCTCGGTGCTCCGGGACGGCGGGCGGTTCCGGATGTGGTACATCGCGTGCGATGACGACACCGCCAACCGGGTCGCGTCGTCGCGCTGGCGGCCCGCGTACGCGGAGAGTGTCGATGGCGTGACGTGGACGAAGCCCGACCTCGGGCTGGTGCGGTTTCGCGGCAGTCGGCGCAACAACCTCGTCGCGCTGGGGGGCGACTGGGGCTGCATCAACCTGAAGGTGATCAAGGACGACGCCGACCCGGACCCGCAGCGGCGCTACAAGATGACAACCCACGTCTATTTCCGCCATCGGACGCGACTGGGCACGCTGCTGCCGTTCGTCAGTGCGGATGGGTTTACCTGGCGGCCGGTGAAGGACGTCGCGCCGGTGAAGGCGGAGCTGCGCCGGGAGGATCTCCTGCTTCCGATTGTGCACCTCGAGCCGTGCGGGGGGCTCTACCAATGGGACGGCTGGTTTTACCTCACCGGGCAGAATGCCCTGCCGGGCGTGCACCCGTACCAGGGCCGGGTGACGCGCATCTATCGCTCGGCGGACTTCGTGCGCTGGGAGCCGACGAATCTGGTCGGTTTCGTGCGCGACACCCAGTTGCAGTGGCTCGGACCGGGGCGGAGCCGGGAGGGCGAACAAAACCACGAGGGCATCAGCGTGTGGCAGCGCGGCAATGTGCTCCTCGGCCTCTACGGGCGCTGGCACGGCGCGGCGGACTGGCGGGACGTAACCGTCGATCTGGGCTTCGTGCTGAGCAACGACGGTCTGCGGTTCCGCGAACCGCAGCGCGAGTGGACGTGGCTCCAGCGCGGACCGGACGGCGCGTGGGATCAGGGTGGGTTATTGCAGGGCCAGGGTTTCGAGAACCGCGGCGCACAGACCCTGATTTACTACGGCGCCTGGGATCCGCGGGCCACCGGCGGACCGGCAGTGCCACGCGGCGGGGTCGGCGTGGTGCTGCTGCCGCGCGATCGTTTCGGTGCGCTCCGGGTCGACGAATCGGGGCTGGGCCCGGGCGCGTACCAAGCGCCGGCGATCGTGAGTGAATTGGTGACCAGTTCCGTGACGATGCCAGCCGGCCGGCCGCCGCGGGTGTTCGTGAACGCCGACGGCCTCGGCGCCCACGCCGCCTTGCGCCTCGAACTGCTCGATCATCACGAACGTCCGGTGCCTGGACGGGTGGCGACGGTGGGGACGAGCGGCTTCCAGGTCCCGGTGCGATGGGAGGGAGCGGACACCTCCGCCGTTCCCGAGCGCATCCGGTTTCGGATTCGGTTCGAGGGCGCCCGACGGACGGCGATTCGCTTTCACGCGCTCTACCTGCTGCCGCCGGAGGGGTGACGCGGCCACGAACTCGCTGCGTTCCGAAGCGGGCACAAACTGCAAAAACGGGTCGCAAAACTCCCGGAACCGGATCGAGTGCAGCAGACCCGACTGCCCATGCCGCCCCTCCGCCGCCTCCTCCGTTTCGCCTTTGGCCTGGTCCTGGGTGCGGCGACGGCACACGCGGCGGAGGAGGGTCCGATCGCGCTGCCGCCGTTCCTGGTCGAGGAGGCGGCCCTGCCGCTGCCCTGGCGCTACGCCGAGGTCGGTGGGGTCGAGGTGTTGTCGACCTGTTCCGACCGCCTCACCCGCCAGCTCGTCGCCAACCATTTCCGCCTGCACGCCCTGCTGGGCGAACTGGTGCCGCCCGCGCTCCAGTGGACCTCCGCTGAGAAGCCGATCCTGATCTTTGTCGACAGCGCGCACCAGCCGCCAACCTCGCCGGAGGTGGTCGCGCAGATGGTGCTCTCGGCGGTCGAGCCGCCGGTGCCCGATGACACCCCGCCGCCCAACGACGGCCGTCTGCGCCGCCGGCCCAAGCCGCCCCGCTACACCTTCCTGCCCAACCTCCGGCTCTGGGACCGCGACGGCCAGGCGCTCTTCGCCATCGTGCGCGAACGCGAGTTCGACCCCGGTCGCGTCGCCCTTTCGCCCGAGTACGTGACTTACGTGCTGCGGAACCGGATACCCGCGCTGCCGCCCTGGTTCGTGAGCGGCGTGCTCACGCTGTTTGGCAACGCCCGGTTCGGCGAGGACGCGCTCACGCTCGAGCGGATCGACTGGCCCGCGGAATCCGGGGCCGCGGTGCTGCGCGCCGGAGCGGCGGCGAACCGCCCCCTGCTGCCGCTGGCGCGGTTTTTCACGGGCGACCTGCCGGCCGGCGATCCGGCGGCGGAGGAGCTGCTGGCGGTCTGGCAGGCGCAGGCGGCGCTGTTCGTGCACTGGGGTGTGGGCGGTCGCGGCGCGCCGCGGCGCGCGGCCTTCTGGAAATTCACCGCGCGCGCGGCCGTGGAGCCCGTCACGGAGGCGCTGTTCCGCGAGTGCTTCGGGCTCGATTTCGCGGCCGCCGCCAAGGCGCTCACCGCCTACCTGCCGTCGGCCATGAACGACCTGCTCGTGCTGCGCCCGGCGCGGCTCCGGGCGCCGGATCTCGCGCTGCGTCCGGCAGGCGACGCGGAAATTGCGCGCCTCAAGGGTGACTGGGAGCGGCTGGAGATTGGCTACGTGAAGGCGCGGTTTCCGGCGTTTGCGCCGAAGTACGTGGAGCAGGCGCGCCGCACCCTCCGGCGCGCCTACGATCGCGGCAGTCGCGATCCGCGGCTGCTCGCGGTCATGGGCCTGTGCGAGGTCGATGCCGGCAACGACACCGCGGCGCGCGAACTGCTCGAGGACGCCGCCCGCCGCGCGCCGACGCTCCGGCCACGGGCCGCCTATGAACTCGCCCGGCTGCGTTTCGCGGCGGCGCGGACGCCGGGGGACGCCTCGCCGCCGGCCCTCCCGGCGGAGCAGACGGCCGCGGTGCTGGCGCCGCTGGCGGCAGCGCGCGCCCAGCCGCCACCCCTGCCGGAGGTGTTCGAGTTGCTCGCGGAGGTGCGGGCCGCCGCCGCCGCCGCGCCCACCCGCGAGCAACTCGCCGAACTCGAGGAGGGCGTCCGCCTTTTCCCGCGCCGCCCCGAGCTCGCCGCCCGCACGGCCGAACTCGCGCTTCGTCACGGCTTCATCGATACGGCCCGCTGGGTGATCACCCTCGGCCTCGCCCTGGCGCCCGACCCCGCGGCGCGGGCGCGCTTCGAGGCTTTGCAGGCGCAGCTTGGGGCGGAGCGGTAGGCGCGCGACGCGGGGTACAGGCCCGCCTGCCACCAGGCCACCGGGCAGGGAGGGACTGAGCGCGGCCCGGCGAGGGAACGCCGGGAGGCCGGTTGCGCCGCCCGCGTCCCATTTTTGGGAGCGGCGTTTCCCACGGAGCGTACGACCCGCGGTCGTCCGGCAGGGCTGTCGAAGCGGCAAGCTGTCGCCCGTCAGTGCTTTGCAACTTCCTTTCCGGTTGGCACGGCCGCTGCGAAAGGGAGCCCACCTATGAAACTGAACAAGTCCCTGCATCTCCTTCCGCTCGCCTCCGCGTTCGTCGTCCCCGGCGCACTCGGCCTGGAAATCGCCGGCGTCGATCTGTCCCCGGCCGTCAACCTTGCGGGCGTGTTTACGCTCGCGGTGGCCGCGGCCCTCGGGGCGCTCGCCTTCGCCGACTACACCGGCGGACGGCGGGTGCGCCCGGTGTCGGCCGCGCTGCTTGCCGACGCGAAGTCACCCCATCCGCTCGCAGCCTGAGCGTCCCCTTGACTCTCCGGTCTGCCGTCCTGTTGTTCAGCCCATGGCCAACGCCCCCGCCCACCGGATCCTCATCGCCGACGATCAGCCGGACGTGATCGAGGCGCTCCGCCTGCTGCTCAAAAGCGAGGGTTACGCCACCGAGGCGGCGCGCTCGCCGGGGGCGGTGATCAAGGCGGTGGAGGAACGCGATCACGATCTGGTGTTGATGGATCTCAACTACGCGCGCGACACCACGAGCGGCCAGGAGGGGCTCGAACTCCTCCAGAAGCTGCAGGCGATCGACGCCACCCTGCCGGTGGTGGTGATGACGGCGTGGGCGACGGTCGACCTGGCGGTCGAGGCGATGCGCCGCGGGGCGCGCGATTTCATCACCAAACCCTGGGACAACCCGCGCCTGATCGCGATCGTGCGCAACCTGATCGAGCTCGGCAGCGCCCAGCGCGCCTACCGCCGCCTCGCGCAGGAGAACGAGTTGCTCCGCGGCGCCGGCAAGGCGGGCCCGGCGCTGATCGCCCAGTCCGCGGCGATGCGCCCGGTGCTCGACGTCATCGCGCGCGTCGGCCCGTCGGACGCCAACATTCTGATCACGGGCGAGAACGGCACGGGCAAGGGGCTGGTGGCGCAGGCGCTGCATGCGGTGTCGCTGCGCGCGGGCAAGCCGTTCCTCTCGGTCAACATGGGCGGCCTGCCCGAGGGAGTGTTCGAGAGTGAACTCTTCGGCCACGTGCGCGGCGCGTTTACCGACGCCAAGACCGATCGCGCGGGGCGTTTCGAACTGGCCGACGGCGGCACGCTGTTCCTCGACGAGATCGGCAACATCCCGCTCAGCCAGCAGGCGAAGATGCTGCGCACGATCGAGACGGGCGAGTTCGAGCGCGTGGGCTCCTCGCGGACCTACCGCGCCAGTGTGCGGCTGATTTCCGCGACCAATGCCGACCTGGCCGCCGAGGTGGCGGCCGGGAAATTCCGCCAGGATCTCCTGTTCCGGCTCAACACCATCCAGCTCCACCTGCCGCCGTTGCGCGAACGCCGGGAGGACATCGATCTGCTGGCCCAGCATTTTCTCCAGCAGCACGTCGCCCGCTACCGCAAGGCGATCACCGGGTTCGACGAATCGGCGGGGCAGGCGATGCGCGATTACGCCTGGCCCGGCAACGTGCGCGAACTCGACCACGCGGTCGAGCGCGGCGTGCTGATGGCGCCGGGCAAGGTCGTGCGGGCGGCCGATCTCGGGCTCAACGCCGCCGCCGCCGCGCCCCGCCTCGAGGAAATGAGCATCGAGGAGGTCGAGGCCTTCCTGATCAAGAAGACCCTCGCCCGCTGCGACGGCAACGCCCGCCGGGCCGCCGAGGAACTGGGACTCAGCCGCAGCGCGTTTTACCGCCGCCTGGAGAAATACGGACTGTAGCCGGGCGGCTACTTTCCCATGCCTCCGCCCCGCCGGCTCACGCACGAACAGACCGTCCTGGTCTACGCGTTGCTGGGTGGGCTGCCGGCGGTCGTGACGGCGCTGGCCTACCTCTGGCTCGGCGACCGCCCGCCCAAGGAGCAGTGGACGTTCACGCTCCTCATCGGCGCCTGCTGGATCGGGTTCGCCCTCGCCGCGCGCAACCACGTCGTGCGGCCGCTGCACACCATGGCCAACCTCCTCTCGGCCCTGCGCGAGGGCGACTTCTCCGTGCGGGCGCGCGGGGTGCGCCGGTCCGAGGCGCTCGGCGACGTTCTGGCCGAGATCAACACCCTCAGCCGCACCCTCCAGGCGCAACGCCTCAGCGCCCTCGAGGCCACCGCGCTCCTCCGCACCGTGATGGAGGAGATCAATCTCGCCGTCTTCGCCTTCGACGAGGAGGGCAAGCTGCGCCTCGCCAACCACGCCGCCCAGCTCCTGCTCGGCAAACCCGCCGAACGCATCCTCGGCCGCGACGCCGCGGAGCTCGGGCTCGCCGAGTGCCTCGCCGGCGAACCCGCCCGCCTCCTGCCGATGACCTTTCCTGGCGGCAGCGGCCGCTGGGGCATGCGCCGCAGTTCGTTTCGCGAGGGCGGCCGTCCGCACCAACTCGTGGTCATCGCCGACCTCAGCCGGCCGCTGCGCGAGGAGGAACTGCAGGCCTGGCAGCGCCTCGTGCGCGTGCTCGGGCACGAGCTCAACAATTCGCTCGCTCCGATCAAGTCGCTCGCCGCCAGCCTGGGCGCGCTGCTGCGCAGCCCGCGCCGGGCGGACGACTGGGAGGACGACATGCGCCGCGGTCTCGACATCATCGCGGCCCGCGCCGACAGCCTCGCGCGTTTCATGCAGGCCTACGCCCGGCTGGCGAAGCTGCCGTCGCCGACCCTCGCGCCGGCCGAGCTCAGGCCGCTGGTCGGCCGCGTGGTCGCGCTCGAGACGCGCCTCGCGGTCGAGGTGACGGGCGGTCCCGATTTGACGGTCGCTTGCGACGCCGCGCAGATCGAGCAGCTCCTGATCAACCTGGTGAAAAACGCCGTCGAGGCGGCGCTGGAGCAGCGCGCCCACGGCCGGGCGGAGGCCGGGGTGCGGTTGCGCTGGCGCAGGGACGCCGGCGCGGTGGAGCTCCTGATCGAGGATGACGGGCCGGGGATTGCGCAGGCCACGAATCTGTTTGTGCCGTTCTTCACCACCAAGCCGGAGGGCAGCGGCATCGGGCTGGTGTTGTGCCGGCAGATCGCCGAGAACCACGGCGGCACGCTCGCGCTGGCCAACCGCTCCGACGCCGGGGGTTGCACCGCGCGCCTGCGGCTCCCGTTATAGGGTCATGGATACATCTTCCCGCGCCGCCGCCCCGGTCGGACGCCTCGCCGCTTCGCTGCTGGTCGCGTGCGGGCTGGGCCTGGCGCTGTGGCTCGCGCTGCTGAAGTGGCGCAGCCTGCCGTGCCTCGGCGGAGGATGCGACCAGGTGATCCAGAGCCGCTACGGCTCGCTCTTCGGCGTGCCGGTGGGGGCGTTCGGCGCCGCGCTCTGGGCCGCGCTCGCGGCGCCGCTGCCGGCCGCGGCGCGCCGGGCCGTGCACGCCGCCCTCGGGCTGGGCGCGCTGGGCTTCATGACCGTGCAGTTTGGAATGCTGCGCGCGTTCTGTCCCTACTGCACCGCGCATGCGGTGGCCGCGGTGACGGCGTGGCGCTGGCGCCGGGTGCGGCCGGCGGGTTGGGCGGTGGCGCTGGGCCTCGCGCTGGCCGGCGGGGGTTACC
>CAZDGC010000005.1:0-74569 GCA_964504885.1 uncultured Opitutus sp.
GGCCGATCATCTTGTCCATGTAGGCGGTCATGTCGGCAAAGTGCTTCACGTTGCGCTGCACCTGCTCGCTCTTGACCTTGGGATCCCAGTTGGGGCTGTCCGGGGTGGGCTGGAAGGGATCGTGGGTCAGGATCATCGGGTAATAGAGAAAGAACGGCCGCGCGCGGTGGCGGGAGAGGAAGTCGAGAGCGAAGTCGTTGACGACCTTGGGGCCGTATTCGCCGGTGTTGAAGTCGATTTCCCGCCCGTTGTGTTCGACGCCGGGGTTGGCGTAGCGCGGCGGCCGGCGGGTGTGCTGCCAGAGGTAGGACTCGTCGAACCCGAAGTGTTGGGGCAGGTTCCTGTCGTGGCCGAGCTGCCACTTGCCGGCGATGCCCGTGGCGTAGCCGGCCTGTTTGAAGAGATGCCCGAACGTGGTGGCCTTGGGATCGAGCAGGCCGAACTCGACGTAGTTCCGGACGTTGTAGATGCCGGTCATCAACTGCACCCGGGTGGGCGTGCACAGCGGCTGCACGAAGCAGCGGTCGAAGCGCATCCCGGTGGCGGCGAGGCGATCGAGGTGCGGCGTCTGGTACGACTGGCCGCCGTTGGCGGTGACGCATTCGTAGCCGAAGTCGTCGGCCATGAAGAGCACGATGTTGGGGCGGCGGTCGGCGGCGGCGGTGAGCGACGCGGCAGCGGTGGCGAGGCCGAGGACGGCGAGGAGCGGGAGGCGGGGCATGGAGAGAGAGGGCAGACGGGGAGACGAGGACAGGGCGGAAGATCATCCGGACGCTGAGCGATCGACGAGCGGGGGGCGAGGCGGTTTCGCGCAAGTTTGGCGCTGGCGTCGGCGGCCGTGGGCTGCAGAGAGTCGGAGCATGAAACTGTCCTCCCTTGCCCCGTTGCTGCTGTGCAGTCTGTCGTTTGTGTATGCGCCGTCGCTGTCCGCAGCGGCATCGAAACTTGAGTTTGCGCGCGACGGTTCGGGGGTGAGCGGGTATCGCGACACGCCGCGGCTGCCGTGGTGCGGGTTTCTGGTGCACGATCCCGACCGCCCCGTGCCGCCGCGCCTCGATCCGGGGCCCGCACCATCCGCACCCGCGCCGGTGCCGGCGGATGCGATCGTGCTGTTCAACGGACGCGATCTGGCGGCCTGGCAGCCCTCGGATTGGCGCGTGGAGCGCGGCCACCTGGTGGCGGAGACCGGCCGGCTCGTGTCCCGGGAAAGTTTCGGCGATGCGCAAATCCATGTGGAGTGGATGGCGCCGGCGGACTTCCAGGGCTCGTGGGAAAACCGCGGCAACAACGGGGTCATGCTGATGGGGCTGTACGAGATTCAGATCTACGATTCGTTTAACGAGAAACTGTACGCGGATGGTCAGGCGGCTTCGATCTACGGTCAGACGCCTCCCCGGGTAAACGTGACGCGCCGGCCGGGTGAGTGGCAGACCTACGACATCTTTTTCACCGCCCCGCGTTTCGAGGGCGAGCGTTTGGTGGCGCCGGCGCGGGTGACGATGCTGCACAACGGCGTGCTCGTACACCTCAACGAGGAGATCCACGGCGAGACCGGCCACCGGATTTTGCCCGAGTATCGCCGCAAAGTCAGCCAGGGGCCGCTGGCCCTTGCCGGTCACAAGTGTCCGGTGCGCTTCCGCAGCCTCTGGGTGCGGCGGCTGTGAGGCGGGTGCCTCAGCCGGTTGGCGGCGCATTCCCGCTGGTTCCGCTTCCCCCGCCGCGCACTCCTGGCATGTCGGCGGGGGTGGAGCGCCTCGGGAGAGACGGCCCCTTGATCGCGGTCAGGCGAGGATTTCCTTGATCACGCTGCCGCCGAACTGGCTGAGCTGCTTGAAGCGGCCGGCGTGGTAATAGGTGAGCTTGTTGTCGTCGAGGCCGAGCAGGTGGAGGAGGGTGACGTGCAGATCGCGCACGTGATGCACACACTCGACCGCCTCCATCCCCGTCTCGTCGGTGGCGCCGATGGTGTGGCCGGCCTTCACCCCACCGCCGGCGAACCAAATCGTCATTGCCTTGGGGTTGTGGTCGCGGCCGTAGGCGGTGCCGCCGCGCACGCCGTTGTCGGGGGTGCGGCCGAATTCGCCGCACCAGACGACGAGCGTGCTCTCGAGCAGGCCGCGGCGCTTGAGATCGGTGATCAACGCGGCGATGGGTTGGTCAACGCCGCGCACGAGGTTGCCGTGGGCGCGTTCGATGTAATCGTGGCTGTCCCAGGTGCCGTTATAGAGCTGTACGAAACGGACCCCCTGTTCGACGAGCTTGCGCGCCAGGAGGCACTTGCGGCCGAAGGCGTCGGTGGCCTCCTGCCCGAGGCCGTACATCGCCTTCGTCTTTTCGTCCTCCTTCGACAGGTCGAGCACCTCGGGCACCTGCAGTTGCATGCGGAACGCGAGTTCGTAGTTGTCCATGCGCGCGGCGAGTTCATCGACGCCGGGGTGGCGGGCGGCGTGGGCGGAGTTGAGGCGCGCGAGCAGGTCGAGGTTGTGGCGCTGGCGGTCGGGCGACACGCCGGCGGGCGGGGCGAGGTCGAGAATGGGCGAGCCCTTGGGGCGGAGTGGCGTACCCTGGAAGATGGCAGGGAGGTAGCCGTTGCCCCAATTGGGTGAGCCGCCCTGCGGGTAGGAGATTTCGGGGAGGACGATGAAGCCGGGCAGATTCTGATTGAGCGAGCCGAGTCCGTAGGTCACCCACGCGCCGATGCCGGGGTCGCCACCGAAACGGTTGCCGGTGTTCATCTGGTACATCGCGGTGGGATGGTTGACGCTGTCGACCTGGCAGCCGCGGTAGAAACAGAGGTCGTCGGCGACGCGCGCGAGGTGTTCCCAGTTTTCGGCCATGGCGGCGCCGCAGGCGCCGGCCGGGCGGAACTTGAACGGACTGCGGACGAAATAGCGCTTGCCGCTTTCCATCGCCGAATTCTGGCGGCCCTGGCGGACGAACTCCTGCAGGTGCAGGCGCTCGAGCATGGGCTTGGGGTCGAACGTGTCGATGTGTGACGGCCCGCCTTCCATCATGAGGAAAATGCAGGATTTTGCCCTGGCGGGGAGGTGGGCGGGGCGGGGGGCCAGCGGGCTGGGCTTCGCCCCGGCGGCGGAGGGGGCGGCGCCCGCCGGAGCGGCGGTCGCCCCGCGGGCGGAGGAGGCGAGCAGCGCGCTGAACGCCACGCTCCCGAGACTCGCGCCGAGGCTGTAGAGAAACTCGCGGCGGGTGGGGGCGTGGAGCGCGCGCGCGCCGGCGCAGGGGAAAAAGGGTGTGCTCATGGGAGGGGCACGGAGTGGGTATTCTCACTCCACATACGCGAATTCGTTGGAGTTGAAGAGCACGAGGCAGACGTCGGCGAGGGCGCGGGTGCGCGGGGGAACGTCGCCGGGTTGAAGGTCGGGCACGAAGTCCTCGTTGGCGTGCAGCCGCTCCTGGAAGGAGAAGCGTTCGCCGGTGTTTTCCTCGACCGCGTCGCGGCGCACCTCGCGCGGCGGCGGGGCGGCGGGGGGCGGTGGCGCGGCAGCGAAGCGCGCCTGGGTGTCGCGCCAGTGCGCGAGGCAGGCTTCCGTTTCCGCGGCGGTGGGAGCCCGGCCGAGAGCGAGGACGAAGCAGCGTGCGACCGCCGCGGCGTCGGTGTCGGTCTCCTGCGCGGCGCGGGCGGCGAGCGCGAGGGCGCGGGCGTGACTGGCCTGGCTGTTGAAGAGGCTGAAGGCCTGGGGGGTGATGGTGGAGGCGTCGCGGCGTTCGCAGGAGAAGTCCGGGCCGGGCTGGTTGAACACTTCCATCGCGGGATCGGGCAGACCGCGGATCTTGAGCGCGTAAAGGCTGCGGCGGTGACGCTGCGCGGGGAGCGGATTGGGGGTCCAGGCGGCGGCGAAGGTGCCCATGACCTGGCGCGGCTGCAGGGCGGCCTCGCGGTTGATCTCGGGGCGGTTGGGGATGCCGCCGAGGGTGGGGTTGAGTTCGCCGGTGGCGGCGAGCAGGGCGTCGCGCAGCTCCTCGGCGGTGAGGCGGCGGAGGGCGAAGGCCGCGTAGCTGGTGCCGGAGGGATCTTTTTCGGCCAGGAGCCGGCGGTCCGGATGCCGGGTGCCGCGGCGGAAGGCGGCGCTGGTGAGCAGGACGCGCTGGAGCTGTTTCAACGACCAGCCCTGCTCGACCAGGGTGGCGGCGAGCCAGTCGAGCAGTTCGGGATGCGTGGGTTTTTTCCCGGTGGCGCCAAAGTTGTTTGGGTTGCCGGCGAGCGGCTGGCCGAAATGCCAGAGCCAGACCCGGTTCACGATCGCGCGCGTGGTGAGCGGGTTGTCGGCGCTCGCGATCCAGGCCGCGAGGGCGCGGCGGCGGCCTTCGATCGCGGTGGGAATGGGTTCACGCTGGATCGAGCCGAGGACGCTCAGCACGCCGGGGTCGACCTTCGCGCCGGTGGCGAACGGATCGCCGCCGGTGAGGATGCAGGTTTCCTCGAGCTCGCCCGCGTGCAGGCGGTTGGCGGGCACGCGCACGGGGGCGTTGACGGATTTCACGTCGGGCGTGCGGCCGTTGTAGACGGCGAGGGCAATCGGTTCGTAGCGGTCGATTTCCCAACGCAGTCGCTCGAGGCCTTTGCGGGCGACACGTTCGTTGCCGTACTCCTCGGGCGTGAAGCCGACGAGCTTGGGGGGGAATTCGTCCTCCGGAACTTTCTGGCGGGTGAGGAGGGCGCGGGCGGTGTTGAACACACCTTCGAATTCGCGGCGCCCCTGGCCGCGCTCCTGGGCCCGCGCCCGGGCCACCGCGTCGCGCCAGCGCGCGGGGTCGATCGACTTCTCGCGGTGCCAGGCCTCCGCGTTGGCCAGCAGCTTTGCGTCGAGGGTGCGGAGGGTGGCGAGGTACTCCTCGCGCCGGCGCTCGAGGTACTTCCGCTCCTCGAACCCGGTGGTGTTCTCGGCGGGGATGAACGCGGCGGCGCGCTCGGCGAGCTGGGTGGTGGCGAACACGGCCTGCAGCGCGTAGTAATCGCGGGTCGGGATCGGATCGAACTTGTGGTCATGACAGCGCGCGCACTGCAGGGAGTGAGCGAGAAAGGTCTCGCCGACGCTGTTGGTGACGTCGTCGAGGAAGCGCTGGCGGGCGACCTTCGCGACCTCCATGCCGGTGAGTTCCCAGGGACCCATGCGGAGAAATCCGGTGGCGACGAGGGCCTCGGGGCTGGCCGGTTCGAGTTCATCGCCGGCGATTTGTTCGCGGATGAACTGATCGTAGGGCTGGTCGCGGTTGAACGCGCGGACGACGTAGTCGCGGTAGCGCCAGGCGTTGCCGCGATCGTAGTCGTTGGCGAAGCCGGCGGTGTCGGCGTAACGCACGACGTCGAGCCAGTGCTGCGCCAGGCGTTCGCCGTAGTGCGGGCTGGCGAGGAGCCGGTCGACGAGGGCGGCGACGGCGGCATCGGGGTCGCGGGCGTAGGCGGGCTCGAACGCGGCGATGTCCTCGGGCGTGGGTGGCAGCCCGGTGAGGGAAAAGCTTGCGCGGCGGAGGAAGGCGCGGGCGTCGGCGGCCGGGGCGGGAGGCAGGCCGAGGGCGGCGAGCTTCTGATCGATGAAGGCGTCGATCGGGTTCGGCGCGGCGGGGCGTCCAGCGGTAGAAGCGGAGAGAGGGAGAGTGGGAGCGGGGGAGAGCGGAGAAGCGGTTGCGGGCCTGTTCGCTCCGTCTCTGCGTCTCTCCCTCTCTCCCTCTTCCGATCCCGGCACCGCGGGTTTGCGCACGGGTTGGTAGGCCCAGAGGTCGCCGGGTTGGTAACGGCGGTTCGTCCAGTCCTCGGAGAGACCGCCGCTGGTGGTCACAGTGATGCCGTCCTCGGCGGACCATTGATCGGCGTGGGCGGCGGCGAGCGTCCGCTGGCGTTCGGCGTCAGGCCAGGGCGCGCCGCCCGCGATCCACTGGCGCAACCAGTCGAGCTGCGCCGGCGACAGCGCCTCGTTTTCCTTGGGGGGCATCGCCTCCCAGTCGTCATGGTTGCGGAGTGCGGCGAGGAGGAGCGGGCTGGCCTCGGGCCGGCCGGGCACGATTGCAGGCTGGGTGCTGTCGCCGCCGAAGAGGGCCTCGGCGCGGGTCCGCAGATCGAGCCCGCCCTTGATCTTCGCCTCGTCGCGCCCGTGGCAGGCGAGGCACTTGTCTTCCAGGAGCGGACGCACGCGGCGCACGAAGAGCAGCTCGGCGGCGGCGGGGTCGCCTCCCGCGCCGGCGCGCGCTTCCGCCGCCGGCGACGGCGGTGCGGGCCACGCGAGGAGGGTGGCGAACAGCACGAAGGCGGGGGAAGGGGAAACAAGCGGGCCGGGCCGCGGGGTCACGGTCGCAATCACGGGTCGGGAAACGGTGGGAGGGGACCGCGTTTAGGCAAGCGCGGCCGGCGAGTCGAGTCCGGGCGCGGCTTAATTCCCGCTTGCGGCCGGTGGCGGGCTGGGGCGAAGTGGGCGCCGCGTTCCCGTCATGAGTTCCTCTGCGTACCTGCCTTTTCTCATTCAGGCCCTGCTGGCCGCCGGCATCACCGGCGGGGTGATCGCCGCCAGCCACCTGCTCGGGCAGCGTTTCAAGCGGAACCGGATCAAGGACACCGCTTACGAGTGCGGCGTGCCCGGCGAGGGGCTGGTGCACACCCGGTTTTCGGTGAAGTTCTACCTCACCGCGTTGCTGTTCATGCTCTTCGACCTCGAAGTGGTCATCCTGATCCCGTGGACCTTCATCTACCGAGAGTTCCTGGCCAACCAGATCGCGATTCTGGGCCCGATGCTCTTCTTCCTTGGCGTGCTGATCCTCGGCCTCGTCTACGAGGTGAAAAAGGGGGCGCTCGAGTGGGAAAAGTAAACTGACCGTCGTTCGTCCGCCCCATGCGGCTCGAGAAGATCATCGCGCGGAGCCGGATTATCGACCTGCGCAGCCTCGACCTCGAGGGCGCGCTGCAGGAACTGCTCGCGGTCTGCGTCGGGAAGTTCCCCGACCTCCGCCCCGATGCCCTGCTGCGCGGCCTGCTCGCCCGCGAGAGTACGATGACGACCTACCTGGGGTTCGGCGTCGCCCTGCCGCATGTCCGCGTGAAGATGTCGCGCCGCTACGTCCTGGCCATCGGTCGCAGCCGGGTGGGGATCCGGCACGACGGCGCGCTGGTCGACGAGCGGGTGCACCTGATCGTGATGCTGATCGCGGGGGAGAACGCCCGCGACTACCTGCAGGTGCTCGCGTCGATCGCCCGGCAGGTCAAGGACAAGGACCTGGTCGACACGCTGGTCAACGCGCCCGACCTCGACGCGCTGTACGAGCGGCTGGTGGGCGGCTTTGGCGGCCTGCGCGCGGTCGAGGCGCAGCAGAACCGGGTCAACCGCCTGATGTTCCGCGAGGCTGAACGCGTGGCGAGCGGCGCCGGTTGCAACGCGATCATGGTGTTCGGCGACACCTTCATCGGCGGACTCCAGCCCGGGGTGCTGCGGTCGCGGTTGAAGACGATTCTGGTCACGCGCACGGCGCTCGAGCTCGGCGACAGCGGCGACGTGCGCTTCCACGAGACCCTGCAGGTGCGTTCGTTTTCGAAGCAGCGCCTGGCCCAGCTTCGCAGCGCGATGCTGGTGGCGTTGACGCGCGGCGTGGTGAGGTTCTCGGACCGGATCTGCTGCATCGGCGGGATCACGGGCAGCAACCAGTTCGACACGCTGGTGGTCGTGGACATCGAGCGGGAGTTCCAGACGCTGCTCACCGGATCGACCGCCGACTTGCTGCCGCCGGACGTGAAGCCCGAGGTGCTGGAGCGGGTGATCGCGGTGGCGACGGAGCTCGCGGTGGAGGGCCGGGAGGGCAAGCCGGTGGGCTGCCTGTTCGTGGTCGGCGACAACGCGCGGCTGGCCACCCTGTCGAAGCCGCTCGTGCTGAATCCGTTTTTTGGCTACAAAGAGGAGGACCGCAACATCCTGAATCCCTTCATGGACGAGACGGTGAAGGAGTTTTCCTCGATCGACGGGGCCTTTCTGATTCGCGGCGACGGGGTGGTCGAGTCGGCGGGCAGCCTGATCCAGGCGCTCGACACGGCGCAGGAGCTGCCGAGCGGCCTCGGGGCGCGGCACGCGGCGGCGGCGGCGGTGAGCGTGGCGGCCAACTGCATCGCGATCGTGGTGTCGTCGAGCACCGGCCAGGTGACGCTGTTCCGCCGCGGCGTGATGCTGCCGCTGATGGAAAAGCGGCGTTAGCGCCGGCCGCCCGGGAAACCGCCCGGCATGAGGCCCCGCATCATCCCGCCCATGTCGAATTTCTGGTAGCCGGCCGGCGGAGCGAACAGCGAATCGGGCAGCGACTTCTTCTCGATGGCCGTGGCCTCCATGCGGAAGTTCTCCTTGCCGTTCTTCGCGTAACCGACGACGCGGAGCGGAAAAAGGTCCTTGCCGGCGAGCGCCCGCTCCCAGGCCTGTTCGCTGCCTTTCGCGCGGCCGCCGCCCATGGGGTTGGCGTCCGGCATGCTCATGAAGGCGCCGATGCCCTCCGCGAGCCAGAGGTCCGTCTTCGTGCCATCCGTCGTCGCGAGGTACTTGACCGCGTCGTAGCCGAGGATCTTCGCCGTCTCGGAAGTCTTCTCCAGCTTTACGTCGCCGGGGGCGGCCTTTTCGGCCTGCGCGGCGACCTCCTGCATCTCCATCACCATGTACATGCGCTGCTCGTCCATGATCATGATCGTCTGCTTCTTTCCGAGGTCCACGATCATGCCGCCCATTTCCTTCTGGCCGGCCACCTCGAAGCGGAGTTGCGAACCCTTCATCAGGTAGGCGATGTCCTGGGGCTTGCCGCGGCCGGAGGTGATTTTGAACGAGACTTTGCCTTCAAAGGTCGCGGCGCCGAGGACGGGCGCGAGCAGCACGAGCAGTGGGAGGAGGAGCTTTTTCATGGTGGTGGGCGGGGCGGAGCCAACGGGATCGCGCCGCCGGAGGCAACCCGGCGTTTTCGCGGTGCCGCGTGCGGGCTTGCCAGCGCGGAGGCGAAGCGGTGGATTGCGGCGATGGCCATCACAGGTTCCTTCTCCGCGGTGCGGGCCCAGGCGCCGCAGACCCCCGGTTTCAATACCGCCTTCGCCTATGTCGAGGATTTGCTGCGCGCGTCCTCGCCGGCGCGGGCGCGGCTGGGCGCGATCGCTCCGGGGGCCTCGGAGCGGATCGAGCTCGGCCAGGGCGTGTATGTGATCGAGCAGGTCTACGCCACGAAACCCCGCGCGGAGGGAGTCTTTGAATCCCATCGAAAATACATCGACGTGCAGGTGGTGATTGAGGGCTCCGAGGCGATGGAGATCGTCGACGCCGCCCGCGCCACCGGGCGCGAACCGTACCACGAGGAGCGGGACTTCCTGCTGTATCAGGATGTCGAAGACGCTTCGGTGCTGCGGCTGCGGGCCGGAGAGGCGGCGGTGTTCTTCCCGGTCGACGTGCACATGCCCTCGCTGCGGCTGGGAGCCGGGGCGGCGCTGGTGCGCAAGGCCGTGGTCAAGGTGCCGGTCGGTTCGTAACCGGTGCGGGTGCGGCCCCGGGGGCTGGCGTCGCGGATGAACTACCGCCACCAGTATCACGCCGGAAATTTCGGCGACGTGATGAAGCATGTCCTGCTGGTGGCGCTGCTGCGGGCGCTGCAGAAAAAGGACAGGGGCTTTCTCACTCTCGACACCCACGCGGGCCGCGGGCGCTACGATCTGGAGGCGGCGGCGACCGGCGACACGCTGGCGCGCCGGCCGGAATGGCCGGAGGGGATCGGCCGGTTGTGGGATCAGCCGAACGGGCCGGACGCCTGGCGGGAATATCTGGGGTTGGTGCGCGGCTACGATCGCCGCGCCGGGAATCTTGCCGCCAGCCCGCGTTTCTATCCGGGATCCCCCGCGCTGGTCCGGGCGGTGGCGCGGCCGGTGGACCGGGTGGTGTTGTGTGAAAAGCAGCCGGCCGAGTGCCGCGCCCTGCGCGCGGTTGCGGACGGGTGGCCCCGCACCGAAATCCGGGAAACGGATGGATACGCGGCGGTGCGCGCGCTGCTGCCGCCACCGGAGCGCCGGGCACTTGTCCTGATCGACCCGCCGTTCGAGGCGGCGGACGAATTCTCCCGGGTGGCCGAGGCGGTGGCGGAAGGTCTGCGGCGCCTTCCGACCGGCGTTTTCGCGGTGTGGTATCCCCTTACCGCCCGGGCGCGGTCGGACGAGTTCATTGGGGCCGTCCTGGCACTCGACTCGCCGCCGTGCCTGACGGCCGAACTCACGGTGGCGGGTGCCGAATCCGGGCTCAAGCTGCGGGGATGCGGGCTACTCGTGCTCAACCCCCCCTGGCGGTTCGACGAAACGGCCCGCGAGACCCTCGGCTTTCTGGTCCCCCGCCTGGCGCAGGCTCCGGGCGGCGCCGCGGACGTGCAGTGGAGGGTGTCCGATTCCTGAGCCCGGCTGGTCCGGCGCCTTCACCGCCCGGCCGGGCGCTTGGCGGAACGGGCAGCGCTGCGTCGCTCGGCCGGCACCAGCACGACGAGCGGCGGAGCCTTGAACACCGGCCGGTTCCAGACGATGTCCTCGCGCGCCGCGGCCCGGACAATCGCGGGCGGGACGTACACCGGCGTCGGCTGGAGGTTGGGCACGGGAAACGGCATGGCGCGGGTCTCCGTTCGACCGCGGCCTCGCTCCAGAGTGCCCGAGAAGGCAAATTTTCTCCGAAATTTCGGCGGCCTCACGCCTCCGCAGCGGGTGGCCCGCCGCCGTCGGGCCGCACAGGCGCGTGCATTCACGAAATGTCCGAATTGCGCCCTTGCCCCGCGACGCCAGGGCTTTCAACGTCCCCGGGCTTGCCTTGCCCCGTGTGCTTCCGCTCGCAGCCACCCCCTTCTTCCCCGGCGGTTCCGACTCCGCCGTTGGGACGGCGCGGGCTCCGGTTTTCCCTGGTCCAAACTCAACCTCGCTAATCCCCTCCTATGACGAGTAACGCACAACTCAGTAACGACGGCATCGTCCCCAACGCCAGGCGGCTATTGTGGGCGGGCTTCACGGCCATCCTGGCCGCCGGCGTGGGCTTCGCCCTGCGCGGCGGCATCTTCGACAACTGGGGCTCGGAATTCGGATTCACCGCCACCCAGCTCGGCGCCATTGGCGGCGCCGGTTTCACCGGCTTCTGCTTCGGCATTATCATCGGCGGCGTGGTGTGTGACAAAATCGGGTACGGCAAGCTGGTGATCGCGGCGTTCGCCTGCCACGTGATTTCGGCCTTCGTCACCTTCGGCGCCACCAACCCGCAGAATGCCTACCTCATGCTCACCTGGGGCATGTTTATCTTCGCCTTCGCCAACGGCACCCTGGAGGCGGTGGCCAATCCCCTCGTCGCCACCCTCTTCCCCCACAACCGCACCCACTTCCTCAACATCCTCCACGCCTCCTGGCCGCTCGGCATGGTGCTCGGCGCCGCCGCCGGCTGGCTGCTCGATGACGCCATGAAGGTGCATTGGAAGATTCAGCTCGCGCTCTATCTCATCCCGACGGTGGTCTACGGCCTGATGTTTCTTGGCCAGCACATGCCGAAATCCGAGGCGTCCGAAAAGGGCGCCAGCCTCGGCGAGATGTTCAAGGACGTCGGCCTCCTCGGCGCCCTGGTGGTTTGCTACCTCCTCTCCTTGTTCTTCGCGGGGAACATCGGCCTTCCGCAGTGGGGCGCCTATCTCCTGGCGGGCGTCTTCCTGGTCGTCGTGGGCGTGATCACCAAGGGTTCGATCGGCTCCCTCCTGCTTTTTGTCCTGTTCGTAACCCACGCGCTTGTCGGCGCGGTCGAACTCGGCACCGACGGCTGGATCCAGAACATCACGGGCAACCTCTTCACCTCCGAGCAGGGCAAGGTTCTGTTCCTCTGGACCTCCGCGATCATGTTTGGCTTGCGCTTCTGCGCCCACTGGATCGAGCGCACCCTCAAGCTTTCCCCGGTCGGCCTCCTGCTGGTCTGCTCCATCCTCGCCGTTGTTGGTCTCCAGCTCGCGAGTGTGATGCAGACCTTCGTCATGGCGCTGCTCGCCCTCGGCATCTACGCCATCGGCAAGACCTTCTTCTGGCCCACCATGCTCGCCGTCGTGTCGGACCGCTTCCCGAAGACCGGTGCCGTCGCCATTTCGATCATGGGCGGCATTGGCATGCTCTCCGCCGGCTTGATTGGCGGCCCGGGCCTCGGTTACGGCAAGGATCGCTTCGCCGCGGAGGCCTTGCAGGCGTCAAACCCGGCCGTCTACGCCGAGGTCCAGACCAAGGAACCCTCGAAGTTCCTCTTCTTCTCGCCGGTCAACGCCATCGACGGCAAGAAACTCGCCGAGGCCAAGGAGGCCAAGGAAAAGACGCCGGCGCAAACGGCCATCGTCGCGGCCGATCAGGCCGGCGATCGCAAGACCCTGAAGGCCGACTCCGCCATCCCGGCCATCATGGCTGTCATCTATCTGGCCATCATGCTCTACTTCAAGAGTATCGGCGGCTACAAAGCCATCCACCTCGAGGGCACCAGCGCCGCCAAGTCGTAGGACCGCTTTCCGCCCCGGCGCCGCACTCCGGCGGCCGGCGCCCATTGGCCGCGCCCCTCAAGGCGCGGCCTTTTTGTTGCTTGGGTTCACGCCACGCGGCGCAACGTCCCCGCTGGCAACAGTCGCGCTCGCTTTGGCACGGTGATGGTCAGGACGCCGCCGGTGAGCTCTGCAGACATGCGCGCGAAGTCGAAGCCGCTCCCGAGGCGCAGTTTCAGGCGATAGTCGCGCTGCGCCGACTCCAGATGAAGCGCGCTGAAGTTGACGCGCAACACGTGGGCCTTGCGGGCAGTCACCGTCAGGTCGGCGCCACTCCCCTCAATGTCGACGCTGTGGCCGTCGACCCCGGGCACGTAGACGGTGAGTTTCATTCCGTCACGGTGCTCCTGGCAGTCGTACGCCGGCTGCCGGAAGGTCGGGGACGTTTCGGCCAGCGCCGGTCCGGAACCTTCGTGGGGGAGGGTGGGGATCATCGTGCTTTTCATGGGAGGGAAGTGAAACAGAAGCGTTTCCCCTCGGTGTTCTGGACACCGCCGGGCCTTCAGGGGGCTAAACGCTTCCGCTTGAACGGAGGGTTTAGTTCTGGTGGCCCGCGCCGGCGGTTTTGGTCCAAATGGAGACGACGACCGGGCGCATCACCACGCAGCGCTGCTGGCCCTGCGTAAAGCAGGCGCCGAAGCGGCGGGTGTGATGCTGGAGACTTCCGATCATTCGCGTGACGATTGCTCAGAGTGCATACTGCAGCCCTCGTGCCAAGCATGAAGCGATCTTCGGCGTGAAGATTGCGTGTCATCGCGCCGCCGCCATGCTCGCCGCCATGGCTGCCTGCACCGACTCAACCACGACCGTCGCCGAACTGAAATCCCGTGTGCTCGCCTTCGTGCGGGAACGCGACTGGGAGCAGTTCCACAGCCCCAAGAACCTCAGCATGGCCCTGGCCGCTGAAACAGGCGAATTGATGGAGCACTTCCTCTGGGCCACCGCAGAGCAGTCGCGGACCATCGCGGCCGAGCCCGCCAAACGGGGCCGGATCGCCGATGAACTTGCCGACGTGGTGATCTACGCGCTCGAGTTCGCCAACATCACCGGACTCGATGTCGCCGCCGCGATCGAGGCCAAGATGGCGGCCAATGCCAGGAAGTATCCGGTGGAAAAGGCGCGGGGGCGCTCGGAGAAATACACCGAGCTGTAGGCGCAGGCGCGCCGCGCCGCCTCAGTTGCGCGCGTGACAGGCGCATTGCCCGCCGCACGGTTGCGGTGGCGGTGCGGCCTTCTGGGTGATCACACCGTAGCCGCCCGCGATGACCCGCCGTACGGGTTCGCCCGTCTCAGGGTGCCGGGTGAGCGGCGCGTCGTGCATCGACTGGCGCACCTCGAAACGGCGCGTTTCCGCGTCCGACTGGTTGGGAACGGTTTCGTAAACGTAGGTGGTCATGGCAGAAAATGAGTCGACCGGAGTGAAAGCGTCCAGCCCGGACGCGCAAGCGTCGCGGCCGCGTCGAGCCGCGGACGGCAATCGGCTTACATCTTCGGGCGGAAAACCGGCATGACCACGGGGTTCGCCTCGAGGCGCGGTCCGCCGGCGAGGTCGATGCAATAGGGGATGGCGGGAAACACCGCCTCGAGGTTCTCGCGAATCGCTTTCGGACGGCCGGGGAGATTGACGATTAGGGTGCGACCGCGCAGTCCGGCGGTCTGCCGCGAGAGAATTGCCGTCGGCACGACCTTCAGTGAAGCCGCCCGCATCTGCTCGCCAAACCCGGGCAACAGCTTGTCGCACACCGCCGTGGTGGCCTCCGGCGTCACATCCCGCGGCGCCGGCCCGGTGCCGCCCGTCGTGACCACCAGGCAGCAACCGGCCTCGTCGGCGAGGCGGCGCAGTTCCGCCTCGATCACCGCCTGCTCGTCGGGAATCACACGGTACTCGAGCTCGAACGGCGTGGTCAGCCACTCGCGCAGCAGCGCCACGCACGCCTGGCCCGGCGTGTCCTCATACACGCCCGCACTCGCCCGGTCCGAAATGTTCAACACGCCAAT
This sequence comes from uncultured Opitutus sp., assembly GCA_964504885.1. Classification (GTDB taxonomy): domain Bacteria; phylum Verrucomicrobiota; class Verrucomicrobiia; order Opitutales; family Opitutaceae; genus ER46. The sequence continues at coordinate 14,536 of CAZDGC010000005.1, forward strand.
CCTCGGAGTCATGGTCGCCCGACAGAGAAGGAATCACCGGGAAAACGCGACTCCGGATCCGTCGGGAATTCAGCGGCGGCGCGCCGCGGCCCGCTCGATCGCCGCCTGCCACTCCTGTGCCGACGCGCCCGTCGCGCGCCGCAACTCCTCGGCGGAGAGGCGGAAGATTAGGATCGAGTAACCGACCGTGGCGTCGGGGCCGCGCACCCGCAGGTAGTGGCAGAGACGGGCGAAACGCAGCGCCTCGTAGCGTCTCCAGTTGGCGCGCCAGGTCGTCTCCGGCGCCTGTCGCAGGAGCTCGTGGCGCTGCACGGGATCCCGCTGGAACGCCAGCAACGCCGGCTCGGCGGTCCGCAGCCGCTGGTATTCGCGTTCCCACTCCAGCGTCCACGGGCCGCGGATGTCGCTGTAAACATGCTGCAGCATCGTGGCCCCGATGGCATAGACGCCCGGTTCCAGCGCGTGCCAGGGTCGCGGCGGTCCGAAATCGGGCAGCGTGGGCAGCGCGGTCGCGACGATGCCCTCGTAGCGCGGGTCGCCGGTGCCGAAGTAGGAGAGAAACACCTTTTCGCCTCGGGCGTGGGCGTCGAGCCAGCGGCGCAGGCCCGGGAGATCCTGCCCCCAGTCGAGCGAGCTGTCGACGAGGTGCCGCCAGCCGTTCGCGGGGCCGCCGACGACCTGGTTGAAATAGGCCAGGTAATGCGGCCGCACCCGCCAGGATTCCACGGCGTGCCACGCCAGCAGGCCGCCCAGCAGCGCCAGCACCCCCGGACGCCGCAGATCGCTGCGGAACACCAGCCAGCCTGCCGCGATGAACAACACCGGGTACACGGGCAGGATGTGCCGGTGGCCGATGTTCAGATTCGAGGCGAGCGATGTCACCCAATAGGTGACAAACAACACCGTCAGTGGCACGAGCGGCCAGAGGCGGTTGACGGCATCGCCGCGCGACAGACCGCGCAGTCGCCGCCCGCCGGCGACGAGGCCGGTGGCGAGCAGCGCCAGCAGCGGCACCGGGGTCTTGATCAGGAATGCCCACGGGAAGAACTGCACCCAGCCCGTCACGCTGTACTCGCCGCTCATGAACGCTCCGCGCGCCCGCGAGAACTGCAGGACGAAAGCCAGGCCGTGCAGCCAGGACTCGGGTAGCACGTGCCATTCCTTCAGCCACCAGATCACCGGCGCGGGGGCGCCGATGCCGTTCAGCAGCCAGCCCCAGCCGTGGTTGAAGGTGGCGCCGTCGGCCAGCTCCGGGGCAAAGGCACTGAACCGAAACCCGTAGAACGCCCAGATCACCGCCCAGGTCGCGATGGCATGCACCAGCGTGGTCCGCGCGAGTCGGGCCAGCGGCTTGCGCCAGCCCTCCGCCCCGGATTCGCGCCAGGCCCAGGCAATGCCCGTGAGACCGAGCATCGGCGGCAGCAACACCGCGGAAAACTTCGCCACGAACGCCAGGCCCAGTGCCAGCGCGCTGACCGCCGCCCAGCGCCGTCCCGGACACTCCAGGTGCCGCCACCACGCGCCCAGGGAGGCGACAAAGCAAAAGGTCATCATCACGTCCGAGGTCGCGAGCGCGCCGTGTGCGAGGAACGACGGGCAGAATGCGAACAGCGCGAGCGAGAAGAATCCGCCCGCCCAGCCAAAGAGCTGTCGCGACCATGCGAATACGAGCAGCCCGGTGGCGGCGCTGACCAGCGCGATGATCGCCCTCCCCAGGAAGACCCGTTCCCCGCCGGAAAGCGCGCCTTCGTAGAAGAAGCGATGTCCGTACTTCCAGACGTCGGCGGTGCGCCAGTCCTCGCGGTCGGTTGGCGGCAGCGGATCGCCGGCGAGCGTGAGCGGCAGGGCGGCGAGCCGCTGCGGCAGGTTGCCGTTCTCCGGCTGCAACCGGAAATCGCCGCGCGTGTTGTAGGCGTGCCCCGCGGTGAGGTGCGCGATTTCGTCGGCGGTCAGGCCCTTTTCAACCGTCGCCGTCACCGCGAGCACGGCGTGCAGCGCCGCCAGCAGCACGGCGAGCGCCCAGAGAAACGCGGGCGAGGGCGGGGGGGAAAGGCGGACCACGCCGCGAACGTTGGACGACCCGCCGCGGCGAAACAACGCGTTCCTGCGCGCTGCCGCCCGGGCAGGTGCAGCGCACATTCCTGCGGGCAGGACAACGGTGGGGGGAGCGCCCCCCCGATCCGGATCGGTGACACTCCTTTCGCCGCCCCGTCTGACGCCGGATGGCCGGCGGGCCGGCAGGAAAGTAAGACGCGGCCCGCCCGGCTCGTCCCCGGCTCTTCGTCACGTATTACGTGACAAGTTCCGGGCGGGCCGCGGCGCTCGCGGCGTGCGGCCCCTCCGGGCGGGCCGCCGCGCCCGTTCCCGGACGGGTTGTCACGTAATACGTGACAAAGGGTTTCGCGGGGGCGGCTCTCCGTGACGGCGGCCCAGTGCGGCCGCGGCGCCAACTCAACGCGGATGCTGCGCGGCGCGCTCGATCACGGCGCGCCAGTCGGCCAGGGAACCGGCGGTGGTGGCGGCGATCTCGGCGGCGGTGAGGCGGTAGAGCAGGATCGAATGACCGACGTGATCGTCGGGCGGGCGCACCCGGAGGTAGTGGCAGAGCCGCGCAAAGCGGAGCAGGTCGTGACGCGCCCAGCCACGCCGCCACTGTTCGGCCGGGGCGTCGCGCTCGAGTTCGGCGCGGCGCGCGGGGTTCGCCGTGTACTCGGCAAAGAGCGGCTCCAGCCGGCGCAGGTCCTGGTATTCCTTTTCGAGTTCGGGCGTCCAGGGGCCGCGTACCGGACTGTAGACCTGCACGAGCATGGTGGCGCTGACGGCGTAGAGCCCCGCCTCCAGCGGCACGTAGGGGGCGGCGAGCTTGAAGCCGTTGACGAACGGCAGGCGGCGAATGCGCATCCCGTAGTAGCCCGGTTCGCCGGAGCCAAAGTAGGATAGATACACCGGCGCAGCGTCCGGGCCGGCGGGTTCACGTTCAAGGCGGGCCTGCAGGCCGCGCAGGTCCTGGCCCCAGTCGAGCGAGCTGTCGACGAGCAGGCGCCAGGCGCGGTCCGAGCCGCCGGCGAGCCCGTTGAAGTAGGCGAGAAAATGCGGGGCGATGGAGATGGCGGACGCGGCCTGCAGCCCGGCGAGCCCGGCGGCGGCCACGAGCGGCCCGCGGGGCCACGCCGCCGCGACCCGGGCGGCCGCGACGCCGGTGACGATGAACAGCGCCGGGTAGAGCGGCAGGAGGTGGCGGTGGCCGATGTTGAGCCGGCTCTGGACGGCGACGCCGCCATAAACGGCGGCAAGGGCGAGCAACGGGGCGAAGCGGACCAGCCACGGGCGCAGGGCGCGCCACCGCCCGCCGGCGAGGAGGAGCGCAAGCGCGAGGCCGGCCAGCTCGGCCGGAGTCGACTTCCACAGGAAGGCGAGCGCGAAGAAGGAGCGCCAGCCGGTGGTGCTGTATTCACCGGCCAGGTACGCGGCCCGCTCCAGCGACCCGAGGTAGGTGTGGGTGTAGCCCCAGAGAAAGGCCTCCGGCAGCAGTCGCAGTTCACCGATCGTCCGCAACACGCCGCCCTGCCAGCCGGCGCGTTCCAGCATCCAGGACCAAGTGGCGGCGAGATGTTCCGCGGGCGGCAGCCCCGGGGCGGCGGCGGCGTAGCGTAAGCCGAAGCAGGCCCAGATCGTCGCCCACGCGGCGGCGGCGTGCAGGACCAGTCCGGATACGATCCAGCCCGGGCGCCACTCGGCGCGGGGAGTGATCGCGAGGTGCACGACGACGAGCAGTCCGAAGATCGGCAGCAGCAGGACGGCCGAAAACTTGGTCACACAGGCGAGGCCGAAAACCGCGGCGCTCAACAAGAGCCCGCCCCAGCCGCCTTCGCGCAACTGCGCCCAATAGGCGCCGACGCTGGCGGTGAGGAAAGCCGCCGCCGCGACGTCGGTGGTCGCCAGCGGCCCGTGGGCCAGGAGGGTGGGCGAAAGCGCCGCCAGCGCGAGCGCGGCCAGGCCGGCCACCTCGCCTGCCAGCCGCCGCGCCCAGAGCCACACCAGCACGAGGATCCCGACGCCGAAGAGGGCGTTCATGCCGCGGGCGCCGAGCAGCAGCGGCCAGTGATCGTGGCCGCTCTCGTAGAAAAACTGGTAGCTCAGCACGTACGAGTCGGCGCCGGTCCAGTACGGATTGCCCGCGAGTGGCGGCGGCTCCGCGCCCCACAGCACCGCCGGCAGCGCATGCAGGCGCTGCGGGAGCACGCCGTTGTCGGGGTGGACGCGGTAATCGCCGAGCGCGTTGAAGCAGTAGCCGCCGGTGAGGTGGAAGATTTCGTCGACCGTCACGCTCTGGCGGGCGGCGGAGCCGAGCCCGAGCGCGAGGTGAAGCACGACCATCGTCGCGGCGAGCAGGGCGACGATTCGGGGTGGGGGAGGATTCATGCCTCGGATGGGAGCCGCGAAGTTTGCCGGACCCCGCCTTGCTCGTAGCCACGGGCGGGAGCGAGTGGTGGGCCGTCGACTCGCTCCCGCTCGTCGCTACCGCCGGGAAGTTGGGAAGGTTGCACGGTGGGATTGCTTGAGTGTGCCTGCGGCATACCACGGGGGCCTATCTTGGCGCGACCGCCTCGCCGCGCAGCCAGAGTTTCCAGTGACCGATCTCCACCACCCGCGCGCCGGGCGGGAGCATCGAGCGGGCGACGCCCCAGTCGCTCCAGTCCTGGTGAAACGCCATCACCTGCAGAGCGGCGGGCAGGTGCGCGGCGGCCTGCTCCGGACTCGTGCCGACCCGCGAGAGCCGCCGCACATGGAGGCCGTCCTCATCGTGGTAGTACCGCCGCTCGCTGTAGAGCGTCACGAGCGGGTGGAAGGGAAACCAGATGCGCCCGCGGAACTGCGCCGCGAGTTGCTCTGCCTCGGCGTAGGCGGCGACGGCCGGCCGGGTGAAGAGCCGGTCGGCGGCGGCGATGCGTCCGCCTGCGATCACCGCGGCGGCGAGGGCGGCGGCGGACGGAATCCACCGGTCGGCGCGGACCGACGCGCCGCGGCACGCGAGGATCGTGAACACGGGCGGCAGCCAGAGGGCGAGGCTGTGCAGCGAATTGAGCCAGCCGCCGTGCTTGAGGAGCGCGAGCAAGCCCGGCGGCAGGGTGCAGGCCCAGGCGAGGGCGGGCAGCAGGAGCGCCGGCGCTGCGAACGTCGCCCGCGCCACCGCCATCACGACCAGCGGCAGGCCGACCTGCCAGGCGAGTTCCGGCAGCATCGGGGCGAGCCGGGCCCAGGCGGGCACCCAGGGAAAATCGGCCGGCAGCGCGACCAACACATGCCAGAGCCCGGCACCGCCAAACAGCGCCACCGCCAGCCCGACCCAAAGCCCACCAGCTACGACACAGCGGACGGCGTGGCGGACGCCGGCACGCCAGCCGGCGGTGAACGCGAGCCACAGCGCCTGGGCGAGGGGGACGCCGACGGCGATCTGCTTGCAGCCGACGGCGGCGGCAGCGAGGAACGCCGCGAGCCACCAGCCCCGCGGGCCGCGCGTCCGGGCGAGCACGAGGTTGCCCAGCAGTCCGCAGGCGATCGCAAGGTTGTCGGCAAAGATCACCTCGTAGTGCCGCGGCGCCCACAACGCGGTGACGAGCAGGAAGACTCCCGCCCGTGCCAGCGGCGGCTCCGCGCCGGAGTCGCCCAGCGGCCAGTAGCGGCACACGAGCGCGAGTGGAACGAGAGTGAGCGCGAGGTTGATCGCGCCCGCGAGCAGGAGCGCCCCGGCGGCGGTGGGGGCGAGGGTGGCGGGCAGGTAGGCGAGCAGCGGCAGCGGGCCGTAGGTCCAGGTGTTGATCGGGCCGGTCGTCGCGGTGGGGAAGACCGGCCAGCCCTGGGCGAAAGCGACCGCTGGGGCGAGGCGCATGTCGTTCCAGACCACGGCGGGGAAACGGCACCAGGCGTGCCCCAGCCAGAGGGCGAGCGCGATCGCGGCCAGCGCGAACGCCAGGAAGGTCGCGGGGCGCAGCGGGTCCGTCTTCACGCCGCCCGTTCCCGCCGCCAGGCCCGCCAGAAGGCGAACAGCCCCGTGAGCGTGCGCCACATCACCCGGCCGCGGGCGGCCGACGGCACCCCGCCAAGCCGGGCCTTCATCGCGACATCGACTTCGGCAAAGCTTGCGCCGCGATCGCGCAGCCGCACCAGGGCCTCGGCCAGCATCGGGATGCCGCGCTGCGTGAGGCGGATGGCGAGAAATTCGCGGCGGCGGTAGGCGTGGATCCAGTTCACGTCGCGCACCCGCAGCCCGAAGAGCAGGCGCACCAGCCGCGGATAAAGCCAGGCGTTGAAACGCATGAGCGGGTTGTAGCCCTCGCGGCGGCGGCGGCAACCGACGATCACGTCGGCCCGCCCGAACTGCGCGACATACGGGGCGAGGTCCGCGGTGTCCGCGGGCATGTCGGCGGGCCAGAGAATGAGGTAGTCGCCGGTGGCGCGAGCGGCGCCGGTGCGGAAGGCGCCGCCGATGCCCTGGTTTGCCTGGTGCAACGCGATCACCCCGGGAAGTTCGCGGGCGAGGGCGTCGGCGATCGCGCCGGTGCGATCGCGGCTGCCGTCGTTGACGAGGATGATCTCGGCGGCGATCCGGAGCTCCGTCAGCGCGGCGTGCAGCCGGCGCACGGCGTCGGAGAGGAGGCCCTCTTCGTTGAACGCCGGCAGAATCACGCTGAGGGCGGGCGGGGAGTTCATGCGTCGGGTGCGGGAGCAGCCCGCGTGGCCCGCCTCGGGAGAGGCGGGATGCGCCGCCCGGGCCTCATGCCGGCGGCACCGCCACGGGGCAGCCGCCGCGGGCGAGCGAGTCGCGGGCGGCTTCGAGGACCCGCACCACGCCAAGGCCAAACTCCGCGCTGGCCATCGGCGTGCGGCGCGAGCGGATACACGAGACAAAGTCCTGGTTCTGCTTCAGCAGGGGTTCGAACAGCCGCACCTTGGGGATGGTGATGGCGCCGTCGCGCAGGATCATCTGGAACTCGCCGAACGACGAGTAGTGGTCGGCCGTGACGCCCTTGTCGTAGTAGCGGATCGGCTCGAGATTGTTCATGTCGTCCCATACCGCCATCTTGTGGTCGCCGACGATGGTGAGCTGGCGGACCTTGCGGGGGTTGAGCCACGAGGTGTGGACGTGGCAGACGACGCCGCGCGGGTAGCGCAGGGTGAGGAAGCCGATGTCCTCGATCTTTTCCTGCAGGAAGAAGCCGCCGGCGGCGGAGACTTCGGCGGGGAGCGAGCCCAGCAGGTGGTTGAAGATGGAGATGTCGTGGCTGGCGAGGTCGTGGATCGCGCCGACGTCGCGCCGCACCGGGCCGAGGTTGGTGCGGGTGGCATCCATGTAATAGACGCGCCCGAGTTCGCCGCGGTCGAGGTCGACCTTCAGGTGCTGGACGCTCGGGTTGTAGAGGAAGACATGGCCGACCATGAGCACGCGCCCGCGGGCGGCGGCGAGTGTGCAGAGGTCGCGGCATTCGGCGACGGTGGCGGCGAGAGGTTTTTCGCAGAGGACGTCCTTGCCCGCGAGCAACGCCTGCTGCACGAGGGCGACGTGGCTCTGGACCGGGGTGGCGATGACGACGGCATCGACATCGGGCGCCTCGGTGATCGCGGCGGCGTCCGTCGTGGTCTGCAAGCCGCGGAACTGTTTCGCGGCGAGGCCGAGGCGCGCGGCGCTGGCGTCGGCGACGCGGACGACCTCGCAGTCCTCGACGGCGAGGAAGTTGCGCACGTGATTGGGGCCCCACTGGCCGAAGCCAATCACGCCGACGCGCACGGTCGAGGAAGGTGGGTTCATCCGGCGCCAACCTCACGGCGGCGGCGGAAAGCTGTCCAGCGCGAACCTCGGGCGGGGGCGGACTTTACGGGCCTTTGATGGCGTCGCGCGACGGCGGTGAGTAGATCGTGAAGTGTTCCGTTTCGCCCACGGGGGTGCAGTGCTGGCGGACCCAGTTTTGGACGAAGTAGTACGGCGTGTCGGGCACGGGGGTGCGTTGCCAGCCGCCGTCGGCGACGAGAAACTTCTGCACGACGAGGCGGGTGTCGGGCGGGAGGTCGCGCAGGGCGAGGAAGACGCGGCGGAAGAGGTCGCGGTGGAAGCCGAGTTCGGTCTCCTGCGGCCATTCGCAGGGGAGCGGGTTGCGCTGCGGGGAGCGGATCCAGTGGGCGCTGAAGTCGGTGAGGATGACATACGGCCGCCGTTCGGCGGCAAGGCGGGCGGTGAGGGCCTGGAGATCGGCGAGGGTGGCGTGGGTGACGGAATTGGTGCGCAGGCCGGCGGCGCCGGGCAGGACGGCGCCGGCGTCGTGGGAGAGTTCGCGGGCGGGGCGGTCGAGGTAGGGGAACTGCCAGCGGCCGGCGACGAGTCCGGCGAGGGTGAGCGCGGCGGCGGCGTAGGCGAGCTCGCGCGGCGGGGGCGGCGGCACGAGCGGGAAGCGGGCAAACTGCAGCAGCCGCCAGAGCACCGGCAGGAGGATTCCGGCGGCGAGCCCCGGGGAGTTGTAGCCGAGCGAGATGGCGGCCACCCACGCGAGGCCGACGGCGGCGATGAGGAGGCGGCGGTCGTCGCGGGAGAGCGACTGGCGCCAGGCGAAGGCGAGGCCGATCACCGCCCCGTGCTGGGCGAAGGCGGCCCGCCCGAACCAGCCCGGGCCCCAGGCCACGGCGAGGGCCAGCGCCCCGGCGGCGGCGAGGAAGGCCAGCCACCGCGACCACGAGGCCAGGACGTAATGCTGCACCCGGCCGAAGAGAAACCCACCGCCGATGGCGAGGAGGAACCAGGGCTCGATCAGGAAGCGATGCACCCCGACCACGAAAAGGTGTCCGCTGCCGGTGGCGGCGACCTGAACGAGAAAGTCGGGGCCGCCGCCGAGCGCGGCGATGACGGCGAAGTACGCCGCCGGCGGGAGGAGCGTCCAACCCGCGGCGACGAACCAGGTGCGCGGCGGCCCGCCCAGGGCGAGCAAGAGGAAGGGCGCGAACAGACCGAAGTTCTGGCGGCAGAGCGCGGCGGTGCCGACGAGCAGAAACGCCGTGCGCCGGCCGCCGGCGGTGCCGCGGGCGGCGGCGGCCACCGCCAGACTGCCCAGCAGCAGGCCATCGACGCTGTGCCACGCCATGACGGGAAACGTGTGGGCGCCGACGGCCAGGGCGGCGGCGGCGAGGGCGAGGCGGGTCGCGATCGGGGCGGCGGCGGCAACCTGCGAGACCCAGATCCAGCCGACGGCGGCGAGCGTCACCCAGCCCCAGAGGCGCGCGAGGAGAATGGTGTATTCGCCGCCCCACCACACCAGCGGCACCTGGAGCAGCGCCGAGAGGGCGGGGCGCACGAAGATGAAATCGCGGTGCGGCACCTCGCCCTCGGCGATCCGGCGCGCCACCGCGGGCAGCCAGCCGTCGTCCGTCGGGCTGAAACCGAGCGGGCCGAAGACCAGCCAGGCGGCCACCGGCGCGGCCAGCCAGGCGACCCGGGCGGCAAGCGTGCGCACCGGACGGCCGGGGTCGGGCGCGGCGGGAGCGGCGGCGGAGTCGGCGGCGTGCAAACGGCGGAGGGGCGGGGGCGGCTATTTCAACGCGGCGTCGACGAAGGCGAACAGTTCCTTCGTGGAGGCGTCGCCGGGCAGGCCGAGGTTGGCGTTGACCTGACCGTGGGTGACCCCGCGTACCGGCAACAGTTTCGCGGATACGCCGGCCTCGCGCAGGACGGTGGCGAGGCGGAAGGCCTGGGCGACGGTGTCGGGATTCTCGGTGATGTGGATGAGCAGGAAGGGCGGGATGCCCTTGCCGCGGGCGACGTGGGTGACGGCGGAGTAATCGCGATGCTGGGCGTCGGTGCCGAATTTCACCCGGTGGCCGGCCTTGGGCTCGGGCTGGCCATGGAGTTTGCGGCGCATCTCGCCGTTGGCGACGATGGCGGGCACGTCGTAGGTGTCGCCGTCGACGGGCACGCAACCCTTGAGGATGGAGAACGGGACGCCCTCGGCGCGGAGCAGGCGGTCGTCGGTGCAGAGAATGGCGGCGAGCTGGGCGCCGGCGGAATGGCCCCCGACCACGATGCGGGTCGGATCGCCCCCGTGGGCGGCGATGTTTTTGTGGACCCAGGCGAGGGACTTGGCGCAGTCGCGGATGATGGTGCCCATGTCGACGGCGGGGAAGAGCCGGTAGTTGGTCGAGACGAACACAAATCCGCGGGCGGTGAAGGCGCGGGGTTTCTCCTGCACGCTGGTCTTGTCGCCGGTCTGCCAGCCGCCGCCGTGGATCCAGAAAACCACCGGGAGGTTTTTCGCGCCGGGCGGGGCATGGATGTCGAGCACCTGGCGTTCGTGGGCGGGCGAGGCGTAGGGGAGGTTGCGCGTGACGACGGGCGTGGTCGCGGCGGTGGTCGGGGCGGACGCGAGCAGGGTGAGGGCGAGCGCGGAGGTGAGGAGGAAGTGGAGTTTCACAGGTCAGGGGTGCGGTCGGTGCCGGGGGGAGAAGGAGGAGAAGACGGGAACGGGGCAGTGGTGGGCTTCAGCCAGCCTTCGACGGCCGGGGTGCGCAAGGCGGGATCTTGTGAGAGCGGGTGGGTGAGAGCGAACCGCACCGAGCGTCGGTGAACAGGAAGGCCGGGAAGATCGGGAAGGAAGCACGCATCTTGGCGCGGTGCTTGGACGACATCCGCCGGTCGAGGATGTGGGAGCGACTGAGGGAGATGCGCGCGGCAAAAATGATTCGTCGCGAGGATCTCGCGAGTTCAGCGCGGAACTGCAGGATCAGGTCTTTTGCGGAGCGGCAGCCAAGGGATCAGTCCGCTGATTGCAATGTCCTTTGGGGGCGGGGCCGGCGACAGTCGGGGGCAGGTCGCTACCTGTTGATTTCCTACCCGCGACAAGATCGCGAATTCGCGTGAGTCGCAAGTAGCGGGCTGACCCCGTCGTCGGGCGCGTGGCCGACGTGTCAGCCTTCCGCGAGTCGACGCTTTGCGGCGATGGCACGCAGTTCTTTCACTGTCAGGAGGTCCCGTTCACGCCCCACGGCTTCCTTGGCGGTGATCAAATCCTCGAGTGAAATGACGGCACAACTTACCCCGAAAACATCCGCGCGCATAGCGCGCTCACGCAACCGGGCAAAATCACCCACACCCAGCACAGAGCTGAGAATGTCGATGATACCATCATCGGTCTCGAGGCAGAGATTGTGCAGCGGTTGACCGGGTGCCGGCGCTTCGAGGAACGATAGCTTCCCGTTCGTCTGCCGGTGCACCGGGTGAAGGTCAGCCAGTGCCTTGCGGATTTTCTCCACGTTGTCAGCCGAGAGCACGGCGCAGACATCGACGTCGTTTGTCACGTAAGCGGAACCGTGGATGACCGCCGCATAACCGCCGACGACCACGAAGTCGACTCCCGCCTCAGCGAGGCGCCGCAGCAGCGTGTGCAGCTTGTGCATACATCGCCTCACCCGCGGCGCGGAGCGCCAGCTTGAACTCCAGCGCCGCATCGTGCCGCAGCAGCCGTTCTTCGACTGAAAGGGCCAGATTGGAGTCGACCAGGCTCAAGTCGAACCCCGCTCGTTCCGCCTCGGCGATCGCCGCGTGTGCCTGCTCGATAGTCACGGCGAGAAGTTGGCTGCCATCAGACTTCGGCGCAAAGTCATTCTCTTCGCCCTACGAACTGCACCGCTCAACGCGGCCGGCGATCGACGGGGTCAGGCCGCTACTTGTTAACTTCCTGCCGGCGACAGGTTCGCGAACTCGCGTGATCTTGCAATCAGCGGACTGACCCCGTCGCCGGGCGGCTTCGGGCTTGGCAGGCGGAGGAAAACGGCTGCACTGTCCCGCGCCTCCCACCCCCGATGCCGCGAAAGTCGCCCCACTTTGCGTCCGCCGTCCGTTGCGGCCAGGCCGCGTTCGCGGTGGCCGTGGCGGGTGTGGCTGCGGCCGCGACGGCGCGAGCGGCGGCGCCTTCGCCTGCCGGGGCGGGCATCGATTTCGCCCGCGACATCCGGCCGATTCTGGCGAGCCGGTGTTACGACTGCCACGGGCCCGAGGCGGCGAAGGGCGGGCTGCGGCTCGATTCGCTGGCGGCGGCGCGGCGCGGCGGGGAGTCGGGTGCGCCGACCCTCGTACCGGGGCGCAGCGAGGCCAGCGAGTTGTTCAAACGCGTGCTGACCGCGGACGAGGAGGACGTCATGCCCCAGAAGGGCGAGCGCCTGACGCCCGTGGAAATCGATCGGCTGCGGCGCTGGATCGACGCCGGCGCCCCATGGCCGGACGACGTGCGGCACTGGGCCTATGTGAAACCAGTGCGGCCCGCCCTGCCGGTCCTGACGTCGTCGGCCGCCCGGGCCCGGGCACGGAATCCGATCGACCAGTTTGTCTTCGCCCGCCTCGAGCAGGCCGGCCTGACGCCGGCGCCGGAGGTCGATCGCGCCCGCTGGCTGCGGCGGGTGTCGCTCGACCTGATTGGCCTGCCGCCGACGCCGGCAGAGGTGGCGGCTTTTGTCGCGGAGGCCGGCGAGGGTGCCTTTGAGCGAGTCGTCGACCGGCTGCTGGCCTCGCCGCGGTTTGGCGAACGCTGGGCGCGGCCCTGGCTCGACCTCGCGCGGTATGCGGACTCGCACGGTTTCCAGCGCGACGACCTCCGCGATCTCTGGCCGTACCGCGACTGGGTGATCCGCGCCCTGAACGCCGACCTGCCTTTCGACCAGTTCACGATCTGGCAACTGGCGGGCGATCTCCTGCCGGAGGCGGAGCGGCGGGGCAGCCTCGATCCGCTGATCGCCACGGGCTTTCATCGCGCCGCGCCGACGAACGTCGAGGCGGGCACGGATCAGGAGGAGGGGCGCGTCAATCAGGTCTTCGATCGGGTGAACACCACCGCGGCCGTCTGGCTCGGCACGACGATGGAGTGCGCCCAGTGCCATGCCCACAAGTACGACCCGTTCCCGATGCGCGACTACTACCGGTTGTTCGCGTTTTTCAACAACACCGCGATCGAGACGGAGTTTGCGAGCGCCAAGGCGATGGCGACCCTGAAGTTCACCGGACCTTACCTCGAGCTCCCGGGCGCCGACGGAGCGGAACCCGCCCCGGCCCGTCCGGTCGCGCGGCGGGCGGCCAAGGGCAAGGCGACCGCGAAAGCAACGCCCAAGGCGGCAGTGAAACCCGTCGCCCAGGAGCCCGCGCCATCCGCCCCGCCACCCATGCCCCGCACGCTGGTGATGCGGGAGCTCCCGGAGCCGCGGCCGACGGCCGTGCTCACCCGCGGCAACTTCCTCGAGCCGGGTGAACCGGTGACCCCGGGCATGCCCGCCGCCCTGCATCCCTTCCACGGCGGCGAGCCGCGCAACCGGCTGGATCTGGCGCGCTGGATCATGGACGACGACAACCCGCTCGTGGCGCGGGTGACGGTGAACCGCTGGTGGGCGGAAATCTTCGGGCGCGGCCTCGTGGCCACGCCGGAGGACTTCGGGGTGAAGGGCGAGCCGCCGACGCACCCGGAGCTGCTCGACTGGCTGGCGGTGGAATTCCGGGAGTGCGGTTGGAGCATGAAACATATCCTCCGGCTGATCGTGCTGTCGGCGACCTACCGGCAGTCGGCGCGCCTTACGCCGGAGTTGCGCCAGCGCGACGATCAGAACCACCTGCTGGCCCGCGGGCCGCGGCTGCGGCTTGATGCGGAGACGATTCGCGACCAGGCGCTGGCGGTGGCGGGCCTGCTGAGCCTGAAGCTGGGCGGGCCGCCGGTCCGGCCGTATCAGCCGCCGGGATTGTGGGAGAGCAAGGTCGGCGGCGATCGGGTGACTTATGTCGTGAGCGAGGGCGAGGATGCCTGGCGTCGGGGCATTTACACGGTGTGGAAGCGGAGCTCGCCCTATCCCAGCTTCGTGAACTTCGACGCCCCGGAGCGGACGGCGTGCACGGTGCGGCGGTCGCGGACCAACACCCCGCTGCAGGCGCTCACGCTGCTGAACGATCCCGTGTACGTCGACGCCGCGAAGGCGCTCGCCCGGCGGGTGGTGGCGGAGCGGCCAGCGGCGACGGTGGAGACGCGGATCCGGCACGCGTTCCAACTCTGCCTGGCGCGGGAGCCGGCCGCGGTCGAGGTGGAGGCGCTGCGCGGGCTGTTCGAGCAGCAGCGGGCCGCGCACGGCGATGAGACCGCCGGCTGGCGGGCGGTGGCCACGGCGCTGCTCAACCTCGACGAGATGATCACCAAGGGATGAACCGCGCTCCTTTCCGCCCGGGAAACCTCCCGGGAGCATTTCGACCAAGCCGCCCATCATGTCTGCCCGACGCATCCCGATTCTGGTAGCCACGAGCGGGAGCGAGTGGAGGAGCAACCACTCGCTCCCGCTCGTGGCTACGCCGAACCAGCCGAACCCTGTTCCAGACTATCGGACCCATCGCGAATGAACCCCTCCTTGCACTCCTCCGCCGGCGCCGATTCGGAGCCCGTGGCCCGCGAGCTGACGCGGCGCGCGTTCCTGCAGCAATCCGGCGTGGGGCTCGGGGCGATGGCGCTCGGATCGCTCCTCGTGCAGTCGCTCGGCACGGCGGCACCTGGCGCGGAGGCGGTCAATCCGCTGGCGGGCCGGGCGGCGCATTTCACCCCGCGGGCGCGGCGGGTGATTTACCTGCACATGGTCGGGGCGCCGTCGCAGCTCGACCTCTTCGATCACAAGCCGGAGTTGGTGCGGTACGACGGGCAGCCCTGCCCGGAGGAGTTCATCCGGGGCAAACGCTTCGCCTTCCTCCGCGGGCACCCGAAGATCGGGGCGTCGCGGTATGCGTTTGCGCGGCACGGGCGGAGCGGGGCGGAGATTTCCGAGCTCCTGCCGGAGCTGGCGCAGGTGGCGGACGAGCTCGCGATCGTGAAGTCGCTGCACACCGACGAGTTCAACCATGCGCCGGCGCAGCTCTTCCTGCACACCGGGTTCGGGCGGCCCGGCCGGCCGAGCTTCGGTTCGTGGCTGACCTACGGGCTGGGCTCGGAGAACGCGGACCTGCCGGCCTATGTCGTGCTGCAATCGGGACCGCTGGCGGGCGCGGGCACGAGCCTGTGGGGGCCGGGGTTCCTGCCGGGCGTGCACCAGGGCGTGCAATTCCGCTCCGGCGGCGATCCGGTGCTGTTCCTCCGCAATCCGGAGGGGCAGTCGGCGGCGGACCGTCGCCAGGTGCTGGATACGGTGCGGCGGCTCAACGAGGTACAGCTCGCGGAGCTGGGCGACCCGGAAATCGCGACCCGCATCAGCCAGTACGAGATGGCGTTCCGCATGCAGACCTCGGTGCCGGAGCTGATGGACATCACGCAGGAGTCGCCGGAGACCCTGGCGCTCTACGGGGCGGAGCCAGGCAAGGCGTCGTTTGCCAACAACTGCCTGCTCGCCCGACGGCTGATCGAGCGCGGCGTGCGGCTGGTGCAGCTTTACGATGCGGACTGGGATCATCACGCGGACCTGGCGACGCGGCTGCCGCGCAAGTGCCGCGACGTGGACCGCGGCATGGCGGCGCTGGTGCGTGACCTGAAGCAGCGCGGGCTGCTGGACGACACACTGGTGATTTGGGGCGGGGAGTTTGGCCGGACGCCGATGGTGCAGGTCGATTCCGGCGCGGGCGTGGCGACCAAGCCCGGGCGCGACCACCACAAGGAGGCCTTCACGATGTGGCTGGCCGGCGGTGGGGTGAAACGGGGCCTGACCTACGGCCGGACCGACGACCTTGGCTACACGATCGTCGAGCATCCGGTGCATGTGCACGACTTGAACGCGACCGTGCTGCACCTACTCGGCCTCGATCACGAGAAGCTTACCTTCCGCTACCAGGGCCGCGATTTCCGCCTCACCGACGTGCACGGCCGGGTGATGCGGGATTTGATCGCGTGATCGGCTGGGGGTGGCTGCGTTGGAGCGGAGCGACAACGTGGCTGCCGGGCGGCCACGCTTTCGCCCGGCTCAAGGGCGGCTACGAAGCGGCCGTAAATTGGAGACCGGGATTCGGTTTCCCGGTCGCCCGCTCAGTCCCGAATCACCCAGTCCTTTGGCGCGACGAAGCCCTGGCGGCCTTCGCCATAGGCGGAGACACCGGGTTGCTGCCAGGAGCCGAATGCGCGCAAGCGCCGGTGCAGGTCGGCGACGCGTTCCGGGTGGCGGGCGGCGACGTCGGTGGCCTCGGCGGGATCGGTGGCGAGGTCGTAGAGTTCGAGTTGCGGCGGCGTGCCGGGTTGGGCGGCGAAGAAATCGCCGTGGGCGACGAGTTTCCAGGTGCCGAGGTGGACGGAGGCGTGGGCGTCCTCGTTCTGGTGCAGGTACGAGAACCAAGGGCGGTCGGGCAGCGCTGTGCTGCCGAGGAGGGCGGGCAGGAAGTTGGTGCCGTCGACGTTGGCGGGGGCGGGCCGGCCGGCGGCGGCGAGCACGGTGGGCAACACGTCGATGTAGCCGATGCGGCCGGCGAAGCGGCGCCCGCCCGCGAGGCCGCCGGCGGGCCAGCGGACGGCGGCGCAGACGCGGGTGCCGCCCTCGTAAACGGTGAGCTTGGCGCCGCGCCAGGGGCCGTTGCTGCTGCCGGTGCGCGGGATGCCGCCGTTGTCGCTGCAGAAGAGGATGAACGTATTCGCGGCGTCAGGACGCGCCTCGGCCGCGGCGAGCACGCGGCCGATGGCCTGATCCATCGAATCGACCATGGCGGCGTAGGCGCGGCGGTCGGCAAGCTTGAGCTGCGGGTATTTCTTCAGGTCGGCTTCCTTGGCCTGGAAGGGCGAGTGGGGGGCGTTGAACGGCACGTAGGCGAGCCACGGCCGGCCGGCCGGCGATTCGCGGATGAAACGGGCGGCATGGTCGGCGATCAGGTCGGTGGAATAGCCCTCCTCGCGGACGCTGCGGTCGTTGTGGTGCCAGTCGCGTTCGCCGTCGCGGACGTGGGTGAAGTAGTCGATGGCGCCGTTGTAGTGGCCGACGAAGTGGGTGAAACCCTGGCGCAGCGGGTGAAATTCGCGGCGGGCGTGGCCGAGGTGCCACTTGCCGAAGATGCCGCGCCGGGCGTAGCCGGCGGAAGCGAGGAGTTCCGCGAGCGTGTTTTCGGCGGGCGGGAGGCCGTACTTCGACCACGGCGGCACCACGGCGCGCATCAATCCGAAGCGGTGCGGCCAGCGGCCGGTCATCAGCCCGGCGCGGGTGGGCGAACACATCGGGCAGGCGCGGAAGTCGGTCAGGTTGACTCCGGTGGCCGCGAGGCGGTCGAGGTTGGGGGTGGGGATGGCTTGGCCGCCGTTGAAGCCGACGTCGGCGTAGCCAAGGTCGTCGGCGACGATGAGCAGGACGTTGGGCGGGCGGACGGTCGCGGCGGGGGCGAGCGGGGCGGCCGGGCCGGCGAGGAGCGCGGCGAGGGCGGCAAGGGCGACGGGCGAAAGGTGGCGGAGCGGGAGGCGCATATGGGATCTTTCTCTTCAATCCTAATCTTTCTCTTTCTCCCCAAGGCAGGTCGAGCGTGAGGTGGGGAGAAAGAGGAAAGAGAAAGAAGAAAGAGAAAGACGCGAACGGGTGGGACTCGGGCGCGGGCGCCGGCCGCTCAGCCCTCGCCGGCCTGCTGCTTCTTTCCACCTTTCTTTTCGAACTTCGCGGCGGGGTCGTACTTCGGGTTGGGCTGGGAGGGGACGAGAGCGTTCGTGGCCTTCATCCAGCCGAGGAGGGCGCCGAGCAGTTCGTCGCGTTTCGCGGGCTCGCGTTGGGCGAGGTTGGTGTGTTCGCCGATGTCATTGCCGAGATGATACAGTTCGACGGCGCCGTTGGTGGCGAGACGGGCGCGGCCGCCGTCGAGCTGCCATTCCTCGTGGAAGAGGTGGAGTTTCCAGTCGCCCTGACGGATGACGCTGACGGGGCGGGTGCGAAAGCCGGTGCGGACGTCGAGTTCGCGGCCGCGGAGGACGGGGGTGTTGAGGTAGCCGGGAAAGTGCCAGAAAATCGCGGGGCGACGGAGGGATTTTTCGCCGCGAAGCAGCGGGAGGAGGCTTTCGCCATCGAGGACCTTGCCGGCGGGCACGGGGGCGCCGGCGGCGGCGAGGAAGGTGGGGAAGAGGTCGACATTGATCACGGGCACGTCGCAGCGGCTGCCGGGGGCGGTGACGCCGGGCCAGCGGACGAGGAACGGCTCGCGGATGCCCCCTTCATAATACCCACCCTTGTTGCCGCGGAGCGGTTCCTGCGAGGAGCGCTGGGTGCCGCCGTTGTCGCTGGTGAAAACGACCAGGGTGTTGTCCGCGAGGCCGAGTTCGTCCAGGCGACGCAGGAGCTGGCCGACGCTGGCGTCGAGATCGTAGAGGCAGGCCGCGTAGAGCGGGTCACGGTGCTGGCGACCGGGGTGCTTTTGCTGAAAACGGGCGAGGGTTTCCGGGCGCGCCTCGAGCGCGGTGTGGATGGCGTAGTGGGAGAGGTAGACGAAGAAGGGCCGGTCGCGGTGCTTTTCGATGAAGTCGATCGCGCCACGCGTGAGCGAGAAGACGCCCTTGGGGTTGGCGGGATCCTTGATCTTGGCGTCGCTCCAAGTGTGGAACGACTGGTGCACAGTGTCGAAGCCCTGTTCGCCGGGCTGGGCGCCGTCGCGGCCGTCGAGGTGCCATTTGCCGAAGATGCCGCTGGCGTAACCGGCGGCCTGGAGGGCGTCGGCGATCGTGACGTTGTCGCGGGCGAGGCCGCTCTTGTTGGGGATGGGGACGAGGCGCTGTGACTCCTTTGGTCCGCGGTCGGTGGTCTGGACGGCGTAAACGTGGTGGCGCGGGGTGTAGTTGCCGGAGAGGAGGCAGGCGCGGCTGGGGGCGCAGTTGCCGGCGGCGGCGTAGCCGCTGGTGAACGTCATGCCCTGCTTCGCGAGGGCGTCGAGGTGGGGGGTCTCGTAGAAGTCGGTGCCCTGCCAGCCGACGTCGCTCCAGCCGAGATCGTCGGCGAAGATGAGGATGACGTTCGGTCGGCGGTCGGCGGCGGCGGGGGCGAGAAGGGGCAAAACGCCGAGCGCGAGGCCGGCGAGGAGGCGGAGGAGGGGGTTCATGCAGGGCGGGGGAGCGGGACGGAGAAGCACCACGAAAGGCGCGAGAGACACGAAACTCAGACCGCCGAATGACCACCGGCGAGGCGAGGGCGGGTTGGGGTGGGGCGGTAAAGGAACAGAGCGTTACGCGTGAGCGGTCGATTGCGTTGATCCGGGAAGGGGCGGTCGAGATCCCGCGGCCGCCAACGGATAACGCGCTGACCGCTGGGAGATTTTCTCAGGGCGAAGGGTCGACGCCGGCGGGGCGAAGTTCGGTGCCGGCGACTTTCGTGAGGGAGTCGCCGAGCTGGCGGCGGATGGCGGTGGCGGCGGTGGTGAGGCGCTGCACGACGTCGGGGTGTTGCGCGGCGACGTTGCGCGATTCGCCGAGGTCGTCGTCGAGGTTGAACAGGGACAGCCCCAGTGGTTCGACGCGGTAGCCGTGGCGGCTGGCGATGCCATCGACGCCGGATTGGGTGATCGATTGCGGGGCGAGTTTGCCCCAGTTGGAGGGTTTGCCGGCGCGGCCGGGTTCGGCGGCGACGGTCAGGTACGGGTGGGGGAAATGGAGTTTCCACGGGCCGCTGCGGACGGCGTGGAGGCTGGTGCCGGAGTAGAAGAAGAGGAACTCGTGGGGACTGGTGGCGCCGGGTTCGCCGAGGAGGAGGGCGCGGGCGGAGCGGCCGTCGATCTTGCGGGTGGGAGGGCGGCCGCCGACGAGTTCGGTGAGGGTGGGCATCCAGTCGATGGCCATGAATGGCACGGGGGAGACGCGGCCCGCGGGCACCCGGCCGGTCCAGCGGACAAGGCACGGCACGCGCACGCCGCCTTCGAAGGCGGTGAGTTTGCCTTCGCGCAGCGGGCGGGCCGAGCCAGCGTGTTCGCCGTACGAGAGGAAGGGGCCGTTGTCGGAGAAGAAGATGACGAGGGTGCGCTCGTCGAGGCGGAGGCGGCGCAGGGTGGCGAGGATTTCGCCGACGGACCAGTCGAGTTCCTCCATCACGTCGCCGTAGAGGCCGAGGGCGGAGCGGCCCTTGAATTTCTCCGAGGCGAAGATGGGCACGTGGGGCATGACATGCGGCAGGTAGAGGAAGAACGGGCGATCGGCGTGGCGCTCGATGAAACGCACGGCGCGCTCGGTGAAGCGGCGGGTGAATTGCGACTGGTCGGGGTCGAGTTCGATCACCTTTTCGCCGTCGTAGAGCGGGAGGGGCGGCATCTCGGCGGCGAGGACCGGGTGGTATTTGGTGTTGTCGTTGGAGTAGGGGATGCCGAGCCACTCGTCGAAGCCGTGGCGGAGCGGGTGGAACTTGAGCCGGGTGCCGAGATGCCACTTGCCCATGCCGGCGGTGGCGTAGCCGCGGGCTTTGAGCATCTCGGGGAGCAGCCACTCGTCCTCGTGGATGCCGTCGCGGCTGGTGTGGTTGAACGCGCCCTGGAGGTGGAGGCGGTTCGGGTAGGCGCCGGTCATCAAGGCGGCGCGGGAGGCGGTGCAAACGGCCTGCGCGACGTAGAAGTTGGTGAACCGCGTCCCCTCGGCGGCGAGCCGGTCAAGGTGCGGGGTCTTGAATCCCTGGGCGCCCTGCACACCGAGGTCGGCGTAGCCCATGTCGTCGGCGACGATGAGGACGATGTTGGGCGGAGGCGTCGCGGCGGGGGCGGGCGCGGGTGCCAGGGCGGGGATAACGAGAAACGGCAGCAGGCGGGCGGGGTGCATGATCAAGTCTTTCTCTTCAATCTTTCTCCTTCCTCCTTCTCCCGCTCTCGGTCTCCGTTCCCGGACCGGGAGAAGGAGAAAGAGAACGAGGAAAGAGAAAGAGGAAAGCGGGCGTCTACCTCAACTGCGACTCGACGGGGACGACGGTGGCGCGGTGGGCGGTGACGGCGCCGGCGATACGGGCGAGAACCTCCGGATTTTCGGCGGCGACGTTGTATTTTTCGGAGGGATCGTGGGGCAGGCGGAAGAGCAGCGGCGGCTCGTGGGCGTCGGGCTTGGGCTGGCCGTAGCCGCTTTGGGTCTGGAAGTGGGCCTTCCAGTCGCCAAGGCGGCAGGCGAAGAGCGCGGTGCCGCGGTAGAAGAAGTAGGGTCTTTCGGGCAGGCTGCGGCCGGCGGTGAGGAGGGGCAGCAGGTCGAGCCCGTCGAGGGCGACGCCGGCCGGGACCGGGGCGCCGGCGAGGGCAAGGGCGGTGGGGTAGAGGTCGAGCGAGCTGGCGGGCTGGCTCGTCACGGCGGGCCGGATACGGCCGGGCAGCCAGGCGATGCCGGGCACCCGCATGCCGCCCTCCCAGGTGCTGCCCTTGCCCTCGCGCAGCGGGCCGGCGCTGCCGCCCTGGGCGCCCTCGATCAGCCAGGGGCCGTTGTCGCTGGTGAAGAAGACGAACGTGCGCTCCGCCAGGCCTTCGCGGCGGAGCGCGGCGAGAATTTCGCCGGTGCTCCAGTCGATCTCCTCGATCACGTCGCCGTAGAGGCCGCGCAGGCTCCTCCCTTTGAACCGGGGCGAGGCGAAGAGCGGGGTGTGCGGCATGGTGTGGGCGAGGTAGAGGAAAAACGGGCGTTCGCGGTGGGCGGCGATGACGCGCAGGGCCTCCTCGGTGTAGCGCTGGGTGAGGGTGGACTGCACGGCGGGGCGTTCGACAACCTCGCCATTGCGCAGCAGGGCGACGTTCCAGCCGTCGGCGGGTGGGTTGGGGCTGTTGCGATCCTTGCCGGTGATGCCCTGGCGGGCGTCCATGTCATTCGAATACGGCAGGCCGAAGGAGGAGTCGAAGCCCTGGTCCTGCGGGCGCGATCCGGGGTGGATGCCGAGGTGCCATTTGCCGATGTGGGCGGTGGCGTAGCCGCGGGCCTTGAGGGCCTCGGCGAGCGTGACTTCGGCGGGCGGCAGGCCGCCGGCGGAGTTGGGAAACAGCACGCGGCGGGCCCCGGCCATGCCGCTGCGCAGCGGGTAGCGGCCGGTGAGCAGGGCGGCGCGACTCGGGGTGCAGACCTCGGCGCCGGAATAGAAGTCGGTGAAGCGCACGCCCTCGGCGGCCATGCGATCGAGATGCGGCGTGCGGATGGTGGGGCTGCCGTAGCAGCCGAGGTCGCCGTAACCCTGGTCGTCAGTCAGAATGATGATGATGTTGGCCGGCGGGGTCGGGGCGGCGGCGAAAGCAGGGAGGACGGGCAGCAGGACCGACAGGACGAGACGGAGGAGGCGGCGGATGTGGGCGGGATGCATGATCGGATGTTTCTCTGCAGTCTTTCTGTTTCCTCCTTCTCTCCCTTCGCCCGTTCTCCCGATCCGGATTGGGCGGGAGAGAAAGAGAACGAGGAACGAGAAAGAGGAAGGATGGCCGGGGCGGGGCGCTCAGCGGATCTTCTGGTCGGGCAGTTCCTGCTTGATGCCGGCGTCGAGGGGCATGCGGTCGTTCTCCGGCGTGAGGCCGACCTCGCGCATGGCGCGGAGGAGTTCGCGCTGCATTTCCTGGACGACGCCGGCGTACTTCGGGCGGTCGATCAGGTTGTAGCGCTCCTCGGGATCGAACTCGATGTTGTAGAGCTCCGCCTGGTGGCGGTCGGGGCCGCCGTCGCCGTGCGGGGAGCGGGTGTATTTCCAGGTTTCGGTGCGCACGCTGCGGACATTGGGCGTGTAGGGGAATTGTTTTTCGTAGTTGTAGTAGTACAACCACGATTTGCGCCAGGTGGGGTCGCCGCGCTGGACGAGGGTCTTCCACGACCGGCCGTGGATGCCGGAGAGGGCGGGGGCGCCGGCGAGTTCGAGCAGGCTGGGGGCGACGTCGACGGTGAGAACCTGCGATTCAACGACCTTGGGGAGGTCGGGTGGAGTGAGGCCGGGGTAGCGCACGAGCTGCACAATGCGGATGCTCGGCTCGTGGGCGGTGCGTTTGTCCACCATGCCGTGCTCGCCGTTGAGGATGCCGTTGTCGCTCATGAAGACGATGATGGTGTGGTCCAGTTCGCCGCGCTCGCGGAGCAGGGCATAGAGCCGGCCGACGCTGTCGTCGACCGAGAGGATCGTGCCCCAGTAGGCGCGGGTCATGGCCTCGAAGTCCTTCACCGCCTCGGGCGAGTCGTCGGGAAACTTCTTCCGCCAGTCGAAGAGCGGACCGTAGATGCCGTGCCAGGTGTGGAGGCGGTCCTTGATCCAGGCGGGCTTGTCGTCGAGCATGAACGCGGTTTCCGGATACGGCACCCGCACCCGGGCGAAGGCCTGCCCGTATTTCGGCTCGGGGAAGTAAAAGCTGTGCGGCGCCTTGTGGCCGACCATCAGCAGCCAGGGTTTGCCATCGCGCGGGCGGCGCAGCCATTCCTCGGCCATGTCGGTGACGGCGGTGGTGTAGTAGCCCTTCACGACCTCGCGCTTGCGGCCGTGAAAATTGAACTCGGTGTCGAAGTACTTGCCCTGGCCTTTGTGGGTGACGAACCAGTTGAAGCCGGGGCGCGGCTCGTCGTTGTCCTCGCCCATGTGCCACTTGCCGAAGTAGGCGGTGTCGTAGCCCGCGGCCTGCAGCACGCGCGGGAAGCTCTGCAGCGCCGCCGGGTATTCGGTGAAGTTGTCGGTGACGCCGTGGGTGTGGGCGTAGAGCCCGCTGAGGATGCTGGCGCGGCTGGGCGAGCAGAGGGAGGTGGTGCAGAAGGCGTTCTTGAAATACACGCCCTCGCGGCCGAGCCGGTCGAGGTGGGGCGTCTTGAGGTGCTTGTGGCCGGCGAGACCGAGGGCGTCCCAGCGCTGGTCGTCGGTCAGTATGAACAGGATGTTGGGGCGCTTGGGAGCGGCGGCGAAAACGGCGGAGGCGAGGGCGAGGGCGGCGAGGAGGAACGGGGGGAGTCGCATGGCGGGCACGAGAGAGGAAGGGGGCGTCGTGATTAGGGGAGCCGCGCCGGCGTGGCGAGCCTCGGCGCGGGAATTTTCCGGAGCGCGGGGAAGGTGCCTTCCGGCCGTCCGCTCAGGCGAGTTCGTAGAGCGGCGTGCTCTGTCCGGGCTCGACGACGGAGAATTCGCAGGTGGCGAGGGTCGCGCGGAGATCGGCGAGGGCGGTTTCGACGGCGGCGCGCGAGTTGCAGTCCCGCGAGAGGTGGGTGAGAAAGATGCGGCGCCAGCGCGGGCTCGCGACCGCCGCGAGCAATTCGCGCGCGGCCTCGTTGGAGAGGTGGCCGTGGCGGCCGGCGATGCGCTGCTTGAGGGCCCAGGGCCGCTTGGGGTCGGCCTGGAGCAGGCGCGGGCAGTGATTGGACTCGACGACCACGACGTCGCAGTCGCGGATGCACTCGCGGACGTTGAGCGGGGCGTGCCCGAGGTCGGTGAGCCAGGCGAGGGAGCGGCGGGGCGAAAGGAGATCGCCTTCGTGGCCGTGGGAGAAGCGGAAGCCGACTGGATCCTGGGCGTCGTGGGGGACGGCGAAGGTCTCGACCTGCAGATCGCGGAAGAGGAAGCGGGCTCCGGTCTGGAAGATCTGCCAGTCGGCGCGCCAGGTGAGGCCGGACTGCACCGCGCGGCGGGTGGCGTCGTTGGCGAAGATGCGGAGGTGCGGAAACTTCTTCAGGCCCTCGAGGCCGCCGGTGTGGTCACCGTGTTCGTGGGTGAGGAAGATGGCGTCCACCTGGGTGAGTGATTCGCCGATCCCGGCGAGGAGCTGGCCGAGGCGGCGGGCCGAAAAGCCGGCGTCGACGAGCACGCGCGCGTGTTCGGTCACGAGCAACGCCGCGTTGCCCGAGCTGCCACTCCCGAGGATGCTGAACCGCATCGCCATTGGCCGCTGATGAAGCGCCGGCGGGGACGCAGGCCAAACAAAATCTCCGCAAACCGGAGTCGGCCCGGTCCGTTCAAGCGCCGCCCCGACCGCTCGCCAGCGCGCGCTGCCAGGTGGCCGCCAGCTCCCGCCGGGCCCGCATGGCGTCCGGCCACGGATGTGGATGGGTGCTCACGTGGTAGCCGTGGCTCATCCCGAGCTCCGGACAGGCCCACAATTCGCCGCCGGGGCGCGGTCCCGCCAGCCAGCAGGCAAAGAGCGCCTCGACAAACTTCAGGTAGTCGTGGAACTCCGGGGTGAGGACGCCCCGCCCGTTGGTCACCGGCACCTGGCAGTGTTGCCCGCTGAACGGTCGCAGATGAAACATCTGCGAATGACGGATCAGTTCCGGCCAGGCGAGCAGGCGGCCCTCGTAGTCCGGTGGCAGGAGGTGTTTCACCACCGCGAAGTGGGAGTGGTCCCAGGTCACCGGCAGGAGTTCACCGGTGAGGCGGCGGTAGAGGCGGGCGAGGGCCGTGAATTTCTCCGGCGTTTCCGTGGCGGTGTCGCGGTGCGTCTCGAGGTGCACGCGCAAGCCGAGGCGGCGGCCGGCGGTGATGATTCGCCGGGCGGCGCGCGCGGCGACCTCCGGCCGGGTGTCGTGTCGGAGGAGCTGAACGTTGACGAACCGCGCCCCGCGATCGCGCTGCGCCCGCAGCCGCGGCAGGGCCTCGGCCACGCGCCGGGCGTCGAAGCCGCTCATAAGCCGCAGCCCCAGCCGCTCCGCGCCGGCCTGGATTTCCGGGGTGACGTAGGTGCACACCCCGTCGAAGCCGGCTTCCTTGATCGCCTCGAGCTGGCGGCGGACGGACCACGGTCGCCGCGGCGAGGGGTAGTCGATCATCGACCAGGTGGCGGCACACAGCACCAGCTGCGGCGCGGCGGGGACGGGGGAGGGACGGGTGGGCACGGTGCGGCGGAGGAATCCCGCCAACGGTGGGTGGGCTTCGGAGCGGGGCGAGCTCATTTCCCGCTTCGCAATCGTGGCCCGTCCGGTCCCAGGCGAATCAAGGCCGTGCAAACACGAAGGGGCAGCAAGGAAGACGATGGAGAATTCACGGCTTGGTTGGACCGCCTGCCCTTCACCCCAAGGTGAGCCCGGTGGGAAACGGAGTTTCTCGGGGGCTTCCGGGTCGATGCGTGGCTCTCCACCGACTGCGCCCGTAGAGGCGAAGGGACGTTCGCTCGATCTCCACCACCATCTCGATTTCGACCACTGCGCCGAGCGGGAGCGAGGCGACGCCGAGGGCGGCGAGTTTCGCCTCGGGCGCGGTCACGGAGGCAGAGGCGGCGCGGACGGGCGCGAGGGCGCAAAGACAGACGAGGAAAACGGAAACGACGGGGCGGGGTATCATGGTGGCACGGTGGCTGGCTGGACCGGCGCCGCCGACACTTTTTCGCCCTCGTCGTGCCCGGGTCGGCGCGGATGGGCGGCGGACCGCGCCGCTCGAGCCGGACGCCGGTGGATCCGAATTGCGGCTCGCCGCGGGTGCCCTGACGGGTCAGATGACTGTCGCCTCCCTGCCATGAATCCCGGACTCAACCCTCGTTCCGTTGCTGGCGGACTGATCGCGCTGCTCGCGACTGTGCTCCCGCTGGCCGCGGCCCAGCCCAACCTGATCTTCATCATGGCCGACGATCTCGGCTACACGGATGTCGGCTGCTTTGGCAGCCGGTATTACGAGACGCCGAACATCGATCGCCTCGCCCGCCAGGGGACGAGGTTCACCAACCACCACCATCACCAGAACTGCACGCCGACGCGGGCGGCACTGCTGAGCGGCCAGTACGCGGCGCGCACGGGCATGTACACCGTGGGCGGGATTGATCGCTTCGACTGGAAGTCGCGGCCGCTGCGCCCGGTGGACAACGTGACGAACATGCCGCTCGACCGGACGCTGCTGCCGGCGGCGCTCAAGACGGCCGGGTACGCCACGGGCATGTTCGGCAAGTGGCACATCGGGCAGTCGGCGGCCTACCACCCGTCGAAGCGCGGCTTCGACGAGGCGATCGAGAGCTCGGGTCAGCACTTCGACTTCCGCACCAACCCGGAGACACCGTACCCGAAGGGGCAATACCTGGCCGATTTCCTGACCGATCGCGCGGTCGATTTCATCCGCCGGCACCGGGAGCGGCCTTTCTTCCTCTATCTGCCGCACTTCGGGGTGCATTCGCCCTACCAGGCGAAGCTGGAGTTGATCGAGAAATTCAAGCGCAAGCCCGGCGTGGGCGGGCACAAGAATCCGGTCTATGCGGCGATGATCGCGAGCGTCGACGAAAGTGTGGGCCGGGTGATGGCGGTGCTCGATGAATTGAAGCTGGCGGACAGCACCGTGTTGATCTTCACCAGCGACAACGGCGGGGTGGGCGGCTACGTGCGCGAGGGCATCCGCACGGGCAGCGAGGACGTCACCGACAACGCCCCGCTGCGCAGCGGCAAGGGCAGCCTGTACGAGGGCGGCACGCGGGTGCCTTTCATTGTGCGCTGGCCGGGCCAGGTGAAGGCGGGCGCGGCGTGCGACACGCCGACGATCCACGTGGATGTCTACCCGACGCTGATGGCGATCGCCGGCGGGCGGATGCCGCCGACGCAGGTCTTCGATGGCGAGAGCCTGCTTCCGCTGTTCCGCAACGTGGACGCGAAGCTCGCCCGCGAGGCGATCTTCCAGCACTTCCCCGGCTACCTCGGCGCGGGCGCGGGCCAGTGGCGCACCACGCCGGTCAGCCTCATTCACACCGGCGACTGGAAGCTGATGGAGTTCCTGGAGGACGGCCGCCTCGAGCTGTATAACCTTCGCGAGGACATCGGGGAGACGCGCAACCTGGCGCCATCCCAGCCGGCGAAGGCGCAGGAGCTGCACGCCCGGTTGATCGCCTGGCGGGCGGCGATTCAGGCTCCGATGCCGACCAGGAATACCGCGCAGACGACGGAGCCCGCGGCCAAGGAGCGCAAGGGGGGCAAGAAAAAGCGCAAGGTGGACAAGGAGTGAAATGACGCGTCGGCGGCAGCGGCCGCTTTACGTCCCGAGAATGCCGCCGGGCGGCGGCGGCTGGGCGGCGGCAGGCGCCGCGCGCGGAAGTTCGCAAGCCTTGCACAAACCTCCGCAACGACTGCGCAGCCCCGGCCGGGGGCTGTTGTTAGCATGGTTCACCGTTCGCGCCGGCCGCCTGGCGGCGCGGCCCCTGGTCCTGCATGAACACTGTCATTGCCCCCATCGATTTCTCCCGCGCTTCCCACGCGGTGGTGGATGAGGCTGTGCGCCTGGCGCGAAGCGTGGAGGGGCGGGTGGTGGTGTTGCACGTGGTGAAGCCCCCGGGCGTGGTCGCGGAGCTCGCGCCGGTTTCGCGTCTGGCCGTGCACCTGACGGCGGAGGTCGAGCGAGTGGCGCGGGAGCAGTTGCTGCAGATGCAGCGGCGCCTGATGAAGCGCGGCATCTCCGTGGAAACCTTGTGCACCACCGGCTCGCCGATCCGCCGGATCGTGGAGCAGGCCGAGAGCCAGGCGGCGCGCTATATCGTGCTCGGTGCGCAACGGCGCAATGCGCTGCAGAAGCTGGTCGTCGGCAGCACGGCGAGCGGGGTGCTCAAGCGCGCGGCCTGTCCCGTGGTGGTGGTGCCGGCGCAGCGGAAGGCGGCCGCGGCAGTCGCGGCCTGAGCGACGGGGCGCGCCGCGACTTCAATAGCCGGCGTCGGCGAGCTGGCGGCGGACTTCATCGAGGGCCGGGGCGAGCTGGGCGGGCAGGTCGGTCCAGTTGGGCTCAAGCGCAAGGTGGTCGTTGTAGCCGACCTGGCGCAGGGCACGGAGGAAGGGGCGGAAGTCCTCGCCGTGGATGCCGGGGGCGGCGCGGTCCCGGTTTTCCGCGAGGTGGGCGTGGCGGATGAGCGGGCCGACTGTGACGATGTCGTCAGGCGATTCGCCGTTGCGCAGCATGTGGAAGAGATCGACGAGGAGCTTGACCGCGGGGTGGTTGGCGCGGCGCACGGCCTCGGCGCCCTCGAGGACGGTGTTGACCAGGTTGCATTCGCCGCGGTTGAGGGGCTCGACCACAATCGTGACGCCGCTCTGCTCGGCGAGGGGGGCGAACTGGCGCAGGAGGTCGACGTACTGCTCGAAGGCCCTGGTGATCGGGAAGCCCTCCGGGACCATGCGGGCGCCGGCGCTCCCGAACACGATGAACTGCAGGCCGATTTCCCGGCAGCGGCGGAAGAGCGTCCGGGCGTAGCGATCGAGCCGGGCGTAGTCGATGTCGGGGCCGCTGCACTTGAGGGCGGCGGGCAGGAGGACATTGGCGGCGGGCATCGGATAACCGCAGGCGCGGAGGGCGGCGGCGCGCGGGGCGAAGTCGGCGTCGGGGGCCTCGGGGGTGAGGAAGTTGACGACGTGGCCCTCGATGAAATCGCACGCGGGGCGGAAGGGCAGGGCGGCGAGGGTGGCGGGGTCGGTGCAGAAGCCGAGTTTCATGGCGGGGGGAGTTTCACGCGAACTGGCGACAGATGGCACGGAGAAAACGACGATTAGCATCGCCCGCGGAGCACGCAGAAAACGCGGAAACACCAACCCCGGAGCGCGGACGTATCGCCCATGGCGATTGTCCGCACCGGCCGGTGAGGCTTCGTTTCCGCCTGCGCTTCCACGTCATTCCGAGCCTTCCCCCCCGTCTGTTTTCCGTGTGTTCCGCGGGCGCGTTGCTCCTTCGTGCCGACTTTTAGGACGGATCCGGGCCCTGAAAAAGGGGCTCTGAAAAAGACCTTGCATCGGCGGGCGGGGTGGCGCTTCGTGTCCCTCCCTCAGTTCGGGCTGTAGCGTAGCCTGGTAGCGCGCTTGCATGGGGTGCAAGAGGTCGTGAGTTCGAATCTCACCAGCCCGACCATTCTTCGAGGGATCTCCCGGAGAAGCGCGGAGGCGGGCGGGGAGCTCGGACGTGTCGCCGCCGGCGACCGTCTGCAAAAGCCTGCGCGAAGCGGAAGCGATGCTGAACGGGCGTTGAATCTCCGCCTGCGCGCTCGAAACGCCGGAGCCGTTCCTGCTGGGTGAGTCTGCAGGATGATCCGTTGGCATGGGAGTCCTTGACCATTTTTTGGTCATGACTATGACTCCGCCCATGGACATGCTCACTGTCTCGAAGGCGAAGGCGCAATTCAGTGGCATTGCCCGCCGCGTGGTTCGCTCGAAGAGACCCGTCGTCGTGCGCGTGCCGAGTGGTTTCGTCCAGATTGCGCCGTACGAACTGCCGGCAGAAGTGCCGGTGGCGCCGCAAGGGAGCCTGAAGTTGCTGCCGCGAGAGGTGGAACTGCACAACACCTTTGGGGATTCGCTGTGAACCTCCGTCGCTGGGACATCGTGTTCGTGCGCGCGGACGAAAAGGACCGCGTCGGCCACCCGGCGGTGATCCTCTCGTCGGAGGACGTCATGGGGGATGAGCGGCAACAACGCTTCAACGTCGTCCTCGGCACGAAGAAGCCACCGGCAGTACAAGCGCGCCCGCACCAGGTCATCCTGAACGGGGCGGACGGACTTGAGTTCACGACGCTGGTCGATTGCTCGCTGATCTACGTGGCGCGGAAGAGTTCCGTTCTGCGCGCGGCCGGTGTGGTGGCGCTGCATCGCCGGCAACAAATTCAACGCGGCATTCGAAGTTTTCTCGGTCTTGGATGAGGGAGAACGGCCGAGAGGCTAAGGGAGTACACATTGAGACCGACCCGAACCGTCGGGTGCTTGGACCGCAAGAAGGCCCGAAATCGTGGTTCCCAAACGGCGCCCGGGGTGATTTCTCCTCGGTAGGAGCTCGGGCCTCGGCAGTCCGGCCAGCTTCCCTGGGATCCAGACACGTCAACCGTCTTGGCGCCGAACCGACTCGCTGCATGGTCGGAGGTGCAGTGGCCGGGGGGTGTTCAGCGGTGGGCGGTGAGACGGAAGCTCGGGAGCGTGCCCGCGTCTGTGATCAGGCGCAGGGCGCGGGACTCGGCGCGACGCATACGGCGTTTGAGCGCGGGCGCGC
This sequence comes from uncultured Opitutus sp., assembly GCA_964504885.1. GTDB lineage: Bacteria > Verrucomicrobiota > Verrucomicrobiia > Opitutales > Opitutaceae > ER46. The sequence continues at coordinate 45,331 of CAZDGC010000005.1, forward strand.
GGTCGTCGTAGCCGGCGAGGTGGAGCCAGCCGTGCACGATGTAGAGGGTGAGTTCGGTGCTGAAGTCGCGGTCGTGCTCGTGGGCGAAGCGGGCGGCAGTGTCGGCGGAGACACAGATTTCGCCGGCGAGTCCGAATTCCGGCCGGCCGGCAAAAGTGATGACGTCGGTCGGGCTGGGGTCCTGGAGGAAGTCGGCGTGGAGGCGGGCGAGGGCGCGATCGGTGAGGAAGACGAGGGAGAGCTCGCCGCCGAGGAAGGCGGGGTCACGGATGGCGAACGCAGCCTGGGCGCGGTCGAGGGTAGCGATGGCGGCCGCGACGGCGCGTTGGTCGAGCCGGAGGCGCGGGTGATGGTTGGCGATGACGCAGGTGCGCGGGTTCACGCCTTGGCTTCGAGCGCGGATTTTTCGCCGGTCGGGTAGGCGACCCGCGAGTGGAGCATGTTGAGCAGGGTAAATTGGAAGCTTTGCTTGATCCGGGTGAGCTCCTCGAGGGTGAGCGGAGCGTCTTCGAGCTGACCTTCGGCGATGCGTTCCCCGACGATGCGGGTGATGGTCTGCTGGATTTCGTCGGGCGTCGGTTGCCGGAGCGAGCGGGTGGTCGCCTCAACCCCGTCGGCCAAGGAGATGATCGCGGATTCCTTGGTGTGGGGCTTGGGGCCGTCGTAGCGGAAGGCGATTTCGTCGGGAGGGGACGGGGAGGGGGGCGTCTCGGCGGACCGGGCGGATTCGCCACGGTCTTTGCGCGCACCGCCGGCGGGCCGGCCGAAGGGGCCGCGGGCGGCCTCGAGGGCGCGTTCGTAGAAGAAGCGCACGAGGGTGGTGCCGTGGTGTTGACGGATGACGTCGATTACGGCGCCGGGGAGATGATGGCGCTCGGCGAGTGCGACTCCATCGGGCACATGTTGTTTGATGAGGCGGGCGGACTCGGCGGGCGTCACGCTGTCATGCGGGCTGGTGCGATCGCGCTGGTTCTCTCCGAAGTACTGTGGGTTGAGGGTTTTGCCGACATCGTGAAAGAGGGCGCAGACGCGGGCGAGGAGCGGATTGGCGCCGATGGCATTGGCGGCGTTCTCCGACAATTGCGCGACCACCAGGGAGTGGTGGTACGTGCCGGGCGCCTCGAGCTGCATGCGGCGCAAGAGTGGGTGATTGTAGTCGGTGAGTTCCAGGAGCGTGATGTCGGTGGTGCGCTTGAAGAGCGCTTCGAGGATGGGCAGGAGTCCGACGAGGGCGATGCCGGTGAGGAGGCCCGTGGCGAGACCAGCGATCATCTGGCGCATCAGGGTGTCGAGGGGCGTCTGGTCCGCGAAACCGATGAGGGCGGCGAATGCGGCGACGGTGAGCCCGCCCATGCCGGCGGCGCGGACCAACCGCCCGCGCCTTCGGGCCTCGCGGCCGCAGTAGATGGAGACGAGGGAGGCCAGGAAAGTAAGCACAAGCAGGTCGAGGCGGTTGCCGTAGATGACGCCGGTGAAAATGGAGATGAACAGCGCCATGAAGATGCCCGATCCGGCGTCGATCAGAATGGCGACGATCAGCGGGGCGAGGGCGGTCGGGGCTACGTAGGGCAAGGTCGAGGCCCAGGCCTCGTCGCGCAGGAAGAACTCCGCGCCGCCGAGGGAATAGTTGCCGCGGACCAGGGCGAGGTTGGAGATCACGACCAGGGCGAGCAGGGCGCAGCGGGTGTTGCTGCCGAGGGTCTCGGGATCCTCGATGCGGATATAGATCAGAGAAGCGATGACCATCGCCAGCACGAGCAGGACGCGGCCGAAGAGCGTGAGACCCTCCTGGGTGGTCACCTCGTCGTGTTCGCTCAGGTAACGGCGGTGCGCCATCAACAATTCGTAGACCTCAGGGGTGACGCGTTCGCCGGGTTCGACGAGCGTCTGGCCGCGCACGACACGGACGATGACGGGCTTGACGGACTGCTCCGCGTTTTCCTGGCGGGCGAGCGTGGCGGCGCGGTCGAAGATGAGGTTGGGGGTGAGCCCGAAGCGGAAGAGCCGGAAGACAGCCTGGGCGGACGCGCGCGGCACTTGATCGGTGGCGAGGCTGACGCGCAGAATCGTGAGGGCATCCTCCATTGACTGCACGGGGCGGGGTGCGCCGGAGTCCTCGGGGCGGGCGATTTGGAAGGCGACGGCGCTGCCGGGGCTGGTGCTGCCGAGCGAGGAGTCGGCGACGCCTTGGGCGTAGATGTCGCGCAGGGTGGCGATGCCATTGTCGAACAGGGCGACGCGGGCGTTGGCGTTGCCGGCGGCGAGGACGGAAGCGATGTCTTCGGGGGTGGCGTGGTAGGGTCCGTGCGAGTTGAAGGTCTCGGCGATGCCGGCGAGTTCGGGGCGGAAACCGGCCAGCGGTTCCTTCACTCCCGGGTGGGCCTGTTCGAAGGCGGAGAGCTGGGCAAGCAGCATGCGGGCGGCGGCTTCGAAGCGGCGAAGGGCCTCGGTGTCGATCCGATAGACCGGGGGCACGCGGTTGCGGAGCTGTTCGCGGGCGGCACTGGTCTTTTCTGCGCTCTCAAAGCCGAACGAGGCCTGAGCGGTGACGCGCGTGGTGGCGATTTGATTGATCTGCAGCGGGGCGTCGAAGGTCGTCAGTCCGGCCGAACTGATGAGCACGATGGCGGCGACAGTGAGAAGGAAGATGACGGCGGCGATGGCCTTGCTGCGTTCGAGGAACCCTCCCATGGCCGACCAAGGCACGCGGCCGTCCGGGCGGTGGCCGCTGAGGCCGCCGACGAGGACGCGGAGTTGGTGGCGGACGGACATGGCGTGGGGTGTGGTGCGCGGTCAGGCCTTTTCTCCGGTGCCGTTGGCGATCGGGTTGCGGTAGGCGTCGTAGGCCTCGATAATTTTCTGCACCAGGGGGTGGCGGACGACATCGGCCCCGCTGAAAGTGTGGAAGTCGATGCCGGCGATGTCGGCGAGAATGTGGCGCACTTCGAGCAGCCCGCTTTGCTTGGAGCGCGGCAGGTCGATTTGGGTGATGTCGCCGGTCACCACCATGCGCGACTCCTCGCCCAGGCGGGTGAGGAACATCATCATCTGTTCGGAGGTGGTGTTCTGGGCTTCGTCGAGGACGACGAAGGCGCGCGAAAGGGTGCGGCCGCGCATGTAGGCGAGGGGGGCGATTTCGATCACGCCTTTCTCGCTGAGGCGGGCGACGTCCTCGGTGTCGAGCATGTCATGGAGGGCGTCGTAAAGCGGCCGCAGGTAAGGGAGGATTTTCTCGCGCAAATCGCCGGGGAGGAATCCGAGGGCTTCGCCGGCTTCGACGGCCGGGCGGGTGAGAATGACGCGTTCGACCTGGTTCTTGAGCAGGGCGTTCACCGCTGCGGCCATGGCGAGGTAGGTCTTGCCGGTGCCGGCGGGGCCGATGCCGAAAACGACCGGGTGTTCCAGCATCGATTGCAGGTAGAGTTTTTGGGCGAGCGTCTTGGGGACGATGGTCTTGCGGTTGGTGGCGATGACGAGGGGCGCGTCGAGAAGCGATTGGAGTTGGGCTCCTTCGCCGCGGGCAAAGGCGTCGGCGATCCGGTGAAAATCCGGAGTCCGGATGGTCATGCCCTGGCTGCGGGCCTGATCGAGAAAGTCGAACAAGGCCTCCGCCCGGGCCAGCGCTTCGGGGGGGGCATCAATTTTCACCCAATCCTCCCGGGTGACGAGGCGGACTCCGAGCGCGCGTTCGGCGTGCATCAGGTTTTCCTCCCGGCCGGCATAGAGGGCCGCGGCGTGGCGCGGGCTGGGGTAGTGCAAGGTCTTGGACGACGCGGTGGGCGCGGGCGCCGGCGAGGCGGCGGTGGGCGCGGGAAGGGGGGAGGGCCGGCGGGACGCGAGGGAGGGCACGGTGGAAGGATAACTCAGCGGGCGGATCGGCGCCGGCGTGGAGAGGGCCGCAGTCGGGCCGCGGCTGCAGTAGCGATCTTATCCCAGGTCGCATCGAGGGATTGCGGGAGGATGCGGGTCTGGCCGAGCACGGGCATGAAGTTGTGGTCGCCGTTCCAGCGCGGAACGATGTGCCCGTGGAGGTGGGCAATGCTGCCTCCGGCGACGGAGGCGCCGAGATTGAAGCCCACGTTGAAACCGTCGGGCTTGAGTGCCGCGGTGAGCAGTTCCTTGCCGAGGATGATCACCTCAAACAGGTCAGCCCGTTCGCGGGTGTCGAGTTCCTCCAGGTCGCCGACCTCGCGAAACGGCACGGCGAGCAGGTGGCCGGGGTTGTAGGGGAAGCGATTCAGGATCAGGTAGCTGAGGCGGGAACGGTGGACGATGAGCGCGGCCCGATCGTCGCCGAGGGCGGGAAGTTCAGTGAAGGGGCGCTTCATCGCGGCGGGGTAGCGTGGCGCCTCAATGTATTCCATGCGCCAGTAGGCGTGTAGCTGCTGCATCAGGGAAGGAGTCGCGCGGGCCGGTTCGAAGCTCTGTCCAAAAGGAGGGTCATGAGAATCGCGGCCGGCGGGAATGTCAAAACCGGCGTGGACCAGTCGCAGGGTTCGAGGATGGCATCTCCCGGTTGACGACCCGAGGGGGAGGCCTTCACGGTTGCGGGCTATGGAAAAAACCGCCGCCGCGACGCGCCGCGTCGTCATCACCGGAATTGGGGCTGTGACGCCGTGCGGGAACACCGCGGCCGAGACCTGGGAGTCGTTGGTGGCGGGACGGAGCGGCATCGGCCGGATCACCCGGTTCGATGCGACCGGTTGCGCGGCGCAGATTGCGGGGGAAGTGCGAAACTTTGATCCGGCGCGCGTATTGCCGCTGCCGCTCCGACCGCGCGGAGCTGCCGGGGAGCCGCTGACACAGGCGCTGACAGCCAAGGAGGTGAAGAAGTTTGGCCGGTTCACCCACCTGGGGGTGGGCGCAGCGGTCGAGGCCTATGCCGATTCAGGGCTCGACGCCCAGCGTGAGCAACTCCGCCCGGAGCGCCTGGGCGTCAACCTGGGTGTGGGCCTCGGGGGGCTGCCGGAGATGGAGGCGACGCACGACACGTGGAGGGCGGGGGGGTTCCGGAAGATATCCCCTTTCTTCATCATCCAGATTGCCCCCAATCTGCTGGCTGGTCAGGTGAGTCTGCTCCTGGACTTTCGCGGATCCAACATGAGCGTGGCGTCCGCCTGTGCGACCAGCGGGCACGCCCTCGGCGAGGCGGCGGCGGCGATTGCACGCGGTGATGCGGACGTGATGCTGGCGGGTGGCGCGGAGTCGACGGTCACGCCGCTCGCGGTGGGGGCATTCGCGCAGATGCGCGCGCTCTCCACGCGCAACGATGCGCCGGAAAAGGCCTCACGGCCGTACGACCGGGACCGTGACGGCTTCGTCCTGTCGGAGGGGGCAGTGGTATTTGTGTTGGAGGAGCGGGAGCAGGCGTTGCGCCGAGGGGCGCGGATTTATGCGGAGTTGCGTGGATACGGAGCGTCGGCCGATGCGTACCACCTCTCGGCGCTGGCGCCGGGCGCGGAGGGTTCGGCCCGGGCGATGCGGGCGGCGCTGGCCCGGGCCGGGCTGGATTCGTCGGAAATCGATTATGTCTCGGCGCACGCCACGTCGACTCCGGGGGGCGATGGTGAGGAGGCGGCGGCGATTGCCGACGTGTTTGCCCGGAACAGGGCGGACCTGAACGTCAGCGGGATCAAGTCGATGACGGGGCATCTGCTGGGGGCAGCGGGGGCGATGGGGGCGTTTGCGGCGGTCTTGGCGGTGCACCAGGGCATCGTGCCGCCGACGATCAATCTGGAGTCGCTCGATCCGGTGTGCGCGAACCTGGGCCTCAATGTGACGCCCAACGTGGCCGTGCGCCGACCGGTGCGGGCCGCGCTCTCGAACAGTTTCGGCTTCGGCGGCACCAACGCGTCGATTGTCGTCGCCCGGCCGTAAGCGGTGGCTCAGGAGCGCGGTTCGGGAGCCCCCGGGGCTGGGGTAACGGTCTGGGCGGGTTCGGCGGCGAGCAGCGTCGCGGCGGTGATGAAGTGCTTCTGGGCGCTGAATGGTGCCTCGCCCTCGGGGCGTGTTGGGGGGAGGTAGCGGCCGTCGGGTTGGAGTTCGCAGGCGTCTTCGGTGTCGCGCAGTTCGGCGTGCAGAATTTCCATCGCGCGGCGTCGGATTTCCGGGTCGAGGAGCGGAAAGACGGCTTCGACGCGGCGGAAGAAGTTGCGCGGCATCCAGTCGGCGCTGCCGCAGAAAAGGAGGGGGGCGCCGGCGTTCTCGAAATAGCAGAGCCGGGCGTGTTCGAGGTAGCGGCCGATGAGGTTGCGCAGGCGGATGTTTTCGCTGAGTCCCTTCACACCGGGCACGAGGCAGCAGGTGGCGCGTACGATGAGATCGATCTTCACCCCGGCTTGGGACGCGGCGTAGAGGTGGTCGATGGTGACCGGGTCGACGAGTTTGTTCATCTTCGCGAGGATGCGGGCGGGCCGGCCGGCGCGGGCGTGGGTGGTCTCGGCTTGGATCAATTCCTGGATGCGTTCGTGCAGGTTGAACGGCGCCACCAGCAGGTGCCGGAATTCGGGTGTGCGGCCGAGGCCGGTGAGCGTGTTGAACAACTGGGCGACTTCGGCGGCAAGGGCCTCGTGGCAGGTCAACAGGCTGACGTCGGTGTAGAGGCGAGCCGTCTTCGGGTTGTAGTTGCCGGTGCCGAGGTGGACGTAGCGGCGGAGCACCGCCCCCTCCCGGCGGACGACGAGGCAGCATTTGCAGTGCGTCTTGTGGCCGACGACGCCGTAGACGACGTGCACGCCGGCCTCTTCGAGTTCGCGCGCCCACTTGATGTTGTTGGCTTCATCGAAGCGGGCCATGAGTTCCACCAGGGCGGTGACCTGCTTGCCGGCGAGCGACGCTTCGATGAGTGCACGCACCACCGGCGAATCGCCGCTGGTGCGGTACAGCGTCTGCTTGATGGCAAGGACGTCGGGATCGCGGGCGGCTTGGGCGACGAAGTCGACCACGGGCGAGAACGAGTCGTAGGGGTGGTGCAGGAAAACGTCCCGTTCGCGGATGGCCTCGAACACGGGCCGGGGGGTACGGAGCGACGCTGCCACCGCGGGCACAAATGGCGGGTACTTCAGGTCCGGACGGTCGATCATCTCGTACAGGCTCATCAACCGCAGCAGGTTGAGCGGGCTGCGGAGCCGGTAGGTGTGGTCGGCGGTGAGCTCGAGATGCTGGCACAGCGAAGCGAGCAACTCGGGCACGAGGCCTTCCTCGACCTCAAGGCGCACCGCCGCGCCGCGGCGGAGGTTGCGCAGTTCGTCCTCGATCTTCTTGAGCAGGTTTTCGGCCTCCTCGTCGTCGATGTACAGGTCGCTGTTGCGGGTGACCCGGAAGGCGTGGGCGCCGGCGACGCGGTAGCCGGGGAAGAGCTGCTCGGCGCACAGCTTGATGACTTCGCTCATGAACATGTGCCGGAGCGGCGCGTCGCGCCCGTCGGCAATCTGCACGATGCGCGGCAGGCTGCGCGGCACCGGCAGGATGATCATGAGGTTGTCACTGTCCTCGGTCTGGGGATCGTCGAGGGAGAGAATGACATTGAGGGTCTTGTTGGCGAGCAGGGGAAACGGGTGTGCCTGGTCAACGGCGAGCGGGGTGAGCACGGGCTGCACTTGATTGGCGAAGTAGGCTCGCGCCCAGGTGCGTTCCTCTTCGTCAAGCTGCGCGGCGGTGCGGAACTCGATCCCGGCCGCGCTGAGGAGGGGCACGAGTTGCTCGTGCCAGCACGCGTACTGATCGGCGACGAGTGCATCGACCTGGCGGCGGATGCGGCGCAACTGCTCGCGGGGGGTGAGACCGTCGATGCTCAGTCCGCTCGATTCGGAGTCGGCCTGCTGCAGGAGGCCGGCGACGCGGATCTCGAAGAATTCGTCGAGGTTGGAACTGACGATGGCGAGAAACTTGACGCGCTCAAGGAGCGGGTTGGCGGGGTGGCAGGCCTGGTCGAGCACGCGACGGTTGAAGGCGAGCCAGCTTTGTTCACGGTTGCCGTAAATGGTCTGGCCACCGTGGCTGCGGGCAGTTTCCGACGGAGGGGACGGATGGGCGGCGGGTTTGACCAGGGTTCTCTTGCGTGGGCGGGTCACTGGAAGGAAGAGGGGGAAATCGGTGCGGGGGCGGAAAAAGGGCCGGAACCTGAGGGGGTTCACCTCAAACTGCAACGGACGACGCATCGCCGCGACCGCCGCCTGTGTAACGTTTGGGTGACGAGGGGAATGGGTGCGTTGGGGCGGCTTTCCGGGCGCGCGTTCGGGTTCGAAACTAGGTCGGGGAGGAGGACGGGCGTTCGGCTAACCGCAGCAGAACATCACTTCTTGCGAGGCAACCGAGTAGGCTGCCGGCGGAGTCGACGACGGGCAGGCGTTCTGCGGTGACGGTGAGGAAGCGGGCCAGCGCATCGGTGAAGGAGTTCTCCGGGGTGACGCGGGGAAAATCCTCGTGAATGATGTCGCGTGCGACGACGACCGAGGCGAGGCCGGGGTCCTGCAAGTAAGGCTTGATGTCCTCGAGCGAGACGGCACCGAGGAAGCGCCCGGACGGGTCGGTCACGTAAAGGTGGTTGGTGCGGAGGCGCAGGAGGGTCTGGGCGACGGAGGAGAAACTGGCGCTGGGCTCCACGGTGGGAGGGCGGGGTCGCATGAGGTCGGCGACCGTGGTTTCGACCGGGAGTGCGGCGGGGCCCGCGGCTGCGGTCTTGCGTTTCAGTGCTTCCGAGTAGAGCGAGGCGCCTCCGATTCCCCGCGCGGTGTAATAGGCGATCACATTGCAGAGCAGGAGCGGGAGGACGATGTCGTAGCTGAGCGTCATCTCAAACAACATGATGACGGCCATGAGGGGAGCGTGGCTGGCGGCGGCGAGGAAGGCTCCCATGCCGACGAGGGCAAATGCGATGGGGTTGGGTGCGGCGGCAGGCCAGAGGTCATGGATGGCCATTCCGAACAGCAAACCGGAACCGGCTCCCATAAACAGGGCCGGGGTGAAGACGCCGCCCGGGGCACCGGAACCAAACGAGGCCATGGTGGCAAGCCACTTGCAGGCCACGTAGCCGACGACGGTGGCGGCGAGGAAGTTCCCCTGCAGCATCTCAACCACCACCGGGTAGCCGTTGCCGCAGACCTGCGGGACATTGATGGCGATGACGCCGACGGCGAAGCCCCCGACGGCCAGCCGGGCCACGAGCGGGAGTCGGAGCGAGAGGAAGAACCGTTCGGCGTTCTTCAGCGAGACGAGGAAGACAGGCGCGAGACCACCCATGAGAAAGCCCAGGGCAAGGTATGGTCCCATCTCGAGCAGCGAGACCTCGCCGAATGCGGGGACCTGGTACAGAGCCCGGGCCGGGGTCAGGACATGTAGGGTGAGGGTCGCGGCGACGGCGGAGACGACGAGCGGTCCGAGGCTCTCCATCGCGATCGTGCCCAGGATGATTTCCGCCACAAAGAAAGAACCCGCGATCGGGGCGTGGTAGGCGGAGGCGATACCGGCGGCAGCTCCACACGCGACCAGCAGGCGAAGTTTCGGCGGCGTGAATTTCCGCCAGCGTCCGAGGCGCGACGCGACCACCGCCGCGAGTTGCACCATCGGTCCCTCGCGGCCGATCGAGCCGCCCGAACCGATGGAGAACAGAGCGGCGGCGGACTTGATTAAGCTTGCGCGGACGGGCAGGCGGCCGGAACCGATGGCGATCGCCTCCATGTAGTCGGTGGAACTTTGGCTGCGGGTGAGGCGCGGACCGAAGACGAGGATGATGCCGGCCAACGTGCCGCCGGCGGTGGGCACCAGGAGGCAGGCCCACCAGGGCAGGCGCGCCATCGAATCGACGACTCCGAGCCCGGAGCCCCCAAACCAATCATGCACCCGCTCCGTCAGGGTCGTGAAAATGAGGGAGGCAAGGGCGCCGAGGCACCCGGCGACGGCGGCCCACCAGAGGGTGACCTGCCACTCGGAAGGCTGGAGCTTTTCCTGAAACCAGAACCGCCAGCGCAAAACCTGCAGGAACCGGCCGCGGAGTTGCGCAGCGGGATCGGCCACGACCCGCAGTGCGGCACCCAAGGGGCGTTCCGGTCCGGGTGCGGATTCCATGGGCACACCGTAGGATGGCGAAGCTTTGAAACAAGCCTGCGCGAAGCGAGTCGGGCGCGGACTTGCAGCGGAGCAGTTTCCCCTCACGCTTTCACTCATGGCTGCGAAACCCGCCCGCAGAAATCCAATCAAGACTCCGGCGGAAAAGTCACCGCCGGCCGGCCAGGCGGCTTTTCCCGCGGCGGCGTCTGTGCCGGGTGCTGCAACCCCGGCCACCTTCGCCAACCGGCCTCGGCTGCGCCAGGCATTGCTGATTGCCGTCTGGTGTTATGTGGCGGCGCTCTGGGTGCTCGCGCTTGACCAGACCTTCCACTGGGGAATTTTTGGCCCGCCGGCGCCGCCAGCGTCCTGAGCAGGCCGCGCGGTGCAATCTCCGGACCTGGCAGCCGCTGGAAGGTGGGGCAGGCGGGAGTGCGTCAATCGATGGTATAGGGCTCCTGGACTTCGTCCGGATCGGTTGTGCCCGTGAGCGTCACCAGGCTGCGGAGCGAAGCGAAGTGCTGGCTGAGATCGAAGTCGCCGCCCAGCCCGCCGATCAAGCGGTCGAACAGATCCTTCTTCGAGGCCTTCAAGGCCTGGATCCGCTCCTCGATCGTGCCGGCGGTGATCATGCGGTAGACAAACACCGTATTGGTTTGTCCGATCCGGTGAACCCGATCGACTGCCTGGGCTTCGACGGCGGGATTCCACCAGGGATCGAGGAGGAAGACATAGTCCGCCGCGTGCAGGGTGATCCCGGTGCCGGCGGCCTTGAGAGAGACCAGCATCACGGCGGCCCCGGCGGCGTTCTGGAAGGATTGGACGGGTTTCTGCCGGTCGAGCGTCATTCCGGTCAGTTCGAAACGCGGAAGCTCCGGGAAGTTCGCAGCAAGGGCCTCGCGCACGCGATCGAGGAGCATGACGAACTGCGAAAAGATCACCGCTTTGTGACCGCTGCCCACGACTTCAGTCAACTTCGCCACCAGCAGGCTGATCTTGCCGGAGTCGGACAGCGGCGCCTTCCGCCAGGGCAGCATGTCGGGATCGCAGCAGGTCTGCCGGAGCCGGGTGAGCAGGGCAAGGAAGCCGAAGGACTTTTCCCGCATTGCCGCCCCGACGTCGTCCCCGAGGCGTTCCAAGCCTTCGCTGCAGATACGGGCGTATTCGGCACGCTGCACGTCGGTCAGAGGGCAGATTAGCTCCATTTCAACCTTGGGCGGCAGTTCCTGGGCCACCTCGTTCTTGGTGCGGCGCAGGATGAACGGGGAAAGCTGGGCCCGGAGGCGGGCGAGCGTCCCTTCACGATCCGCCACCAGCGCCGCCTCGAACGACGCTCGCGAGCCCAGGAGACCGGGGAGCAGGAAGCGAAAGATGCTCCATAAATCGAGCTGGCGGTTCTCCAGCGGCGTACCCGTGAGGACGATGCGATGTTCGGCCTGCACGGCGAAGCAGGTCTGGGTGATCTTGGCGTCAGGGTTCTTGATGAACTGCCCCTCGTCGAGAACGGCATAGCCGAACTCGATGTCTCCGAGCAGCGCCCGGTGCTTGCGCAACTGGGTGTAGCTGGCGAGCCAGAGGACAGGTTCGGGCCGGTGGCTGAAGTCGTGCCCCGTCTTCAGGACGTCGACTACAAGATGGGGAAAGAACTTGGCGACTTCCTCCCGCCAGACTGGCACGACGCTGGCGGGGCAGACAATCAGGCAGGGCTTGCCGGACACCGGTCGGGCAGCTAGGAGAGCCAGCACTTGGAGGGTTTTGCCGAGGCCCATTTCGTCGGCGAGAAGTCCGTGGCAGCCGACGGTGCAGAGGTGGTGCAGCCATTCCACGCCCCGGCGCTGATAAGGCCGCAGGATCGGTGCCAGCGGTGGCGGGGAGGAGGGCGTGGCGAGCACCTGCTGCCGCCACGCCTCGATTTCCGGCGAAAGGGTCAGTTTGAGGCGCGTGTCGTTAAAGAGGGAAAAGATAAGATACGGGCAGAGGGTGGTCCCAGCCGGCTGTGTGTCTTCGAGGTTCTTTTGCCAGGTGGTAAATCCTGTCCACTTGTCCTGCGCCAACGCGACGATACCCAAGTTCGGCAGAATGACGGGCTGTCCGTCCCGTTTCAACAAGGCGCTCACCTCCGAGTCGGTCAACAAACGCTCGCCGGCGCGGAAGATCCAACGCAGGTTGAGACCGACGGGTTGGCCTCCGTTATTCGCCCCGCCGGGGAGCCCTTCGGCGACCGCTTCGATCTCCACGGTGCGGGTACCCTTGAGGAGGTTGGCTGCCTTGTCGTCGAGTTCGACGGCGAACAGCCGCTTCCACGCGGGTAATACGGTGCGGAGAAAGTTGGGGATCTCGACGAGCGACTCGAGCACGTAGATGCCCGATTCTTGCTGGTACTGAAAATGCGCCTTGCGAGCATAGGCGGCGAGGCCGATGAGCTTGGAACGTTCGGCGGAGGATACGTGACCGTTAGTGCTGGCGTGCGCTTCCGGGCCGAGCGCCGGTACCCGGGTCCGGCGGTCGGCATCGATCCATACTGCCTGAAAGGTCAGGCCCGCGCTCCGTGTCTTGAACGCCAACAGCAGCGCACGACTCGGGCCGGCTGCGGGGCGGGCAGGGGCCGCGGTCGGATTGCTCTGTCCGGTGTTCCCGCGGGCGGTTGCCGCGGTCTTCAACTCGATCGGCCTGCCAGGCAGCCCCGCGCCGTTGGAGGCGGTGGCCCGTGCCGATCCGATGGCACGATCCTCCGGGAGGGGTGAGATTTCGTCGGCCACCAGTTCTTCGATTTCATGCAGGCCGGCGACCGCCAGGGCGTGGGCCAGTTCAGGATCGGTGGATGATGACCGCACCTGCAGACCCTCCGCCCCCCACTCGATGACGGCATACTCATCGCGTTTTTCGACGCGGCGATGCACAATGGCATCCCGTTCCGTGAGTTCCAGCTCGCGAACCTCGCCACCGACGTAGATTTCCCGACCTCTCTCCAACTGCGCTGCCGTGAAGGCTCCCGCCCAGTCGTGCTCCAGTTTTCCGAACCAAAATTCGAGAGAGTTTGGGGTGTAGACGCGCTTGGGTCCGTGGGCCTGCATCAGTCTAAAAGTGCGGAACGTAGAAACCGACCCTGACGGTGCAACCCCGAATTTCGCCGGAGTTGGGGATGGCTTCGCTGTGCGGTTCCTAGCGCGGCCGGTGAAGTTCGGCGCGGATGGGGGCAAGAGTGCGAGCGATGGCCCCGACATTGGCCCGGTGCCAGGTGACGGCGGCGGCGGCGAGCCGCTGGCGTTGCTGCCCATCGCGCAGCAGTGCCCGGACAGCGGCGGCAAGGGCGGCCGAGTCCGCCACCTCAAGTGCGGCCCCAGCGGCTTTCAGTTCGGTGGCGAGGGTGCGGAAGTTGGCCATGCCAGGTCCCATCACGATCGGTTTTCCCGCGGCCGCAGCCTCGACGGGAGTCTGCCCGTCCGTGTGAGGAGCGAGACTCTTGCCAACGAAAACGAGGTCGGCGAGAAGCAGAAGGCGCCGGAGCTCCCCCGTGGTGTCAGCGACGGCGACGTCGACGAGGCAACCGGCCGGACCGCGTGAACGCAGGTGAAAGGTGAGTCCGGTTTCTCCGAGGCAGGCGGCAATCTCGTCCCGGCGCTCGGCGTGTCGCGGAACGAGGAGCAGGGAGCAGGCAAGGCCGGCGCGGCGTGCCTCACCCAGTGCGGCCACCAGGGCGGACTCCTCTCCCGGCCAAGTCGAGGCGCCGAGGATCAGCAGTTCCTCACGCAGCCCCAGATCGCGGCGAAGAGCGGCAAGTTCGTCCGGGGTCGCGTCAGGCATCCTGACGTCGAGCTTGAGGTTGCCGGTCACGTCGACGCGGTCGGCGGGCAATCCGAGGTCGCGCAGGCGCGACTCGTCGAGGGCGGATGCCGCGAGGAAGCGCGTGGTTTCTCCGAGCAGCAGGCGGGCCAGCGGGCGCCAGCACCGGAGCCGTTCAAAACTGCGATCGCTGAGGCGGGCGTTGATGCAGAATACCGGAATCCGATGCACGGCCGCCTGATGCAAGTGCTCGGGCCAGCGCTCTCCTTCGGCGAGGATCACCAAATCAGGTTGGATGCGTCGCCAGGCCCGGACCGAGAACGGCCACCAGTCGAGGGGAAAGTAGCCGAGGGCGGCGACGGCGTGTCCGTAACGCTCGCGGGCAACCTGCATCCCGGTGCTGGTCGTGGTGGTGAGGACCACCTCCGCGCCGTCATGATGCAGGGAATCCAGGATCGGACCGACGGCAAGCATCTCGCCGACGCTGACGGCCTGGAGCCAGACACGAGGTCTTTCGGGAACTTTGGGAGGGAGGGGGGGCATCTGCCCAAAGCGGTGACCGAAGCCGGCGCGATATCCTCCGCGGCGGCGCATGCGCGCGAGGTAGCGCGGAGCAGAGCAAAGCAGGCCGGGAAGAAACAGAACGCGATAAAGCCAGAGCATCGACGGGTGTGGAGTGCCATTGGCCGGGAATCGTGCAGGGGGGCAAAGCAATTCCACGCCGCCCAGGGACGGACCGGAACCAAGGGTGTATTCGTGACGTGCAGGCAGTAGTTCGGAGGCGACCCCGACGGGATTCAGCCCCTACCGGGGGCTCCCGGACGCACAAGACGGAGATTGAGCAGCGGCAGAAGCCCGAGCAGTCCGCCTACGGTCAGGCCGAGCACGGCGTAGCCTGCGATATCGTGAACCGTGCCTTCGATCGCAGCGTGGCCGTGGCGATAGGCCCACGCGGTGAGAAAGAGGCTGCGTCCGAGATTGGTGACGAACGCAAGACCCATCGCGGCAAACACGAGCGCGGTCTTCTTCCAAGTGCGATCAACAAAGACCGCTGCGAGAAACGAACCGGCAAACAGGCAAGCCGTGAGTGAGCGGATCCCCGAGCATGCGTCCTCAACGCCAACGATGTTGGGTTGCCCGTTCACCGGTGGGAGCACGAGAACGTTGCCCTGCTGCTCCAGGGGAAGGCCGAGCAAATCGAAGGCGAATGCCACCACACTCACCACCCGGCGAAGAAGCAGGAGGTTGAGCTGGGATTCCACAGCGGAGACCATGGGTGCTGAGATCAGCCACACCAGCACCGGAAACAGGAACAACGTGGTCAGGCGTAGACGGGCGTCCGCCATCAGCCTGCTCGGGTTCGGCGAGGGTGATGCTGGAGCATTGAAGAAGAACAGCGGCAGAAGGATGCCGCACATGCCAAGGGTCAACGCCAGGGTGCCGGGCTGCGAAGTCCCGGCGCCGGCGCGGTAGAAAGCGCCCAGCAGGAACATGACGCCGCCGCCCGCCAGCATGATCCCCGCAGCCGCCGCCAGCAGCCACGCACGCAGGCCGCGTGCACGCGCGCTTCCCTCGGTGGCGCATCCGGCGGCCGCGGCGGAAATTGAGGGCCAGCGATCACGGACAACGAAGAGCACGAGGAGCGGCACGAGCCAGCCGAACGAGTAGTCCTGCTTTACCCGCCACCAATGCGACTGATCCCACGCCACGAAGGCGGCGAAGCCAGCGGCCAGAACTAGGCTCCACGCCAGCGCGCGAGGCAACGACGGAAACGGTTGAAGTCGGCAGGGTGGCATCGAACTCCAGCGAACCGGTGTCAGCGGCGGAGGCGAGTGGTTTCGTGGCGAGGAGTCGGAGCCCCCCCCGCCACCCGCCGCCGCCACTGGCGGTGCCAGGCGTAGCCGAAAAATGGTTACACATATCCCGTATCCGGGGGGGCGAAAATTCGTGCTTGCGATCGGCGGTTCACGCACAAGCGTCGCCCATCCTGCGTCTCGTTTTGGGCGCATGCCTGGCTCCGGCTGAACGGCATGGCAGCGGGTGTGGCTCTGGTTTTCAGAACCCCATCGCAGGTTTCCACACTTTTAGCGAAAAAGTGCTTGCCCGCAATTTCGCGAAAATTAGGGTCGTCCCCTTTTCGTCACTTTTCACTCTTAAGTCTTTCCTCTCCCTCGTATGCCCACCATCAACCAGCTCGTGCGTAAAGGCCGCCGCAAGGTGACCGCGAAGTCGAAATCCCCGGCTTTGGCGGGCAATCCCTTCCGGCGTGGCGTGTGCGTGCAGGTCATGACCCGCACTCCGAAGAAGCCCAATTCCGCGATTCGGAAGGTGGCGAAGGTCCGTCTTACCAACGGCAACGAGGTGATCTCTTACATCCCAGATGAGGGGCACAATCTCCAGGAGCACTCAATCGTGCTGGTTCGTGGGGGCCGTGTGAAGGATTTGCCGGGTGTTAGATACCACATTGTGCGCGGCACACTCGACGCCACCGGCGTGGAAAAGCGTCGTCGCTCCCGCTCAAAGTACGGCGTTAAGCGCCCCAAGGCCGCCAAGTAAACCGCTCTTTTCCACGAACTCCCGCCATGTCACGTCGCCACAGAGCCGATAAACGTCAGGTTCAACCGGACATCCGCTACAACAGCCCATTGGTTGCGCACCTCGTCAACGTCATCATGAAGAGTGGCAAGAAGAACCTTGCCCAGCGGATCGTGTACGGGGCATTCGAAAAGGTCTCGGAAAAGCTGGAGAAGGGAGATCCCGTCGACCTGCTGCTCGGCGCCTTGGAGAACGCTCGTCCTCGCTTGGAGGTGAAGAGTCGCCGGGTCGGTGGCGCCACCTATCAGGTCCCTGTTGAAATCTCCTTTGAGCGGCAGGAGTCGTTGGCGTTGCGCTGGATTGTCAGTGCTGCCAATGCCCGGAAGGGAATTACAATGAAGGATGCTCTCGCGGCCGAGATCATCGATGCCTACAATAACACGGGCACGGTGGTTAAGAAGAAGGAAGATACGCACAAGATGGCTCAGGCGAACCGCGCTTTTGCCCATCTGCGTTGGTAACATTCCGGCACTCATTTCATGTCCGCTTCCGCCGCTCCCGTGATCACGGTTGTTACCGACAAGTCCAGGATTTCTCCGGTCAATGCCAAGGACCGTCCCTTCCCGTTGGAGTGGACTCGTAACATCGGCATCGCTGCGCACATCGATGCCGGTAAGACCACCACAACCGAACGCATTCTCTTCTACTCTGGTGCGGTACATCGGATGGGTGAAGTTCACGAAGGCACGACGGTGACCGACTGGATGGAGCAGGAACGTGAGCGCGGCATCACCATCACTGCCGCCGCGATTTCCTGCGCTTGGAATGCCTCTTGTGGCCCTTGGAAGGGGATCAAGCAGCGAATCAACATTATCGACACACCGGGACATGTCGATTTTACCGCCGAGGTGGAGCGATCCCTTCGGGTGCTCGATGGGGCGGTGGCGGTATTCTGTGCGGTGGCGGGAGTGCAGCCCCAGTCTGAAACGGTCTGGCGGCAGGCCAACAAGTACAAGGTTCCCCGGATCGCTTTCATCAATAAGATGGATCGCGTCGGGGCCGACTTCTTCCGAGCGGTTGCGGAAATGCGGGATAAGCTGAAGGCCAATGCCCATCCTCTGTTCATCCCAATTGGCAAAGAGGAGGGTTTTCGCGGCGTCGTCGATCTCGTACAAAATCTTGCTTACATATTCGACGAGACCAGCGATCCCCTCGGGATGAATCCGGTCACAAGTGAAATCCCGGCGGAGATCAAGGATCAGGCGAAGGAATATCGAGACAAGCTTGTCGAGGCCGTTTCTGATTTCGATGATGTGATCGCCGAAAAGTACTTGGGCGGCGAGGAGATCTCGGTCAACGAGCTCATGCTCGGCATCCGCAAGGCCACCATCTCGCTCCGCTTCACCGGTGTCGTTCCCGGCTCAGCGTTCAAGAAAAAGGGTGTGCAGCGTCTGCTCGATTGCGTGGTCAACTATCTGCCTAGTCCGATTGACGTGCCGCCGATGCACGGGGTGGATACCGACGGGAAGGAAGTCGAGGCGGTGGTGTCCGACGCCGGGAAGATGGCGGGTCTTGCCTTTAAGTTGTGGACTGATCCGTTCGTCGGCAAGTTGGTGTTTTTCCGAGTATATACCGGGAAGCTGATGAAGGGCATGTCGGTCTACAACCCGCGAACACGGCGCTCCGAACGCGTGTCACGGCTGGTTCTGATGCGGGCGATCGACCGCGAAGAGATCGACGTGGCATATGCGGGCGACATCTGCGCCGTGGTTGGGGTTAAAGACGTGATCACTGGCGACACGCTCTGCCACGAGGACTTCGACATTCGATTGGAGCCGCCTTCCTTCCCTGAGCCGGTGATCTCGATGTCCATCGAACCGAACTCGAAGGGCGATCAAGAGAAAATGTCGACGGCCCTACAGCGGTTGGTCGCGGAAGATCCCACCCTGCGTGTGAAGACCGACCCGGATACGGGGCAGACCATTCTCGCCGGGATGGGTGAACTGCACCTCGACATCATACGCGACAGAATGAAGCGCGAGTTCAAGGTTGAAGCCACCGCTGGCAAACCTCAGATCGCGTATCGTGAAACGGTGGTGCGTCCTGCGGATGGCGAAGGCAAGTTCATCCGGCAATCCGGGGGCAAGGGGCAGTATGGCCATGTCATCGTCAAATTGGAGCCCAATCAAAAGGGTAAGGGCATAGAGGTGCTGAACGAGATTGTCGGCGGTGCAATCCCGAAGGAGTTCATCAAGCCGGCCACGGAGGGAATACTGGAGGGAGCCAATAACGGTGTGGTGGCCGGTTATCCGGTGGTCGACGTGATTGTTCGCATCGTCGACGGCACTTTCCACGAAGTCGACTCATCAGAACTGGCTTTTAAGATGGCGGGCATCTTCGCACTCAAGGATGCGATGAAGAAGGCCAATCCGGTCCTGTTGGAGCCTATCATGCAGGTTGAGGTTACAACCCCCGAGGAATATCAGGGTGACTTGATGGGGGACATCAATCGGCGGCGCGGGCAGATTCAGGGAATGGAGAACAAGGCCGGAGCCTGCATCATCAATGCACACGTGCCACTCGAAACTCTCTTCGGCTACGTGACAGACATCCGTTCCCTTTCCAAGGGGCGCGCTTCGGCCTCCATCACGCCGTCGCACTTCGAACAGGTGCCCAATTCGCTTCTCGCGAAGATCGTCGAAAGTTCGACGAAAGCCCCTGCCCGTACGTAATCCACCCTCATTTTCGCCATGAAAGGCCAACGAATTCGCATCAAACTCCAGGGCTTTGACTATCGAGTAATTGATCAGTCCGCCCAGGACATTGTCGAGACAGCCAAGCGCTCGGGAGCCCGGGTTTCAGGTCCTATTCCTCTCCCGACCCGGATTGAAAAACTATCCGTCAACCGCTCGCCCCATGTGGACAAAAAGTCCATGGAGCAATTCGAGACTCGGACGCACAAGCGATTGATCGATATCATCGAACCGACCGCCCAGACCGTGGATGAACTGAAAAAGCTGAATCTGCCTTCCGGGGTGGACATCACAATCAACGTCTGATCGCAGTCGCAACCCGCCACCATCCACTCTTCAGCACCCGGACTATAACATTCTACAGTTAGCAGTTGCCTGTGTGCCTCTCCGGCACCGCCAGGCTCCGCTAAAGTAGGTCCGAAAAACGGAACCACATCCACCTACCACTTAGCCTATGATCTCCGAAATTTTAGGTAAGAAACTCGGAATGACGCAGGTCTACGATGCACAAAATATGCTCGTTCCCGTCACCGTGGTCGAAGCCGGACCTTGTGCCGTAGTTCAGGTCAAGACCGTCGAAGCCGATGGCTACAACGCCGTCCAGCTTGGATTCGCCCGAAAAAAAGAAAAGAACACACCGGCCGGAGAATTGGGCCACGCCCGTAAGGCTGGCATGGAGGCGGCCCCCCGAGTGCTGGCTGAGGTGCGTCTTGCGGACACACCGACGTTGAAAGTCGGCGATGTGGTCAATGCCTCGGCCTTTGCCGAGGGACAACTGGTCGATGTGATCGGTGTGACCAAGGGCAAGGGCTTCCAGGGTGTGGTGAAACGATGGCGCGTTGCCGGGGGACCGGCGACCCACGGGTCCATGTTTCATCGCCGGATTGGTTCCATTGGCATGCGCCAAACCCCGGGGCGCTCATGGAAGAACCAAGCGATGCCTGGACATATGGGCAACGAGCGTCGGACCGTGCAAAACCTCCGGATTGTAAAGGTGATAGCGGAACGGAATCTCATTTTGGTTAAAGGTGCCATTCCCGGAGCCAATGGTGACGACGTGATTGTGCGTTCCGCCATCAAGGGACAGCGCTCCCAGCCCACGACTGCGACGGCTGCGACCACCAAGAAGTAAAGGAGACCTGCAGAAATGAAACTGACTGTTTTCAGCCCGGATGGAAAAACTAGCAGCGAGCGGGACTTCCCGAACCTGCCGGTCTTCGAGGGCGACAAGGGCCTTCAGGCGATCAAAGAAGTCATCGTGGCGATCAACGCCAACAACCGCCAGGGCACCCACTCGACCAAGACGCGTGGTGAGGTGCGCGGCGGCGGCAAGAAGCCGTGGCGGCAAAAGGGGACCGGGCGCGCGCGTGCCGGTTCGATCCGTTCACCCTTGTGGGTCGGTGGTGGCGTCGTCTTCGGCCCCAAGCCACGCGACTACTCCAAGAAGGTCAACGCCAAGGTGAAACTCCTCGCTTTTAGCCGGGCGCTCTATGACCGCGCGCTCGCGGGTGAACTTGCCATCATTGAGAGTTTTGACGCAGGTCTTTCGAAGACCAAGGCGGTCAACGCGGTTGTCACTCGCATCGCTCCTCAGGGGAGGGTTTTGCTCGTCGACGCCCCGTTTGCTCCCGTCACAGCGAAAGCCTCCCGAAACATCGGCCGGGTATCGCTTCAGGAGGCGGCGAAGCTCAACACGATGGATTTGGCACAATACTCCAGAATCATCATGAGTGCAAAGGCGCTGGAGCAGGTTCTCGCCCGCGTCAATGGAGGGAATAACTAATGCAAGCCGACAAGATACTCAAGCTAGTCAGATTGACCGAAAAATCCAACAAGCTCTCCTCTTCCCTGGGACAATACACGTTTGAAGTGTATGGCGATGCAAACAAGCATGAGATCGCCGCCGCGGTGGAGCAGACTTTCAAGGTTTCGGTCCGGCGTGTGAATACTCAGACCTATCGGGGAAAAAACAAACGCTCCCGGCAAGGGCGCCCCAGCGTCGGTTCCGATTACAAGAAGGCAATCGTGACCCTGAAGGCGGGTGATAAGATTGAACTCGTCTGACGATTCCGCATCAACGGAGACTATCTAACATGGCCATTCATTCCCAGCGTCCCCTGACGCCCGCCGGTCGGTTCACCGCGCTGAACAAGACCACGGCGGAACTCACCAAGAAGCGGCCCGAACGGGGCCTTACTGAGAGCCAGTCTAAGTCCGGCGGCCGCAACGTTTACGGTCGCGTCACATCGCGGCATCGGGGCGGTGGTCACAAACGCCTGTACCGGGTCGTAGACTTTAAGCGAATCCGACTCGATGTGCCGGCCCGGGTCCAGGCGTTGGAGTATGACCCCAATCGGTCATCTAATCTGGCGCTTATCGCCTATGCTGACGGTGAAAAGCGCTATATCCTGGCACCGAAGGGACTAAAAGTCGGCGACCAAATCTTCGCGTCAAACCGGGCCACGACCAATGATTATAATGTCGGCAACAACTTTCCGCTCGAAATCATCCCGCCGTCTACCCGGTTGCATTGCGTGGAACTAGTCCCTGGCCGGGGCGCCCAGATTGCCCGCTGTGCGGGTACCAGTCTCGAGCTGGTAGCCGTCGAAAACGGCAAGGCGACTTTGAAAATGCCGTCAGGTGAACTTCGCTACGTCAACGCCAAGTGCCGTGCAACCATCGGCGAGGTCGGAAACAGTGACCACAACCAGCAGTCGTTGGGGAAGGCCGGCCGTTCGCGCTGGCTTGGCATTCGCCCAACCGTCCGCGGCATGGCAATGAATCCGGTGGATCACCCGAATGGTGGCGGACAGGGCAAATCGAAGGGTGGCGGCGGTCGGCAACAACTGGTTTCGCCGTGGGGCCAGCTCGCCAAGGGTTTCCCGACCCGTCGTCGTTCCAAGCCGTCCAATGCGCAAATCATCGTCCATCATAACGGCCGCAAGCCGCGCGGTCAGAAGTAATTTTCCCCCTCCTGTCCCATGGCACGTTCCATCAAAAAGGGCTTCTTTGTCGACTACCACCTGCTCGAGAAAATCGAAAAGGCGGTCAAGTCTGGCGCCAAGAAACCGATCCAGACTTGGTCCCGCCGGTCGACTATCACTCCCGACTTTGTCGGCCACACGTTTAGCGTGCACAACGGAAAGGCGTTTGTGGCGGTTTACGTAACTGAGAACATGGTCGGCCATAAACTCGGTGAGTTTGCCCCGACACGTGTCTTTAAGGCGCACGGTGGCATGACCCGTAAGGAAGTGTGACGGACGTTTTCGGCCTCCTCCCATGTTTTCCCGGCTCATCATAGCGTCCATCTTCGCTCTCACCGTGAACGCATACGGTGTGCCTGCGCCTTCCGACGCCGGTCGAACGGTTGCGTTTGTGAGGGCGATCGAGTCGAATCCCGTCGCGGATATCCTCGTTCTCAAAGGGGGGGCCGATGTTGGGCTGCGCCAAGGTATGCTCTGTCGTGTTGTGCGGGAGGGACGCGAGCTCGCAGAGATCATCGTGGTTGAGGTCCGCTTCCACCACAGCGCGGCACTCTTGAGCGGTCCCGCTCCCGAACTCTCACTCCGTCCGGGGGACAATGCCCGCGTTAGACTCCAGGAATTGTAACCAGACTATAAACAAAGGGCAAGGCGCGAAAATCCCGCGTCGTTGTCGCCGCCGCAAAATCGGAATTCTCAACCACCACATGGAAGTTCAAGCCCTCACTCGCTACACACGCATGTCGCCCAAGAAGATGCGCGAGGTCGCCCGGACCATCCAAGGCCGGAAAGCCGCGGATGCCGTTGATTATTTAATGCTGGTTCCTCGCAAGTCCGCTCGTCTCATCGCCAAGACGCTCAAGAGCGCAATCGCCAATGCGGAGAACAATCAAAATCTCTCCGCTGATGTGCTCACCGTCCGCCGGGCCGTGATTGAGAACGGGCCGGTGCTTAAGCGCTTCAAGGCGGGTGCGCGTGGAAGTGCGATGCCCCGACGCAAGAAGATGTCCCACATTCGCATCGTCCTCGCAGACGGCACCGCCAACTCGTAATTTACATCCCCCATGGGCCAAAAAACCAATCCCGTCGGTTTCCGTCTCGCGGTTCGTCGCAACTGGCAGTCCCGCTGGTATGCCAGCAAGAAGGATTTCGGCAAACTGCTTGCCGAGGATCAACTGATACGCGCCAAATTGATGGAAAAATTGAAGCAGGCATCGGTCCCCAGGATTTTTATCGAGCGCGCGTCGAATCGCGTCCGCGTGAAGATATACACGGCACGCCCGGGTATCGTGATCGGTCGGAAAGGTCAGGAGATTGAAAAGATAAAGGAGGATCTGGCTAAACTGACCGGCAAGGAGATCCTGCTCGATATTCAAGAGGTGAAGAAGCCCGAGATTGAGGCTGCCTTGGTTGCCGAGAACGTGGCGCTGCAACTCGAGCGTCGCATTGCCTTTCGACGGGCCATGAAAAAGGCCGTAGAAATGGCCATGACACTCGGAGCAGAAGGAATCCGAATTCAATGTTCCGGGCGCCTCGGTGGAGCCGATATTGCCCGCCGGGAGTGGCAGCGCAAGGGCCGTGTGCCCCTCCATACCCTCCGTGAGAATATCGATTACGGTTTCGCGGAGGCCCACACCGTCTACGGGAAGATCGGCGTTAAGTGTTGGATCTGCAAAAAGGAGTCGGACAACAACTAAATCGGCTCGCTGCAATTAACACCAACAGGAGATCATACTCATGGCTCTCGCTCCCGCCCGCACCAAGTACCGCAAGTCACAGAAGGGCTCGCGCTCTGGCAATGCCAAGCGTGGCAACACCCTCGCTTTTGGCGAATTCGGTCTACAGTCCCTCACCCGCGGCCCCATGACTGGACAACAGATTGAAGCAGCCCGGGTCACAATTTCGCGACACCTCAAACGCAAGGGCAAGCTCTGGATCCGTGTCTTCCCGCACAAGCCCGTCACCAAGAAGCCGGCGGAAGTTCGCATGGGTCAGGGTAAAGGTCCAGTGGAGTTCTATGTGGCGGTCATTAAACCCGGGGCGGTGCTTTTCGAACTGGCGGGTGTACCACTGACCGTGGCCAAGGAAGCCTTTCGCCTAGCAGATGCAAAGCTCCCCTTCCACTGCCGCTTCATTACGCGCGAAGGCGCACAGGTCTAATTCAACTTTCAGCCAATTTTCGCCATGACATCCAAAGAGATTCGCGAACTCGCACCTGCCGAGATCTCAACCAAACTTCGCGAAGTGCGCGAACAACTGCTGCAGTTGAAGCTCCGAAAGCAGACGGGACAGGTCGAAAAAACCCATGAACTGCGCACCCTGCGCAAGGACATAGCCCGTCTCGAAACCATTCTCAACGAAAAGAAGGCCACAGCGCCGCAAGCCGCATGATCACCGGCGCCAAACAGGTATAAGGATAATCCGCCATGTCTTCCGCCACTACCGGCTCACGCCGCGCGCGCAAAACCCAGATCGGCTTTGTTTCCAGCCGCTCAGGTGATAAGTCTATCAAGGTTACGGTGCCCTATAAATCGCCGCACCCGCTCTATCAGAAGGTTGTTAATCGGCAGACGGTTCTGCATGTTCATGACGCCCGAAACGAAACCAAGATCGGTGACAAGGTTGAAGTCATGGAGACACGTCCCCTTAGTCGCCTCAAGCGCTGGCGGGTGATTGCAATTGTGCAGCGGTCCATCGCCGCAGAAGGTGCTGCGATCAGCGAGGCGGATGTTGCTGCCGCCGTACCGACCAAGACCACGAAAAGCAACGAAGCCGCTTCTGCCCCGGCGGAACAGGCCTGATCCCGGCAGATTCATCCCAGGAGGTCCGATATGATCCAACTGCGCTCCATTCTAGAAGTCGCCGACAACACCGGCGCCCGTAAAGCCGCACTGATTCAACGTATGGGCCAGCAAACGCCCTACGCCCATGTGGGTGACATCGTTACCGTGCACATCAAGGAAAGCACCACCGACGCCACGGTGAAGAAGGGCGAGGTCGCCAAGGCGGTTGTCGTTCGCACCAAGGCTCCGATTCGGCGCCCGGATGGGAGCTACCTTCGTTTCGACAGCAACGCAATCGTCATCATCGATCCGACCAACAATCCGAAGGGCACGCGGATTTTCGGTCCGGTGGCTCGCGAACTGCGCGCCAAGAACTTCATGAAGATTATTTCTCTCGCCCCGGAGGTGCTTTAACATGCAGAAATTTCACATAAAACGGGGCGATCAGGTGGTCGTGATCGCTGGCTCGCAGAGAGGGAAATCGGGTAAGGTCCTTGAGGTTCTCGCGGACAAACAGCGTGCTCGCGTCGAAGGCCTCGCAATGATTAAGCGCCACCTCAAGAAGTCGCAGGAGCATCCCCAAGGCACCATTGCTGAGCGCGAAGGATCAATTCACCTCAGCAACTTGATGCTCCAATCGAATTTCGACGCAAGCACCCGTCGTCGGAACAAGGCTACACCGGCCTGAGGCTTGGTTGGTTTTCCCGTTTGCCCGAGCTCCACGCATTTTGCCTCTCTCATGCCTTTTCCCGTTTTCGGTCCCATTCACCTGCCACGGGGTCGGTAATCCCGGGCTCTTACAATGAACTACGTTCCAAGTCTGAAAAAACTCTACGTCGAGCAGGTCGTGCCTGAGCTCGTGAAGCTTCATGGCTATCAAAACAAGCATGAAGTCCCGAAACTAGTGAAGATTTCGGTCAATACCGGTATCGACTCCGACGCAGACAAGAATCAAATCGCTGACATCCAGCGCGACATCACCCAGATTGCGGGTCAGAAGCCGGTGCTTGCGAAGTCGCGAAAAGCGATTGCGAACTTCAAACTGAAGCAAGGCCAAGTCGTGGGTTGCCATGTGACCCTGCGAGGAAACTCAATGTGGGAGTTCCTTTATCGGTTACTGGCCGTAGCGCTTCCGACGATCAGAGACTTTCGGGGGGTGCCGTCTAAGTTGGACGGCCAGGGAAATTACAACCTCGGTATCACTGACCACTCGATTTTCCCGGAAATTACGGTGGAGAACGTTAAAAAACATATCGGCTTGGACATTACGATCGTCACCACCGCCGGGACGGACGAAGAGGGGCGCAACCTTTTGCGGCTCCTCGGCATGCCATTCCGTCGCAGTGAATCCAACCCCAAGGCCGCTTAACCACCCTACCTCCCAGTCATGCCGAAGACTTCTGCCATCGAGCGAAATAAGAAGCGAGTGATGCTCGCGGCGAAATTCGCCGTCAAGCGAACCGAGCTCAAATCCGTACTCCTCAACCCGGCGACGACGGATGACGAGTTCTTTGCCGCCCAGAAAAAGCTCCAGAAACTGCCACGGAATTCCTCCTCGGTGCGCATACGTAACCGCTGTTCCCTCAGCGGCCGGCCTCGTGGTTACAATCGGAAATTTGGGGTTTCCCGAATTCAATTTCGCGAGTTGGCCCTCGCGGGCAAGATCCCCGGCGTCGTCAAGTCCTCCTGGTAAAATTATCCTGGCGAGCGGGGGTAAATGCGCCCTATGACGCATTGGATATGACCCGCACCGCCTCCTCCTTCCCCATCCATCATGACCGATCCGATTAGTGATTTCCTAACTCGTCTTCGCAATGCCTCGAAGGCGAGGCTCGATGACTGCGTGATTCCCCACTCCAATCTCAAGGAGGGCATGCTCGCCATCCTGAAGGCTGAAGGCTATGTCGCCGACTACATCGACGGCACTGATGCCCAAGGACATAAGACCCTGGTTGTAAGAATGAAATACGTCGATGGCGTACCGGCAATCACCGGCCTCACCCGGGTGTCCACTCCTGGCCGTCGGCTGTACTATTCCTATTCGGATGTACCGCGAGTTCTGAACGGGCTTGGAATGGCCATCGTCTCCACCTCAAAAGGAGTGATGAAGGACGCGGACTGCCGACGCTCGAAGGTCGGCGGCGAACTGCTCTGCAACGTCTGGTAAAGAAGTCGACCACCTCCCCACATAACACTCATCATGAGCCGTATTGGCAAACAGCCCGTTTCAATCCCCGACCAGGTCAAATTATCCGTCAACGGTGGCACTGTGCTGGTAGAGGGTCCCAAAGGAAAAGTTCAGAAGACGTTCGCCCCGGTCGTTAGACTGATGGTCTCAGACAAGAGGGTTTCCTTCTCCCCCGCCGAAGATTCGCGTTTTGCCAGGGCAATGTATGGCACTGCGCGGTCGGTGGTGGCGGGTATGGTCAAAGGCGTGATGGAAGGATACTCGAAAGAACTCGAGATTCAGGGCGTCGGCTTCAAAGCCAATCTGAAAGGAAACCTCCTGGATCTAGCGCTGGGCTATTCCCATCCGATCGTGATGACGATCCCTGATGGCATCAAAGTCACGGTCACAGATCAGACCAAACTCAAGGTTGAGGGGCCGGATAAGCAGCTAGTCGGGGCAGTGGCAGCTGAGATCCGGAGTTATTATCCGCCAGAACCGTACAAGGGCAAGGGAGTGCGGTTGGTCGGCGAACGTGTTCGCCGCAAGGAAGGGAAAACGGTCGCTTAATCCAGAGAAATACGCGCATGAACACCATTACGAAAGCACGGCTGTTGCAGAACCGCCGCTGGCGGATCCGCAAAAAGGTCGCTGGCACGGCTGCCCGCCCACGGCTCGCGGTTCGCTTCACCACGAAGCACATCTACGCCCAAGCCATCAACGACGATGCGGGAACCACGCTGGTATTTCTGTCGAGCTTGGATACGGAACTGCGCCAGCAGAAGTTGAAAGCCAATCTCGCCGGTGCCAAGGCGTTGGGGGCGGCATTCGCTGCCCGGGCGAAGGCTGCCGGGGTTTCGGCGGTGGTTTTCGATCGGAGCGGCGCTCCCTATCATGGGAAAGTAAAGACCTTCGCGGACGCCGCACGCGAAGGTGGCCTTCAATTCTAAGCACTGCATGAGCACCGAAAAATCTGCGTCCGAGACCGTTTCGCACCCAACTGAAACCGCTTCACCACCGGCTGAACGTCCTCCGCGCGAACATCGCAGCGGATCTGGCGGACCGCGAGGGCAGGGGGGCGGTCGCGGTCCACGCCGTGATGGGGGCCGCCGCGACAACCGTGACAAGCCCGTTGAGGGCGACGGGCCATCCATGATTGAAAAGGTGGTCTTCATCAACCGCTGTGCCAAAGTGGTTAAAGGCGGCCGGCGGTTTTCATTTGCCGCCTTGGCGGTGGTTGGCGACGGAAAGGGGCGCGTGGGGATTGGTTACGGAAAGGCCAACGAGGTTCCTGACGCAATCAAGAAGGGGACCGCCAACGCACATAAACACCTCGTGAGTGTAAAGCTGAAGGGTGACACGATCCCACATGACGTTTATGGGCAATACGATGGCGGTCGCGTGCTGTTGCGGCCAGCGTCGCCTGGCACCGGACTGATTGCGGGTGGCGGGGTGCGAGCAGTCCTTGAAGCTGCCGGGGTTAAGAACATTCTGACGAAATCGATGGGATCTTCCAACCACATTGCCGTAGTGCATGCGACCCTCGATGGGCTGCGCCAGCTTCGTCTGTCGGAGGATGTGTCGCAGATTCGTGAGCGCACTTGAGAACTTTATACCTTCGCCATACGCCCTATACCATCCGAGTCGGCTGGCGCCAATGGCGGCAGCCGGCGACTATCCTAGGAATCCATGAAACTCCACGAACTCAGGAACGTAACCGGTGCTGTGCACCGCAAGAAGCGTGTCGGCTGCGGTGAAGGCGGCGGACACGGCAAGACCAGCTCGCGCGGGGGCAAGGGCCAGACCGCTCGCTCAGGCGGCAGCATCCGGCCCGGCTTCGAAGGTGGCCAGATGCCGCTTTACCGCAAGCTGCCCCACCGGGGTTTCAGCAATTATCACCACCGGACTGAACTTGCGATCGTCAATGTTGGTGCGTTGAACGCCCTTGACTCCTCCGTCGCTGAAATTGACGCCGCAGTTCTCGCGGCCAAGGGCTTGATCCGAGCGGATGAGCGCGCCGTTAAGGTGCTCGGTGACGGTGACGTCACCCGCGCTATGAAAGTGACCGCAGCGAAATTCTCGGAAGCGGCCAAAGCCAAGATCGAGAAGGCAGGGGGGCAGGCGATCATCGCCTGACGGCGGTTGCCGATCGAGTTCGGATCACGCTCCGCCAACGCGCGAGCACACCGCGCG
>CAZDGC010000005.1:74579-119491 GCA_964504885.1 uncultured Opitutus sp.
CGCTCCCGCTCCATCCCGCCAGGTTTCACCCGAATTTCTTTCCTCCGTGTTCTCTGCCTTCACGAATTCTTTGAAAATTCCCGAGCTTCGCTCGCGGATTTTTTACACTCTGTCATTATTGTTTGTCTCGCGTGTCGCATCGATAATTCCGTTGCCGGGCATCGATCCGCACCCGCTACAAAAGTTTTTTGCCGAGCAAGCGGCCACTGGGGCTGGGAACTTGATTGGGCTATACAACATGTTCACCGGCGGTGCCCTAACCAAAGGGGCGATTGCTGCGCTGGGAATCATGCCTTACATCAGCGCCTCGATCATTTTCCAGCTTATGACCGCGGTTGTCCCGGCGCTGAGCCGGCTCCAGCAGGAGGGGGATGTCGGGAGACAGAAGCTGACCCAATACACACGGTATGCAACGGTGCTGATTTGCTTGATTCAGGGGACTCTGCTCATTCTGGCGCTAAACAATCCTGGGCAACTGTTTCCGGGTTACGATGTGTCAACCTACGGACCAATCGTGATCGTCAGCAAATGGAGTTTCATTTTTACCTCGGTCATCTTTATGACCGCGGGCACGATGCTCTTGATGTGGTTGGGTGAACAGATAACGCAGCGCGGTATTGGCAACGGAGTCTCGCTGCTCATCACGGTGGGCATTCTGGCAGACATTCCGGGCGCGGCTCAGCAAACTTACAGCCTTTTCTTCCGGCCAGTGGGAACCGGTGCCAGTCTGGGCGTGCCCCAGGCGGTCATCATGATCGCCCTCTTCGTCGTCGTGACGATGGGTATCATCGCGGTTGTCCAAGGACAGCGGAAGATACCTGTTCAGTATGCCAAGCGGGTGGTCGGCAACAAGGTGATGGGCGGACAGAGTTCCTTCCTGCCGCTCAAGGTGAACTATTCGGGGGTGATGCCGGTGATCTTCGCCAGTGCGATCCTGCTCTTTCCGCAGCAGATATTTTCGTGGATCGGCGCCACCTACCAACTAAAGTTCCTCACCGAGTTCTCGCAGAACCTCTTGAGAGGCCATTGGACCTACTACGTACTCTACACTTCTTTGATTCTTTTCTTTAGTTATTTCTGGGTATCGGTGATGTTTAAGCCTATCCAGATCGCGGATGACCTAAAGAAATACGGGGGCTACATACCCGGGGTGCGTCCGGGGGAGCCCACGGCGCAGTTCTTGGACTTCATCATGACACGACTGACGCTGGCAGGCGCGATCTTTCTCACTCTGATTGCGATCATGCCGGATGTACTGCTATTCGAGCTCAACGTTCCCACCCGGATTGCCTACTTCTTTGGTGGCACGGGCATGCTGATTACCGTCGGTGTAATTCTTGATACGATGCGCCAAGTTGAAACCTTCCTGCTCCAGCGCCATTATGACGGTTTTCTCAAGAAAGGCCGAATCCGGGCTCGTAGCGCTAACCCGCAGCAGGCGGTCACGGGGGAAGCGCTCAGTCACGAGGCCGTGATGAAAATCGCGCTGCCGATGTTGGGCCTGCTCATCCTTGGCACGAGCATTTGGGCGTACAAGGCTTTCTTGAAATAAGTTCTTTACTCTCGCTGTTGTGGCTGGCATTTCTGAACCCTTGCTGGGTTTCCTCCCTGCCACCAAGTCTAAGCTGATTGTACTCGGCTCGCAGGAACCTCGCATAGTCGCCCTGATGAAACGGGCATGTTCTTTGAATCTTGAGCACGTCTCTCCGGTCCTCTGGAAGGGGCTGGAGATTTCGCGCCGCCCGGGTTCGCTCGCGGCGGAGGAAGCAACCATTCTGGCCCTTCTACGCCGGTGGTTCTTTGCGCGCAAACCTGATGCGGGATTCGTCGTGATTGGATTCCCGGCTACGCTGCTCCAAGCCAAAGTGTTAGACGAATGGCTCGAAGCCCGGAATGAAGCCTTATCGGTTGTCATCGCGGGCTCCGGTTCACCGGAGCCAGTCGTCGGGCACTATGCCTCGCACGGGCTCCTGCGGGAACCCGGCGAACTCACGTTCGCATGACCATACCGATCAAGAACCGGGAGGGTATTGCCCGCATGCGCGAGGCCTGCGCCATAGCCGCCACCGTGCTTGAGCAGCTCAAGCCGCTGGTCAGGCCTGGGGTCACGACACAGGACTTGGAAGAGGTGGGTCGCGAGTGGATCGCCCGCTTGGGGGCCCGAAGCGCTTGCTACGGCTACCGGCATGGGTCGCGTCGGTACCCGGCGCATACCTGCATCTCCGTGAATGATGAGGTAGTGCATGGCATTCCCTCGTTCCGGCGCATCTTACGGGACGGCGACGTCGTCTCGCTCGATATTGTAGTCTGGTACGAGGGCTACGTCGGTGACAATGCCTGCACCTTACCGGTGGGCTTGCAATCTGAGGAAAACCTCCGGTTGCTTCGTGTCACGCGCGAGGCTCTCGAAGTTGGAATACGCCAGGCTCAGGTCGGCCAGCGCATCGGCGACATTTCGCACGCGATCCAGCAGTTCGTCGAGTTGCACGGCTACAGCGTAGTGCGCGACATGGTGGGACACGGCGTCGGAATTTCGATGCACGAACCGCCTGAAATTCCCAACTTCGGCAAGCGCGGAACCGGCGATCGAATCAAGCCGGGTATGACACTGGCGATCGAGCCGATGGTCAACGCCGGTGGCTACAAGACCCGGACGCTTGACGACGGCTGGACGGTGGTGACGGCGGATGGCTCGCCGTCCGCCCACTTCGAGCACACTGTCCTCACCACCGAACGCGGCCCGGAAATCCTTACCCGTCCACGGATCGCGGACCCCGCTCAAGCTTTCGTCTGACTTCGCAGTCCCTTTGCCACTTTAACCATCCAACTCGCTAAACCAGTTCAACATCATGCCACGTCTCCTCGGCGTCGAAATTCCCGCGAAGAAGAAAGTCGCGTACTCCCTCCGTTATATCAACGGCATCGGTCCCACTCGGGCCGATCTGCTCGTCAAGGAAGCAGGCTTGAACCCGGACATGCGGGCGCAGGACCTCACCGAGGAGCAGCTGAATAAGATCCTGCACCTGATCACCGATCACAAATGGGTTCTCGAAGGGGACCTGCGCCGCGAGATTGCGGCGAACTTGAAGCGACTGCAGGCCATCAACTGCTACCGCGGAATCCGCCACCGCCGCGGACTCCCGGTGCGCGGCCAGCGCACCAGCACCAACGCCCGCACGCGCAAGGGACCGCGCAAGACCGTGGGCGTGACCAAAGCCAAGGAAGCCTCCGCCTAAACCATTACCGCCATGGCCGAAGAAAAGTCCGCTCCCAAAAAAGAAAAGCCCGCCAAGCCGATTGCCGAAGCCTCGCCGGCTGCCGCCCCCTCCGAAAAGAAAGCCAAGGCCCCTAAGGTCGCTGGCGAAAAGGCCGCCAAGCCTGCTGGCGACGGAGTTCCCGCGACTCCCGTCACGCCCCCGACCGGCGAGCAGAAACCCGTTGAAATGGTGCATGGTGTGGCCAGGCAGCCGACCGCAGAAGAACTCCTGAAGGAGGAACTCGGAGCCATCAAGGTCCGCAAGGCTAAGGGTTCGAAGAACGTCACGTCGGGAATCGCCAATGTCCTGGCGTCATTCAACAACACCATTGTTTCCATCACCGACCAGAAAGGGGCGGTTATTGCCTGGTCTTCCGCCGGGAAGTGTAATTTTCGCGGTTCACGCAAGTCCACGGCGTACGCTGCCCAGGTTGTTGCTCAGGATGCTGCGCGCAACGCTATGGCACACGGCCTCAAGGATGTGGTTATCCGTGTCTCCGGTCCCGGTCTTGGACGCGACTCGGCCATTCGCGCCCTGCAAGCGATCGGACTCGAGATCACTTCCATCGTCGACGTGACCCCCATCCCGCACAACGGCTGCCGTCCCCGCAAGCGCCGCCGCGTCTGAGCGGTCGCGTTCATCTCTTTACTCAATAATCCAATTTCCGATACACCATGGCTCGTTACACCGGCCCCACCACCCGCATCAGCCGTCGCTTTGGGCAGCATCTTCTCGGATCCGGCAAGGCCCTTGAACGACGCGGTTATCCGCCCGGCCAGCACGGTCCCAAACTCCGCCGCAAGGTCTCGGAGTATGCGCTCGGCCTCAATGAAAAACAAAAGCTCCGCTACATCTACGGCCTGCTCGAACGCCAGTTTCGCCGCATGTTCGAAATTGCCAAGAAGGAGCGTGGCGTCACCGGCGAGCGGTTTCTCCAATTGCTGGAGACGCGTTTGGACAGCACGATCTACTTGCTTGGCTTGGCCAAGAGCCGCGCGGCCGCCCGCCAGTTCGTCAATCACGGCCACATTCGCGTCAACGGCCGAAAGGTTGACATCGCCAGCTACAACGTAAAGGCCGGCGACGAGATCGAGGTCAAGAACACGCCGGCCTCGCGACAACTCGCCACCCGCTGCTTGGAGGAAAACCGCATTCGCAACGTCCCTGGCTGGCTCACCATGAATCCGGAGACCTTCAAGGCTACAGTGGTGCGCCTGCCGACGCGTGAAGAGATGACGCAGGAAGTCAACGAGCAGCTGATCGTCGAGTTCTACTCACGCTTCTAAGCGGCCGACCGGTTCCGCCTCCATCCACCCTTCCGCCAACGTCAGAACTCCCCCGCCATGCCAAAACGCCTCGGAAAGTTCGAACTGCCCAGCAAGCTCACCAAGGTCGAGGAGGGCGCCACGCCCACCTATGCAAAGTTCATTGCCGAACCCTTTGAAGCTGGTTACGGCCACACCATCGGCAACTCGCTGCGGCGCGTCCTGCTCAGCTCCATCGAGGGCGCGGCGATTTCCTCTATCAAGATCGAGGGAGTCAACCACGAGTTTCAATCGATCGATGGCGTCGTAGAGGACGTCACCGACATCGTGCTCAACCTCAAGAAGGTCCTGATCGTCTCGCACAAGCGCGAGCCCATCTCGTTGCAGATCAAGGCGACCAAGGCTGGCGCCGTGACCGCAGCCGATATTCAGGCCGATGCGAATATCCAGATCATCAATCCCGATCAGGTCATCTGCACTCTCGATCACAAGCGCACGTTCGAGGCTGAGATCGAGATCAAAACCGGCCGTGGCTACTGCCCCGGGGAGTCCAACAAAAAGGAGGAACAGCCGATCGGCGTGATCCCGATCGATTCGCTGTTTTCGCCGGTCAAGCTGGTGAAGTACGCCGTGGAGGCTACGCGTGTCGGGCAGATTACCGACTACGATAAACTCATCCTCGAAATCTGGACCGATGGGCGCATCACGCCGGACGATGCCCTCAAGCAGTCTGCTTCCATTCTGAAGCACCACCTCGACGTGTTCGATCGCGTCAGCGAGGAACAGTACGAGTTCGAAAATCAACAGTCCGAGGTCAGCGAGGAACAGAACAAGCTGCGCAAACTGCTCAACATGTCGGTTAACGAGATCGAACTCTCGGTCCGCGCAGCCAACTGCCTCAACAACGCGAACATCACCACGGTAGGCGAACTCGCCATGAAGACGGAGCAGGAAATGCTCAAGTACCGCAACTTCGGCAAGAAGTCGCTGAACGAGATCAAGGAAAAGCTCGAAGCCCTCGGCCTCTCGCTGGGGATGAAATTCGACGAGCGCCTGCTCGACACCAAGAAGGAAGCCTAACACCGGTTTCCGGCTTCGGCGAAGCGCCGGGGCCGGAGTCCTCCGCCGCACAACCTCTTCTGGCCCTCGCGCCGTCCGTTGTCGCCCCACGCTGCGGCCGGATTGCCGATCGGGGGTCCAGCCTAACGAAACCGCCACATGCGTCACAACAAACACCACGCCTCCCTCGGCGTCACCCGGGAACATCGCCGCGCGATGTTATCAAACCTGGCCGCCTCACTCATTGAGCACGGTCGTATCCAGACCACACTGACAAAGGCCCGCGCGCTGCGCCCCTTCATCGAGAAGGCGATCACCAAAGCCAAGCGCGCCGCCGCCAAGACCGAGAAGAAGGACGCGATCCACCTGCGCCGGCTCGCCCTCGCTGACATCCGCAACGAGGATGCCGTCACCAAACTGTTCAACGAGACTTACAAGGAGTTTGTGAACCGCAGTGGTGGCTACACCCGCATTTACAAACTCGGGCAGCGCCGTCCGAGCGACGCCGCCGAACTCGCGTTGGTCGAGTTTGTCAAGGCGGACGAGCCGGGCTACAAGAAGTCGAAGGGCCGTCGGTCCGCCAAGGGTCGCAAGGCCGCCGCCAGCACCCCGGCGGTCGAGCCTGCCGCCGCTCCTGCGACTCCGGCGTCCGAGAGCCCCCCGGCCTCCTGAGGCCGCAGGTGCCCCGCAGCGCCTGACTGTAATCCTGAGAATTCACACGCGCCGGAGTCTTTTCCGGCGCGTTTTTGTGTCGCGACGGTACGGGCAGTCGGGATTGGCTGGAGTCGATGTTCGACTTCACCACCGCCACGGTCATTTACTGCGTGATGGTTGCGGGGGTTTTCCTGGGGCTCTGGGTGTATTACGACCGGCGTGAACATCGTCGGTTTGAACTCGAGCGCCGCAAGACCACGTTTCACTGCATCCGATGCGATTCGATTTACACGGCGCCGGGCGGGACCGAACTCTGCCCATGCCCGAAATGCGGCCACGAAAACAGCCGGCTGCGGTTCTGAGTCGGACAATTACGCTGCAGGTTGGACAACTCCTTCATCCTTGATTTCCGAATCCGCCTTCGATCCCTACGAACCCCGGCCCACGTTCCTCCAGCGCCACGTCGATTCCGTCGCAGCCAGCACAGTGTTTGTGCTCACCGTGGCGCTGGCGGTGCTGGCGTTCCCTCCGTTGCGAATCCCGGAAGCCGCGTACGCCATGCTGGTTCCGGGCCTCTATTGGGCGTACACCCGCCCAGATTTCCGGCTTTATGCCGGAACTCTGCTGGCGGCCCAGATGGTCGCCTGGACTGTGTTGCTGGGCTGGCTGCACCACGTTACGTGGCTGGGTCTGCTCCTGCTGGGACCCTTCGTCGGAGCCTGGGTGGGATTGTGGTACCTCGCCGCGTGGTGGCTGCTCCCGCGAATTGTGGGTCAGTCGATTCCGGTTCGGCTTCTGGGGATCTCCGGCCTGGCCGGAGTGTGGGTGGTCATCGAATGGACCCGCACGTGGGTGTTCGGCGGGTTTCCCTGGCTCCCCCTAGCCGCCAGCCAGTGGGAGCGGGCGAGCATCCTGCAGGTCGCCGCCTACACGGGCGCTTACGGGGTTTCGTTTGTTCTGGCGATGATGAACCTCGGCTTCGCGGCTTACGCGCACCGCCTGTTTCGGGAAGGCGTGACCGGCATAAACAAACGCAGCCAGGAGTTCTTTCTCGCCCTTTTCCTGTTGCTG
This sequence comes from uncultured Opitutus sp., assembly GCA_964504885.1. GTDB lineage: Bacteria > Verrucomicrobiota > Verrucomicrobiia > Opitutales > Opitutaceae > ER46. The sequence continues at coordinate 81,886 of CAZDGC010000005.1, forward strand.
GCCTGCGTCTGCGTGCACTTTCAGGAGTCGTTCAACCGGCGCGGTTATTCGGTGCCGTTTGCCCGAGTCGCGCTGGTCCAGCCGAAGATCGCGCAGGATGTAAAATGGGATCCGGCCCGTGCGCCGGGTATCCTGGAAGTGTTAACCGCGACGACGCGGGACGCCGCCGTGGGGCGGCCCGACCTGATCATCTGGCCAGAGGCGGTGACGCCATTGGCGGTCCGCGGCGACGAGCCCGCGCGGGCGTTCGTTGAGGCGCTGGTGAAACGAACTGGTATCCCGCTTTTGCTGGGATCGGTGGCAGTTGAGAACGCGGGGCAGGAGACCGAGGCGTGGTTCAATGGTGCCTTCCTTGTGACCCCCGAGGATGGCGTCGCTCCGGCCTATTATGCGAAACGCCGACTCGTGCCGTTCGGCGAGTTCGTGCCCCTGCGCCCGCTGCTTGGCTGGATCGGCAAGTTCGTGCCGATCGGGGGCGATTTCCTCCCAGGGGATACGCCGGCGCCGCTGCTGGCGTCGCTGCGGGGCCAGCCGATCGTCTTCGGACCGCTCATCTGCTACGAGGACACCTATCCCGAACTGGCCCGTTTCAGCGTGCTCGGCGGGGCGGCGGTGCTGGCGGTCCTGACCAACAACGGCTGGTTTGGCGAGGGCGGGGCGGCGTATCAACACGCGGCGCATGCCGTCTTGCGCGCGGTGGAAACCCGCCGTCCCGTGTTGCGCTGCGGCAACGCCGGCTGGAGCGGATGGATTGACGAGTTCGGCGCGGTTCGGGCGAGCCTGACCAACGATGAGGGTTCCATCTATTTCCGCGGCTCCCAAGTCATCGAGATGACGCGCGACACGCGTTGGGTCGGACGTAACAGCTTCTACGTCGAGTACGGAAACTGGTTTGTGCTGCTCTGCGCCGGACTCGCCGGCGCCGCGGTGATGCTGCTGCGGGCGGGCAGCACGCCTGGTCGGAGCCCGCGCTGAGTCGGAAAGTTGGATACGAATCCCGCCGGCGCCAGCGGCGCTGCGGGCGGGCTAGGGCCGCTTCAGGAAAGGGGCAAAAAGGTCCAGGGGGATGGGCAGGAACGTCGTCGTATTGTGTTCGCTGGAAATCTCCCGCATCGTCTGCAGGAAACGCAACTGCAGCGCGATCGGCCGGGCCTCGATCATTGCCGCCGCCTGCACCAGCTTCTCCGCCGCCTGGAATTCGCCCTCGGCGTTGATGATCTTGGCGCGCCGCTCGCGCTCGCTCTCGGCCTGCCGTGCCATGGCGCGCTTCATCGCGTCCGGCAGCACCACGTCTTTCACCTCCACCGAGGTCACCTTTACCCCCCAGGGGTCGGTCTGGCGATCGATGATTTCCTGCAGCGTCTGATTGATTGATTCGCGACGCGAGAGCAGTTCGTCCAGTTCGGCCTGACCAATGACACTCCGCAGGGTGGTCTGCGCGATCAGCGAGGTGGCCTTGAGAAAATTCTCCACCTTCACGACCGCAGCCTCGGAGTCGATTACGCGGAAGTAGACGACGGCATCGACGGTCACGGGTACGTTGTCCCGTGTCATCATCTCCTGCTTCGGGACATCAATGGTCACCACGCGCAGATCCATCCGCACCATGCGGTCGACGATGGGGATCAGAATGACGATGCCCGGTCCCTTGGCACCGAGCAGTTTCCCGAGACGGAAAACCACGGCGCGTTCGTATTCACGCAAGATTCGGATGGCGCTGGGCAGGATGAAGGCCAGCAGGGCGAGGGTGGGTACAAGCCAGGAAAGCAAATCGCTGGCGAGGTTCAGGCTGGGCATGGGGGGCCTCCTTGATTCCGGGGTTTGACGACGAGGGTCAGGCCGCGCAGGGCAACAACTTCGATGGCCTGTCCCGCGGAGATGGGCGTGGCGCTGGTGGCCTGCCAGTACTCGCCTTCGACGAAGACTCTGCCGCCGTGCGCGTCGATCGGGGTGAGCGCGGTGCTGGTGCAGCCCAACAGCGTTTCGCGGCCGGCCTTCACCGGAAGGCGTTGCGCCCGCAGGCCGGCTCCGACCACGAAGAGGAAGAAGGCGGCCGTCAGCAATGCGCCCGGCACGATCATCGCGAGCGGGAGCCGGAAGGCGCGCCCGGCGCCGTCAAATAGCAGCAGGGAGCCGAGCAGGAAGGCAACGACACCGCCCACCGTGAGCACGCCGTGCGAGGGAGCGAAAACGTCGGCAATGAACAGCGCGACGGCGAGCCCAATCAGGGCGAGGCCAGCCAGGTTGACCGGCAGCGCCGACGCCAGGTACAACGCCAGGATCAGCGCGATGGCGCCCGCGACCCCCGGCAGGATGGTCCCGGGGTTGCTCAGTTCCCCGATGATTCCGTAGATCGCGATCAGCATCAGCAGGAAGAGCAGTTCGGGGCGCCAGAGCAGGTGGAACACGCGCTCCCGGGCGAGCATCGGAACGGGGATGGTCTCCGCGCCTGCGGTGCGCAGCACGCGCCCTCCCGCCTCGCGGCCATCCAGTTGAGCGAGGAGATCGGGCAGGTCGCGCGCCACGAGATCGATCACCTTGAGTTCAAGGGCCTTCTCCGCGGTAATGCTCGCACTCTCCCGCACCGCCGCCCGGGCCCATTCCACGTTACGATGGCGCTTGTCCGCGATGGCCTCGATGTAGCTCACGGCGAAGTTCTCGAGCTTCTTGGACATCACTTCCCCGGTCGCGGTGTTTCCCGCGCCGCCACCCAGGTCGACCGGATGCGCGGCTCCAATACTGGTGTTGGGGGCCATGGCGGCGATGTCGGCGGCGAGGGTGATGAAGCACCCGGCGCTGCCGGCGTTGGCCCCGCTGGGGGCGACATAGACCACGACAGGCACCGGGGACGCGTAGAACGCCTGGACGATCTCCTTCGTGGAGTCCAGGAGACCGCCGGGAGTGTCGAGTTGGACGATCAGGCATTCGGTCCCGGCGCTTCCCGCCACCTTGGTGACGCGGCTGACATAGTCGGCGGTGGCGGGGCCGATGGCTCCGTCGATGGAGATCAGGCTGACGCCGGTCGCCTGGCGGTCCGGCGCCGCGGCGAAGCTCGTCAGCGCGAGGGCGAGCCCAAGGCCCGCCCACCCCGTACGGTGGTCAGGGACCGCCCCCGTGTTCGCGCCACGGCCGGATTGGTTCGCGTCCGGGTGAACTGGGGGGATCGGGATCAAACGGCGCCAGCGAGACGGTTTGGAGGCAGGCCTTGGTTTCCATCCAGTTTTCCCGGCCTAGGTTCAGCGTCGTGGCTTCCTGCAGGTGCAGGTGATGGACGGGCGGTGGTCGCACCGGGCGCGACGGCAGAAAGTGCGGGCGAGAAGCGGTGGCGGGTTTCATGGCGGGCCGGGGCGACCGCCCTGCCTTGCCGGGAAGACGGGTGGCCGAGGTCGGACACTACGCCCGCCGGAGGGCTTTGCTCCGCGAAAATTGTGCGAAGATGCGCATGGGTTGCCCCCTCCCATGCACGCCGAGCGCCGCGACAGGTCGACCCAAACTAGCGAGGCTGCGCCTCAGACCAAAGGACCAGGCGCCAAAGAACCAAGGGCCGGAAGTTATGCTTGACCTGATCGCGACGAGTTTGGGGATGCAAGGATTCTAGCCGAGTGTGCACTCGCCGGAGTCCAGGCGGTGCAGGAACAGGGCGGCGATTTGGGCGCGGGGCGCGATGGTGGTGGTCGTAATGTACTCGCGGTTGCTATGCAGGTGGTCGCCCAGCGGCCCGACCCCATCGAGATTGGGAAGGCCGGCGGCCGAAAGCAGATTTCCGTCGGACCCTCCCCCGGTGTGAACCCAGGAGAACGGCGCCACCCCGACGGCCGCCGCGGCGGCCTGCCAGGCGGTGAATATGCGCTCCTCCATCGGACCACACTCCTTGGGCGGCCGGTTGAATCCTCCCTTCAGCTCCAGGCGCAGGCCGTCGCGCGCGTTGACGGAGGCGGCGAGCGTTTTCAACCGCGCCTGCAGGATCTCGCGGTCGGCCATGGTGGTCACGCGCACATCGATTTCGGACTCGGCAAAATCCGGCACCACGTTGATCGCCGAGCCGCCGCCGCGGATGTTGCCGACGTTCACCAACACGCCCGGCAGTTCGGCCGGCAGCTTGCTGGCTCCGAGGAGAAACTCCGCCAGGGCAAGGATCGCGTTGCGCCCGTCGTTCGGGATCTTGGCGGCGTGCGCGGCGCGTCCGTGGGCCGTGGCGACAAAACCGCCGGTACCCTTGCGGGACTTGACGATGTCGCCGTTCGGGCGCGCCGGTTCGAACACGAGGGCGAAATGGTGGCGCTTGGCGGCGGCGACCAAGAGCGGCGCACTGCCTTGCGAGCCGGTTTCCTCATCGGGCGTGAGCAGCGCTTCCCAGCCGACAGTGCCGCCCGGGTTGGTCGCCTCGAAGGCCTGCAACGCCGCCAGCATGACGATGATGCCGCCCTTCATGTCGATCACGCCGGGGCCGCGCAGAGTGCAGGCGTCGACGCGTTCGCACCGTTGGAACGGGTCGTTCGCCTCATAGACGGTGTCGAAGTGCCCGTTGAGCAGGAGGCGCACGGGCGCTTCCGGTCGCATCGTCACGCGGAGGGCGCGGGCCGTGCCGGGACACTCGGGTTCCTCGAAGTGGGCGCGGGGAAACGCCGATGCAAACGCAGCGCGCAGGGCGGCCCGCATGCGGTCGAGGCCGGCGAGGTGTCCGGAACCGGAGTTGAGGTTGGCCCAGGTCTCGAGCAGGTCGACGAGTTCGGACGCGCGGCCGGGCAGGGCGGCAATGGGGGAGGGAAGGTTCATCGAGAGGAATCGCGATCGTCGGTCAGCGCACCTTCGGCCGCGGCGACCATGCGCGTGGAAGCGGGGCGGGTCACCTCGCGCCGGACGAGATCGAGCCGAGAATCAGGGCCGACGCCGGTCACGCGAACGCCCCGGATCCGCAGCGGGCGACCGGCGTTCAATTCGTCCGCGGCGCGCGCGGGTTGCACGAGCCAGGCCAGTCCCTGCTTCTCCGTGTGCACCAACGCCTGTCCGCCGGGTTCGACACATAGGGCCGTGCCTTCATCGACCCCGAGGCCGGCGAGCCGGTCGGGCCGTTCCTCGGCGCCGAGCCGGGCGAGGAAGACCACCAGACGGCCCAGACGCCGGCGGGCCATGAAGTGGGAGTCGGTGATCACGCCGGCGAGTTCCGGGGCGGTGATGAAGTCGCGCACCAGCGAGACGCGGCGGTCAAACGGATCGCGCAGGGCGGCCTCGCTGGTGACGGTGTCTTCGAGCGCGGCGAACGCGAACTGCCCGAGCACGGCGAGGCCGGCGCTGGTGCCGCCCAGCGGCTTGCCGGCTCGGAGGTGGGCGTTGATGGCCGCGCCCACCGGCGTGTCCTTCCAGTAGCGCACGTAGCGCGCCTGGTCCCCGCCGGCGAGGAAGAGGCCGTCCGCCCGCGCGATGACTTCGAGTACGCGGGGATCGTGCGCCGCCGCGACCGCGTTGAAACGGATGGTCTCCACCGAATCGATCCCGCCGATCTGCTCGTACAAATACTTTTGATACCCGTCGCCGCCCGAGGCGCGCAGCACCACGATGTCGCCGCCCCCGGCGCAGCCCACGAACCAGCGCCACGCCGCGGCGACATCGCCCCCTCCGCCCGCGAGGAGGAGGCCGGCCCGTGTCCGTGCCGGGCGGGCATCGGCCGCGTTGCCGGTGAGCCAGTAGTCCCAGGCCGCGTTGGTGCTCGTGCCCGCAGCAGGCGGGGCAGAGGCGGCCCGCGCCACCGGCGCCAGCGCGAGCAAGGTCGCCACTGTCTTCGCGAGTACCGTGCGCGGGAGCCTTGACGCGCCGCGGCCGGCAGGCGCCTGACGGCGGCGGGCAGGGAGTAAGGCAACGGCGGACATGGCGGGGCAACCTGGCAGTTTCGTCGGGCGATGGCTAGGTCGAAGCCGGCCGCCCGGTGCGATTACCACCTTGGTGGTAATCGTTTTGGAGTGCGCGGAATCCGGAGCGGGCGCACCTTGCAGAATGGGCGTAAGACTCGCGGTTCGGATGGGCTTGGCTGCACTGGTGTTGCTGGCGGCGGGCGGTTGTGCGCGGCGGGACAGCCCGGTGATCCGGGGCAACCGGGACCAGGTGCTGTATCGCGGCAACGCCTCCGAGCCGGAATCGCTGGACCCCTATCTCGTGCGCGGCGCGGTGGAGTGGACGATCGTGGGCGGATTGTTCGAGGGGCTCGTGGTGCCGGACCTGGCGACACTCGAGGCGCGCCCCGGCGTGGCGGAGCGCTGGCAGATCAGCGGCGACGGCCTGCGGTACGTGTTTCACCTCCGACCGGACGCCCGGTGGAGCGATGGTCGTTTGGTCACGGCGCAGGACTTCGAGTATGGGGCCCGGCGCATGCTGGCCCCGCGGCTCGGCTCATCCCACCCGGAGAACAACCTGTTCTTTGTCCGGGGCGCGCGCGACTATCAGGCGGGGCGCACGACCGACTGGGCGACGGTAGGCGTGCGGGCGATCGGTGAGCGGGTGCTGGAAATCGAGCTGGTGCGGCCCACGCCGTTTTTCCTCTCGGCGTTTTATCTCTTCTTTCCCGTGCCCCGGGAGGTGGTGGAGAAGTTCGCCCCGATGGATGAGCGCGTGAATCAGTGGATCCGCGCTGGCAATCTGGTTGGCAACGGTCCGTTTCGGTTGAAGGCGTGGCGGCAGAACCAGGGCGTGGTGCTGGAGCGCAACGCGCGGTACTGGGACGCCGCTCGGGTGCGCCTGCGTGAGGTGCATTTCCTCCCCATCGAGAACGCCGCGGTAGAAGAGAATGCCTTTCGCACCGGGCAACTTCACCTCACCAGCGGGGTGCCGCTCAGCAAGCTCGACGTTTATGCCCGGGAGCAGCCGGACCGGCTCAAGGTCGTGGACGACCGCGGGGTCTATTTCTACTCGCTCAATGTGGCGCGCGCGCCGTTCGGCGATCGCCGGGTCCGGCAGGCGCTGGCGTTGGCGGTGGATCGCGAGCGCCTGACCCGGCAGGTGTTGAAAGGGGGCCGCGAGCCCGCCTGGCATTTCACGCCGCCCGCGATGGGCGGATACATGGCGCGGGCGCGGCTGCGGTTCGATCCGGAGCGGGCGCGGGCGCTGCTGGCGGAGGCCGGTTTTCCCGGCGGCGCAGGCTTTCCCGCCGTGGAACTGCTGGTCGATGCCCGCGAGCACCACCGCGTAATCGCCGAGACGGTGCAGCAGATGTGGCGGCAGCACCTCGGGATCAGCATCACCCTGCGCCAGGAGGAGACGCAGGTGCTCAATTCGTCGAAGCGCCGCATGGACTTCCAGATGGTGCGCGGTTCCTGGAACGCGACGACGTACCAGGATCCGTTCTACTTCCTGGGGGCCTGGAGGTCGGATGGACTCTACAACGAGGCGAAATGGAGCCACGCCGGCTTCGATGCGCTGGTCGACGCAACCTGGACCAATGATCGTCCGGCGCGCGACGAGGCCTGGCAGCGCGCGGAGGCGATCTTCCTCGAAGAGGTTCCGGCGATCCCGCTCTTCTTCTCGACCCAGACGTTTCTGCTCAACCCCAGCGTGAAGGGCTGGCAGCCGCGCCCGTTTGCGGACCGCCGCCTGCAGGCGCTCTGGCTGGAACCGTGACGGCGGATCGGAGGGTGTCTAACAAGCCGAATTTTCGGAGGGCGACGCTCCGTCGCCGCGGTGGTCCTGCGAGCGGCGCCCTCCGAAGCAGTAGGGACACGTGCTTTTTGGACGCCCTCTCAGAGATTCCAGCGCACGCCGAGGGTGGCCGCCCAGTCGGAGTATTCGTTGTAATCGAGCCGGAGTGACTTGTCGCCGTTGTAACCGTGCCGCGGCTCACCGAGCGCATTCTGCACCTCGGCGTAGACCCGCCACTGCCGCCAGAAACGGTAGCTGGCGGTGAGATCCAGTTCGGTGCTGGGCGACTCGAAGCGCGCGAGCGCGTAGGGATTGTTCGTCGCGAGATCGAAGACCGTGCGGCTGCGTTGATGGGCCGACGCCCGCAACCGGAGCGGGCCCTTCTCGTAGTAGAGGCTCGCGTTGACGGTGTTCTTCATCTGGTCAAAGAGCGGGATCCTTGCGCCGGCGAGCTGCGGCAGGCCGGTGTCGAGCTTGGAGTCGGTGCGCGTGTAGTTGAACGCGACGCCCAGCCCGTCGAAGGGCGCGGGCAGGAAACGCAGGGGCTGGTCGTAGGCGAGCTCGAGGCCCGTGAGCCGGCCGCCGCGGGCGTTGCGGTCCTGGGTGACCTGCACGTTCGGTTCGCCCTCGAAGACCTCGCGCTGGGTCGAGCGATAGACGTTGTTCTTGAAATTTTTCCGGAAGACGCCGACCGAAAGGTAGCCGACGCTGCCGAGGTAGCAGTCGAACGACAGGTCCAGGTTTCGTGAATACACGGGCTTCAGGTCCAGGTTGCCGCGGCTCACGGTGTCGCTGGTGGTGGAGATGGTGGCGCGGGGATTGAGCTGGTTGAAGGTCGGCCGGGCGATGCTCTCGGTGTAGGCGGCGCGGAGGACGAGGTTTTTCGTGGTGTCGTGCCGGAGGTGCAGGCCCGGCGTGACATTGGTGTAGTCGCGCCGCGGCTGGATGCGGAAGGGCACGTTGTCGACCACGGACCAGGTCTTGAAGGTGGTGACGGTGCGCTCCGCGCGCAGGCCGCCGAGGAGGGTGAGGCGGCCGGAGCGGAACTGCCCCTGGGCGTAGGCGGCGCTGACGTCCTCCCACGCCTGATAGTCGCCGAGTTGGCTGTTGAGGGCGTTCGTGCTCGTGGGCACGAGCAGGCCGCGGCTGATCAGAAGTTCGCCGACGCTGAGCACCTTTTGGGGATCGAGGAAATAGCCGTAGTGGTAACGACCGTCGGCGGTGGCGCCGTCGCGGGCGCCGTAGTCGGCGAGGACGGAGGGAATGTCCGGCTGGCCGGTGTAACCGAGCAGGTTCCAGTTGGTGTTGGCGTTGAAGCTGCGCTGGATTTCGTCGCGGTCGCGCGACTTGGCGCGGAACTTGGCCCCTGCCTTGATCGCGCCGGGCAGGCCGGCGACGGTGAGGGCGCGGCGGACATTGAGGGCGACGTTCCATTCCTCGTCGGTGTAGTTCCGCGTGCCGCGCACGAAGGCGCGGTTCTGATAGGCGTTGGCGGCGGCCGGCGTGAGGCGGTCGAGCGTCGTGGTGATGACCGGATACCGGGCGTTCCCGGGCGTGATGGTGTATCCATTGATCGATGTCGCCCGCTGGAACTGCGCCTGCACGCCGGTGGCGAGACCGCCGTCGAATTCGCCGCGGTTGAAGCCCACCAGGTAGGTGATCTCGTAGGGGCCAACGCGCGATTCGCCGTCGAACGCCACGGTGCCGGTCGTCTGCGTCTCGTCGAAATCGCGGACCTCCTTGCGGACGGTGTTGTTGGCGGCGGCGATGCTGGTATAGGTGTCGCCGGTGACGACCGGGGTGCCCACGGTGTTCGCGGGGCTGAGCGACAGGGGAAAGAAGATCTGCTGGCGCTGCCGGCCGCGGTTGGTCTCGCGCTCGTTTACGCCGGCATGCAGCCGCAACTTGTGGCCGGGCGCCGGGCGGAATTCGAGCGAGCCGTTGGCGCCGCGGTTCGTCATGTCGTCAAAGAAATGCTGCAGCACGAATGAATCCAGCAGGAACGGCGAAGCGGGCGTGCCGGCGCCGTTCCAGCCGGTGGTGCTGTTGCGCTGCTTGACGAAGGTGCGGTCGCGGTGGCTGAGCGACAGCGAGACGCCCCAGCGACGTTCGGCGCCGAGAACGTCCGAGTAGCTCAGCGCCGCCTCGCGGTTGGGATTCTCGTACGGGTAGTTGAAATAGTCCTCGAGAATCGCGGAGTAGCCGAGCGCCACCTTGACGGAGGCGGAGCGGCTGTCGCGGGAGAACGCACTGCGGGTCCGGATGTCGACCGCGCCGCCGATCGAGTCGGCGTCCTGATCCGGACGCAGCGCCTTGGTGACCTCGATCTGGTCGGCGACGTCCGTCGATACGACATCGAGCGGCACGCGGCGCGAGAGGCCGTCGAAGTCAGTCACGTTAATCCGCATGCCATTGACGGTGACCGCATTGAAGTCCGCCGTCATGCCGCGGACCGTCACGTAGCGGCCCTCGCTGCCACCGGTGTCTCGATCCGTTTCCACGGTGACGCCGGGCATGCGTTTCACCGCGTCGGCGATGTTCTTGTCGGGGAACTGCCCGGTGAAGTCGGAAGAGATGATCGACGTGAGGTTCTGGGCGGCGCGCTGCTGGTTGAGCGCGCGCGCCTGACCGGTGCGGGAGGCCTCGACAGTGAAGGCGGCCAACGCCACGGTGTCGGCGTTCAGCGCGAGCGCCAGGCGGGCGGTTTCCCCCGGCCGCAATTCGACGGTCTGCGACTTGGGCGGGAGACCGAGATAGTCCACGGTCAGCGTGTAGGTGCCGGCCGGAGTCGCGAGGGCGAACTCCCCGTCGGCGTCGGAGGTGGTTGATTCCACCACGGTGCCCGCAGGGCCCCTGGCCAGGGTGACGGTGGCGCCGCGCAGCGCGTGGCGCGTGGTGGCGTCGGTGATCTGGCCGGTAAGGGTGGCCGCAGCCGGCCGGGTCTGGGCGGCCGCGACGGTGGCGACGGCGAGGAGAAGGAGGGAGCGGAGAAACGCGTTCATGGGCGGTCGCAGGCGGCGGTCGGTCGGGCGGGCGGTGTTGGTGTGAGGTGGTGGCGGCGCCACGAGAGGATCGGACAACACTAGCAGCCGCTCTCATGCCCGGTCCATACCACCAAGGTTGTAATTTCCCGGCGGCCCGCCAACGTCGCACGCCGGTGCCGTCCGTCAGCCAGACGTGGCTGCCGGCGGTGCCGCCGTACCGCCCATGTCGTCTGTATCTCCGCCCCGGCGGTCGCCCGCGCCGGACGCGTCCCTTCCCCGGGTTCAGGTTTCACCGCAGTTGGCGTGGCGGTTGCACCGGCCGCTGGTGGCGCTGCACGCCGCGATGGAGGTGGAGCCGCTTTGGCGCGCGGTGCGGACGCTGCTCCGGGCAGCGTTTGCGCCGCATCGCGTGACGCTGTTTCTCGGCCACCTCGGCATGGGCGAGGCGCGGGTGGTGTTCACCGATCCCCCCATCGCCCGTGCCAACCGCTGGTATGCGGCCCGCGGCAAGGGGAATCCTTTTTCTCCGTACATCGAAGCCCACCGGGGGCTGCGGTTCTACCGTTTTCGCGATGTGCTGCCGCCGCCCGCCGAGTTCCGGCGTACCGCGTTCTACCGCCGCTTCGCGAGCCCGGAGGGCTGGGACAAGGGGGTTTCGGCGCTGTACTGGTCGCACCAAGAGGTGATGGCGATGTTCAGCCTTTACCGGGCGCCGGACCAGCCGGAGTTCAGCGAGGAGGAGATGGGGCTGCTGCGCTACCTGTATCCGTTTATCGGGACGGCGATTCAGCGGGTGCAGCGGCTGCACTCGGAGCGTCTGGCGCGGCACAGCCTGGAGGAATTCAACCGTCAGCTCCCGGTCGGCCTTGTGCTGCTGGAATGGGAGCTGCGGACCGAGTTCGCGAATTCCGAGGCGCACCGGCAGTGCGCGGTGTGGAACCTCGGCCCGGAGGCGGCGCGGATCTTCAACGTGCGGGATGCGTTCGCCGTGCCCGGGGAGATCGAGCAGGCCTGCCGACGCCTGCGCGCGACGATGCTGGCGCGGGACCCCAAGCAGCCCCTGCCGCGGCCGGACGACGTCGCGCGAGTCGTATCCGCAAGGGACGGACGGCTGCGGGCGCAGATCTCCGTGCTGCACAATCCCGACAGCCCGCTGGCCAAACCCCGGTTTCTCGCGGTGCTCGACGCCGGTCCGGCGGTGGCGCCGGCCGCCGGTGCGGACTCCGCGACGCGACTGCGGCTGCTGCGGGAGCTGACGCCGCGTGAGCGGGAGATCGCCCAGTTGGTGTGCGATGGCGCCAGCAACGCCGAAATCGCACAGGCGTTGAGCAAGAGCGTGCTGACGATCAAGACGCAGCTCAATTCGGTCTTCCGCAAACTCGGCGTCAAGTCGCGCGCCCGGCTGATGGCGCTGTTGCGTTGAAGCGCATCCGGCGGACGACGCGCGCGAACAGGCCTGGGAAAAACCGCTGCAAATAGATGCCGGCGACCTCCCAGCCGCCGACGTAAACCTCGCGGCGCCGGCGGGCGAGGCCAGCGAGCAGCGCCGCCGCGCAGCGTTCGGGCGCGAGGCCGCGGGCGGTGGCGGCGTCGAGGCGGCCATGCTGTTCGCCGCGCGGGCCGAGGGCGTTGGCGGAGATCGCGGTCCGCACGTAACCGGGGCAGAGGAGCGTGATCGTGATGCCATCGCGCCACAGTTCGGCGCGGAGCGAGTCGAAGTAGCCGTGGAGGGCGTGTTTCGCGGCCGCGTAGGACGAGCGTCCCGGGGTGCCGACATAGCCCATTACGCTGCTGATCACCGCGACGCGGCCGGCGCGGCGGGAGCGCATCGCGGGCAGGACGGCCTTGGTGAGTGCGACGGTCCCGAAATAGTCCACTTCCATGATCGCACGCTCGACCGCCTCGGAGGTTTCGAGGGCGAGGGCCCGCTGGCTGACGCCGCCGTTGTTGACCAGTACATCGATGCGCCCGCAGTGGGCGAGCGCCGCGGTGACGAGAGCGGGAAACGTGTCGCTGCGACGGAGATCGAGGGGCAGGACCAGATGATCGGCCGGTCGGGCACAGGTCTGGCGGACCTGTTCGAGGGCGGTGGCGTCGCGGCTGGAGAGGACGACGCGCGCCCCCTCCGTGGCGAAGGCTCGCGCGGCGGCGGCGCCGATGCCGGAGGAGGCGCCCGTCAGCCAGACAACCTGGTCGGAGAAACGCATGGCCGAGTTAAGACCGGCAGCGTCGATGCGTCGAGGAGCCGGGTGCCCGCTGAAATCCTGCCGAGGGGGGCGGAAGTTAACGGTCCCGGCGCTCCCGATCCGGGCCAGCGGAATTTGCTGCGCATCGAAGTGTGCCAGAACGGTCCGGGCGAAAACGGAACTCTGCCAGTAGCGACGCGCGGCCCGGGCGCAGGATCAGAACGTGGTCTTCAGGCCGAAGGTCCAGAGCGACGCGTAGTCGATGCGCTGGCGGAAGCGAGCCACCGACGGTGTGCTCGGCCCGTAGATTTTCACGTCCTCGGTGGCATCGCCGATGTTGCGGAAATTGTAGAAGAACGCGGTACGCTTCCAGAAATAGATTTCGCCGACGACGTCGATGTAGAGACGCTTGGAGCTCCAGTTATAGGTGCCTGGCTCGATGCTGTTGCCGGACAGGCGGTTGTTGCGCGACAGGCCGCGGTAATTCCAATTGATGCGCGCGTTGTAGCGAGGGCGGGTGAGGCTGATGCCCCAACTGCCGCTGCGGGGGATGAATCCCGCGAACGAGACGGTGTCGTCGCCGGTCACCCGCTGCATACTTCCGTTGGCGAAGACCTGCACCCCGCGGGCCCAAGACGGCAGAAACGTGAGCGCCTGCCGGTAGCTGACATTTAGGCCCTCAGTGCGGACCGTGCCCTGGACATTGTGCCGAGTGGAGACATCGTAATCGCCGTATTCGCTGGGATCGAGGCCGTAGAGGGCGAGAAACTCCGGGGTCGCCTGAAAGACGGTGGCACCGAACATGTTTTCGATGCTGCGGCGGAAAGCGCCGATGGAGAACTGGCCCACGCCCTCGAAGTAACGTTCAAGACGCAGGTTCACGGTTCGGGCAGTCCACGCCTTGATCCCGGAATTGTTTACGGCGATGCGGTTGTTGGTCGCGGGCGGACTGCCGGTGTCGGGCAGAGTCACGGCGCCGGAATACTGGATGAAGTTCGGCCGGCCGACGGAGTGGTAATACGATGCGCGGGCGATCAGGTTCTCGCGCAGGTTGTAGCTGACATTGAGGCTGGGGAAAAGGCGCAAGTACTCCTTTTCCGTGCGCGAGCCACGGTCGATGTACGTGAGTTGCGAAACCCCGAGGGCGTTCGAGGTCGGCACAATCAGCATGGGCGTGCCGTTGGGGTTGCGCAGGATGTTGCCCGCCGCATCGCGTTGAAAATTGCGTGTCGGATCGGTCAGTGCCCCCTCTCCCGTCACGTTGGTCTGTTCGCCGCGAAGGCCGCCGACGAGTTTGAGGCGGTTCTGCAGGAGGCTGACATCACCGCGCAGGTAGAGGGCGTAGATCGTTTCCTCCGAACGCCGCGAGTCCCTCACCTGGTTGCGGTAGACGGTGTTTTCGTTGCGGGTGAAGTGCGCCGGATTGTCGACCCAGTACTCGTAAATCTTGCGATTACTGGGCGTCTCCAGTTGCGGAAACCCGAAGGGCAGGGTGCGCTGAGAGTAGATCGGATCGAAGAACGGCACCGGACTGTCGTCGCTGCCGACCGGAGTGGTGCTGGATCGGCCGTCGCGGCCAACGAAGCTGTACGGGTACTCGAAGCGCCGGTTGTCGCGCATGGTCTGGCGGACGTCGAAGCCCGTCTTCAAGGTGAACGGCACCTTGGTGTAAAAACTGCGCCGCAGGCTGCCGTAGGCGGTCTTCTGTCGGTCGATGTTCACGTCGTCCTGAGTGGCGACGGACACAATCGAATAGGTCGCGAGCTTGAAGGGGTCGATCGGCGCACCGGTGGGACCGTCGCGCACATCAATGCGGCCCGGGCGCAGGTAGAAGATGTCGTCGAAGTCAATCGTGACGTTGGTCCGCTGCATCGTGAAGTTGCGAAAATAGCCCTGGCGCATGTCCGGGTTACCGTCGTCCTGCAGCGAGTAACCCACCCCGCCGTCAGCCTTCCAGACCGGACCATCGTGCCGCCAGACCAGGGTCGGCATGCGGGTGCGGTTAAACCGGTTTCGTTCCTGGTGGACTGTCTGCACCACGCCGGCGCCGGGTGTGCCGCGCAGCGTGGTCAGTGCGATGTTCTCCGGGCGCACGCCGCCCACGTTGAAGTTGACGTTGGAGACGATATACTGGCCGTCGAAGGACGAGTACTGGAAGCCAAGCGTGACGCGATCGTAGGCGGTAAACTTGTAGTCGATGCTCGCGCCGACCGAACGGCGGACTGTGACCTTCGGGGCGTCTTGGACCTGGTATTGCGAGAGGTAGGGATTGCCGGGCGTGGTATGGGGGAAGGCGTTGCCGTTGGTCGCCGCCTGCACGCCCCGCCAGGTCATGGTAGAGTTGTCCTGCGGCGAGTAGTTGGCCGAGGTGCCGGCGGAGATGGTGTATCCGAAGCGCTTGTTCACCGGTGCCACGTAGGAGAAATCGAAACCCGGGTGCACGTTGCGCGTCGGGCTGGGCCGGGGGCCGGGCACCTTGTGAAAATCGCGGGCGTTGTCGCGCATCACGATGTTCACGTTGGCGTTGAAAACCGGCTTCGCCCGCTCGAACGAACTGCGCGGCACCATGTTGACCGAACCGGCGAGCGCCGATCCGGGCGATTCCGGAGTGGGGGAATAGGCGACCTCGATGCGCGAAAGGTTGTTGATCGAGATCATGTCCGAAGCCACCGAGCGCCCGGTGGCGTTGCCCGGAGCGGAGGCGATGCCGAAGCCGTCGAGCGTGACCGGCACATTATCGGAAGGCACGCCGTTGATCGAGATGTCGCGTGCGTTGCCGCCGGTATAATCGACTGTGATGCCGGGCATGAACTTGAGGAACTCGGCCACGTTGCCCTCGGAGATGTTGCCGAACTCCTCCGTCGAGAGGACGTGCTTGATGTTGGACGCGAAACGTTCCTCGTTGATCGCCAAGGCCGAGGCATCCATCTCGCGGCTGGTTTCGACGCGAAACTCATCGAGCTTGACCACGTCGCCCGGGGCGGCGGGGCCGGCTCTGGTCAGCGTGAGATCGAGCTGCGTCGTCTGGCCGGCGGCCACGGTTGCGCTCGCCGTGTGCGGCGGGAGTCCGGTGTAGAAAGCCTGCACGCGGGCAGGGCCGGCGGGCACGTTGCCGAGGCGGTAGGCACCGGCGGCGTCGGTGAAGGTCTCGAGCGCCGTGCCCGGCACCGTGATGCGGGCGCCTTCCAGGTACTCGCCGGTGCGGGCGTTGAGCACGCGGCCCTCGATCGCGCCGGTACCGGTGGTCTGGGCCGCGAGGGAGGCGGCCAGGGTGAACAGTGCGCCGAGCGCGACGAGCAGGCGAAAAACAGAGTGAGCAGCAGGGGGGGAGTTCATGAGTCGGAGGCAGGTGCGGGGTGGTGCGGTCAGCCCGGGGTGGAGTGATCGGAAGCGTCCGACGCGGGCGCGGCGACGCTCCGGTTTCACGAAAGCACCGACGTCGCGTCGCTCAAGGAAATATCCCGCACCCGAGCCACCCGGCGGGGCGCTTGACGCGTCGCTCCGCCGGGGAAACGCTGCGCTCGTTTTCCGCGCCCCGCCGCCCGCCCCATGAAGACAATGCTGCTCGGTTTCGTCCTGCTTTGGTTCGCGACGCCGCTCGACGCGGCTTTCCGCGCCGGCGCATTTGCGCAGGACATTTCGCCCACGAAGTTTCCGGCGCCCGTCAATGGCGGCATGAAGGCCGGCTTCGCCCGCCAGATCACCGACCCGATGCACGCCCGTGTGCTGGCGCTGCACGATGGCCGCCGCGCGCTGGTCTTCTGCGTGGTCGACGCCTGCCTGCTGCCGCGCGAAATCGCCGAGGAGGCCAAGCGCCTCGCCGGGAACGAGACGGGCCTGCGCCCCTGGGAGATTCTGATTTCGGCGACGCACACGCATTCGGCGGCGGCGCTGACGCCCGCGTTCCAGAGCGATCCCGATCCGGATTACGTGCGGGCGGTGCCGGCGCTCCTCGCGCGCGGGATCGTGCAGGCGTGGCGAAACCTGGAGCCGGCGGAGATCGGCTGGGCCTTCGGCAGCGATCCGACGCAGGTGTTCAACCGGCGTTGGTGGGTGAAAGCTGGCGCCGCCTACGAAAATCCGTTCGGCGGCCAGAAGGATCGCGCCTGGATGAACCCGGGCAACGCCAATCCGAAGACCTCGGTTCCCGCCGGACCGGTCGATCCCGATGTGGCCGTGCTGGCGGTGCGCAGTGTGGCCGACCGGCGTCCCCTCGGCTTGCTGGCGAACTACAGCCTCCACTACGTCGGCGGCAACCCGGCCATCAGCGCCGACTACTTCGGCGAGTTTGCCCGCGAGATCGCCACCCGCCTTCAGGCCGGGGACGCGCGCTACTCCGGCCGGCCGGCGTTCGTCGGGATCATGTCCAACGGCACCAGCGGCGACATCAACAATATCAACTTCGCGCTCCCCATCCGGCCGCGCCGCGCGCCCGGCGAACAGATTAAGATCGTCGCTCGCAGCGTCGCCGACGCCGCGATGGCCGCCTACGGCGCCATTGCCTGGCGGAGCGCGGTGACATTCGACACCGAGCAGGTCGTGCTTGAGTTGCGCGTGCGCAAAGGCACGCCCGCCGAGGTCGAGCAGGCGAAGCGCACGCTGGCGGCCACGCCGCGCGACCCGGACGGCCAGTGGAGCGACCGCAAGGCGATTTACGCGCGCGAGACCCTCAAGCTGGCCGATTATCCCGACACGGTGCCGGTCACCCTGCAGGCGCACCGCGTGGGCGACCTCAGCATCGGCGCGATCCCCTGCGAGGTGTTCGTGGAGATCGGCTTGCGGCTGAAGCGAAAGACGCCGTTCGCGCGGCATTTCACGATCTCGCTGGCCAACGGCTACAATGGCTACCTGCCCACCGCCGAACATCACGCGGCGGGCGGCTACGAAACCTGGCGCGCCCGGAGCAGCTACCTCGAAATCGAGGCCGCAGAGAAGATTACGGCGCGCCTCGAAGGGATGCTCGCCACGCTGGCGGGGCGGGCGCCGCGGTAGTCCGGAAGATTCGTCCCGCGGCCCACGCCGCCGAACTGGCCTGGATCCACCACGCCTCATCCCGGCAACCGAGGAGCAGGGCGGCGTCCGGGGAGGGGCAGAAAGACCCGATTGGACCTGGGTGGCCCGCGGCTTGGCGGTTGCGCTGGGGCCGGTCTTTTCGGCGCCAGCTCCCCGCTCGCTGCTTGCGGGCGCGCACCGGGACACTCAACGTGTTCGCGCTGCGCCGTCATGAGTCGATTTGAAGCCGGAACCTCCGAGGAAAACCAACCCGTCACTTGGTGGCGGGGGTACCCCTTGTACGCGGCGCATTTTTTGGTTGTTGTCTTCGTCGGATCGATGCTCGCGACGACTCTGCTGCTGTTTGCGCGAGCCGGGGGTGTCCTGGACTGGTTCACTTTTAGCAGCACCGCGGTCTGGCGGGGAGAGGTCTGGCGCCTGCTCACCTATGGCCTCGTGAACCCGCCGAGTATCAGCTTCGCCGTCGACATGCTGATGATCGTCTGGTTCGGCCGCGAGGTGGAGCGGTATCTCGGCCGCCGCGTGTTCTTCCAGTTGTATGCCGGTATCTACCTCGTGAAGCCGCTGCTGCTGACGGCGGTGGGGCCGCTGGTCGCGACGCGATTCGGCGGTGAGGTCGGCTCGTTCGCGCTGTTCGTCGCCTTCGCCACGCTCTTCCCCAACGCGCCTCTCCTTTTCAACATCCTCGCCAAGTGGGCTGCCCTTGCCCTCGTGGCCCTCAGCGCGCTCATGGCCCTCGCCGCGCGCGATTGGGTCGGATTGCTTGAACTCGTCGCCACCTGCGGCTTTGCGCACGGCTTTGTGCGTTTCCAGCAGGGTTATTTCCGGCTGCCGCTGCCGCGGATTCGGATTCGTCCCCGCCAGCCAGCGGCTACTCCCGTGCGTTCCGCGCCGACGCCAGCTTCCGCTTCGCGCTCCACCCCCAGCCGCCCGCCTTCCGCCGCTCCGGCGACGCCTCGTCCCTCTCCGGCTGCCATGGCCGAGGTCGATTCCCTCCTCGACAAGATCGCCCAGCACGGCATCCACAGCCTGACCCCCGACGAGCGCGCCCGCCTCGAGGCGGCGCGTGCCGAAATGCTCAAACGCGGCGGAAACCGCTAGCAGGGCGTCCGGGTCGGCCCAGGCGTGGCCGGCAATAACGCGCGGATTTCTCCCAAGAGCCGGTCCTCCAGGCGCGACGGGCTGCTGGCGCACGCCTCCCAGCGCGACTCAAGGCCGCAGCCCGGGAAGTTCCCCGCCCGACCGCTGCGCCCGGAGGGAGGAGGGAAGGGGCCCTCCCGCGACCCGCCCTCGCACGCCGGTCCGACGACCGCTCAATAATACTTCACGTAGCCGTTGCGGCGCAGGCGCTCGAGCCAGCGCTCCTGGCTGGCGCGGCTCATCTGCTGGATCAGCACGCGCTCGATCTGGTCGCGCACTTCGTCGATCGGCTGGATGCCGGCAAAGCGACGATCCTCGGCGTAAAGGATGAACGCACCCTCGGGCAGCAGCAGCGGTTCGGAGGCCTCCCCTTTTTTCAGGTTGAAGGCGACTTCGCTGAATTCCTTGCGGAAGTCCGACCGCTTCAGCCAGCCCCAGTCGCCGCCCTTGCTGCGCTTGAGATCCTTGCTGAACTGTTTGGCCAGATCCTCGAATTTCTCGCCCGCCTTGATGCGGGCCACGATCATGTTGCCCTGTTCCAGCAGCGACGCGTCGGTCTCGGTCTCGGTGCGAGTAAGCTGGATCAGCCGCAGGTGCACCTCGTCCTCACGGTAAAAGCGGTCCTTGTTTTCGTTGTAGTAGGTCTCGATGCGCACCGGGCTCACCACGCTTTGCGACTTCCGCTGCTGACCCTGCATGTACTGGAAGATGATGTTCTCCTCGATCTCCTTCCGGTAGTCGCGCACCGTCTGGCCCTTGGCCCGGAGGTAGGCGAGGAACTTGGAGCGGTCGCCCTCGAAACGCTCGGCGATTTCGTCGGCCAGCGCGTTGTCAATGTACTGGATCGGGATCTGGCGCTTCTCGTCCTTGCGGAACTCCTTCACGATCAAAACCCGGTCGATGAGATCCTGAATCGCGCTGTCCTGCAGTTGTTCGAGGCGCTCTTGAAACTCCTTCTCGTTGCGCGCTTCGTTGCGGAGCTGGGGCAGGAGCGGACCGATGTACTGCATCACATCGGCCACGGTGATGATCTTCTCCTCGGCCACGGCCACGATGCCGTTGGCGAAACGGAGATTGAGGTTCTGGGCAACGGGGTCGGTCGACGGACCTGCCGGCGCCGGGGTCTGAGCGGGCAGGAAGGCGGCCGGCGCGAGGGCAAGCAGGACGCCAAGGTGGGTGCGACGTATCGTCATGAGTTCGTCAGAGAGGTCAGAAAAGCGATGATTTCGCGCAAACGTAGGAGGGGGAGGGGGGCGGTCAACCTTGGAAACCTCCCCCCAATCTGCACCCAGTCATCCTTGGTGCCGGAGCGGCGGAGGCATTTCAGGCGGCCCGCGTCGGTTTCGACGGAGACGACCCCCGTTTGTTCCGCGCGCACCCGAATCTCCGTCACCAGCAGCAGCGCTTTCACCTCGTCGCCGAACTTGCCGAAACGATCGCGCAGGTCGGACTCGATCTGCCGGATCGCCGGCAGCGACTCCGCCAGGGCCAGCTTGCGGTAGAAGTCGATCCGCAGCCGCGTCTCCGCGACATAGGCCGTCGGGATGCGCGCTTGGATGCGGCCGACGTCGACCGCCTGGGCGTCCTCGGCATCCTTAAGGGCCGTGTAGCCGTCCGTGTGCCGGCCGCCACTGGCGGCGGCGGTCGGTGTGCCTTCGCCGACGAACACGAAGTCCAGTTTCACGCTGGCGCGGTTGGCGGCGGCGCTCGGGTCGCCGCGCAGGCGCGCCACCGACTGGCGCAGGAGCTGGCAGTAGAGCTCGAAACCCACTCCGACGATGTGCCCGCTCTGCTCGGCGCCCAGGAGGTTGCCGGCGCCGCGGAGTTCGAGGTCGCGCATGGCGATGCGGAAGCCCGCCCCGAGTTGGTTGTGCTGGCGCATCGCCGTCAGTCGCTGGCGGGCCACCTCCAGCAGCCGGGTGTGGCGGTGCAGCAGCAGGTAGGCGTAGGCCTGGTGCTTGAAACGCCCTACCCGCCCGCGCAACTGGTAGAGCTGCGACAGTCCGAAGCGGTCCGCGCCCTCGATGATGATCGTGTTGCTGTTTGGGATATCGAGGCCGCTCTCGATGATGGTGGTCGACACCAGCACCTGGTAGCGGCCCGCCACAAACTCCGTCATGACTTCCTCCAGTTCGTCGGCGTGCATCTGGCCGTGGCCGACGCCGATGCTCACCCCGGGCAGCAGTTCGCGGAGACGCGCGGCGACGAGGTCGATGGTCTGCACGCGATTGTGGAGGTAGAATACCTGCCCGCCCCGCCGCAGCTCGAAGTGCACGGCGTCGACCACGGCCTTCTCGTCGTAGGTCTTGACGATGGTCTGGATGGGATGGCGGTTCGAGGGCGGCGTCTCGATCACGCTGAGGTCGCGCGCGCCGGTAAGCGCCAGGTAAAGCGTGCGCGGGATGGGCGTGGCGCTCATCGAAAGCACGTCGACAGTCGCGCGCATGCGTTTGAACACCTCCTTGTGTTTCACCCCAAAACGCTGCTCCTCGTCGATCACCACGAGGCCGAGCTCCTTGAACGAAACATCCTGCTGCAGCAGCCGGTGGGTGCCGATGAGGATGTCGACCTGACCGGCGGCGGTGGCGGCGAGGATTTTCTTCAACTCCGCCCGCGAGCGGAAGCGGCTCAGCATCTCGATCGCGATCGGGTAGCCGGCCATGCGCTCGCGAAACGTGTTCAGGTGCTGCTGGGCCAGCACGGTGGTCGGCACCAGCACCGCCACCTGCCGGCCGCCCTGCACGGCCTTGAACGCGGCGCGAATCGCCACCTCGGTCTTGCCGAATCCCACGTCGCCGCAGATCAGGCGGTCCATCGGCCGCGTCCGCTCGAGATCGACCTTGGCCTCCTGGATGGCGCGGAGCTGATCCGGCGTCTCGGTGAACGGAAACGAAGCCTCAAACTCGCGCTGCCAGTCGTTGTCGGGCGGAGTCGCGAACCCCGGTTGGGCCTCGCGGGCGGCCTGGATGCGCAGCAGCTCGGCCGCGAGATCGAGGGTGGCGCGCTCCGCCGCCTGGCGGGCCTTTTCCCACCGGCCCGAGCCGATGCGGCCGAGTTGCGGGCGGGTCTTGCTCAGTCCGACGTAGCGGCTGATCAGGTGCGACTCGGTCAGTGGCACGTGGAGCGTGACCTGATCGTCGAACTCCAGCGAGATCACGTCCTTCATCCCCTGCGCGGTGTCGAGCCGCGTGATCCCCCGGTAGTGGGCGATGCCGTGCTGCAGGTGGACGACGTAGTCGCCCTCGACGAGCTCGGAAAAGTCGAGGAGCTGGTCGACCTGCGCCCGGTGCGCCACCGCCCGGGCGCTCGCCGCTGGCCGCCGCGGCCGCTGGCGGCCGAAGATCTCCGTTTCAGTCACGACCACGTAACCACGGGGCCCCGGTGGGACGTGGCCCGTCTCGTCAGAGACGGGAGCGGGGCTCGCCGCGGGAGATTCGGGAGCGCGCGATTCCCCGGTCCCGCTATTGACCGTGCGGGCTGCGCCGCCGCGAGGCCGCCGCGACGGCTTTCCACCGGGACCGTGGCCCGCTTCGTCCGAAGCGGGACGCCCATCCGCCCACAGCAGCGGCGCCGCCCCGGTGCCGGCGCGCCGCGTCAACCGGAATCCTTCGTTCAGCGCGCCCCGCAGCCAGCGCGGGCGCAGGTGCCGCCAGGCGGGTTCGGCGGCCAGGATTTCCTGCACCCGCTTCTCTTCGCCCTCCTTGGCGGCCACCATCGCCACGTCGTATCCGTCCTTTCGCCACGCGACGAGCTGGCGCAGGAACTCGCGGCGCGCGTCCTCCTCCACCGTCAGGCGCTCCTGGGCCACGAGGGCGTCGCCGGGGTAGCGGCGGTGATGCGCCAGGCTCTCGGTGTCCCAGGTGACTTCGGCCGTGTCCGCGGTGGGGAAGAAGCGGCTCGCCTCGTCGAGGTCGCCGATTCCGAGCAGGGCGGCGCAGCGCGCCTGGACCGCGGCGAGGGGATCCTCGCCCGCCGGCGCGAGCGCGTCGAACTCTTCCTCCAGCGCCGCCGGCTCGACCAGCACCAGGTGGCTCGCGGGATTCAGGTAGTCCGCCAGGCCCGTGCGGGCCTCATCCAGCCGCACGCGCGGCGACGCCGCCAGGGTGATGCTCTCCACGCCGGCGCCCGACCGCTGCGTCACCGGGTCGAACTCCCGGATCGATTCGATCTCGTCGCCGAAGAAGTCGAGCCGGTACGGCTGATTCGCCGTCACCGGGTACACGTCAATCAGTCCGCCGCGCACCGCGTAGTGCCCCGGCGCCTCGCACACCGCCTCGGAGTCGTAGTCCAGCCGGCGCAGTTCCTCCAGCAGGCCGTGAAACGGTTGCGCCTGGCCGCGACGGAGCGTGAGTTCGCGCCGCGCCAGCTCCTCGATCGCCGGCACGGGTTGCAGCAGCGCGCCCGGGGTCGTCACCACCAGGAGTACGTCGGGGGTGGCGCCGAGGCCGCGGAGTGCCCGCAGCCGCGACAGCACCGCGAGCCGGTCGCTCGAGGCCGCAAAGGCTTCGCGCATCTCCGCAGTTTCTGTCATCGATTCCGGGAAAACGAGCGTCTGCAGAGGCGTGGTGCCGCCGCCCGCGGCGTGAAAAAACGCGACGTCCTCCGCGAGCTGTTCGGCGAGCTTCAGGTTCTCCGTGACGACCAGCCAGACGGGGGTGCGTTGCTCGCGGCAGAGCGCGGCCAGCACCGCGCCCCGGGCGGGGGGGCACACGCCGGTGATCCGGCGGCGAGCGAAGGTCGGGGAGTCCGGCATGCGAAGCGGGTCACTGAAGGCCGGGGCGGCCGGTTCGGCAACCCCGCTGTGTGGGGCGGGCCTCCGGCGGTGGACGGGGCGTCTCGCCTCGTGGAGGGGAAGGCAGGGATGCGCGTGCCGCGGGAGGCTCCCGCAGTCCTGGCGGTTCTCAGCCGGGTCCCGGCACGCCTTGCGTCTGCCCGCCCTGCAGCGCGGCGAGCGCCTCGCGGGCGGCGGCCTCCTCGGCCGTTTTCTTCGAGGTGCCGCGGCCCGTGCTCAGGGGGCGATCCTGCAGGTAGACCGCCACCTCGTAGCGCCGGGCGTGGTCTTCACCCTCGATGCGCAGCACTTCGTAGCGCAGGGCGCTGTTGCCGTGCCGCGGCTGGACCAGTTCCTGCAGCCGACCCTTGGGGTTCTCTTCGTCGCCGGCTGCGGCCAGCCGCCGATCAAGGGGGCCGTAGAGGCGCAGCACGACGCGGCGGACCTCGTCGAGGCCAGCGTCAAGAAACACGGCTCCGACCAGCGCCTCGAAGGCATCCTCCAGCGTGGAGGCGCGCTCGCGGCCGCCGGTGGCCTCCTCGCTGGAGCTCAGGCGCAGGGCCGGTTTGAGACCGAGTTCCCGGGCGAGGTCGGCGAGAAAGGCGCCGTTGGCGAGGGTCGCCCGGCGTTTGCTCAACGCACCCTCGCGTTCGGCCGGATACTGGCGAAACAGCGCCTCCGTCAGGACGAGTTGGAGCACGGCGTCGCCCAGGAACTCGAGGCGCTGGTTGCTCTCGGCGAGACCGGGTTCCTCCTGCAGGCGCGACGGGTGCGTGAGCGCGCGCGCCAGCAGGGACCGATCGCGGAACGCGTAGTCGAGGCGGGTCTCGAGGGCGGCCGGATCGAAGTTCATGAGCTCGCGCTCGCGTAGCGCCGCAGTCCCCGGTGGAAGACAAGGACGGCGAGGCCGAACCAGAGCGCGGCGAGGCCGATCAACCAGAGCGCCCAGGCGGGCTCAAAGCCGCGCAACAGCACGCGCGCGGGGGCGTTGCTCACGACCACGACCGGCAGCATCCAGACAAACAGCAGGTCGGCCACCCCCTTGAACGCCTCGCGCGGCAGCCGGGAGAATTCCGTCAGCGTGAAGTACCCGCCTTCCACGCCCTGCGCGCTCGTCAGCCAGAACACCGTCGAGGTCGAAATCACCAGGATGCTGTAGTGGATCACCAGCCCGCAGACCACCAGCACCCCGTAGAGCGCGAGATCCCAGACGCCCGGCGACAACCCGAGCTGGCGCGCCGAATACGCCACCACGCCCATCGCCACGAACGAGTTCAGCAGGCCGTCGGGATCGATTTTGCGCGTGGTCGCCATGAACATGACATTGCCGGGCTGCGCGAGAAAGAAGTCGAAATTGCCGGTGCGCACGTTGCGCCCGAACTCGAAGATGCTGCTCCAGAAGAATCCCATCAGGAAGCGCTGAATCAGCATCGAGGTGCCGACCAGCAGCATCATCTCGTACTTGCTCCAGCCGGCGATCGACTCGGTGTGCCGGTAGATGACCGAGATGAGCAGGAGATTGACGCTCATCCAGAAGAGCTCGACCAGCGACCAGACGAAAAAGTCGCCGCGGAACATCAAGGTGCGCACGATCGAGTAGCGGGCGCTGGCGAACCAGACTTGCAGGTAGTGCAGCATGCGGGTCTCGGGTGGGCGCGGGCTGAGCGGATTAGCCGCCGACGGCGGTGTGGCGACGCAGGCCGCGGGTCCAGAGGACGCGGTTGATCGCCAGCAGCACCACCACCCAGGCGGCCTGGATGACGAGGCCCTGGAGCGAGCTGGCGAGATCGATCCGCCCCGTCAGGATCGCGCAGGGGAAATACATCTGGTAATAGAATGGCAGATACTGGGCGGCGCGGAAGATCGCCTCGGGCATCAGGTCGAGCGGGAAGATTTGCCCGCCCAGCACCGCCTCGACGGCCATCGAGAGGATCACGAATCCCTGGATCTCAAGGAACCAGAACGTCAGCATCCCAAAACAGAACGCGATGCTGAACTGGATCAGCGCCGACATCGCCAGCGCCGGCAGGCCGACCGTGAGGCGCCAAGGGTCGGTGGGAAAGGTCAGTACGTCGTGGATAAACGGCAGCGCGACGAGCAACGGCAGCAGGATGAGCGCACCGGAGACGAGCCGCGCCGCGACGAAGATGCTGAAGCGGTAGAGGAAGTAGTTGATCGGCTTCAGCAGGAACTGGTTGATGAGCCCGTTGCGGATTTCCTCGCTGATCTGGTAGTCTTCGTTGAACGCGCTGATGAAGAACTGCAGCACAAGCAACGTGACGAAGTAGGTGAGCGTCTGCCGCAGGTCGAAGCCGCCGATCCGCTCCGAGCCGGCGAAGGCCGCGCCCCAGAGGATGAAGACCACCGCAAGGTGAAACAGGGAGAAGAACCCGCGCACGGCGAAGTTCCAGCGGTAGACCAGATTGCTCTGCAGTCCGACGAGGAACGCCTGGCGGTACTTTTCGACGGAGGGGAGCATGCGGTCGCGCGGCGCCGGGGCGGATGTGGGTGGGGCGCCGCGGGGATCAGGCCTTGAGCTGGAAGCGCTCGATGACCTCCCTGGCGAGCGCGCGGTAGGAGAGGGCGCCCTGGCCGTGGGGGTCGTAGGCGAAAATCGGCTTGCCGAAGCTGGGCGCCTCGCTGAGGCGCACGGTGCGCGGGATCACGGTGTCAAAGACCTTTCC
Organism: uncultured Opitutus sp.; assembly: GCA_964504885.1. Taxonomy (GTDB): domain Bacteria; phylum Verrucomicrobiota; class Verrucomicrobiia; order Opitutales; family Opitutaceae; genus ER46. The sequence goes on from CAZDGC010000005.1 coordinate 108,290, forward strand.
CGGCAGATGCTGCCGCACCTCGTCGACCACCTGCTTGGCCAGGTTGGTGCGGCCGTCGTACATCGTCATCACGACGCCGCCGAGTTCAAGGTTGTCGTTGAGGTGGGCGGACTTGAGGCGTTCGACGTTGCGGAGGATTTGCCCGAGCCCCTCGAGGGCGAGGTACTCGCACTGCAGGGTGATCAGCAGGAAGTCGGCGGCGGCGAGACTGTTCATCGAGAGCAGGCCGAGGGCGGGCGGGCAGTCGATGATGATCGCGCGGTAGCCGTTGGACTGGCGGACCGGTTCGAGGATGCCGCGAAGCTGGGCCAGATAGTTGTCCTTTTGTGCGAGCTCGATTTCGGCCGCGGCGAGATCCTCCTCACTGGGGATGAGCGCGAGGTGCTCGTAGGCCGTCGGGGTGATCATGTCGAAGGCATTGCCGTCGCCGTGCAGCGGCCCGTAGAGGCTGCGCCCGGCCTGCTTCTCCACCCCCACCGCGCTGGTGGCGTTGGCCTGCGGATCGAGATCGACCAGCAGGGTATGAATTTTCTTTTCGGCGAGAGCCGCCGCCAGGTTGACGGCGGTGGTGGTCTTGCCGACGCCGCCCTTCTGGTTGGCGATGGTGAAAACGACGGTGGGCATGAGCGATTAGGCCGGCCCTGTTACGCGGAAGATCGAAGCCCGGCAAGCGTGGTGTCGTCCCGGCGCCGATGCGATTCCCGGTCAAGGATCCCGCCTCTCCCTGTCAGGCCAACCCATCCGCCCCGTCGCGAGCGTGGCCCGCGTCGGGAAAAGCGGGCCGATCGCGCAGGCGCCGGTGACCGGAGCCGGCGCCCGGCCTCTCGTGTGCAAGAACTGCGGCAAGAATCTCCCTAACTGCGCAGCGGGGACGGCGCGTTTGGTGGAAGCTTGCGCCCGAGCCAGTTCCGCCTGCTCCCATGAGTGCCCGACGCGCAGCCGCCCCCTCCGCCGGCCGCGGTGCCCTGCGCCGCCCGCTCGAACCTTTCTTCGCTCCGCGCACCGTGGCGGTCATCGGCGCGTCCGAGCGCCCCGGCAGCGTCGGGCGGGCGCTGCTGGAGAACCTGCGCGGCTTTCGCGGCCGCGTGTTTTCCGTCAACCCCAGACACCCCACCGTGCTCGGCGCGCCGGCGTTTGCCGCCATTGGCGACGTGCCGGAGGCGGTCGACCTCGCGGTCATCGCCACCCCGGCGCCCACCGTGCCGGCCTTGGTCAGCGAGTGCGTCCGGGCCGGCGTGCGCGGGGCGACGATTCTGTCCGCGGGTTTCAAGGAGGTCGGTCCCGCCGGCGAGGAACGAGAACGCCAGATCGTCGCGGCGGCCCGCGGCCGCCTGCGCCTGGTCGGCCCCTCGTGCCTCGGAGTGATGGTTCCGCATGCCGGCCTCAATGCGACCATCGCGGGCGCCATGGCGCGGCCCGGGCGCGTCGCGTTTCTCAGCCAGAGCGGCGCCTTGTGCTCGGCGATCCTCGACTGGAGCCTGCGCGAAGGCGTCGGGTTCAGCGCGTTCGTCTCGGTCGGCGGCATGGCCGACGTCGGCTGGGGCGATCTGATCGATCATCTGGGCGACGATCCGCACACCCAGAGCATTGTGATCTACATGGAGTCGATCGGCGACGCCCGGGCCTTCCTTTCCGCCGCGCGCGAGGTCGCATTCACCAAGCCGATCGTCGTGATCAAGCCCGGCCGCACCGAGGCCGCGGCCCGGGCGGCGGCCCAGCACACCGGCGCGCTGACGGGCGACGATGCGGTGCTCGATGCGGCCTTCCAGCGGGTCGGGGTGCTGCGCGTCGACACGATCGAGGAGGTGTTCGACATGGCGGAGGTGTTCGGCAAACAGCCGCGTCCGCGCGGCCCGCGCCTCGCCATCGTCACCAACGCCGGCGGCCCGGCCGCGCTCGCGGCCGACCGTCTGGTGCTGGCCGGGGGCCAGCTCGCGCCGCTGGCCCCGGAGACGTTTGCCGTGCTCGGCCGTCCGCCGCCCCCGCCGGACCAGTGCGCCGTGCCGCTCGATCTGCTGGGCGATGCCGACGCCGCGCGTTTCGGGACCGCCGTGGCCGCCGCCGCCCACGACCCCTCCTGCGACGGTGTGCTGGCCATTCTCACCCCGCAGGCCGTGACCGACGCGACCGCGGTGGCAGCGCGCCTCAAGGAGCTCATGCCGCTTGAGGGCGGCAAGCCGCTGCTGGCGGCGTGGATGGGCGGCGCGGCGGTCGACGCCGGCGAGGCGGTGCTCAACGCGGCCGGCATTCCGACTTTCAAGTACTCCGACCGCGCGGCGCGCGCCTTCGCGCATCTGTGGCGCTACAGTGCCCACCTCCAGTCGCTGTATGAGACGCCCCAGCTCGTCGACGACGCCGAACGCGTCGGGCGCCGCCGCCCTTGCGGCGACACGATTCTGCGCCGCGTGCGGCAGAAACGCCGCACCCGGCTCAACGCGGAGGAAACCGCCCTGCTGCTGGCCGCCCACGGTCTCACCCTGGTGACGCCGGTCGCGGCCGGCACCGAGACCGGCGCGGTGGCGGCGGCGCGGCAGGCGGGATTTCCGGTGCGTGTTGCGCGGCCCGGCGCCGCGGAGCCGATCCTCGCCCGGGATGCCGCCGGCGTGCGCCAGGCGTGGCGTGCCCTCAAGCGGGCGGCGGAGGCCGCCCCCGGCGCCGCCGGGTTTGCCGGCGTGATCGTTTCACCGCTGCGGTCCGAGCCGGCGGTGGAACTGCAACTCGCCAGTCGGATCGACCCCCAGTTCGGGCCCGTGCTGGTCTTTGGAACGGGCGGGAAGGCGGGCGAACTTGACCCGGATGTCGCGGTCGGACTGCCGCCGCTCAACACCACGCTGGCGCTGCGCCTCATGGAGCAGACCCGGATCTTTCGCGCCCTGCGGGCGGGGCGCGGCCTGCCCGGCATCGACCTCGCGCCGCTGGCGCAGGTGGTGGTGCGCTTCAGCCAGTTGGTGGCCGCGCAGCCCTGGATCCAGTCGGCGCGGCTCGACCCGGTCCGGCTGGCGGCGGACGGCGTGGTCGTGCTCGCCGCGGAGATTGCGCTGCACGAGCCGGGCCGGGCGGAGGCAACCCTGCCGGTGCCCGCGATCCGTCCGTATCCGCAGCAGTATGTCGCGCCGGCGACGCTGCGCGACGGCACCGCCGTGCTGCTCCGCCCGATTCGGCCGGAGGACGAACCGATGATGGCGCGCTTTCACGAAACGCTCTCCGATCGCAGTGTTTACTACCGCTACTTCCGCGCGATCTCCCTCGAGCATCGCGCCAGCCATGCGCGGCTCGCCCGCCTCTGTTTCGTGGACTACGCCCGCGAAATCGCGCTGGTGGCGATTCACCAGAACAAGCCGGCCGGCCGGCCCGAGATCCTCGGCGTCGGGCGCCTCTGCCAGGAACCGGGCCTGGGCCAGGCGGAGTTTGCGGTCGTCGTCTCGGACTCCTGGCAAGGACGAGGCCTGGGGACCCGGCTGCTCGCGGGGCTCGTCGGCATTGGCCGTCGCGAGGGCCTGCGGCGGATCACGGGCACCATCCTCACGGACAACGTCGAGATGCAGCGCGTCTGCGAAAAAGTCGGCTTTACCGTGCGCCGCAGCCCCGACGGCGAGTGTCTGGCGGAGATCGAGTTGTAGGCGGGGCGACTGACGGGCACGGTACGGCGCGCAGGCTGGCCGCCGCGGCGAGCGCGCCGCCGTTGATCGACGGCGTGGAAGGGGGAGGGTTCTCCTCACCCGCGGCTCGCGGCATCCAGGGGACGCGGGCTGGTGCCCGGTCCTTCACGGCTGGTTTCACCGGTCTCCGCGGGAGACCGTAGAATCGCGCTGGCGGCCGGGGGGAACGCGCGTGACCTTTCGCCTGCCAATCGAGTCGGAGCCCCCCGCATTCGACCTGGCTGTTTCCTTTCGAACCCCGGTTGTCCCCATGAAAACACCGATCCAAGCACCGCTCGTTGCGGAGAATATCCGGAAACCCATCAGGTCCGGTTACGCTCACGGCCGGCTCGCGCTGAGGCTGGCCGCCATCCTCGCCCTGGGTCCGGCCCTGGTTTCGGCCCAGACTCCGGGCGCCTCCACCGGCGTGGTCGAGGGCCGGGTGATCGCCGCCGGCACCGGTGTTGTGCTCGGCAACGCCCGCGTCGCCGTGGAAGGCGCCCGCCTGGAAACCGCCACCGACGAGGACGGACGCTTTCGCTTGCGCGGCCTCCCGCCGGGCCGCGCCGTCTTGAACGTCTCCTATGTCGGGTACGACCGCCAGCAGGTGGGGGTGGACATCGTTGCCAACGACACCGTGCGGCGGGAGATCGAACTGGTGCTGAGCGACCGGCCGGGACCGGCCGCCGGGGAGGCGCCGGTGCGGCTGGCGGAGTTCACCGTCGTCGCCCAACGGGAGATTTCCGCGCAGGCCCTGTCGATGAATGAGCAGCGCGCCGCCCCCAACCTGACCAGCGTCGTCGCCCTCGACGAGTACGGCGATCTCGGCCAGGAAAACGTCGGCGACTTCCTCCGCTTTCTGCCCGGGCTGACCGTCGGCTCCTCCGGACTCACCGCCAGCGAAATCTCCGTCCGCGGCCTGCCGTCCGACACGACCCAGATCATGGTCGACGGCAACGTGGTGACGAGTTCCGAGGCGGGCCGGGTCGTGCCCCCGCATATCGTCTCCCTCGCCAATGTCACCCGCGCCGAGGTCACCAAGGTGCCGACCCCCGATGCGCCGGCGGGCGGGCTCGGCGGCACGGTGAATCTCAAGCGCCGCAATGCGTTCGAGCGCAAATCGCCACTGCTCGCCTACTCGGTGTACCAGTTGTTGAATACCGATTCCGGGATCACTTTCGGCGGGGGGCCGCGCGGGCAGTTGCCCGGGGTCTCCCCGAAATACCACGAGCCGTCCTGGAGCCTCAGTTACGTTCACCCCATCAACGAGCGCCTGGGCGTGACGGCCGGCGTCGGCACCACCTGGCGCAAGCGCGGCCTGGACGGGCGCAACGAGACCCCCACCTGGAACCTGGTCAACCGCTTCCAGCGCACCAGCCAGTACAGTCACCTGCGCTCGATCGTGAAGACGCGCACGGGACAAGTCGGCGCCGATTGGCGCGTGAGTCCGCGCGACACGTTGTCCGCCAATCTCGAGTACAAGGATCGCTGGGTGATGGTGCCGCGCGAGGTCCTGCTGATCAACTACGGCGCCGGGGCGGTGGGCGACGCGACCTTCACCCAGGGGGCGGCGACCGGAGTCGGATCGGCCACCATGAGCGGAGGGGCGAGCCAGCTCACGAAGAACGTCAGCCGCATCGGCAGCCTGCGATACCTTCATCGGGGCGACGGGTGGGAGTTGTCGGCGAGCGGTGCCATCTCGGGGGCGGCGTCGCGCACGCGGGATCTGAGCAACGGGCACTTCAGCAACCTCTCCGCGACGCTCAGCAACCTGGTCATTCGCGGCGAGGGCATCGGGGAGGGCGGGGCGACCATCCCCACGCGCTATCAGGTGACCGATCGCGCCGGACAGCGGCTCAACCTGCTCGACGGCGCGAACTACACGATCACCACGGCGACCTCCAACGAGGTCGATTCGGAATCGGAGAGCGTGCAGGCACGGGTGGATCTGCAGCGCGATTTTCGCGGCTTTGCGCTGCGCGTCGGAGCCGCCTTCAACCGTCAGGAGCGGGATCGCCAGGCGGGTTCCAGGAGTTTCAGCTTCCAACCGAACGGCAGTGCGGCGGCGGCGGACCGGCTCGCGGGGAAGTTCGACCTCTTTGACCCCGCCTACAACGCCACGACGGTCGCGTTCTACGGGGAGCGGGGCAACTGGATCAACGTGGCGAAGGGCTACGAGCTGTTTCGCCAGCATCCCAACTGGTGGGTCGAGAACGCGGCCACATCCTACATCAACCGGGTGAACACCTCCACCTGGCTGCGGGAGGACATCGCGGCGGCCTACCTGCGCGCCGATTTCAACCTGCTGGCCAATCGTCTCCGGGTGGTGACGGGAGCGCGTTACGAAGAGACCTCGACCGAGGGTCGGGGGCCGTTGAATGATCCCACGGCCCGCTATGTCCGCGATGCCGCCGGCAACATCGTCCGCAACGCCGCCGGCCAGCCGATCTTCCGTTCGGCTGATGCGCTGGTGCGCGCCCAGCAGCAGTACCAGGAGCGCGGAGCCCGCGCCTCGCGGCGCTACGACGGCCTCTACCCGAGCCTGAACGGCACCTACCGCTTCAGCGACGAACTGCTGCTGCGCATCGGCTATGCCCGGACCATCGGCCGACCCAACCTGAACTTCATCATCCCGGGCGTGACCGTCCCCGATTCCGAGGCGGCCTCCCCGCGCACCTTCTCGGTGGTCAACACCGGCCTGCGTCCGTGGCGCGCCAGCAACTACGACCTGTCGCTGGAATCCTACCAGTTCAAGGGGGGCTTCGGCTCAATCGGGGTGTTTCAGAAGGACATCACCGACTTCTTCAACGTCGTCACCACCGAGCTGACGCCCGACTTGATCACCCAGTACGGCATTCCCGCCAGCGAGGTCGATCCGGGCGATCTCGTCGCCACCCGCACCAACGGCGGCAATGCCCGCATCCGCGGCCTGGAATTGATGTACCGCCAGCGACTGCAGTTCCTGCCCTGGGCGTTCGGCCGCAGCCTCCAGGTCTTCGTGAACTACAACAAGCTGAAGCTGGGCGGCAACCGCGAGTCCGACTTTGGTTCCTTTACGCCCAGCAACTGGGCCTGGGGCGTCAGCCTGATCCGGCCGCGGTGGTCGTTGAAGTTCAACGAGAGCTACCAGGGCGAAATCCGGCGCACCCTGGTCGCCGTCAGCGCGGCGAACGGCATTCCGGCCAACACCTACAACTATCAGGGCGAGCGCCGCCGTCTGAGCCTGAGCGCCGAATACAGCCTTTCGCGGCGCTTCTCCCTCTTCGGCTCGTGGGCGGACCTCGGTGGACTTGACTCCTACAGCCGTCGCTACGCCCCGGATACGCCAGATTACGCCCGCATCTCCAACTTCGCCGAGCTCGGCTCCACGCTGACCGTGGGCATCAAGGGCGAGTTTTGACCCTGCGTTTCACCCCCCTCTTCGCCGGGCGCCTTTCCTGTGGGGGGCGACCCCGCCCCGCGTCGTTCGCCACCGGGTGCCAGGCCACGGGCAGCGCCGCCCTGGCTCCATTGACGAAACAGAGTAGTCTTCAGCCCAGCTCCACCCTTCTTGACTCCATGACCTTCCTACGCCCCGGCCGTCGCCCCGGCAGGTCCGCCCCGTTTGGTAGCCTGCTCGCCGTCCTCCTCGCCGGCGCCCTCGCGCCCTGCGCTGCCGCGCCCGCGTCCGCCCCCGCGCCGCGCGTCGAAGTCCTCGAGCAGATCGTCGCCGTGAAGGACCTTTGCGCCTGGCCCAAACTCGCGCGGCTGCCCAACGGCGAGATCGTGGCGGCGGTTTACAACCAGCCGTCGCACGGTGCCCGCCCCGGCGAGGTTGACCTCTACGCCTCCGCCGACGGCGGCCGCACCTGGACGAAACGCGGCACACCCACCCGGCGGCCCGCCGGGGCGTATGGCCGGCTCAACCACGCCGTCGGCGTCGCGCGCGACGGTGCGGTCCACGTCGTCAGCGGCGGCTGGGAGTACGACGGGCCGGGTCCGAAGGACAGCTACAAGAAAAAGAAGCTCCTGCGCCCGGAGGCCTCGCGATCGAGCGACGGCGGCCGCACCTGGCAGTTTGGCACCGCCTTTCCCGCTGGCGCCGACGGCATGACGCTCGTGCCCTTTGGCAACGTCGAGACCGGCGCCGATGGCGTCCTGCGCGTCGCGGCCTACAGTTACAACCAGGCGGCGAAACCACGGGTCGACATCTGCTACGTGATCGAGAGCCGCGACCAGGGCCGCACCTGGACGCGCGGCAGCGTGGTCGGCCAGCCGGCCGCCAACGAAACGGATCTCCTGCATCTCGGCGGCGGACGCTGGCTCGCCGCGGCGCGCAACCTCGGGCGCAACGGCCAGCCGGGCCACGCCATCGATCTCTACGCCTCGGAGGACGACGCGCGCACCTGGCGCCAGATCGCCCAGCCGACCGCCGGCAACCAGCACCCGGGCGATTTGTTGAAACTGGCGGACGGCCGCGTACTGCTGGTTTACGGCGACCGGCGGCCGGGGCACTACGGCGTCGGCGCGATGGTCAGCGCCGATGGCGGCCGCACCTGGAGCGAAGGCGTATTGTTGACCACCGGCGTGCTCAGCCGCGATTCCGGTTATCCGAGCAGTGTCCAGCTCGCGGATGGCACGATTGTGACCGGCTTTTACGGCAAGACGAAGGCCTACCAGGGGTACCAACTGGGGGTGGTGCGGTGGCGGCTGCGATAAGTGGGCCGCTTGCCTGCGGCAACCTGGCGCAAGTTTCTGCGTCGGGACACCGCTGCCACCATGAAAACGACCGCACTTCACGGCGGTGTTGATGGGTTTCCACCCACCCGCAACCACGCCGTGGCCCAGCGTTCGCCGAGGGTAAGCACGCCCGGCGCCAGGAGGTGCACGCCGTCGGTGTCGCGCGCGAGGTCGTCGGTGTCGACCCAGGAGGTGGCGGGCAGCGACCCGGCCGCGCGCACCTGCGCGGTGCGCACGAGTGCCTGGTGCGGATAACCGCGGGCCGGCGGCGGGCCGATGCGCCCGAGCACCACGGGCAACGGGCCGCTGCCGCGGACGGCGAAGGCGAAGTCGCGCCGCACTCGATCAAGCAACGCACGGAGGTTGGCCTCGTAAGCCGTGGCCGACTCGAGCCTCGCACCGTCGGTTTCGCCCTGCATCCAAAAGACAGCCGCGAGCCGGGGCGATTCGCCGCGGGCGGCGAGTCCCTCCAGCGCGCGGCGGACCTGCGCGAGCAGGAGCGCGTAGAGGCGGTTGCCGGCGATCGCATCGGGCGCCCAGTCCTCCGCCAGCGAGCTGCCAAAGTAACCAATCTTCACAATTCCCAGCGGCGCGACGCCGGCGGCGTGGAGGGCGCGGCCAAGCGAAATCTCCGGCCCGAAGAACTCGCGGGCGTAGCGCACGTATGGTTCCTGGCGCTGCGCGCGCAACGTCATCCAGGCGCCGCCGGAAGTCGCGTTGAACGGCGTCGCCATCCCGCCCGCCTTGCCCGGCGGGGCGCCGGTGTGAAAGTAAAACGCGATGCTGGCGTCGGCGGAATCAGGCGGCAGCGCCGCAGCGTCGGCGTGCCAGTTGAGGATGTTGGACTGCCCGGCGACGAGGAACACGAGGCGCTCGGCCGCCGGCAAAGGCACGCCGGCGGTGGCGAAGAGGAGCAGGTGCAGAAGACGCATGCAGAGGGGATCGATCGGTCCACTCTCACACGTCACGGCGCGCCGGATTGAAACAGCCACGCGCAGGCCGCGCCGCGGGTGAGCGGGCCAGGCGGGGGCTGCGGCCACGGGCGGCCGGCCAGCCGCGCGAACTCCGCGGCGGTGATCGTGGCGGCCGCCTCGCCGCTTCCCTCGCGCTCCGCGGCGGCGACGCGGCGGGCCGTCGCCATCGGATCGCCGTCCGGTCGCGCCCAGACAGCCGCGACGGCGCGGGTCAGCGGCGCGTCGAGGCGGGCCTGATAGCTCGAAAAGTAGCCGCGCGTGCCCAGGAACTGCGCGGCGCGTTGCGTGGGGGTCGGGGCGGCCAGGTCGAAGTCGTTGAAGAACGTCAGCATGATCCCGCGTGCGACGAGGGTGCGCTGCAGCGCCGCCGGGGACACGTTGGCGGGCGCGAGGCCGCCGCGCTGCGCCATCGCCAGCGCGTACGCCGCGCTCTCGCCGAGGTGCATCCAGGTTGGCTCCAGCCGGACCGCGCCCCAGCCGATGTGGCTCGCGGAGACCGCGCCCGTTACGAGCAGGTTGTCGAGCTCCCGCGGCAGCAGGCAGGCGTAGGCGATCTGTCCCGGCCGCGATTCCTCGGTGAGCAGCACCTTGCCCTCGTGATCGCTGCCCGGGACTTTTTCGAGGGTGCAGGAATGGGAGTCCATTGGCCATTCCGTGATCGCGATGCTGTCGGCGTGGACGGGCGCGCGCTTCAGTCCCGGCGCCTCGACGCCGTCGTGCTCCGTGAACACCTTGCGCCCCACCAGGCGACGCGCCTCGCGGACATACATCTCCCAGGGAAATCCGCCGTTGTCGGTGAACTCGTCCTTCGGCAGGCCCCACTCCCGCATCTCGGTGCGGAGCTTCTCCGGCACCTCGGGGTCGTGCTGGAGAAACCAGAGCAGGCCGAGCGCGAGGTCCTTGTGCCGCTCGGCGATGGCATGGCGGGTGGGCCAGTCGCCGTCCGGATAGTCGAAATTGCCGCCGGTCAGGAGCGGCGCGTTCCAGGTGGTCTTGGCGTTGGGCACGCCGAGGCCGATGCCCCACCGATCGCGCAGTTCGAGGAACTGATCGCGTTCGTAGCGGGCGGGCTTGGTCACCGGCACGCGGTTGGCGGGGTCGCGGGTCCAGCAGACGCGGAAGTTGTAGGCCTGGATCGCGTGGTCCCCCTCGCCGGTGCTGCCTGGCAGCGGCGGCCCGGTACGGGCGCGAAAGCCCCGCAGGTTCAGACCCTCCGTGCGCATGGCGGTGGGGAAATAGTCGGCCGCCTTGGTGACGAAAATTGCCCGGGTGAAGATGCGCCCGGCGTGGGGCTCGCCGTACTGCGCGCGGCTCTCGCGGCCCCAGGTCATCGTCGCGCCGGCCACGGCCGCGAGATCCCCTTCGTAGCTGGCGTCGACGAAGGCCGGCGCGGTCAGCCCGAACGTCTCCGCGCCGCCCATCCGCCGAAACTCCACGCGCTCGACCGTCCGCCCGCGGGTGAGGGCCGCGGCCGGGTAAAAGCCGCGCCGCACCGTCACGCGTGATTCCGCCCGCAGCAGATCCTCGAACACCTTCTCCGCCACGTGCGGCTCGTACATGGGGCGCTGCGTGCCGCCGCGCGGTGCCCATGTCGCGGCCCGGTGTTGCGGCGAGCCCTCGCCGTGTTTCCGCCGGTAGTACTCGCCGAGGCGGTCGACCACCTCGTCGTAGAGCGGCGCGCGCCGGCCGTCGTAAATCGTATCCAAAACTCCGAGACCGTTGCTCATCATGCCGCCGAGGTGCGCGTGGTGATGCACCAGGGTGACGCGCAGCCCCTCGCGCGCGGCCCGCACGGCGGTCACGATGCCGCCGGGAGTGGCGCCGTAGATCACGACATCCGGGGCGGTGGCGGGCGCGGCGGCCGGGGCGGC
>CAZDGC010000006.1:0-116505 GCA_964504885.1 uncultured Opitutus sp.
GCTGCGCGTGCTGGTGCGGGCCGTGGGGCCGACGTTGGGCGCCTTTGGCGTGGGCGGAACGCTCGCCGATCCGAAGCTCGATCTCTTCCGCGGTTCCGCGAAGATCGGCGAGAACGACAACTGGGACGCGGCGGCGGCGGCGACATTCGCGAGTGTCGGCGCCTTCGCTTTTGCGCCAGGCAGCCGCGATGCCGCGCTGGTGGCCACGCTCGAGCCGGGCGCGTACACGGCCCAGGTCTCGGGTGTCGGCGGCACGACCGGAGTGGCACTGGTCGAAGTGTACGAGTTGCGCTGAGCCGTGTCCGGGAGAGATCGCCGGTGGACACGGCGGAACCCGTGGCCGCCGACCCGGATTGGGCGGCGGGATCCTTCGCCAAGCAGGGGACGGCCCTGCGGCCGGTGGAGGGAAAATTTCCTGTCATACTCCCGGTGGTCGCGACAATTGGCAGTGAACCCGATTGCCCACTTTTCCCTCCCATGAAAAACTCCCTCCGAGTCGCAATCGGGATCGCCCTGCTCGCTGGTGCGGCCCCCGCCCTGGCCCAGTCGAAGTCCCTGCCGCTGACCGACGCGGCCGGCCTCACCCTGCATCAGGTCGTCGCGCGCCCCGTGGTGTTCAAGGGTCACGCTGCGCTGCAACTGACCGCGCCGGCCGGCGCCGCTCGCTCATCCGCCGCCCAGCCGCCAGCGGCGAAGAAGGGGGGCAAGGCGAAAGCGGCCGCGGGTGGCGGCGAGGCGGGCCGGCTCGACCACCTCGCGTTGGTTGATGGGGTTGCGTTTTCGAACGGCACCATCGAGGTGGAACTGGCCGGCGAGCCGGCTCCGGGGGCCACCGGTGGGGCCCGCGGATTTGTGGGCCTGGCCTTCCGCGTGCAACCGGACCGCCGGACTTATGATTGCTTTTACCTGCGGCCGACCAATGGCCGGGCCGACGACCAGGAGCGCCGCAACCACACCGCACAGTACATCTCCCATCCCGAGCACACCTGGTTCAGCCTGCGTGAAAAGACCCCGTCGCGCTACGAGTCCTACGTCGATATCGGGCCGGCGGAGTGGATTCATGTCCGCATCGAGGTCGACGGCCAGAAGGCCCGGCTGTTTGTGAACCGCCAGGTGCAACCCACCCTGATTGTCAACGACGTGAAGTCCGGCGAATCCGCCCGCGGCGCGGTGGCGCTCTGGTTTGAGGGCTCGACTCTCGCGCATTTCCGCAACCTGCGCCTCACGCCCCGGTAGCCCCGCTGGCGTTGCGTCCCGGTCCGGCGGCGCCGGGGCGCCGCCCGCGGAGGCGAAGCGAAGAGGGTCGGGCTCGAATCGGCACTTGGGAGGATGCCCGGACCACCCCGTTCGGAGCCCCGAAAGGATGGCGGGGTGCCCGGGCTTGCACTTCCGGGGCAATGCCTTTCCTAAAGCGGGGCGCATGGATTTCCGCTCCCGCCCTCCCATGACCTCACTTGGCCGATTTCCCCTTTCATTCCTGCTCGCGGCCGCCGTCGGGCGGGCGGGGGAAGCGCCGGCGGGGGCCGCCATCCGGCAGGAACTTCGCAGCCTCGCCACCACCGGGACGCTGCTCCACGTCGCCGCCCATCCCGACGACGAGAACACGCACCTGATCACCTACTTCGCGCGCGCCCGCGGCTACCGCACCGCCTACCTCTCGCTCACGCGCGGCGACGGCGGGCAGAACGAGATCGGCCCGGAGTTCGACGAGAAGCTCGGGGTCGCACGCACGCAGGAACTGCTCGCGGCGCGGCGGCTCGACGGCGGGCAGCAGTTTTTCACCCGGGCAATCGATTTCGGTTATTCGAAGTCCGCCGAGGAGACCCTGCGCTTCTGGGACCGCCGGGAGGTGCTGGGCGACGTCGTACGGGTGATCCGGCAGTTCCGGCCCGACGTGATCGTGACGCGGTTTTCGCCGACCGGCGGCGGGACGCACGGGCACCATACGGCGTCGGGCCAGCTCGGGGTGGAGGCGTTCAAACTCGCCGGGGATCCACGGGCCTATCCCGAGCAGATCGCGCAGGGACTGGCTCCCTGGCAACCGAGGCGGGTGGTGTTGAACAGCGGCGGCTTCGGGCGTGGAGGCGCGCCGGCGGCGAAGGCGCTGCGGCTCGACATCGGCGGCGTCGATCCGGCGACGGGCGAGGGTCTGGGCACGATCGCGAATCGCAGCCGGGCCCGGCACATCACGCAGGGTTTTGGCAGTTTCGGCGGACGCAGTGGCGGCAGTGGGCCGAACGAGCAGTCGTTCCTCCTGCTCGGGGGCGAACCGGCGACCCAGGATCTGTTCGATGGGGTTGACGTGACCTGGGGCCGCTACGGGGCGGCGGGGCTCGAGGTGGGCGCGCACTTGCAGCGCATCGAAGCCGACTTCCGGCCCGAGGCGCCGGCGGCGCTGGTGCCCGCACTCCTGGAGGTACGCCGTCGCCTGGCGGCGCTGCCGCCGGACGCGCTGGTGCGGGATCGACGGGCGCAGCTTGAGCGCCTGATCCAGACCTGCCTGGGCCTGCAGGTCGCGGCGACGGCGGAGCAGCCGGAGGTCGCCCCGGGAGGGAGGATCGAATGGAGGCTCACCGCGCGCGTGGCGGCGGAGCTGCCGGTGCGGTGGGTGGCGACGGAACTGCGGACGCGCCGCGTCGCGGATCGTCCGGTGACTCTGGCGCCGGGACGCGAGGCGGCGCAGGAGGTCGCGGAGACCGTGCCGGCCGACGCGGCGCTGACTCATCCGTATTGGTTACGTGAGGACGGGGCGGCGGGGATTTTCCGGGTCGACGAGCCCGCGTTGATTGGGCGGGCGGAGGACGCGGCGGCGTTTCCAGTCCGGTTTCTCTTCGACATCGCGGGCCACGAATTGGCCGTGACGGTCGACGGCGAAGCGCTGGAGCGGACGCCCCGGGGGGCCGAGCGGCGGCGGCGCGTGCTGGTGGTCTCGCCGTTGACGTTGCGGTTCGCCTCGGGGGTGGAGGTGTTTGCGCCGGGCGCGACCAAGGACGTGCGGGTGGAAGTAACGGCCGGGCGGGGCGGGGCCGCCGGCCGACTGGAACCCGAGGTGCCGGCGGGCTGGCGGGTGGATCCGGCGGCGGCCGATTTTCGCCTGGAGCGAGAGGGGGTGAGCGGGGTGGTCAAGTTTTCGGTTACGGCACCGGCGAGCCCCGGCGCCGGCTGGCTGGCGGTGCATGCCGACGTGGGCGGACGGCGCTACTGGAACCAGCGCGTGGAGATTCGCTACGACCACCTTCCGCCGCAGGTCCTGCAACCGCGGGCGCGGGCACGGGCGGTGGTGGTCGACGTGGCCGTGCGCGGGCGGACCGTCGGCTACCTGCCGGGCGCGGGCGACGCTACGGCGGCGGCCTTGGCGCAACTCGGCTACCAAGTGCGGACCTTGCGGGGGGCGGACCTCACTCCCGCGGGGCTGCGGGGCATCGATGCAGTCGTGATCGGCGTGCGCGCCTTCAACGAACGGGAGGATCTGGCGGCCCATCTTCCCGGCCTGTGGGCGTGGGTGGAGCAGGGAGGGACGGCGATCGCGCAATACAACCGGCCCAACGGCCTGGCCGCGTCGGAACTGGGGCCCTACCCGCTGTCGATTCAGGGACCGGCGCCGCAACTGCGCGTGACGGACGAGACTGCGCCGGTCGAGGTGCTGGCGCCGTCGCATCCGGTGGTGACGTCGCCGAACCGGATTGGACCGGAGGATTTCGCCGGCTGGGTGCAGGAGCGCGGGGCGTATTTCCCGAGCAGTTGGGACCGGGCGCGCTGGGAGCCGGTGCTGGCGATGGGGGATCCCGGGGAGACGCCGCTGCGCAGCAGCGTGCTCGTGGCGCGGCACGGCCGCGGCTATTACGTCTACACCGGCCTGGCGTTCTTCCGGCAGTTGCCGGCGGGGGTGCCAGGCGCGTATCGTTTGTTTGCCAATCTCGTCTCGCTGGGGAAATGAGACCGGGAACCACCTCCAATCCAGGCGCGGGCGACGCCCCGGTGCGCCATCGCGGTCGTCCCGGGGCGGAGCGCGACGGCGGCGACGCGGTGGGAGACGACGGCGCGCCCAGGCTTCCCGGCTTGGCGACCTGGGGAGGCGTGTACTGGTTCGTGTTTGCGGTCTTTGTTTTCGTGGTGGCGGGGCTGGCGGCGTTCACGCACCTCTTCGCATGACGCCTCTCGACTGGCTGGTGCTGTTCGGGACGATGCTCGGCATCGCCGCGTACGGAACGTGGCGGACGCGGCACACCGACCACCTCGACACCTACCTGAAGGGGAGCCGCACCACGGGATGGTTTACCATCGGGGTGTCGGTGATGGCGACGCAGGCGAGCGCGATCACCTTTCTCTCGATTCCGGGGCAGGGCTTCGAGAGCGGGATCGGTTTTGTGCAGAATTACTTCGGCCTGCCGCTGGCGCTGATCCTGGTGTGCGCGGTCTTCCTGCCGATCTACCGCCGGCTCGGCGTGTATACGGCCTATGAATACCTCGGCCGGCGCTTTGACGCCAAGACCCGGCTGCTGGGCGCGGCGCTGTTCCTGCTGCAGCGCGGGCTGGCCAGCGGGGTGACGATCTACGCGCCGGCGATCATCCTCTCGACCGTGCTCGGCTGGCGGGTCGACACCACCATCATCGGCACGGGGCTGCTCGTGATCGTCTACACGGTGACGGGCGGCAGCGTGGCGGTGAGTCTGACGCAGAAATGGCAGATGGCGGTGATTTTTGGCGGCATGATCACGGCGCTGGTGGTGCTGCTGGTGAAACTGCCGCCGGAGGCGCTGCCGCTGGCGGGGGCGATGGGCAAGCTGGAGGCGGTTGATTTTTCGTTCAATCCGGACCGCCGCTACACTTTCTGGAGCGGGCTGCTGGGCGGGCTGTTCCTGTCGCTGTCATATTTCGGCACGGACCAATCGCAGGTGCAGCGGTACATCGGAGGCGCGGGGTTGCGCGAGGGGCGGCTGGGGCTGGTGTTCAACGCCCTGCTGAAGATTCCGATGCAGTTCTCGATCCTGCTGCTGGGGGCGCTGGTGTTTGTGTTCTACCAGTTCGAGCCGGCGCCGGTGTTTTTCAACCAGGCCGAGTGGCGGCGCCACGCCGGGGGGCCGCAGGCCGAGCGCTTCCGGGTGCTCGAGGAGCGGCACGCGGCGCTGCACGCGCAACGGCAGGCGGCGGTGCGGTCGTGGCTGGACGCCCGCGAGGGTGGTGACGCCGCGGTGATCGCGCCGGCCCGCGCGGCGATGCTGGCCGTGCAGCGGCAGGTGGACGCGGTGCGCGCCGAAGCCAAGGCGGCGCTGGTGGCGGTGGATCCACGGGCGAAGACGAAGGATTCGGACTATGTTTTCATCACCTTCATCCTGACGCAGCTCCCGCCGGGCGTGGTCGGCCTGCTGGTGGCGGCGATGTTTGCGGCGGCGCTGGGCTCGAAGGCGGGCGAGCTGAACGCGCTCGGCACCACGAGTACGATCGACCTGTGGCGTCAGTTCCGGCCGCTGGCGGCGCACGACGAGGCGCGCAACGTGCGCAACGCAAAATGGTTCACGGCGTTCTGGGGGCTGTTTGCGATCGGCTTCGCGCTGTTCGCGCGGTTTTCGGAGAACCTGATCGAGGCGATCAACATCCTCGGCTCGCTCTTTTATGGGGTGGTGCTCGGCCTGTTCCTGGTGGCGTTCTTTGTGAAGCGAGTGGGAGGGACCGCGGTGTTCTGGGGGGCGATTGCGGCGCAGGCGCTGGTGTTGGCCCTCTATTCGACGCTCCAGATCTCCTACCTCTGGTACAATCTGATCGGCTGCGCGGCGTGCGTGTTGATCAGCGCGCTCCTGCAGGTGTTGCTGCCGGCGCGCCGGGCGGAAGGTGCGGCATGAACCGGCGGCCGATCATCGCGTTCGGCCAGCAGCCCTGCGGGTTTTTCCCCCGCCGGTTCCTCTACGCCAAGATCGTCACCGCCCGCCGGCTGCAGGCGGAAATCGGCGGTGAGATCGTGTTCTTCTATCATGACAGCGACCACGATCCGAGGGAGACGCAGACCTGGCTGCGGCACCGGCGGAGCGGCGAACTGGCGGCGCTCAACTTTGCCTTTGAGAACAAGGTCCAGCGCAAGTGGTCGCCGCTGTACCTGAAGCGCCTTCCGGCGGGCTGGCAGGCCGGGACCGCGCGCCAGCTTGGCGCCTACGTGGCGCCGGAACTGGTGGAGGCGTTCAAGGGCGTGACCGCGGGCAACGCGGCGGACTTCTGCCTGGAAATGTACCGGAGCCTCGGCCTGCTCGAGGGTGTGCGGGTGGTGCGCTCGAGCGACCCGGCGGTGCGGCGGGCGGCGTGCGCCGTGGAGGATTTCTTTGTCGATGTGCCGCACGAGGGGGAGATCGTCCGCGCGCGGTGGCGGGCCGGCGCGCTGCAGTTGCACGAGGGCGGGGACACTTACCGCACGCTGCCGGCGGTGGGATTCGGGCCGGAGCAGGTTTCGCCGACGCGGGACACGCGGCTGCGCTGGATGCAGTCGGTGCTGAGCTGCACGCACTACATCGCGGGGGCGGGCGAACAAGCGTACTTGCGGAAGGAGGACGCGCCTGAGATTAACTTCGTCAACCGCGATGCCATCGAACGCCCGGATGAAGCCTTCCACTGAAACGGCCGCGGGCTCCGCCCCGTTGCTCGCCTTCGGCGCGCATCCCGACGACCTCGAGTTCGGTTGCGGCGCCGTGCTGGCGCGGGAGGCGCTTGGCGGCCGGCGGGTGCGGCTGGTCGTGGGCTCGCGGGGGGAGGCGGCGAGCAACGGCACGCCGGCGCAGCGGACCCGCGAAGCGCGGCGGGCGGCGGCGGAGCTGGGTGCGGAGATCGAGTTCGTGGCGCTGGGCGGTGACGCGCATTTCGAGGCGCGGCCGGCGTGGGCGGTGGCACTGGCCGCGGTGATCCGACGCGTGCGACCGGGGCTGGTGCTGGCGCCCAGCCTGGTGGAGAACCAGCATCCGGATCACGCGGTGCTTGGCCGGCTGGTGCGCGACGCGTGCCGGCTGGCGCGCTATGGTGGACTGCGGGAGCTGCGGCGCCTGCGGCCGCACGCGATCGGGCAGTTGTTTTATTACGCGGTCACACCGGAGGCGGAGCCGGCGGAGGGCGGGCGGGTGGTGGTCGACGTCTCGGAGCCGCCGGTGCTGGCGGCGTGGACGGCGGCGATGGAGGCACATGCGTCGCAGATGAAGACGCGGAACTATCTCGAGCTGCAGCTCACGCGGGCGCGACTCTGCGGTTTGCGGGCGGGCCTGTCGCACGCCCAGGTGCTGTTTCCGGCCGAGCCGGTGCTGGTTGATTCGCTGGCGGCCGTGGAGCGCGCCGCGCGGCGGTTTTAGGTCATGGCGGGCGAGCGGACCTTTCGCGTCGGAATCACGTGCTATCCCTCGGTGGGTGGCAGCGGCATCCTCGCCTCGGCGCTGGGCGAGGAACTGGCGCGGCGCGGGCACGAGGTGCATTTCATCAGCTACGAGCGGCCGTTCCGCCTGCCGGCGGGCGCACCGCGCCTGGATTTTCATCCGGTCGTGATCAACGACTATGAGCTGTTCAAGTACCCGGACTACACGCTGCCGTTGTCGGTGAAGATGGCCGAGGTGGCGCAGGAGCACGCGCTCGACGTGCTGCACGTGCATTATGCGGTGCCGCACGCCACGGCGGCGATCCTGGCGCGGGCGATGGCGCCGGCCGGGCGCGAGCCGCGGGTGGTGACGACCCTGCACGGCACCGACACCACGCTGCTGGGACGCGACCCTGGATACGGCCCGGCCATCCGGCATGCGCTGATGCGTTCGGATGCAGTGACGACGGTGTCGGGATGGCTGCGCGAGGAAACGCGGCGCCTGCTGCGCGTCGACTGTCCGATTGACGTCATCCCGAATTTCTTCGCGCCGAAGGCCCCGGGGCGCCCGCGCGAGGTGGTGCGGGCGGAACTGGGGCTGCGCCACGAGGCGATGATCGTGCACCTGTCCAATCTGCGACCGGTGAAGCGCATTGACCGGCTGCTGGAGACGGCGGCGCGGGTGCGACCGCGCGAGGCGTTCAAACTGGTGATCCTCGCCGGCGGGGATTTCGCACCGTTTGCCGGGCGGGTGCGTGAGCTTGGACTCGAGGATCGGGTGGTGGTGCGGCCGAGTGTCTTCGAGATTGAGGACTATCTGCAGGCGGCCGACCTGGCGCTGTTTACCTCGGACTCGGAGAGTTTTTGCCTGGGGATCCTCGAGGCGATGTGGTTCGAATGCCCGAGTGTCTCGACCGCGGTGGGTGGGATTCCCGAGGTGGTGACCTCCGGCGAAAGCGGCTTGCTGGTCGAGGGCGGCGAACCGGAATCGCTCGCGAGAGCGGTGGAGCAGTTGCTGGGGGATCCCGAGCGGCGGCGGGCGATGGGCGCGGAGGCACGGCGGCGGGCGCAGGAGCGATTCTCCGCGGCGGCGGTGGTGCCGCAGTACGAAGCTCTCTATGCGCGGGTGGTCGCGACGCCGCGCGTGGCGGTGCTGCATTGAGCGCCCGCGTGCTTACTCCACACTCGCCAAGCGGCGCTGGAGTCACCAAAAAACCTCCGTTCTTCCCACTCATGCCAACCTACGACTACGCCTGCCAGAAGTGCGATCACACGTTCGAACAGTTTCAGTCGATGCGCGACGACCCGCTCACGAAGTGCCCGGCCTGCGGCAAGAAGTCGCTCAAGCGGCTGGTGGGCGGCGGCGCCGGCCTGATCTTCAAGGGCTCCGGCTTTTACATCACCGATTACAAGAACAAGGGAGGCGGCGAATCGAAGACCTCGAACGATGCCAAGACCGCCGGCGAGACGAAGCCCGCGAGCCCATCGACGACTTCGGCGCCGACGACCCCGGCGAAACCCGCCGCCACGCCAGCCAAGGCCTGAACCGGACCGACTCCATGAGTTCCAAAGTGCGTCGCGCGGCCATGGGGCCAAGTTGGACTGAGGTGATTTTGGGGGCGCTGCTCAGCGCCCTGCTCGGGGCGGTGCTGGGGGCAACGCTCCTCGTGCTTCGTCCGGTCATCACGGCCAAGGAGGATCCCAAGGAGCCCGTGCCCGGCGCCGTTTATTTCATCGAGGGCACGCGGGATGGCAACCGGGGCAGCGCCGCCGCGCAGAAGCGGGCGGGTTTTGCGAGCGGACAGTCGGTGTCGGTGAACGAGGACGAACTGAACAGCCTGCTCGCCGGCGGTCCAACGGGGGGGCCGGCGCGTCCGCCGGCCGGAGGCAAGGCCAAGGAGGCTGACAAGGCGGCGGAAGGGTGGGTGAGCGTCGGCAAAGCCAATGTCCGCATCCGCCACGGCGTGCTGCAGGTCGCCGCGCCGATCACCGTCAATGCCCTTGATCTGGGCATCAAGCTGACGGCCCAGGCGCGCGGCGGCTTCGCTCGACGCGGCGATCGCTTTGTCTTCGAGCCCGCGGAGCTTTACCTCGGTTCGTGCCCGCTGCAGCGCATTCCCGTGCTCGGATCCCTGGTGGGGGCGATGGTGGCGTCCGGAATCTCGATTCCGGATGACGTTCAGGCGGCTTGGGCGCGGGCGACGCAGGTTGCGATCGACGGCGCCACACTCCGCATCACGATGCCGTGAGGATTGGGGCCGCTGTCGTCGCGTTTGCGATTGGCCTCCCGGGGGTGCCGGTGTCCGCGCGGGCGGGAGAGGTGAGGCCGGTCCTCGTGCAGAGCGCGCCGGGCCAATTCGAGGTGGCGGCGATCGACGCCGCCGAGGCGCACGCGGTGGCGGCGGAGGCGTCGGAGTGCTGGCGGCATCTGGCCGGGCCGCTCGGGATTCCGGCCGCGTTTCCCACGGCCATTTTGGTCCGGGTGCTGCCACCGGCGCCCGCCGCAGCAGATGAGTCATTGATTTTCGTGGCGGTGGACGCGGGGGGCCTGGTTTCGGTGCGGGTGCAGGGGGGGGCGGCCGGATCGGCGACGATACGGCGGGCCCTGATCCAGGGGTTGCTGACACGTCTCGCGGTGGCGATGCACGGGGCGGCGGTCCGCCCGACCGTGGCGCGCTGGCTGGAACAGGCCTGCCTTGGCTGGTGGCTGACGCGGGCAGAGCCGGCGCAGTGGGACGCGCTGAAGCAGCGCAGCGCCCGGCTGGTGCCGCCGCCCATCGCCGCGTTGCTTGACTGGCCGCACGGCGGGCCGGCCAATCCGGAATTCGCGCTGGCGGCGGTGTGGTTGTTGAGCTTTCTGCAGGCGGAGTCGGGTGCGGGAGGCGAATGGCCGGCGCTGTTGCGGCGGTTGCTGGCGGGAGGGGATCCGCAGGCGATGCTGGCGCAGTGTTATCCGGGTCGCTTCCACGGGAGGGAGGCGCGCGAACTCTGGTGGCAGACGGGCTGGCATCACGCCCGGCGCGTGCGCACGCTGCCGGTGCTGGAGTCGGAGGAGTCGCGGCGGCAGCTTGCGGCGTTGGGGCGGTTTGTCTTTGCGACGGCGGATCTCGAGTCCGACCAGGTGGTCGAGTTGCGCGTGGTCCTGGGCCGGAGGACCGAGCCGTTGGTGGCGGCGGAGCTGGCGCGGCGGGCGACGGAGGTGAACCGGTTGCTCCCGGTGTTGCACCCCTTCTACCGCAACGCCGGACTCTCGCTGGCGGAGGCGTTCGCGGCGGAGGCGGTGCGGGCGCGGGAGAAGGCGTGCGCGCAGTTCGAACAGGACTGGCGGGACGGGCGCCTGTTGGAGACCGCCACGGCTGCGGCCCTGGATCGGGCGGAGAGAGAGGACGCGGCGGGCGGGCCGAGGGGGTAGCGTGGCTCCCCGGCCGACCCGGCCGCCGTGTGGCCGGCTCCCGGCGAGTCCCGGCCGTCGCGAAATCTCCGGGCAAAGACTTGCCCGGCGGTGCGACGGCTCCGCACACTCGCGCGGTGTCCAGGAGCTTCCAGCAAATCAGTGTCGTGGCCGGTGTGACCGCGGTCTCGCGCGTGCTTGGCCTGGGGCGCGACGTGCTGGTGACGGCGGTCTTCGGGGTGGAGGCGATCGCCAGTGCGTTCTACACGGCCTTCACGCTGCCGAACCTGTTTCGGCGGCTGCTCGGGGAAGGGGCGTTGACGGCCGCCTTGGTGCCAACGTTGAGCGAGGAGCTGAAGGGTCGGCAGCGGGCGGGGGCGTTTGCGCTGGTGAACCAGGTGGCGAGCTGGCTCCTGGTGGTGACCGGAGCCATCGTGGTGGCGGGCATGGCGCTCCTCTGGCTGCTGCCGCGGCTGCTGGCCGGGGTGGCGGGAGCGGCGGCCAGCCCGCACACGCTGCGGCGGTGGTTTGAGGCGGCCGACCTGGGAGTCATCCTTTTCCCGTATCTGGTCTGTGTGTGCCTGGCGGCCGTGTTCAGCGCGGCGTTGCAGACGCTGAACCGCTTTCTCGAGCCCGCGCTGTCGCCGATCTGGCTCAATCTGGCGATGATCGGGCTCCTGGCGGGCGGAGCCTACGGTGGCTGGGCGTCCACTCCCGAGGGCGCGATGCTCTGGCTTTGCGCCGGCGCGCTGCTGGGCGGCCTTTGTCAGATGCTGGTGCCGGCGGCGGCCCTGATGCGGCAGGGCTGGCGGCCGCATTTTGATCTCTCGATGGGAGGGCCCTTCCGGCAGATCATGCGGCTGATGGGGCCGACGGTGTTCGGCTCGGCGATTTACCTGATCAACCTGGCGGTGTCCCGGTTCATCGGGCTCTCGCTCAACGAGTCGGCGGTGGCGGTGCTCAACCTGGCGACGCGGCTGATGGAGCTGCCGATTGGGGTGTTCACGATGGCGGTGTCGACGGTGGTGTTTCCGTTGATCGCGCGACATGCCGCGGCGGGCGACTGGAACCAGCATGGTCGGGCGTATCGCAAGGGGCTGCGGCTGATCCTCGTGATCAACGTGCCGGCGGCGGTGGGGCTGGCACTGCTGGCGACACCGATCATCCGGGTGCTGTTCGAGCGCGGGGCGTTTGCGGCCAGCGACACGGCGGAGATGCGTCCGGTGCTGGTGGTGTTTGCGCTGGGACTGCCGTTCCTGTCGTTCGTGAACCTGGTGCTGAAGGCGTTTTATGCGCAGAAGGACACGGCGACGCCGGTGCGGGCGGCGGCGCTGAGCTTCGTGCTCAACCTGGGGCTGAGTCTGATCCTGATGGTGCCATGGGGGACCGTTGGTCTGGCGGTGGCGGGCAACGTGGCGATCGTGGCCCAGGCCTGCTACCTGCAGGCTCGCCTGGCGCAGCGAAGGCCGGAGCTGGCTTTCCGTCACGTGGCGCGCGATCTGGGCAAGGTGGTCGCGGCCGCGGCGGCGATGGGCCTGGCGGTGGGCGGGGCGCAGTGGGCCTGGCAGCGGCATGCTCCGGCCGGCACCTGGGCCGATTTGCTCGGCTTGGTGGTGCTGGTCGGCGGCGGAATCCTGCTTTACGGCGGACTGGTGTGGTGGCTGCGCATCGAGGGGCGCGAGGATCTCGCGGCGGTGCTGACCCGGGCGCGGACCCGGCTAGGGATGAGTTGAGGACGATGAAGATCAAACCCGACTGGTTTCTGCTGGGCATGGTCGCGGCGACGGTGCTGGCGTGGGCCTTTCCCGGACCGGGAGCGGCGGGGGGATGGATGCAGCCGGAATTGCTGACCAAGGCGGGCGTGGCACTGATCTTCTTTCTGCATGGTCTCGTGCTGTCGTTTGCGGCGCTGCGGGCCGGGGCGCTCAACTGGCGGCTGCATGTCCTGGTGCAGGCGTGCACTTTCGTGCTCTTCCCGGTGATCGGGCTGGGCTTGAACGCGCTGCTCGCCGGGTGGGCGGCGCCGGAACTGGTGCTGGGAGTCTTCTTTCTCTGCGCCCTGCCTTCGACCGTGTCGTCATCGGTGGCGATGACGGCGACCGCTCGCGGCAACGTGGCGGGGGCGGTGTTCAATGCCACGCTGTCGAGCCTGATTGGCATCGTGGTCACGCCCCTGTGGATCGCGCTGGTGCTGCGGACCACGGGCGAGGCGCGGCCGGTCTGGCCGGTGGTGGTGGATCTTTTCCGCTGGCTGGTGCTGCCGCTGACTGTCGGGCAGATGCTGCGGCCGTGGCTGGGCGCCTGGGCGGCGCGGCACAAGCCGCGCATCGGCCTGGTGGATCGCGGCACGATCCTGCTGCTGGTGTACACCTCGTTCTGCGATTCCTTCCAGGAGGGCGTGTGGTCGCGCCACGGATACGGGCAACTGGCGCTGTTGCTGGTGCTTTGCGCCGCGCTGTTTGCCCTGGTGCTGGCCGTGACCGGCCGGCTGGCCGCTTGGTTGGGTTTCCCGCGCGAGGATCGGATCGCGGCGATCTTCTGCGGGTCGAAGAAGACCCTGGCCTCCGGGGTGCCGATGGCGAAGTTGATCTTTGGGGCCCACCCGGCGATGGGGCTGATCCTGCTGCCGATCATGGTCTATCATCCGCTGCAACTCATCGTCGGCGGGGTGCTGGCGCAGCGGTGGGGCCGCCAGCCGTAAGGTTCGCCGGCGGCCGCAGTCGCGGGGTTCAGGGTGGAGTTGCGAAGTCGGAGGGGAGGCGCGACGGTGGGCGGATGAACCCGCTTCCGACTGCTCCTCAGGTGCACCACGCCGCTGCTGCGAACCGCTTCGAGGTGGAGATCGACGGTTTCCTCGCCGTGGCCGAATACCAGCGGCAGGGGGAGGTCGTCACCTTCACGCACACCTTTGTGCCGCCGGAATTGCGCGGCCGCGGGTTGGCGGAAAAACTGGTCGTGGCGGCGCTGGCGTGGGCGCGGACGGAGAATCTGCGGGTGGTGCCGGCCTGTTCCTACGTGGCAAAGTTCCTCGAGCGGCACCCAGAATATCGCGATCTGGCGGCGCGGTAGGTCGCAAGGAACGGTTGCGGTCCGGCCGGAGGGTGTTTCCTTCCGGCCTGCTTCGCATGTCCTTCCTCTCTGCCTCCGACCTCGTCGCCGCCCTGCAGTGGCGTTATGCGACCAAGAAATTCGATCCGACCCGCACCATCCCGCCCGACGTCTGGTCGGCCCTCGAGCAGGCGCTGGTGCTGGCGCCGTCCTCGATCGGCCTGCAGCCGTGGAAATTCGTGGTGGTGACGAATCCGGAGGTGAAGGAGGCGCTGATGGGAGCGTCGTACCGCCAGACGCAGCCGCGCGATTGCTCGCACTGTGTCGCGTTCGCCGTGCGACGAGGTCTCGACGAGGCGCACGTCGATCGGCATGTCGCACGCATGGCCGAGGTGCGCGGGATCACCGTGGAATCGCTGGCGAAGTTTCGCGCGATGACCCTGGGCAACCTGGAGAAGGCGCGCATCGCCGGTACGCTCGACACGTGGCAGGAACACCAGATTTACCTCGCGCTCGGCCAGTTCATGGCCAGCGCCGCGGTGCTCGGAGTCGACACCTGCCCGATGGAGGGGATCGAACCGCGGAAGTACGATGAGATTCTCGGACTGGCCGGCACCGGCTACGAGACGGCGGTCGCCTGTGCGGCGGGTTACCGCCTGTCGGAGGACAAGTACGCGACGACACCCAAGGTGCGCTTCAAGACCGAGGACGTGGTCGTGCGGATGGCGTGAGCGGATGCGCCCCGCGGATGGCTTGACCCACCCGGGGAGGTTTCCGGCGGCACCGGAGCCCACGATCCCGGTGGGCCCGACGCCGGATCACGACGGGCGCCCCTCCTCCTACCGCTCGTAAGGTCCGAGGTCGAAGCCGCGGCCGCGTGGACGGGGCCGGCCGTCGGCGTCGTGGGGAGCGAGGTCGGACAAATCGGCGCCGCGGTCCACCACCGGGGAAAGCCACGCCGGCCGGTAGTCGTGGCGGGCGGCATTCTTGAAGCGCGGCGCCCGGGAGACGCCCTGCGTCTGGTGGCCCCGGGCCGGCAAGGCGGCCAGGGGTACTGATTCACCGTCCAGGCGGCAGGCGGCGCCGCTGGCGGCGATGAGATTGTGATCGAAAATCAGCCCGCTGGCGGCGCCGCGATCGGCCGCCACCACCCAGGTGGCGGCATTGCGAAAGAAGAGGTTGTTTCGCACCTGCGGGCGGAGGTTGGCGGTGGCGGGATCGGAGGCTCTGGCCCGGGTGATCGCGATCAGTTCGGAGGCGGGATTGTCGAGGAGGAGGTTGTGGACGAACCGGCAATCCTCACTGCCAGCCATGAGGACGACGTACGGGCCGGCGATGCCGCGGAAGACATTGTTGCGCGCCGTCACGCGGCGGGCCTCGCCCGGCAGGCCGCCGTCGGTGGCCCCGCCGAGCGTCAGCGCGCCGTAGGCGGTGCGCAGGTCGAAAAACTGATTGTCTTCGACGACGACGCCCTCGGTGCCGCCTTTGAGCATGACTCCATTGGCGCCCTTCTGGCCCGGGGCGCGCACCACGACGTTGTGGTGGAAACGGCTGCCGCGAATCGCCATCGGCGGCGCGCCGGCGGGCAGCGGGCGGTCGTCGGCGCCGGTGACGTCGATGGCCGACTCCCCAAACGCGTGAAAATCGCAACCGTCGATTAGGACGCGACCGGCCAGGGTGTTGACGAGATCACCAAAACTCTTGCGCAGGGTGCAGCGGCGCAGTTCGACGAACCCGGTGCGGATGAGCAACCCGTGGAATCCGGTTTCGAGGGTCAGGTGGTCAAAGACAAGATGAAGCTCGCGGCAGCGGCCGGTGGGGTCACGTTCCAGGGTGAGCAGGTTGCCGCTCGCGCCGGGGCCGCTGACGTCACAGAGTTCCACCGTGTCGCCGGGCGGGGCCTGATCAGGTGGGCAGAAGTAGACCTGCCGGGTCCGCCAGTCGGAAGCCCATTCGCCCGGTTCGGTGAGGGCGTTGGGGGGCGTGTCGGCGTACCAGTTCGAGAGGTGACCGGAAAACGCGCGTCGTCTCGGGGTTCCGTGCTGGGTGAGGTTGGTGACGCGCCCTTCGCGACCGGCGGGCGCGGCGAAGAGGGGGTGTCCGGACGGGGTGGAGCCGATCCGGGTCCAGTCGGTGGCGGCGATGGGCCGGAGGTTGGTGAGCACCGCCGTCTCGCCGGCCGGCGCGGTGAAGGTGAGTGGCGCGGTCCGCCCGGGGTCGAGCCGAAGGTCGCCGGTATGCACGGTGCGGGGCAGGCGATAGATGCCGCGGCGAAACACAACCGTGTCGCCGGGTTCCGCCGTGGAAAACGCCTTCAGGGCGGTGCGCCAGGGCTGCGCCGCGGTGCCGGGGTGAGTGTCGTCCGCAGGCCCGCCGAGGCTGTCGACATCGACAAAGTACGTCCGGCCGGGCGCGGGGGAAGGCCGGGCCGGTGCCGGCAACGCGGCGAGGACGCCAAGCCCGCAGAGCAGGGCGGGGCGGAGTCTCATGGCGTCGGGCCGGTTCCCGCGGGCGGATCTGCAGGGTTTCGGCCGGCCACGACCCCAAGGCGGGCGATGCCGGTGCGGATGGCGGCGAGGCTGGCGCCACCGAAACTCAGGCGCAGTTCATGGCGCGGGCGCGGGCGGGCTGGATCGTCGGCGTAGCACAGTTCGCCGGGGACGTAGAGCACGCCCGCGTCGAGGGTGCGCCGGAAGAACCGCGAGCGGAGGCCGGCGAAAACACGCCGCGGGAGCGCGGCCCAGACGTAGAGGCCGCCCTGTGGTTCCTCCCATTGGACGTCGGCGGGAAGGTGCTCGCGCAGCGCGGCGGTCATCGTCGCCGCCTTCCGGGCGTAGCGGCGGGCGAGGACGCCGAGGTGGCGCTCGTAGGCTCCCGACGCGAGGGCGCGCGCGAGCAGGTGCTGGAGCAGGCTGGCGCTGCCAAAGTCGTGATTGCCCTTGAGGCGCACGGCGGCGGGAAACAGCTCCGGCGGGAGCAGCCCGAAGCCGATCCGCACGCCGGTCGCGAAGGGCTTGCTGTAGGTGCCGGCGTAAATCACGCGCGCCGGGTCGCCCGCGACCAGGGCGGAGCGCACGGCCTCGCCGGCGAAACGCAGCTCGCGGTAGGCGGCGTCCTCGAGCAGGTAGAGCGGATGGCCGGCGAGTTTCTCGTAGCGGCGCAGCAGCGCGAGGGCGCCGGCCTTCTTGGCGAAGGCGGTCGTGGTGCCGGTGGGGTTCTGGTAGTAGGTGACCAGATACAGGAACTTCACGCGGGCGAGTTCGCCGCGGCGGTGCAGGTCGGCGAGCATGCGTTCGAGGTGATCGAGGTCGAGGCCGTCGGGCTGCAGGCGGAGGCCCCGGCAGCGCAGGCCGTGGCTTTGGGCGATGCCGAGGTAGACGAAGTAGGTCGGATCCTCGACCAGGACGATGTCGCCGGGGTCGCAGAGCGCCTCGGTCACGAGGTAGAGGAGTTGCTGCGAACCGTTGGTGAGGAGAAGCCGGTCGGCGGAGAACGTGCCGGCTCCGGCGGCGGCCGGTGCGACGCCATCGAGTCGCCGCAGGCGATCCACGGTGAGCTGGCGCAATTCCGGCAGGCCGGCGGTGTTGCCGTACTGGAGGGAGGGCCGGCCGCGGCGCGGGGTGCGGAGCACGTCGGCGAGGAGCTCGCGAGCCTCGCGCACCGGGAGCGAGTCGTGGTCGGTAAACCCGGCGGCCAGCGAGATCAGCTCGGGGCGATCGAGGCTGAGCTTCATCAGCCAGGAGATCGGCGGTTCGGTGGTGCGCTGGCCGAGGGCGGAAAGGGCGGTGCGGGGCATCGGAGGAGGAAGGCAGACGGTGCCGGCCGGAGCGCGCGGCGTCGAGCTTGGGGCGACTCCATGATTTTTGCAGGCAGCACCTCGCTGCGGGTCGGGACGGACCGCCGCGAGCGAATCTCTTCCTCGCGCAGGGGTGACGCCTGCACCCTCGGTTGCAATCGGGCGGAATCGGATCGCCGGGCGCCGGGCGCGGCTGATACAGCGAAGCCACTTTATGCGACACCCCACGGCCGTGGTTCTTATCCTGCTGGCGCTGGTCGGGCTGGAAGCCCGGGCCGGCAGTGCTCCGGCCGCGAAGCAAGTGGTCCAGGAAGAGCCGACGGTTCCGCGGTTGGTCGACTTCACGGACCCGACCTACGGCGGGCGCGTCCGGCAGATCGTCAACCCGGCCGGGGACGAACATAACCTCTATCACTACCGCTCGGTCTTCAACGCCGACAACTCGCGTCTCCTCGGCATCGAGACGCCGCGCGGCACCGCCGATTACCGGGTCACGCTCCACGACGGCGACGGACGGGGATTACGATTCCTGTATACGCAGGCGCAATACGACTGGACCGTGGCCTGGGACCGGCGCGATCCGCGGTTCTTCTATACGCGCAAGGACGCCACGGTGTACCGGTACGACGCCGACGCCGGTGTGGCGCAGCCGCTGCGAACCTTTGACCGCCCGAAGCCCGCGGGGCCCAGTGGCCTTTCGCTGAACCAGCAGGGGGACCGCCTGCTGCTGCGCATGACCGATCGCACGGTGCGCAACTACCGGCTGCCGGCCCTCGACGACGAGCGGGTGTGCGCCGTCGAAATCCCCGAGGGCTGGGAGGCGAACTGGGACAAGCTGCGTTTCACGGGACACGCGGATCTCTTCGCCCTGAGTTTCGAGCCGAAGCCTCCGGGAAAAGGCGGGGACCGCGGCGCAAGACCGTTCACGCGCATCTACGACGGAGCCACCGGCCGGCTGGTGCACACCCTGGAAGGAATCACGGTGGGGCATCACGATTTTTCCCGCACCGGAAAGCTGGCCTACGTGGAGGGATTCAACCAGGGCGGGGACATGGCGGTGCGGGTGGTGAACCTCGACGGTTCGGACAACCGCGTCGTGTTCACGGCGCCGCGGGCAAAGCTGCGCTTCGTGCGCAACTACCACCTCACCTGGCCCGCCGGCGTCGATGATTGGTTCCTGCTGAGCTTCTTTCCGCAAACCGGACGGTTGCCCGCGGACTACTCGCCCTGGCTCGACGAGATTGTCCAGGTGTTCATCGACGGCCGCAGTCGGATTCTCGCGCGTACGGGCACGACCTGCGACAAGGTGTTCTGGGCGCAGCCGCAGCAATCGGCGAGCGCCGACGGATCGCGCGTGCTCTTTCACACCAACGCAACCTGCGCCGTCGGAAAGCTGGGCTACGAGGACTCCGGGGGCATCGATCAGTGCATCCTCTATCTGCAGTAGCAGGGCGCGGTGGACGCTGCGGGTTGGAAGGGCTCCAAGGGTAGCGCGGTACGTGTTTGGTAGCGAAATCGGGGCGTCATCTCCTCCGAATCAACCGGCGATCGAAGACCACCGGTTCGGGGCCGCGGTGCACCCAGGACAACGAGAACTTCGGATGGGCCGGATTGAGGAGGAGGTTGTACTCGGACGGGATCACGGCGCTCGGCACCCGCAAGGCCGCGCTCCGGCGATCATCCAGCCAGCGATCGCCGTAGGTGCGACTGGATTCGGGGTCTGCGTCCCACCCGGCCGGAAGATCGGTCGGAATCGCGATCTCCCGGACGGGCACCTCCAATTCGTACCAGACAAACGGTTGGATCTCGGTGGTGCGGTCCAGGTGGACGAGAATCTCCAGGGTGGCGAGGGAGAGGTGCTGGGCGGCGTACACGGCCAGTCGCCCGCGATGGTGCCAGCGGCCGTCGCCGTGAAGGCTCCCGCGTCCGCTGAAGGCGTCGGCCCGGGATCCGCCGAACGCCTGCGGGCAGATGCGAAAGGCCCGCATTCGTTACTGGAAATTGCCGTGGAGCAGGCCGCGGACGTAGCCCTCGACCTCCTGCGCTCCCACATCCGTGTCGAGCAGGTCGATGGGGGCCAGGTGTCCCAGCGGCGCGGCAGGGCGGGCGAGCCAGGCGGAGACCGCCTCACTTGTGGTAAACAGGCTCCGGGCAAGGTTGTGAATCCGGGCCACGCGCAAGACCTTCTCGCTTTCGGCGGCCGAAAGCGTCTGGCGGGAACCCTTCTTTCGATTGATCGTACGGGCGGCGAGGCCGAGCTTTCCCGCCAGCGATTCACGAGAGAGCTCCAGCGTGTCCGCCACCTGGTCGAACGCCCGCGCCGGCAATCCGCGACGGATGGTCCGGACGAGCGCCGCCGTAGGCAGC
Organism: uncultured Opitutus sp.; assembly: GCA_964504885.1. GTDB lineage: Bacteria > Verrucomicrobiota > Verrucomicrobiia > Opitutales > Opitutaceae > ER46. The sequence continues at coordinate 19,924 of CAZDGC010000006.1, forward strand.
TCAGCGAGTTGAAAGACGGTGCTCATGACCCACGGTCGGCCAGATGGCCGGATGAGTCAAGCCACCTGGCCGGGCGGACGATCGCCGGCGGCGATTCGTCCGTGCCCCGGGGGGCGCGCCTATCGGGCAAATTCGCCCCAGACGGCGGGGGCCTTGAAATCGGCGGGTTTGTCGCCGCCGACGAGCGGAACGGCCTGGCGGGCGTAGGCCTCGAAGCGGGCGGTGAGATCGCGAAGAACCTCGGGCTTCGCGGCGGCGAGATCGCGCGTTTCGCCGGGATCGTCGGCCAGATTGAAGAGCTCGATTTGTCGGCGGCTGGCGGCCTCCGGCGGCAGTTTGCCCTCCTTGAGCAGATCGGCCCACGAGAAGTTTCCGCCGGGCGTGCCGCCCTTGAACTTGAGGTGGCCGTTGACGACGATCTTCCAGTCGCCGCGCCGGAGGGCGCCGGTGCCGGGGGCGGCATTGATGAGCAGATCGTCGCGGATCGGCCGGGCGTCGCCGAGCAGCACGGGCCACAGGTCGCGGCCGTCGAGGGCGACGCCGGGGGCGGATCGGGCGCCGCCGAGGCGCAGCAGGGTGACATGCCAGTCCACCATGTGGAGCGGTTGTGTGACGACCGTACCGGCGGGCAGGCGACCGGGCCAGTGGGCGAAGGCGGGCACGCGCACGCCGCCTTCGTACACCGAGCCTTTTTCGTCGCGCAGTGGCGTGTTGTCCCCGGCGCCCTGGTTGGCGCCGTTGTCGCTGGAGAAGACGAGCAGCGTGTTGTCGCGGAGGCCGTGACGCTCGAGCGCGGCGACGATGCGGCCGATGGCGTCGTCCAGGTGCGCGACCATCGCGACGTGGGTGCGGCGCTTCTTGTCGGCAAGGTGCGAAAAGCGCGCGAGCCACTCCTCGGTGGCCTGCAACGGGGTATGAGGCGCGTTGAAGGCGACGTAGAGGAAGAGCGGCTTGGGGCCGCGGCCGTGGCGGGCGATGAGGTCGACGGCCTCGGCGGCGATGAGATCGGTGGCGTAACCTTCCTGGCGCAGGGCGCGATCATTGCGGTGCCAGTCGAGGCCGCCGTCGCGTTCGTGCGTGAAGTAGTCGGTCATTCCGAGGTACAGCCCGTGCTGGTGATCGAAGCCGCGGGCGGTGGGCAGGTACTCGGGGCCGCCGTTGCCGAGGTGCCACTTGCCGGTGAGCGCGGTGAAATAACCGACCTCCCGGAGAGCCTGGGGCAGCGTGCGGGCGGACAGTGGGAGCCCATGGCGCGATTCGGGTTTGATGACCCCGAGTTGGAGGCCGAGGCGCATCGGATAAAGCCCGGTCATCAGGGCGGCGCGCGTGGGCGTGCACACAGGCTGCACGTAGAAGTGCTCGAGTCGCACGCCTTCGCGGGCGAGGCGGTCGAGATGCGGCGTCCTCACCTCGGCGCTGCGGTAGCCGACGTCGGCGAAGCCCTGATCGTCCGAAAGGATGAAGACGATGTTCGGGCGCGGGGCGGCGAGGGCCGGTGCCAGCATGGCGCCGAGAACCAGCCCCAGCGCGGGCAGGAGGCGCGAACGGCGGCTCATGGCGGATCAGTTGGGCGCCACGGTGACTTTCACCGGGCGGGCGTAGTCGGCCCAGCGGGCCTCGAGCCAGGCGTGGTCAGGCTGACCGTCGTGGACGATGAAGCGATAGCGCCAGACGTAGGTTCGACCGGGGACCATCTCCCACTCGCCGAGCTGCGACGGAGCGAAGTTGAGGAACGGATTGTTGGGGTTGACGCGCATCGGCTCGGGCGCGCGGAAATTTTCCGGGTGGGCGAGCGCCGCGAGGCCGGTGAACTTGCCGTCGACCAGTCCGCCCAGGTGGCACCACGTGGCGCGGGACTCGTGGGCCTTGATCCGGTCGGTGATGCCATTCGAGGGGAAGAATTTCACGACGTCGCCCTTGCCGTTCCACTGGGCGTGGCCGCGGATGCCGAGGCCGCCGTAGCGGTAGGTGGGGAACTTGATCGGGCTCGAGCTGGCGCAGGTCTGCGTGGAGGTGAGATCGAATACCCAGTACGGCCGGTCGCCGGTCCCGGCCGGAAACACGCGCAATTCCCAGGCCTCGTTGATCGCGGCCTTGGGCTGCGGAGCCGAGAGGTCGATCGACTGGAACCGGGCGGTGAGTCCGCCGTGGACGGGGCCGCTCCAGACGCGGTCGACGCCGAGCAGGTCGACGCGGCCGGTGCCATCGGCCACGTTCCAGAAATCGGGGCTGCGGCCCTCGAAACTGGTCTTCACCCAGGCCCACCAGATGCCGTGGTGGTGGTAGTGGTCGCTGGGATAATCGCCCGTGACCAGCGTGCCCGAGGGGCTGAAGACCGGATGCAGGTAACCGGCCTTCCGATACACCTCCTTGATCTTCGGATCGGGCGCAGGCGACTTTTCCTCGTGAAACTCCCACACGGGCCGGCCGCCCACGCGGGCCGCGATGCGGCCTCCGGTGCGCGTGAGCTCGACGGTGGGCCGGGCGGGCTGGGCGGGACGCTGCGCCTCGAGGCGATAGGTGGCGGTGCCGCCGGCGGCCAATCCTTCCATCAGAAACGCCGCGCGCCCGTCCGGGCTCACCTGGAGGGGTACCTCTCGGCCGGCGGAGTCGAGCAGGCGCCAGTCGCTGCCGCGGGCGGGCAGCGCGAGCTCAGCCACGCTCTGGCTGCGGGCGACGTCGCCGGCGGCGACCTGCACACGCCAGGCGGCCGCGGCGGCGGCCGCGAGCGGGAGAGGGAGAGACGGGGAGAGGAGGAGAAGGAGAGCGAAGGAGAGGCGGGAGGTCATGCGAGAGGGCGGGAAACGGGGAGATTAGCGAGGAGTGGGTTGGCAAGTGGCAGCGGTGTCCCGCCGCGGCAGCAGAGCCGGGACGGCTCTGCCACTCTGGTCAAATCTGGCGTTCATAGGCTGCCGCGTCGCCAGCGACGGAACGCCGTGGCTTAAAACGCGCCGCTGAGGCCGAAGTTGAGGCGCATGCCGTTGTAGCGGATCTTCTGCGGGCGGTAGTTGTCCTTGCCCTGCACACGGACGACGGTCTGGTCGAGGGCGTTGCTCCAGTCGCAGTAGACGGACAGCCGGCGGTGGAACTGGTATTTCACGTTGAGGGAGCCGTCCCAGCGTTCGTCGTCGTAGATCCGTTCGGCGGGGAGGCGCGCGTAGGCATTGAGGAAGCGGTCGTTGTAGTTGAGCTGGGCGCGGACGGTCCAGCGAAAGCGCTGGTAGGTGAGGCCGAAGTTCCAGGCGAGCGGCACGAACTGCGCGATCTGGTCGTCGGTTTGCGCGCCCTCGCTGTTGTAGTTCCCCTGCGAGTCGATGAGCGTGTAGGTGGCATACGCGCTCAGGCCGCGCAGCCACGGGTGAAAGGAGCCGAGTTGCTGGTTGTAGCTGAACTCGATCCCCTCCGCCTGGGCGGTGCCGCCGTTGCGGCGGGTGCTCAGGAGGTAGCCGGCATACTGGCCGTCGAAGCCGTTGTCGGCTCCGCTGCCGATCGTGCGGGTGTCGGTGAAGATGAAGTCGCGGATATTCTTCCGGAACACGCCCACCGAAAGGATGCCGGCCGGCTCGATGTAGAGCTCGGCGCTGACGTCGAAGTTCTCCGCCTGCTGGGGCTTGATGCCGGTGTTCTTCGTCGAGACGGTGAGGTTGGTGTCGTTGACGTTGGTGTCAGGCATCAGGTCGCTGAAGTTGGGCCGAGCGTAACTCGTGGAGTAGCTCGCGCGCAGGAGGAGGTTGCGCTGCGCAAGGTAGCGGAGGTGGAAGCCCGGAAAGGTTTCGGTGTAGCGCGACTTCCGCGTGACGCGCTGGTACTCCTGGCGGGCGCGATCGGCGCGCTGCTGCTCCGGGGCGGAGTTGGGGAGCGCCGGGAGGATCGGGCGCAGGAGTACGCCGCTGGCGGCGACGTCGGTGCGTTCGACGCGGACGCCGGGGAGGACGCGCAGCCGGCCGACATCGAGCGTGCCCATGAGGTAGGTGGCGTAGACGTCCTCGCGGGCGCGGCCGTCGTTGGCGAGGGCACTGCGGGTGGTGGCGACGAGGTCGTCGTCCCAGAGCTGCCGCTCCCCGAGGAAACTGGAGTAAGCCTTGCGCACATTGGGCCAGATGGCCTGGGCGTAGCGACCGGAGAATCCCTTGTGCCCGTAGTCGGTCAGCTTGAATTGATTGAGGTTGTCGTCGCCGCCGCCCTGGACGCCGTTGGGGCCGACGTAGATCGAAGTGGTCTGGTCCTCGTCGACGTCGATCTTCTGTCCGCGGTAGCGGAAGCCGGTCTTCAGGGACAGTGGGTACGCGGTGGCAAATTCCTTGCGGACGTTGACGTCGGCGCCCCAGACGGCCTCGTCGGTGCGGCCGCTCTGGGCCTGCATGCGGCCGCGGTTGTAGCGGTTGTAGTCGTTGGGGTCGCCCGGGGTGAGGTTGGTGTAGGTCGGATACCAGACATCGGCGGAGCGGTCGAAGCGCGTGCGCTGGCCGGCGAGGGCGAGGTCGAAGTTGGCGCGGCGCTCATCGCCCCAGCCGGGCGCGTAGGAGGCGGAGTAGTCGAGGCGCAGCCCCGGGAGCAGGGTCTTGCCGCCGGCCTGCCAGGCGTAGGTCTCCTGCGTGGGCTCGATCAGGCTGACCTGGTAGGTCCAGGTGGAGTTGAGGTGCTCCCAGACGTTTTCGGTGTAGCCGGGCGCGTAGGCGGTGACGTTCTCGGCGCTCTGCACGGTGAGGCGCTTCTGATCGACGGTGTCGGTGTAGTGGGTGAACATCACGCCGGCGAAGAGGGTGGTGCGCGAGTCGAGGCGGTAGTCGAATTTCAGGCCGACGCCGGTGCGGTTGCGGCGGTGGACGGCGTCCTCGAGGCGGAAGCGCCACAGGTAGGCGGGGTTCGCGGCGGCGCGCTGGAAGTCGAGCTGGGTGACGTCCTGGGGCACGTAGTTGTCGCTGTACGCAAAGGACAGATACACCCCGAAGTTCTTCTTCGGGCCGAAGACGTCGGAGTACTGCACGTTGCCGAAGAAGGTGCTGAGATTGCGCAGGGTCTTGTGGTTGATGCCGGTGGAGTACGTGAGGCGGCGGCCGTCGATGGCGAAGGCCGACTTGGTGATCATGTTCACCGCGCCGCCGACGGAATCGGCGTCCATGTCGGGTGTGGGCGCCTTGATGACCTCGATACTCTCGATGTAGTCGGCGGGGAGCTTGTCGACCTCGAAGTACCGCTCCTTTCTGCCCTTCGCGGGGCTGGGCAGGCGGGTGCCGTCGAGGGTGACGGCGCTGAAGGCCGAGCCCATGCCGCGGACGAAGATCTGGTCGACCTCGCCCTCGTTGAGGTTGGTGGCGATGCCGGAGACCCGCTTGAGCATTTCGCCGATGTTGCCGTCGACGAGCTCGCCGAAGGAATCGGTGGCGACGACGCTCTTGACGTTGTCGGCGTGGCGCTGGCGGGTGATGGCGGCGGCGCTGCCCTCGCGTTCGCCGCTGACCGTGAAGGCGTCGAGCACATACACGTCGGAACGCAGGCCGATGGGCGGGACGACGTTGCGGCCGGTGCTGACGACGATCGACTGGTCGTGGCGATCGAGACCGGTGTAGAATGCCTCAAGCGTGTAGGTGCCGGGCGGGACACCGCGGATCTCGAAGGCGCCGTTGCGATCGGTGAGGGCGTCGAAGTTCGTGCCGCGCAGTGAAACCGCGGCGCCCTCGAGGAAGGAGCGGGTGGCGGCGTTGCTGACGGTGCCGGCGAGCGTGCCGGAGCCGGAGGGCTGCGCAGGAGCCGGGGCGGCGGCGAACCCCAGGGTGAGGAGGACGAGGGCGAGGCGGGGCAGGGTTTTCATGGTTTTGGGGAAAGGGCGAACGACGGCGGGGCGCAGGCGGGGGCACGCGCGCGGTGCGGGGCGGTTACGGCGGGGCGGGCGGTGGCTTCTTGCGTCCCTTGCGTTCGGTCTGGGCGTCGGCGGGGATTTCCTTCAGGCGCGGGGGCACGGCGAGGAGGCGCTGCAGGGTGGCGACTTCGTTGGCGAGGGCGGGGTCGCGCACCCGGTTGTGGTATTCGCCGGGGTCGCGGGAGTGATCGTAAAGCTCGGCGGCGACGCCCTCGCCCCATTCGGTGTAACGCCAGCGTTCGGTGCGGACGGAGCGACCGATGATGCCGCGGTGGATGGTCGAGGTGTAGGCGGGGCGATCCCAGGCGGCGGTGGGACTTTCGAGCAGCGGACGGAGGCTCCGGCCTTCGAAGGCGTGCGGGGCGGGCAGTCCGCAGAGATCGACGAGCGTGGGGTAGAGATCGAGCAACTCGACGATGGCGCGCGACGTGGCGCCGGCGTGGTGGGCGCGGGGCGGGGCGATGAGCAACGGCACGCGGGCGCTGCGTTCAAAGGTGGTCAGTTTGCCCCAGAGCCCGTGATCGCCGAGGTGGAAGCCGTGGTCGCTGAGCAGGACCACGACGGTGCGATCCCAGAGGCGGAGGTCATCCATCGCGTCAAGGACGAGGCCGAGCTGGGCGTCGATGAACGCCACGCAGGCGTAATACGCCGCCTCGGCCTGCCACTCCTGGCCCGGCGGGACCTTGCCGGTGAGATCGGTCTCCAACGCGAGCGCGGGTATGTCGACCATCGGCGGTTCGCGGAGCGCCGGGATCTTCTCGCGCGGGAATGCGTCGAAGAACCGCCGCGGCGCGGTCCACGGCAGGTGCGGCTTGCGGAAGCCGGCGCCGACGAAGAACGGGCGGCTGCCGGCGGCCGCCTCGCGCAACTGCGCCACCGCGGTCCGGGCGACGATGCCGTCGCCCAGGGTGTCATCCGGGTCGTCGATGGGGGTCCACTCCGGCCCGTGTTCGCCGCGGTCGCGTACCTCGGCGCGGGCCTTGAGGGCGGCGTTTTCCTGCGGGGAGCGGCTGTCGCCGTTTGCGTAGGAGTCCCAGGACGGGGCGTCATTGCTGTGAAATATCTTCCCGACGCCCGTCACGCGGTAGCCCTCGCGCCGGAAGAGACCGGGGAGGTAATGGAAGTCGGGGCGCTGGCTGCGGACGGTGACGCGTTGCGCGAGGGCTCCGCTGGTTTCGGGGCGGAGGCCGCTGAGGAACGACTGGCGCGAAGGACTGCAGAGGGGGAACTGGCAGTAGGCGCGCTCGAAGCGCACGCTGCGGGCCCGCAGCCGATCGAAGTTGGGCGTCGGCACGAGCGGATGGCCGAAGGTGGCCAGGCTCGTGTTGAGATCGTCGACCGCGAGGAACAGGACGTTCAGCCGCTCGGCGGCGCCGAGTGCGGCGGCGGCGACCACAGCCAGAACGAGCAGCAGGCGGGCGCGCATGTCACAAGGGCGCGGTGAAGCTGTACTGGCTGCGGAGCGTACCCTTGGCGAGGGCGCGGGCGCGCGCGAGCAGGGCCGAATCGCCGCCGCTGACGCCGGTGAGGGCGGCCGTGGACGGATTCAGCTCCAGCCACGGCCCCAGGACGAAGCGGTTCCGGCCGGCATCGAGGCCGTTGGCCTGAAGATGGCCTGCGAACTGGTCGACGACGAGGGCGGCACCCGGATGGTTGCGCACGGCGTCGCGGCACTCGGCCAGCGACGATTCGCGGCCGAGGCGCCACGAGAGGTTGCCGACGTGGCAGAGCGCGGAAGAATAGTGCCCCTGCAGGGCGGGGGCGTTGAGATCGCCGGCGCGGCGGCTGCGGATGGCGGCGAGGAAGTTGGCCATGTGACGTCCGCCGCCTTCGCCGGGGAACTGCTTCACCCGCTTGCCGTCGCGGTCGTAGATCCAGCCGCCGCCCTTGAGGCCGACAAAGGAGCCGCCCTCGCAATCGAGCGCGAAGCCCTCGCGGATGCCGCGGAACTGGTCCATCGCCTTCTGGCCGGACTTGGCGGGCAGGTTGCGGTTTTCGACCAGCATCGGAATTCCCGGGTAATCGAGCAGGGTGAGCTGGGTGTTGGGCGTCTGGCCGGAGTCGTCCACCCCGAAGCGGCCGCCGAGGCAGAGAGCGCGTCGGGGCAGATCGGATACGCCGGCCATCATGCGGCAGGCGTCGATGGGGTGGACGCCGCTGTTGCCAAGGTCGCCGTCGCCGGTGGACCAGACCCAGTGCCAGTCGTAGTGCAGCTTCGGGCGCGTGAGTGGATCGGCCTCGGCCGGGCCGCAGTAGAGATCGTAGTCGAGGTTTGTCGGCAGGTGCGGGGCGGCGCGACCGATCGACGGGCGATATTCGTACCAGGCGATGTGGGCGGACCTGGGTTTGCCGATGTGGCCCTCCTTGATCCAGGCGGCGGCGGCACGCAGGCCCTCGTCGGAGCGGTACTGGGTGCCCGACTGGACGATGCGCCGGTACTGCTTCGCTGCGGCGACGATCTGTTCGCCTTCCCAGATGCTGTGGGAAATGGGCTTTTCGACGTAGACGTCCTTGCCGGCGCGGCAGGCCCACACGGCGAGGACCGCGTGCCAGTGGTTGGGGGTGGCGATGATGACGGCGTCGACGTCGGCGCGCTCCAGGATGCGCCGAGGATCGGTGGCGGTGAACGGCTGGAGGCCCGCCTCCTTCGCCACCGCGACCTGGGCGGCGAGTCGCTCGGGATCGACGTCGCACAGGGCGGTGAGGCGCACGCCCTTGATGCCGAGGACTTGTTTGACGTGGCCCTTGCCTTTGCCGCCGAGACCGATGACGGCGAGCCGGATGGCTTCGTTGGGGCTGCCGCCGGCGGCGGCGAACGAGCGGCGCACGGCGGGGAACGCAAGGGTGGCACCGAGGGAGGCGGCGCGGAGGAAGGTGCGGCGGGTGGTCATGGGGTTGTCGGAAGAGGGAGAGACGGAGAGACAGAGAGAGGGGAGAAGGATCGCGGCACGCGGCCGGCTACTTCCAGCCGGGGAGGGAGACGTTGGCCTGGTAGTTGGATTGGTTGTACAGCGGGTTCCGCTGCGGGCGGTAGAGTTTCCCGGACTTCGGGTTGTCGGCCTGCGTGTAGATCCACATCTCCTGCGCGTCCCAGACGACGATCTCGTCGCGGCAGTCGCCGGTGAGATCGACGACGGTGTAGGTCATCTCCGGGTGGCCGTCGGCGGGGAAGCGCAGCACGCGGCGGCCCCAGCCGTCGTAGACGCCCTCGTCGACGTTGGGCGAGAGGATCCAGTACTCCTCGCTGCGGCCGGTCCAGTTGAGCGGCATCATCATGCTGCCGTGCTGGGCGGGCTCGCAGTCGTGGTACACGTTCATGCGGGCGTCGTAGAAATTCACGATGCCCTGGTTGGCGTGAAAGTTGACGGTCACGGTTTCGAGGCCCGGGAGGTCGTCGCGGAAGTTGGCGATGGTCGGGCTCTGCACGTGGCCGAGGTAGAGATGGCGGAGAATCCTGCCCTGGAGATCGGCCCAGAACACGCCTTCGTCGCTGGCGGCATTAAAGAAGGTCGGCTTCGCGTCCTCCGGGTGCAGCTTCACGATCGCGACGGCATCGGCGTGGTCCTTGATCTTGTCGTCGAGCGACCAGAGTTTGCGGCCGTCATGGTCGAAGAGGCTGTAGCCGATGGCGAATTCGTCCTTGCCGTCTCCATCGATATCATACGCGAACCCGTAATGACCGGTGGTGCAGGCGCCGGTCCAGAGGAGCTGCAAGTCGCCCGAGTAGGCCCAGAGCGTGCTGTAGCGATCCTTGAGGATGAGGTCGCCGGGGTAGCCCTGGCCGCGCAGGTCGAGGAAATAGATCGAGTCGCCGAGGATGCGGGGGAACTTGTTGTGGGGATCGTTCTTCTTGGCGGATTTCGGGGAGGCGGGCGTGGGGATTTTCCGCTTCACCGCGCCGGTGGCGCCGTCGGCGACGACGAGTTCCTGGTCGCGGCAATAGATCACCTCGGCCTTGCCGTCGCGGTCGAGGTCGTGGACCTGGAAGGCGACGTCGCTGGTCAGGCGGTCGCGCCAGAGGTCGGCCTCGCCGGTCTGCCAGAGGCGCTTGCCGTCGACGGTCAGTGCGGTGAGGCAGCCGACCTCGGAATTGCGATCCTTGGGCCCGTGGTTCTTCACCTGGGCGATGACGACCTCGAGGCGGCCGTCGCCGTCGAGGTCGCCAAAGCGCACGTTGCGGCCGGTGCCGAAACCTTCGGTGTGGAATTTCTTCCAGACGACCATGCGCGGGTTGGCGGCCTGGAGGCGGGCCTCGGTCGCGTCGCGCTCCTGGATGGCGGCGTCGGCGCGGCGGCGGGCTTCGGACGACATCGTGACCTTCACGTCGAGGAAGCGCGTGGGCACGTCGGCGAGCAGGCCGATGCGGCCCTGCGGGAAGGTGGCGTCCTCGGCGGAGAGGGTGACGCCGTTGGAGAGGGCGGCGCGGATGCGCGGGCCCTCGACGGTGACGGTGGCGGTGAGTTCATCGCCGACCTTCCAGGCGCAGGGGGACTTGGCGAGGGTCTTGACGGTGGACTGGCGGTAACCGGTGCCGTGGTTGAGCAGGAGCAGGTGCGCTTCGCCGCCGTTGACGCCGAAGAAGTAGAGGCAGCGGTCGTTGCGGTAGCGGAAAACGACGCCGCTCCAGTTGCCGGTGGATTCGGGCACGAAGCGAACCGTGAGCGTGTAGTCGCTCCAGAGCGGGTCGCCGGCGACGAGCATTGGGTGCGTGTAGGCGGATTCAGCGACGGAGGAGGTGCTGGCTTGGTAGACGAATTTCCGGCCGAAGCCGTCCTCGCGAAGCACCCGCCACGCGCGCTGGGAGGCCTCACTGCGGAAGCAGGAGATCTCCCAGTTGCCCTGGCGCCCGGTCTTGGGGACGTAGTGGTATTCGGCTTCGGCGCCGACCACGCCGGCGGAGAGCATTTCGACCTTCAGGCCGGAGAAGTCGTCGTGAAAGACGGTGGTTTCCGCTGGCGCGGAAACCAAGGTGGCGGCCACGGCCGCCAGGATGGGCGGGAGGGTGAAGGGAGGGAGGGAGGACATCGGAGTTCTTGGAGGTACAGGGGAGCAAGCGAACGGCGACGCTGGGGGTAGCCGTCAGCGTTTCCGTGCGGTTGGAGCTGGCAGCGGCCAGTGTTCACTTTCGGTGCGGGCGGTGCGGAACAGTTCGCGGGCGCGGGCGACGAATTCGGGTCGGGACGCGGCAAGGTTGCGGGACTCGCTCGGGTCGGCCTGCAGATCGTATACTTCGATGGGTCCGGCGAGTTCCTCGCGGATAGCTTTGAGGTGTCCGACGCGTACGGCCTGCACGAAGCGGTTGGCGTGGTGTTCCCAGTAGAAGTTGCGTTCGCCGGCGGGGGCGCGACCGAGCAGGGCGGGCACGACGCTGATGCCGTCGATGTGCTTCGGTGGCGTGGCGCCCGCGAGGGCGGCGGCGGTCGGCAGGAAGTCCCACCCTCCCCAGGGAAAGGCGCTGCGCTGGCCGGCGGGAACTCGTCCGGGCCAGCGGACGATCATGGGCGCGCGGACACCGCCTTCGTAGAGCGTGCCCTTCTGGCCGCGGAGAATGCCGTTGCTGCCGAAGAAATCGACGAGACCGGCGCGGCCGGGCGCGCCGTTGTCGGAGCAGAAGAAGACGACGGTGTTTTCGTCGAGGCCATGTTCGCGGAGTTTGGCGAAGACGCGGCCGACTTCGCGGTCGAGGCGGGTAACCATGGCGGCGAACGTGGCGCGCGGCGCGGTCGTGACGTTCTTGTCGCCTTTCTCCCCCTTCTTTTTCGCCGGGGGTTCCTCGAATTTGCCGAGGTACTCGCGCAGCGAATCGTCGGGCACTTCGAGCAGGGAGTGCGGGATGGTATAGGCGAGGTAGAGGAAAAACGGCTGGCGGCGGTTGCGGTCGATGAAGGCGAGCGCCTCGTCGGTCATGAGGTCGTTGGAATACTGCCCGCGTTTGCCGCCGAGGTTTCCCGGCAGCGTGATCTCGGTCTCGTTTTTCCAGATCTTCTCGGGGTAGTAGAACTCGGCCAGGTCGTTGTTGAGGTAACCGAACCAATGGTCGAAGCCCTGGCGGTTGGGGATGCCCTCGTTGCCGGGCTCGCCGAGGCCCCACTTGCCGGCGATGGCGGTGGCGTAGCCGGCGGACTTGAGAACCTCGGCGACCGTGACGTCTTCGGCGCGGAGCGGCACGCGCGCGATGCCGGCGCGGCCGTGGTTGCCACGGATGCGGGTGTGGCCGGTGTGCTGGCCGGTCATCAGCACGCTGCGGGTGGGCGAGCAGACCGCGGCCCCGGCGTAGAACTGATCGAAGACGGTGCCTTCGGCCGCCATGCGGTCGAGGTTGGGGGTGCGGATCTGTTTCTGACCAAACGGCCCGATGTCGCCGGTGCCGAGGTCGTCGGCCATGATGTAGATGATGTTGGGGGCGGCCGCACCTGCGGCCGCCCAGCCGGCGGCTGCAGCCGCCAGGTAGAAGCTGACGAACAGGGGGAGACGGAGAAGAGACGGAGACATGGGAGAACTCAAGTGAGTGAGCCGGGGAAGAGCGGATGCGGGGGATTGATGAGCGGGAGGAGGAAGGGTGAGTTGACGGGCGGTAAGGGAGCGAGCAGGTTCACGGGATAATGAGTCCGGAGGAAACCAAGGAGAGACAGCACTCCCCGGTGGCGGACGTTCTTCCGCTGGCCGAGCGGCTCGCTTTGGCCCAGGCGCTCTTCGAGGAACAGTATGCGCGGTGCTTTTGGAGCTGGGACCCCCGGACGCGGATAACCGAGGAACTCCTGCCCGGAGTGGCGCATGCGTTGCGCAGCCAGGGGCGCCGCCGGGAGTTCCTCTTGTCCACCAAGCTATGCCCCTCGACGACCTACAGAGAGCGGTATTTGCCGCGATTCGCGGATATCGCAGCCCCGAAAGCCACGTAGCTGGGGCGGCGGCCCTGCACCGGGAACCGGCGTCGCCGCGTTTTTCAGAGGAAGTCGACATTTTTCCCGATGCCGAGGTCCTGCTGGCCGAAGCCGCGGCCGCGGACCTGAGGGCGCTCGAGGTGGCGGGGTTTGCGGTGGAACGCGAGAAGAGCCTGCCCACGTTTCACCGGGCTTGGGTCGGGCGCGATGGCCGGCGGATGAAGATCGAGTGGGCGGTCGACTCGGCGTTTCGATTTTTCCCGGTGGTGGAGGATCCGGTGTTGGGTTACCGCCTGCATGACGTCGACCTCGCGGTGAACAAGGTATTGGCCGGAGCCGGTCGCGTAACGATTCGCGATTACCTCGATGTGATCCATCTCGACGAATCCGGGCTTTCGCTGGGGGCGCTGGCCTGGGCGGCCACCGGGAAGGACCCCGGCATGGCACCGCTTCTGGTGCTGAACGAACTCTCCCGTAACGCCCGCTATTACCGTCCGGAGGACCTGAGCGAGGTGCGCCTGGCCCGCCCTGTGACCGTGCAGGATCTCAAGCTGAAATGGCTGGAAATGTTGCGCCGCGCTCGTGCCCTGGTGGAAGTTCTGCCGGAGCAGCAGGTCGGCTGCCTGTACCTCGACGCGACCGGCAAGGTGGTCACGCCGGATCCGGAGAGCGCGGGGTTTGCCGGGTTGAAGCGTCATTTCGGATCGTGGCGCGGGAGCTGGCCGCGGGTGGTGGAGTAGGAACGGAAGACGGAGAGACAGAGAGGGGCTGAGGGGAGAGGGGAAAGGGGGAGAGCGGCGGAAGTCCGTTGGTCCTTTGGTCCGTTGGTCCTTTGTCGCTACTTCTCCGCCGCGTAGGTGCGGAAATGATCGGCGATACGCGCGGACCTCTCGTCGCCGCGGTGGAAGAGGAGGCGGTAGCGGAGCTTCAGTTCGCCGCCGGCGGGGATGACATGGTCGCCGGCCTTGGGCTGGTCCTTGAGTTTCTCGAAATCGTGCCGGCCGAAAGGATTTGCGGAAAGCAACCCGTAATCGCGGGCGTGCCACCAGGTCGGGTGGCGGAAGTTTTGCGGATGTTCGAGGAGCGCGACGCCAATGACGCGGCCATCCGGCAGCGGTCCGTGGTAGTCGGCCCAGGGGGCGCGTTTGCCCCAGGCGGGAACGTTGGTGTCGCCGTTGGCGTTGATCAGCTTGCCGGTGCCCTTGCGCTTGTCCTTCCCCTTGCCGTGGGTGACGCGGATGGCCTCGTTCACCCGCACGGCCATTGTTCCCTCCTCGGTGTCGCCGAGGGTAACGGGGCCGTGCGTCGCGAGCAGCTTCACGTCGTAATCGAGCAGCGTGGCGGCCGTGGTGCGCGTGATGCGGAGCGTGGTCTCGTCGGCAAGCAGCGTCTTGCCGTCGTGAGTTTGCCAGAGTTGGCGCACCCGGAGGAGGCCGGTGGGCCCGGGGCGCATCTCGAGGATTTGGTCGAGGACGATGCGGCCGGTTTTCTTGTCGGGGAGCTCCCGCCAGAGATCGTGGCCGTTGACGGCGCCGTGGGCAAACCACACGCCGCGGTGCCAGTCGTGATCGGGGACTTCGGCGGGGTTATTCTTGAAGGGGAAGTCGCGCGTGTAGCTCGTGCCGTCGGCGTCGAGGATTGGGTAGAGGCAGGGCTTGGGCCAGCCCTGGTGGAGGTAGTCGGAGAAGTGCTTTCCGCCGATCTCGATGCGCACGCGATCGGCGAGGCGGGTGAAGGTGACCAGATCGGCCGCGAGGGTCGGGGGGAGCAGGGCGAATGCGACTGCCAGGACGGAAAGGCCCGATCGAAGGATCATAAGTGGAAGAGTTTCCTGGCGGTAAGGGAGTAGATCCTTTGTTCGGCGATGAGGGCGAGTCCGGCGGCAGCGACGATGTCGAGGATGAGTTGCGGTTCGACGGGCGGTTGTTCGCTGGAGAAGAGCAGGCGGTCGGGTCGGAAGAAGTCGTGGCCGAACTTTGCTGCGAGGGGCAGGGGCGAAACGACGTCGGTTCAGATGGCACGCAGCTAGTCGCTCGGGGAGCGGGTGAGGTTGCGCCACCCGCGTTTGAAGACGGTGAGTAAAAACCGGAACCGGGACGACGGAACGACGAGGCAGGGGGGTGGAGCGGTATTCATGGGGTGGGGTTTTCCAGGTGGCACCCCGCCGGCAGGCAGGAAACACCGGATGCAGGGTGGCCGTGCGGGCCAGTCTCCGCACGGTCGATCTTCCTGTATCGACTGAGGACAAGTTGGCCGCGTCCGCAGCGGCTGATCGCGTCGGCAAAGTGCGGGCGACAGCACCCCAATCCGCCCGGCCGGTCGGGGCGCCGGGCCGCCAGCCAGCGGATTTCACTTGAGCGTTGAGCGCGGCGGGAAACGTGCCGACGCTGGTCCGCCCTGAAGATGAAACCCCGAATCTCGCTGTTTGCCCTCCTCCTGCCCGTCGTGCTCCCGGCCGCCGCGCCGCCACCGCCGGACCTCATGTTTGCCGCCGGCTCCGACTGGGAGGTCGTTTCCTCCGGACACCAGTTTGCCGAAGGCATGGCGTGGGATGCCGCCGGGAATTTCTATTTCACCGATGTGCCGCGCGGGCAGCTCTTCCGGGTGGATCGCGCGACCGGAGAGAAGACGCTGCTCGACGGCGCCACCGGGCGCGCCAACGGCATCGCCTTCGGGCCCGATGGCCGGCTCTACGGCTGCGCGAGCGGGGATCGCTGCATCTACGCGTGGGATCCCGCGACGTGGCGGAAGGTGAAGGTGACCGAGGGCACCCAGTCCAATGACCTCGTGGTCCTGCGCGACGGCACGATTTTCTACACCGATCCGCAGCCGCGGCTGGTCTGGCGGCTTGAGGCGCGCACGTTTGCGCGCACCGAAGCGGCGAAGCTCGACTGGGGGCCCAACGGCATCGCCGTCTCCCGCGATCAGGCGACCCTGCTTGTGGCGGAATTCGCTGCCGATACCGTGCACGGTTTTCCGCTCGGCCACGGCTCCCGCCTCAGCGGCCCCGCGCGGCCGGCGTACCGGCTGGCGGTGCCGTCGGACGGGCGCGGATTTCTCGACGGCATGGTGGTGCTGGCCGATGGCCGGCTACTGATCGGCACCTCGCTGGGGACCCAGCTCGCGCCGGCCGCGAGCGGCGCGGGCGACGCGCGCCGGCACCTGGTGATTCCCTCGCCGCAGGGCCGGCCGCGCTGCAATTACGCCCGCCTCAGTCCCGATGGACAGTGGCTCTACACTGCCTACGCGGCGGACCTCCTGCGGCGGAAGCTGCGCCCCGGGGCCTGGGAGCCATAACACCAGCAGCCGGCCGGGCTTGGAACACCGCATTCCGCGGCAGTTGCTGGCGACGTCGGCAGGCGCGCGGGCCAACTCGGCAGACTGCTCACGCGACGGGAGAATTCGAGGAGTCACGCTGGGGGAGACCCCCGCTTACACCAAGTTCAACGCGAGGTACGTCCGCCGTCCTTTGCGCAACAGCAGGTAACGGCCGAAGATCACCTCCCGGGCGGTGACGGTGCGGGCCGCCTCGGCGACGCGCACATTGTTGAGGTAGATGCCGCCGCCCTCGATGTCCTTGCGGGCCTGGCCCTTCGAGGGGCACAGCCCGCTGTGCACCAGGAGGTCGATCAACGGCGTGCCGGCGCCCTCGAGCTTCGCGCGCTCGACGGAGCGCTGCGGAGCCTCGGCGATGACATCCTGAAAATCCTCGGCGGATAGCCCGTCGAGGGTTCCGCCGAAGAGAGCCTCGCTCGCCTTGAGCGCGCCGGCGAGGCGCTCGGGACCGTGCACGAGCAGGGTCATCTCGCGGGCGAGGGCCTTCTGTGCGGCCCGCGCGCCCGGGTTGGTCTGGAGCTCGGCCTCGAGCGCGGCGATCTCGTCGGCGGGCAGGAAGGTGAGCGTTCGCAGCAGCTTGCCCACGTCGGCGTCGTCGGAGTTGACGAAAAACTGGTAGAAGCGGTACGGCGACGTGCGCCGCGGGTCGAGCCACACGGTGCCGGTGGCGGTCTTGCCGTACTTGGAGCCGTCGGCCTTGGTGAGGAGCGGGAAGACCAGTCCCCAGACGGTCGCGCCGAGTTTCTTGCGGGTGAGTTCGGTGCCGACGGTGATGTTGCCCCACTGGTCGGTGGCGCCGATCTGCAGTTCGCAGTTCAGGGTCCGGCGCAGGTGGCAGAAGTCGAATCCCTGGAGCAGCATGTAGCTGAACTCGGTGTAACTGATGCCGGCGTCGCGGTCCTCCATCCGGGAGCGAACGGAGTCCTTGGCGACCATGGCGTTGACCGAGATGTGCTTGCCGACCTCGCGCAGGAATTCGAGCAGCGTGACCGGGGCGGTCCAGTCGTGGTTGTTGACCAGGCGGGCGGGATTGGTCGGGACCTCGAAGTCGAGGAATTGGGCGAGCTGCCGGCGCACGCAGGCGATGTTGTGCTCGACCTGTTCGGGGGTCTGCAGGTTGCGTTCGGCGGATTTCCCGGAGGGGTCGCCGATCATCCCGGTGGCGCCGCCGGCGAGGGCGATGGGGTGGTGGCCCTGCAACTGGAAGCGTCGCAGCGCGAGGAGCGGCACGAGATTGCCGACATGGAGGGAGTCGGCGGTCGGATCGAACCCGCAATACAGCGTGATCGGCCCCTGCTCGAGGCGCTGGTGGAGCGCGTCAAGATCGGTGCAGTCGGCGAGGAGGCCGCGCCAGCGGAGTTCGTCGAGGATGTTCATGCGGAGCCCGGGAGTAAACGGAGGGCGCGGGCGGGCGGGCAAGTGCGATTGCGACGGCGCATTCCCGGGGGCAGGGGCGGAGTCGGGTTCAACGAGCCGCCCGGTCCCGCCCCGCGTGATCTTTCTCTTTCGTCCGGTGTTCGGTCGCCCGATCGCGGGAGAGAGCGCACGCGGAGCGAGGAGGATCTGGAGCCCGCCGCGCTCCGGCGGCCGCCGACGAGAGCCGGCCCCGCCGCTCCAGGCAAAAACTGCCGGATCGGGTGGAGGCGGAACGATGCGGGAACGGTCCCCGCGGAAAAAACGACTGAACTAATTGAGACGCAGGGAACAGCGTCGAGGCGGAGCGCGCTAGCGCGTGGGCTGCTACGGGTACCTGCCATGCCCTGCGCCGCCGTCTTCCGTTTCGCGACCTTGGTCCGGATGTCCCGGCACCGGTGGCGGATGGCCGCGCGGGCGACCGTCGCTGATCCGGGGCGCGGAGGGCCGGCGCAGGCCGGTGGGCGGTCATGAGGCCGGCGGACAAACTCCAGGTGCTGCTGCGCGAAGCGGTGGCGCATCACCAGGCCGGCCGACTCGAGCGGGCGGAGGCACTCTACCGGCAGCTCGCGGCCAGTCTGCCGCATCATGCGCCGCTCAGCGATCTGCGGGGCCAACTGGCGTTGCAACAAGGCCGGATCGACGAAGGCATCCGGCTGCTCGGCGAGGCCTTGGCGCGGGATCCGCGCTCGACCGCGGTGCTGGCGCGGCTGGCGACGGCCCTGCTGGCGGCGGGCGAGGGCGCGCAGGCGGAGGCCGCGGTGCGACGGTTCACCGAGCGGGCTCCGGATCTGGCCGAGGGCTGGAGCATCCGGGGCTTCGTATCCACCGCCGTGGGACGACTGTCCGAGGCGCTGGCGAGCCTCGATCGGGCGCTGCAACTGCAGCCCCGGCTGGTGGAGGGCTGGTTCCACCACGGGCAGGCGCTGGCGATGGCCGGGCGGGCGGCGGAGTCGCTGGCGAGCTACGAACGAGCCCTGGCGCTCGCCCCGGCGCACGTGGCCGCCCGTTTCGGGCGGGCGCAAGCGCTGCAAAAATGTCACCGCGTCCCGGAGGCCATCGCGGCCTATGAAGCCGTGCTGCGCGCGGAACCGCGGCACCTGGAGGCGCGGAGCTGCCGGCTGTTTGCGCTGCAGAATCTGCCGGAGGCGACCCCGGAGCGCCTGTGGGAGGAACATCGTGCCTACGGTGCCGCCGTGGGCGTGGGCCCGGCGCGGTTGCCCGGCTGCAACCCCGATCCGGAGCGCCGGCTGCGCGTGGCCATCGTCTCGCCGGATCTGCGACGGCACTCGTGTGCTTATTTTCTCGAGCCGCTCCTGCGCCACGTGGACGCGGCCCGATTCGAGGTTTTCCTGTACCACGACCATCCGCATGAGGACGAGGTGTCCGCGCGGCTGCGCGCTCACGCGGCGGCGTGGCGCAACCTCGCCGGTCGCCCGCCCGCGGCGGCGGAGCGGATCATCCGTGGTGACCGCCCCGACATCGCGATCGATCTGGCGGGGCACATTGGCACGACCCTGCGCCTGCCGCTGTTCGCGCGTCGCCTGGCACCGGTGCAGGTCACCTACCTGGGTTATCCCGACACCACCGGCGTACCGGCGATGGACTTTCGGTTCACCGATGAACAGGCGGATCCTCCCGGCGTCACCGACGGCTGGCACTCGGAACGGCTGATTCGTTTTGCCCCGGCCGCGTGGTGCTATGAACCGCCGGCCGAGGCCCCCGAGGTGGCGGGTCGGCCCGACGGCGAAGCCGGTGGCGCCGTGTTCGGGTGTTTCAACAACCCGGCCAAGTTCAACCCCGAAACCTTTCGCCTCTGGGCGCGGCTGCTCGCGGAGGTGCCCGGCTCGCGGCTGCTGCTCAAAGGTCGCGACTTTCAGGTCGAGGCGGTGGGCGGCGCGATGCGGGCCCGGTTGCAGGAGGCGGGCGTGCCGACGGACCGTGTCGATCTGCTGCCGCGCACCGCGGGAACGCGCGAGCACCTCGAGGCCTACGGTCGCGTCGATGTGGCGCTGGATACGTTTCCCTACCACGGCACGACCACGACCTGCGAAGCCCTCTGGATGGGAGTGCCGGTCGTGACGCACGCCGGCGCCCGCCACGCGTCGCGCGTCGGGGTGAGCCTGCTGACCGCCGTCGGGCACCCCGAGTGGATTGCACGCGACGCGGACGAGTATGTGCGCAAGGCGGCGGAGCTGGCGCGGAATCCGACGGCGCGGGCCGCGCTGCGCCTGGGTTTGCGGGCGGAGATGCACCGGAGCGTGCTGGGCGACGCTCCCGGGCAGGCTGCGCGATTCTGGGCCGCACTGCGCGACTGCTGGCGGCAGAAGATGGCCGCGGATTATCCGGAGTTGGCGCGTTCGGCGTGAGGGGAGGAGCGCCCGCCGGGGATTCTGCCGACCCGGCGGTGTGTCCGCGGCAGAATTTGCCGGGGCGGCGGGAGGCTGCGCTGGCAGCGGAGTCGTTCGCGGGCGTCGAACAAAAATGAAACTCCTAAGAAACGTCGCCGAAGTCACTTAATGCCGGTTGCAGCGAGCTGGCCCATGCCTTGCTCAAACGGGGCGCCTATGCACGCGCCGCTTCCACCCCACGATCGTTGCCCTCCTGCTTTGAACGAGTCCACGAACCGCGGTGAAGACCGGGAGGTGACCCTCCCGCAGGCTTTGCGGCAACTGGACGCGGTGTTCGGCGCAGAACCCGCCGCTCCGGCGGAGGCGCGGCGGTCGGCGGTGCAGGCGGTGGGTCGCGCGCTGGCGTCCCGATCGCGGAAGGAGCGCGGTGAGACCTGGGTGGCGGAGGTGGCGGCGGCCCGCCGGCGCCTCGAGGCGGCCGGCGATGACGGTGGGTGGGGCGATGCGCCCCCGGCCGTTCCGGCGGCAGGGATTTTCGCGGACGGCTGGCCGGGCCTGTGGGGGGCGATGTGGCTGCGCCCGGCGTGGCGGTGCCGGGAGCTGCCGGAATTCGGCGCCGTCCCGGGGTGGTTGTGGAGTGAATACGCGGCCTGGCTGTTTCGCGTGCCGCCGGACGGGGCGGAGATCGATCCCGCGCATCCCGCGGAACGACTGGCGCGGCTGGAGGAGCTGGCGCGCTGGGTGCAGCGCAACGCCGGTTCCCAGTCGGTGGCGGCCGCCGGGCGCGCCTGCCTCGAACGGGCGCCGGCCGCCGCGGCCCTGGCGCTTCCCGCCGCGGAACGGCGGCGCGAGCGGGAGCTGCGGGGGCGGATGCTGGCCCGCCTGTATCCGGCGACGCGCCACCCGTTCCAGAACCTGCCGGCGCCCCGCGAGGGCCGGCGGCTGCGCGTCGGCTTCATCGGGCGCAGCTTCGGGCCGGGCGATCCGCTGTACGTCGCGCTGGCGAACTTTGAGCACCTCGACCCGCGCAGTTTCGAGGTGTGCCTGTTTCCCCTGGAGGACTCCGACAGCCCCGAGGCGCGGGAGGCGGCGGCACGGGTGAAGTTGTGGCAGCCGCTCCCGGCCGAGCCGCGCGAGCGCGTGGCCGTGCTGCGCAGCGCCGTGCTCGACGTCGCCGTCTTTGTGGGCGCAGTCGGGAGACAGCCCGACGACCTCACGGTGGTCGCGCTGCACCGGGTCGCCCCCTTGCAGATCGTCGACGACCGCACGGGCGGCACCACCGGCCTGGCGGAAATCGATCTGGCGGTCTCGGCGGCGCCGGCCGGGAGCGCGCCGGACACGGAGGGTTTCACCGAGCGGCTCGGGTTGCTGCGCGGCCCCGCGCATGCCTTTGCCTTCGCCCGCACGGGCGCCGGGCCCGTGGCGCCGGCCTCCCGGGAGCTGCTGGGGATTCCGGCGGAGGCGTGCGTGGTGTTCACCGTCGCGGGCGACGGACGTGTATCCGAGGATAACTTACAAGCCTGGGCGGAGATTCTGGCCGGTTGCCCGGAGGCCCGCCTGCTGGTGGGAGTGGGCCCGGGGGCGGACGACGCGGGCCTCGCGCGCCTGGCGGCCGCGATTGAGCGAACGTGCGCCCGGCGGGGGGTGGGTTCGGAGCGCGTGATGATCTTCCCCGGCGCGGCCGGCGCGGCCGAAGGGCTGCGGAGCCTGCTGGGCGCGGCGGATCTCGGGTTCGACGCCGGCGAGGCCGGCGGGTTGCGCTGGGTGGCCGAGGCGCTGGCGGCGGGTGTGCCGGTGGTCGCCGGCAAGGACGCCACCGGGACGGGCGCCGCCGGGGCGCCGTGGCTGTTGCGCGCGGCGGGTTTAGAGGAACTCGTCGCCGCCGATATTCCGGCGGCCGCCGGGACTGTGGTCCGCGTGTTGCGCGACGAACCGGGCCGCGCGCGGCTGCGGGATCGGCTGGAGATCGCGCTGGCCTCCGGGCCGGCCTGGCTCGACAGCCTGGCGGCGAGCGACGCCTTCGGGGCCCTGGTGGAAACGGCCCACGACGAACTGGTGTCGCTGGGCCGGGAGGAGTTCCGGCGGCAGCGGGAGCCGCTGCTGTGTTTTGGCCTCGAGACGGTGGAGGACACGGTCGCCGCCGGCCTGGCGGCGCTGGAGCGGGGCGACGTGGAGGCGGCGGCGTTTGAATCCGTCCTGGCGGTGCGCAGCGCGCCGATGCATCCGGGGGCGCGGCAGCTCCGCGGCCGGGTGCTGCACGCCCAGAACGACCTGCCCCGGGCGATCGAGTATCTGGTGGCGGCGGTGCAGGCGCCGGGAGCGGACCCGGACGTCTGGTTTGCCCTCGCGCAGGCGTTCCGCGATCGCGGCCAGGTGAGCGAGGCGCTGCAGGCGCTGGGCGTCTGCGTGCGGCTCGATCCCAGCCGGCCGGAGCCGCTGTTCCTGACGCTCGAGTTGGCGGAAGGGGCGGGGGATGCCGGGACGGCGACGGAAGTGCGCGAATTCCTGCGCCGGCTGAGCCCGGACGATCCGCGGCTGGCGGCGGTGGCCTGAACCCTCCGGAGCCATCCGCATGCGCCTCCTGTTTGCGACGTGTTCGGCGCCTGGATACATGGCGCCCCCGCTGCTCGCGGCGGAGCAGGTCAACTGCGGCCCCGACTGGCCCGATCGGGAGGTCGGCGGGCACTTCCTTTCACTCCAGACCCCGCGGGGGGAGTACGATCTCGCCGCGGTGGCGGCGCGCCTGCCGGCGCACCAGCGGCCGGACGCCGTGGTGTGCCTGGTGGACGCCTCCTGGCGGGCGCTGCCGCGGAATCTCGGGGCCTTCAAGTGTCCGAAGGTGCTGCTGGTGGCGGATACGCACCACCTGGTGCAGCCGCTGGTGGGGATGGTGGGGTATGCGCGGAGCGAGCCGTTTGACCGCCGGGTGGTGCTCTACGATCGCCATCACGCGGAGATCCTGCAGGCGGCGGGATTGCGGCACCTGCACTGGTTCCCCGGGCTGACCTTTCCGCACGAGGACGCAATCGTGCGCGCCGCGCGGTGCGCCTCCGGACGCCGGGCCGAGCTGGCGTTCGTCGGGCAGATCGGAATCTGCCATCCGCGGCGGCTCCGGCTGCTGACCCACCTGCGGGCGCAACGGATTCCGGTGGCGGTGCGGGCGTTGTCCCAGCGGGCGGCGCTGCCGTTCTACGGGTCGTCGCTGGTCGGTTTCAACGCGTCGCTCAACGGCGACCTCAACCTGCGCGTCTTCGAGATTCTCGCCAGCGGGGCGATGCTGCTGACGGATGCGCTGGCGCCGGCGTCCGGCCTGACCGGGCTGTTGCGGCCCGGGGTGGAAGTGCAAACCTACGAGACGGACGCGGAGATGGTGGAGCGGGCGCGGGCGGCGATGGCGCGTCCGGCGGAGGCGGAGGCGATCGGCGCCGCGGGGGCGCGGTGGTTTGACGAGCATTTCAGCGCCGGGGCGCGGCGGCGGGCGTTTGCGGCCCTGGTCGCGGATGGCGTCTCGCGGCCGGAGTTTGCGTTGCCGTCGGGGCGGACGTTGGTGCCGGTGGAGTGGGAGCCGGCGCGCTGGGCGCGGCTCACGGCAGGGTACGAGTACGTGCAGGAGCTGCACCGCAACCTGGACCGGGTGACGGTGGCGCTGGACGACTCGGTGCCCGAGGAGTTCGCACGGATGTGCGCCACGCTGCCGCGGCTGACCTGCCGCCGCGGGGCGCTGGAGAAAGCGGGCCGGGTGGACTTTCTGGTCGTGGGGCGGCGCAGCTACGGTTCGCCGGCGCTGGTGGGCGCGACGCAGGTCTGGTCCTGGGAGGATCCCGGCCCCGAGCGGGTGGCGCTGGCCCGGCGGTGTGCGAGCATGGGGCTGGTCCTGGTGCAGCCGGAGCTCGGCGTGTTCAGCCGGCAGCGCGTAAATTCCCACCAGAATGACGGCACGGTGGCACTGGTGCGCCTGGAGCAGGGCGGATACGAGGATGCCCTGCGGCTGGCGCATCGCGAGCTTGAGCGCAATCCCGGCTCGGTGGACGCGCTGTTTGTCCTGCTGGAGCTCGCGCAGGAGACGTCCAAGCAGGACGTGTTCGCGTCCACGCTGGCGCGCCTGCGCCGGCTGGCCCCGTATCATCCACGGCTGGACGCGGTGCTGGGGGCGGACGCCGAGACGATTCGCCGGCGGCGCACGCTGCGGTTGATCAGCCAGGCGCAGGGGCATCTGGACGGCGAGCGTTGGGAGCAGTGCGCGGCCTCGCTGCGCGACGCGCTCCGGGCGGACCCGGCCGCGGCGGAGGCGCACTGGGTTTCCGGGAAGCTGGCCCTGGCCCAGGGCACACGCGAGGCGGCTCTGTCCCACGTGGCGCGGGCGACCCAGCATGCGCCGGAGCGCCCCGACTATTGGTACGAGCACGCCCGGCTGTTGCTGGACCTGGGGCGGACGCTGGACGCGTTGAGCGCGCTGGTGCATGTGACGCGGCTGGCTCCGGAGGAGTTCGACTACCAGTTTGCGCTGGGTGAAACGGCGCTCGCCGCGGGGCAGCCGCGGCTGGCGGCGGAGGCACTGGCGGAAAGCGTGCGGCTGCGGCCGGGCCACCGGCGCGCCGGGGAGCGGCTGGAGGTGGCGCGGGCGGAGGCGGGCCGGATGGCGACCGGGCCACGCGATCTGCTGCTGGCGCATGTCGAGGTGACGCGGTTGCAGGGCACGGGGGTGCTGCTGGAACGGTTCTTTCCGGAGGCGGGTGAGTTTGTGACGGTGCGTTCGCGGACGCTCTACGGCGGGAAGGTCGATTTCGGCGGGGTGCATTTTTCCCTGGATCTGCCGGGGCTCGACGAGGCCGCGCGCCGCGCGGTGCTCCAGCGTCTGCTGGCGCCGTATTCGATCCGTCGGATACTCTGCGTGCCGTTTTTTGCGACCGACTACCAGCATGCGCTGGCGGCGCGGGAGCTGACGGGCGCGCCGCTCTGCACCTACGTGATGGACGATCAGGCCCTGCACTCGCGCGCCGTGCCGGAGGAGCTGGCGCAGCGGCTGTTTGCGGCGTCGGCGTTGCGGCTCGCCATTTCGCCGGAGATGGTCGGGGAGTACCGGAGCTGGTTCGGCTGCTCGTTCGGCCTGCTGCCGCCGATCGTGACGAACCGCCGCGACGAGGCGCCAAACCGCTGGCGGCCCGGCAGCGGGGCGTCCCGCTCCTGCGCCATGGTGGGCAACATCTGGTCGGCGCGGCAGTTTGAGCAGGTGCGAGCGTTCGCGCGCGCGGCGTCGCTGCGGATCGACTGGTATGGCAACTCCAAGGTCGCCTGGCTGCCGCAGGATCGCGCCGCGCTTGAGGCTGACGGCATCTTTTGCCGGGGCTTTCTGCCGGAGCCGGAGCTGGCGGAGCGCCTCGCGGAGCACCCCTTCGTCGTGCTGCCGAGCGGGGCGCTCGACGGCAGCGAGGACAACGAATGGCTGACCCGTCTCAGCCTGCCCTCCCGGATGGTCTTCATCGTGACGAAGACGCAGACGCCGATGCTGGTGCTGGGCAGTCCGCGCACGGCGGCGGCCCGGTTTGTCGCCCAGTTCGGCCTGGGCCTGTCGTCCAATTACGACGCCGCGGAGGCGGAGGAGACGATTGCGGCGCTGGTCGATCCGGTGCGACGCAGCGGCATGCTGGCGAGCGCGCGACGGGTGGCGTCCTGTTTTCTCGTGCCCGATGCCGGGGCCTGGATCTGGCGTTCGCTGGCGGCGGGGCGGCCCGAGCCGACCCCCTTCGACACCGAGTTTGCGGCCTGCCCGGAGATGCAGGCGCTGGAACCGGACGCCGGCGGTGGGCCGATCGGCGCGGAGGCCGCCGCGGCCATTGAGCGACTGGCCGCGCAGCTTGCCGATCCCGCCGCGCATGACGGCCGCCTGCCGCCCGACGAGCCGCGCCAGCGAGCGGACGTGCGTGGCACGGTACTATTCCTACAGGAAGCACTGCGCGAGTTCGGGAACGTGTCGCGGCGTCTGCTGGCGGTGGAGCGCCTCGCGCTGCGAGTCGGTTCGAACCGCGGTGTCTTCGTCACCTGGGCCGAGTTGCTGGAGGTGTCCGGCGATCGGGCGGGGGCGGCGGCCAAGGCGCGGCAGGCGCTGGCCATCTTCTACGACGACGTGTACACGCAGACCCTCTTCCTGCGCTGTGCGGGCGAAGTGAATTTCCACCAGAATGCCGGGGATCGTTTCTGCCCGCACCCCTTTGAGAACTTCGAGATTTATCGCGACGGCTCGGTCTATGCCTGCAACTGCACGCAGGTGCCGTTCCCGATCGGCAACGTCTACCGGCAGACCAAGGAGGAGATCTGGCAGTCGCCCGCTGCCCGGGCGATCCGCGCCTCGATTCTCGACGGCTCCTACCGCTTCTGCAGCCCGATGACCTGCTGGAACCGATTCGACCTTCCGCGGAAGGCGGAGCAGCCGGAGCGGTTTGCGCACCTGCAGGCGATCGGCATCGACGGCCGCGAGCCCCCCCGGCACCTGAATCTGTCGTACGATCTTTCGTGCAACCTGTCGTGCCCGTCGTGCCGCCACGCGCCGATCATGGCGAACCAGGAGGAGCGCGGTCAGCTTGCGCGGGTGCGGGATGACGTGGTGCTGCCGCTGCTGCGCGAGCCCGCCGCCGAGTCGGTGTACATCACCGGTTCGGGGGATGCGTTCGGCAGCCCGCACTTTCGCAGCGTGCTGAAGGAGCTGTGCCGGCCGGAGTACGCGCATGTCCAGATTACCCTGGGCACGAACGGCCAGCTCATCACTCCGCGGCTGTGGGAGGAGTTCTCCCCGCTACACCGCCGGATCCGGGATATCACGGTCTCGATCGACGGCGCCTGTCGGGAGACCTACGAAGACCTCCGGCGGGGGGCCTCGTGGGAGCGGATCTGCCGGGCGATGGAGGTGCTGGCGGCTTCGCGCCGGGCGGGTCACATCCGCCGCATCATGGTCAACATGGTGGTGCAGGAGCGGAATTTCCGGGAGATGCGGCCGCTGCTCAAACTCTGCCACGGGTGGGCGGTCGACGGCATCCGCTTCTACCGCATCCGGCAGTGGGGGCATGTGGTGCCGGAGGCTTACCTGGCCAGCGACATCGCCAATCCGCTGCATCCGCGGCATCAGGCGCTGCTGAACGAGCTGGCGCATCCGGATTTCTCCGCCGACATCGTCGACCACTACGACATGTGGGTGTTGATCGATCAGGTCCGGGCGGCGAACCGGGCGGTGCGGGCGGTGGCCTGAAGCGGGGAGCGGCGCACGATGGCACCGGAAACCTTGTCCCCGCCCGGGCGACCTCCGTCCACTGGGGCGGTGCGCCGGGTGCTGGTGGCGGGCCTGCCCGGTCCAGGCGCCGCCTGGCTGGCGGAGGCGGCCGGGTGGCTGGTGCGCGCTGCGCTTGGGAGCGGGGGCGCGGTCTGGATTGGGCCGCGCGCGCGGCTCACGCCGGCGGCGTGGGCCGGGGGCTCCGTGATCGTGGCGTTGGCCGAACCCGAACCCGGATTGATCGCGGAGGCGGATCACGTGCTGTATGCGTATCGAGATTTGCGCGACGCGGTGGTGGCCTGCCAGCGGGGTCTGGGCCTGGCGGCCGATCCCCATCTGGCGGGGCGGCTGGCGGAGCAGGCGAGGGCATGGGAGAGGATCGCAACCTGGTCCGTGAGCCTGGAATCGCTGTTGCAGTCGCCCGGGGATTCGCTCGCGGTCCTGGCGCGGCACCTCGCGCTGCCGCTGGCGGATCCGGATCAGGCCTTGCGGCGACTGCAGGGTGCGCTGGCGGCGGCGGTGCGGTCGGCCGGAAGGCAGCACACCCCGGCGCGGGCCTTTTTCACGGCTCTGCCGCGGGAGAGGGTGGCCGCGATCGAGGAGCGGTGCGGGGACTGGCTGCGGGACCACGGGTATTCGTGTGTGGCGTGTCCGTCGCGGTGGGCGGGCGTGGTGGATCGATCGGCCCGCCGGGAGGAGATTTGGAGAGAGGCGGTCGATCGGGCCGCAGAACTGGCGGCCGCTCCCGAGCCGTCGGGGGGCGCCGCGGCGGGGCGGGCGCAGGCCTGGCTGGAGCAGTTCGGCGCTCCGGAGTTCCAGGCGGCGGCGTACGAATTGCTCGCGGCGCTCGGGGGTGACGTCCTGCGGACCCGCGCGTGGTTCGAGGCCCTGCGGCCGGCCCGGGACCTGCGGGCGGAAACGGCCTGGGGCTGGCGGCGGTTGCTGGCTCCGGGACCGGCGGGCGGCGTGCCGGAGGCCGCGGTGCCGGCGGCCGGCAAGACCTCGCCCCGCCCCCTGCCAGTTCTGGGAGGCAGGGAAGCGGAGGGGAGCCGGACGGTCGCGCAGCTCGCGGAAATCGTGCGCGGGCGGACGATCGGCTTCATGCTGCACGGATCGAGCGTGGCTGGATTTGCCGACCGGGTGGAGGCCGCGGTGGCGTCGGACGTGCCGTGGGTGACGGTGAATCACTTCGCCCTGCTGGAGGAGCGCTGTCTCGGCCCGCTGGGGTGCGACTTCTCGACCGTGTTCTGTTGCGCCGACGGAGAGATGGATCGCCGGGCCGGGGCGCTGGAGGGATTCCTGCGCCGCGACGGCGCCCGCCTCCTGATCGCGCGTCCGGACCAGTTGGCGCCGCACCGCGCGCGGTTCGGCGAAGTGCGGGCGCGAATCGCGGAGGAGTTGCTTCCGCCGGTGTGGCCGTATCCGAATTCGCTGACCATTTTCCTGCGGCTGCTGGTGCAGGCCGGCCCGCGGCGCATCGTGCTGTTCGGCTGCGACGGCTATCTCGGCGGCGATGACGAGTCCCTGCCAAGTTACCTCGGCGCCGAGGAATTCCGGCGGGAACGGCGGCCGAGCGGCGTGCTGCTCGACACGCTGCTGTGCAATGCGCACCTGCCGCGCCTCCTGGCGCGGTGGCGGGAGCGGTTGGGCAGCGACTTTCCGGAGATCGTCAACTGCTCGCCCGGAACGCTGATGCGGGCTTTTCCGGTCATCGACTACGGACAGGTGGCGGCGGCGCTGGCCGGAGCTCCGCTCGTCACCGCGGTCGCGGATCCGCCGCCCGAGGCGCCCGTGCCGGAGGCGATGCGGGCGGACGATGCGGGGCCGGACCTGGTGCGCTGCCTGAACGCCGGACGGCGTGGCGACCTGGTGGCGGCGCGGACGCACGCGCTCCGGGCCATGCGGCGGCAGCCGGACCTCCTGACGCCGTTCGCCCAGCGCATCCTGCAAACGGATCCATGGATGATCGCGGCGGCGTTTCATCTGCTCACGCTGGCCGGCGCGGAGCGGCCGGGAGCGGAGCAGGTGCGGCGCGCGGACTTTGCCCGCGAGCGTCGGGAGATGACCGCGGCGGTCGGGGTGGCGGCGCAGAGCTGGGAGGAGTGGGAGTAGGGCGGCGCGCAGTCGGTATCACACTCATGTATACGATATTTGTTTCCTCCCGGGCCGCCCCGTTCGCCGCCTACGCCGCCGCGGCGCGGGCCCAGCAGGACGCGGGCGGGCGGAGTGAAATGGTGGAGCTGGTCCGGCCGGGCGCGCCGAATCCGGCGGGAGGGGGCGGGACGGGCGTGCCGGTTACCACCGTGCGGCTGCCCGAGGCGGCACCCGATGCGCCCGGGAATGCCGCGGTGCTGGCGCAGGTCGCGGCGCGGCTGGCGGCGGCGGACCCCGCGGTTATCCTGCAATGTGACGTACGGGATCCCTTCACGGCCGGGCTGACGCAGAAGTTGCGGGAAGTGGGTTACCGCGGGGTGATTGTGGGCGGGCAGGGCGGGCTGGCGGATCCGCGACCGGAGGTCCTCGCGGTGGATCGACTGCTTTGCTTCGGCGCCCGCCAGGTGGCGCGGTTGCGCGCCGAACACCAGGTCTCCGCCCAGGCGGCGGGACTGCCGGCGCTGGACCGCTGGCGCGACGCCGCCGTCTCCCGCCGCGGGTACGGCGTCTTCCTGGCGCATGGCACACCCGAGGCGCCCATCATCGATGCGGCCCTGGCGGCTTTCGAGGGCGCCATCCGGATGCCGATCGTCGTCTGTGGGCACCCGGATTTTCCGGGACTCTACCGTCACCAGCCCCGGACGCCGGGCGGGAGGTTGCCCGGCGGCAGTGCCGACGACTTGCTGGCGCACTGCGACTTCGTGCTTGCCACCGACGCCACGGCGATTGCCGACGCCTGGTATCTCGACAAGCCGGTGGTGCTCCTGCCCAACGCCGGCCTGGCGGTCTTCGATCGGTACCCTGGCATCGCCGAAGGTTTTGGGCCGGCGGCGCTGCTGGCGGCGTTGCGGAGGGTGATGCAGGAGCCGGGTTGTGCGCAGCCCTGGCTGGAGGAACTGGTCGGTGGGCGGCGGTACGATCATGCCGGGCAGGTGTGCGCGGCGTTGGCGCGTTTGGCGGGCAGCGGACCCCTGCGGCCGGTGGAGAAAAGAACGCCGGCAACGGATGGAGTCCCGGGCGCGGGCGGCTCACGGCTTCCGAAGCTGATGACGCGCGCGGAACTGGCGGCTTTCCTGCCGACCGGGGGCGCGGCGGCGGAGCTCGGGGTGGCCAAGGGGGCCTTTTCGGCGGAGTTGCTGCAGTCACGCGAAGATTTCCGCCTCTACTCGATCGACCGCTGGGCGGGGGACCGCGGCCACAACGAGGAGGAATACGGGGAAGCCTGCGCCCTGCTGGGCGGGTTCGGCGAACGCAGCACGATCGTGCGCAAGAGCTTTGACGAGGCGCTGGCTGACTTCGAACCGGAGTCGCTCGATCTGATTTACATCGATGGCTACGCCCACGACGGGCAGGAGGGCGGCCGGACCCTGGAATCGTGGTGGTCGCGTCTGAAGGTCGGGGGGATTTTTGCCGGGCACGATTATCATCCCGACTGGCCGGCCACGATGGCGGCGGTGGACGCGTTTTGCGCGGCGCACGGACTCGGGGTGCAGACGACCTCGGGCGATTATTTTCCGAGCTGGTATGTGCGAAAGCCGCGGGCGGGTTTGGCCCGGGCGTGATCTTCCGGGATTGGTCGGGCTTCGCCGAGGCGGGGCTGGACATGGGTGGCGACGATCGTGACGTTGGCGGCCTGCGGCTTGCTGGTGCCGCAGACCACCACGACCATGGACGGAATCGGACTCATTCAGGATCTCGCGATTGTGCTGCTCGCGGCGGGGATGGCGGGGACGCTGTGCCGCCGGCTGGGGTTGTCAGTAATTGTCGGATACCTGGTGGCGGGGACGATCATCGGGCCGTACACGCCGCCGTTCTCCTTCGTGCAGGACGTGGAGCGCATCCAGACGCTCTCGCAGGTGGGCCTGGTGTTCCTGATGTTTGCGATCGGCCTGGGGTTGAGCCTGAGCAAGCTGGGGCGGCTGGGGGCGGGGACGGTGGTGGCGACGGCTTTGGGGGCGGTCTTTGTGCTGCTGTTGACGCGGGCGCTGGGCTCCGCGGTGGGCTGGTCGGCGGGCCAGTCGCTGTTTGTGGCGGCGATGTTCATGTGTTCGAGCTCGGCGGTGATCGCGAAGGTCGCGGGCGAGTTGAACCTGTCGCATGATCGCACGGGCCAGCTCGCGCTGGGGATCACGGTGCTGGAGGACATTGTGGCGGTGGTGATGCTGACGCTGCTGGGTTCCCAGGTGGGGGGGGGCGGGGGCACGGTGAGCGCGGTGCTGGCGGGCATGAGCGCGTTTGTGGTGCTGCTGGTGGGCGCGGGTTTGCTGATGGTGCCGCGACTGATGCGGCGGCTGGAGGCGCGGGCGGATCCGGAGCTGCAGACGATCATCGTGGCGGGACTGCTCTTCCTGCTCGCGATCACCGCGGTGAAGGCCGGGTATTCGCTGGCGCTGGGGGCGTTTCTGCTGGGGGCGATCGTGGCGGAGATTCCGCAAAAGGGCGCGGTGGAGCGGTCGTTTGTCGGGATGCGCGACCTCTTCAGCAGCGTTTTCTTTGTGTCGATCGGGATGATGATCGACCTGAAGCTGGTGCTGCCGGTGTGGCCTGTGATCCTCGGGTTGCTCGTGTTCGTGCTGGTGGGGCGGTCGCTGGCAACAGGGCTGGCGCTCTTTCTGTGTGGCGAGCGGCCGCGCGAGGCGCGGCGGGCGGGTCTGCTGCTGACGCCGCTCGGCGAATTCACCTTCATCATCGCGCAGCTCGGCGTGGGCGCGGCGGTGTTGCCGCCGAGTTACTATCCGATCGCAGTGGGTGTCTCGATTCTCACCGTGCTGGTGGTGCCGGTGATCAATCGTCAGGCGGGTGCGATCCTGCGAGTGGTGGATCGGATTGAGCCGGCGTGGGTGGGGCGGGCGATGGAGGCCTACCACAACTGGCTGGGGGAGATGATGGCGATGCCGGACCGCTCGATCGCCTGGAAGCTGGTGCGTGGGCGCCTGCTGCAGACCGGGGTGGAGGTGCTGTTCGTGACGGGGTTGATGATCTTTTCCCCGCAATTGCTCGAGCTGGTGCGGGAGCCGGCGGCGTCGTTCGGTCTGGAGACCCATTCCGTGGCGTGGACCTTCTGGAGCCTCACCGGGATCATTGCGTTGATTCCGCTGGTGGCGATCTGGCGCAACCTGGCGGCGATCGGGATGATCCTTGCCGAAGGCCTGAGCGATGGCACGCGACTCCCCGCGGGGCTGGCGCGCACGACGATGACGGGCGCCGCGGCGGTGGCGATGGGCGTCTGGGTGTATGCGATCCTGCCGCTGGGCGAGCTGGCCATCTGGGGCTGGCTGGCGATCGGCCTCGCCGTGGCGGTGGTTGTGGGGTTCTGCTCGCACAAGCTGATTTACTGGCACAGCGAGTGGCGGGCGACGGTGCAGGATGTGCTGGCCGAGGATCCGCGGGTCGCTTCCGAGGCGGCCGCCGAAGTGGCGCGCGGCAAACGCCTGCAGGATCTGGAGCAATGGGAGCTGCACCTGTGCGATGTGCTGGTGCCCGACGGCGCAAGCTACGGCGGCCAGACGATTGCGGAGCTGGCGATTCCGGCGCGGTTCGGCTGTTCCCTGCTCGAGGTGGAGCGCAACGGCCATGTCATCACGGCCATCCGGCCGGACCTGCGCGTGTATCCGGGCGACAAGCTGCTGTTGCTGGGGCAGCACGAGCAACTGCGGGCGGTGCGGGAGTTTTTGACGAGTGCGCGGCCCGAGGGGGACCAGGCGGAAGAGTTCCGCGGGTCGGTGCTCGAGACCTTCCCGGTGCCGCCGGGGCTCCATGAGGGTCGCACGCTGGCGGAGCTCCGCGTCGCCCAACTCACTGGCACGCGCATCGTCGGCATCGAACGCCAGGGTCGGCGAATCCTCGCGCCGGGTGGTGACGAGCGGCTCGCGGCCGGCGACCACGTGCTGGTCGCGGGGACCCTCGCGGAGATCAAGGCCTTTCGCCGCTGGCTGGCTGGCAGCGACGCCACGCGCAGCCCGTTCCCACGGGTGGGCGCTGCATCGAAGCCGGCGGTGAGGTCGCCAGCGTAAGATTGCGCCCGCTGACTTCGGAGGGCTCCGCTTCGTCGGCGCCGCGACCGAAGACGACGGCGGCGACGGAGCGCGGCTCGCCGACGGGAGGCGCCTCTAGACGCGCGCTGGAAAACGAAACGGGCGAAGGTCATGCCTTCGCCCGTCTTGGGAAACGAGTGTACCTCGCGTGAGCTCAGGTCCGACGGCGGAAGAACGCCAGTCCGGTCACGGCGAAGCCGATCAGGAGCGCAGTCAGGCCGCCGTCCGGCACGGTGCCGCCGGGGGTGGGGTCGGTTACAATCGTGGTACCGGTGCCAGGCGCCCAACTGGTCGAAATGTACGAATAACGGAGGCCGCCTCCCGGATCATCGGACACATCCACCTGGCTGTAGAGGGTGCGGCTGACGCCACTAAAGTCGAAGAAAGTGCCGGTAGGGGCGATTCCCTCGGTCGGAACGCTGTCCCAGTGATTGAAGATGTCGACGGCCGCCAGCGGGGCGATACCGCCGAGCAGTTGGGTGCCGTAGAAGACGCC
Organism: uncultured Opitutus sp.; assembly: GCA_964504885.1. GTDB lineage: Bacteria > Verrucomicrobiota > Verrucomicrobiia > Opitutales > Opitutaceae > ER46. Next base: position 53,710 of record CAZDGC010000006.1, read on the forward strand.
GTCCGTCGATGGGTAGGTGGTTCCGGAAAAGGCGGCGGAGGGGAGGAGGCCGGAAACGATCTGATTGGCGTCCACCTGGAACCCGGAGTGGTCGGTGCCGACCATGATCCCACCGCCGCGCTGGGCGAGTTGGTAGACCTCATTGACCGTCAGCTTGCCGGAGGCGCCGTTGAAACCAGGGAAATTGGTTCCCGCATTGTAGTCGATGCTCCGGATGTAGAGCGTGCCGTCGAAAAGCAGGTTGTTGTTGCCGGAGTTGTAGAACGAGCGCACAGCGGTGATGTCGGCGGTGTTGAACTTGGCGCTTCCACTCGTCGCATCGAACACAATCACGTCGTAGTTGGGGTTCGATGCCAGGTGCGTGGCAAGGGTTCCGGCTGTTTCGCTGGCCACGTAGGTCGAGTTGAAGACTGTGCCGCCATTGAACGCGGTCAGGTAGTCCGACATTTCCTTCCGGTACGAGTTAAGCGCCTGGCCGCTGTAATCAGGGGTGGAATCCCACCAGAGAACGTTGAACTGGGCGTGGGCGAGGTTGGCGCCCAGCGCACTCACGAGGAGGAGGCTGGCGGCGCGCAGTGCCCGGCGTGCGGATTGAGTGATTCGGGTATGCATTAGTTTCAGGTTGAGAGGTAGTGTTTGACCTACCAATGAGAGGTAGCATTACTTATGCCTGTCAGTAAAAAAGAGCTGTAAAGACCTGCTGGAGAATGAACTAAACTATTGCAGCTTATGTTCATCTTCAGGTGGTGAGGTGAATGCTGTAAGGAATTTCGACACATTTCGCGGAGGCGGCAAAGTGGTCGTCGCAGCGCCCGCCCGTCCCGGGACGGATGGTTCGCGGCACGCGAGCAAGCGGAATCTGCGACAGTGAAGGGGTCAGGTCCGGAATCCGGACAGTATCAGGTGTCTGGGTGCGGCGCGGAAATGGCAATTCCGTCCGGTCGGCAGAGAACTGGTTTTTTCCGGATTCCGGACATGACCCCGTAAGTCCGCCCTCACTTGACGCGTTGCAGGAACAACGCGTCGCGCGGGCCGAGGGTGATCTGCGCGCCGGCGGGCTGGCCGTTGTTGGCCGAGGGATCCTGCGCCGGGCTGCCCGCCAGGCGGCGGTAGGTGCGGTCGGGGGTCAACGCGGCGAGGTCGAAGGTGTAGGGTTGCCGCGAGGGGTTGGCGAGGACCAGACCGCGTTCGAAGACGCGTGCTCTCGCGTCGGGGTGGGCATGCACGGCCGCATCGAGGAGGGTAAGCGGTTCCGTGCCGTCGAGGGTGAGGGTGAGATTCACGGTCGAGGAGCGCACACCGCGGAAATAGAAGGTGGAGGTGAAAGGCCGGTCGCTCAGCCAGGTCATCGACGAGCGCGCCGGGGTGATGGCATCGTCGGGCTGGCCGACCCGCATTACCCGCACCCCGCCCCAGAAGCCCTGGTCGGTGACCGCGTGATCGCGCGGGCCGCAGTCGGCGACAAACTTCAGGCGGATGCGTTTCCCGGCGTAGGCGGCGAGCGGCACGGCGGCCGGCACCCAGGCGTATTCCTTGGTGCTGCGCTCGAAGAGCGGGACAAACTCGCCCGCCTTCCCGCCCTGGAGTACCGCGGCGAACACCTTGAACCAGACGCCATCGGAGCGTTCGGGCGCCTTTTCGCTCATGCCTAGGCTGAATCGCAGTTCGGCGGCGGCGGGCACGTCTACGTCGCGCGTCCAGAACGCGTAGCCCTTACCGTTGCGGTAGGGGGGATGCACTGACACGGCAGCGAGTGCCTGGCCGGCGATTGTGGTGCGGAGCGTGGCTTGCACCCGGGCACCGGAGGCCTCGTCGAGGGCGCGTTCGGGTTGGCCGCGCACGGCGAAGCCGGCGGAATCCGGCGCGCCCTGCAGAAGATTGATCATGCCGCCGGAGAGTTCGGCCTCGACGAAGCGGGCCATCTCCGCCGGCACGCCCTGGCGCGGGGCACCCTGCAGCGTGAGGCGGATTACGAGATCTCCGCCGGCGGCCGGCAGGTCGCGGAAGGTGAAGGTGACGCGGCCCGCGGTGGGATCGCGCGGGGTGATCTCAAGGCCGACGGCGGTGGAACGGAGAATGACGGGCCCGGCGACGTGGCGCGCGAAGCCGGCGTCCGTGGGCCGTCCGGCAAGGCTTCCGGCGCCGCCGAGCAGATCGGGGGCGCGGGTGGCGGCGAGCACGAGCGTTGGACCCTCGGGGCGGCCGAGCCAGCCCAGGCGGTTTTCCGTGCCGGCGCGCAGTTCGTCCCAGACCCCGAAGCGTCCATCGGTGTCACGCGGGGGCGCGAACGAGTAGCAGAGCGCGGCGTCGGTGAACTGCGCGGCGGCGAAGCTGAGGCGGTGGCGCGCGAAAGGCACCTCGGGGTTGCGCTGCTCGCCGGGACGGCCGGGCACGGGCTGGTTCCATTTGTGGTTGATGTAGCTGAAGGAGGGCGGGCGGGCGTGGGCGTGCCAGAAGGCGTGCCGGTTGAGGCCGCCGGACCAGTCCTCGAAGTCCCAGTCGTGAAGGTTGGGAAATCCTTCACTCTCGATGCCGTTGAGCAGGCCGAAGGCGCGCTGCGAGCGGCGTCCGCCGGGCCCGAGGGCGCCGTCGGCCTGGAGGATCCGGTGTTCGCCGAGGCGGGCGCGGAGCTGGCGGTAGAACTCGATCACGCCGACGCCGTAGGCGTTGCGGCCGCCGATCACACCGCCGTCGGCGAGGCCGTCGCCGTCGGTGTCGCCGCGGGTTTCGTTGAATGAGACGTCGAACTCGAGGCCGTCGAAGGCGGCGAGTTTGCCTCCGGGGCCAAACCAGGTGGCGAGATCGTCGACGAGGCGGTCGGCGGCGGTCTTGCCGGCGGGATCGCGCGGACAGTGGGTGGCGAAGTTGTAGTACCACATCAGGTGGTTGTTCTTCCCCCAGGGGCCTTCGACGGCGTGGGCGGCGGCGCGGGCGGCGTCGGCGCGGAAGGCGAGGGGCTTGGTGCCGTAGCAGCCGCGGCGCACGCGGATCGTGCCGGCGCGGGCGTCGATCGCGAGCAGTTGCACCTGTTCACAATGCGCCCAGTCGTGGCGGCCGTCGGGAGTGAGACCGAAGAGCGCGAGGTCGTCGTTGGAGGTGCGGTAGCGGCCCGTGCCGACCTGGAAGTCGGCCACGCTTTCGACCCTGAGCGTGGTTTCCCCGGGCTCGGCGGGGACGTCGGCGAGAAGGCGGGTCGCGGGCCGGTAGATCCAGTGTCCGGCGAAGTAGTTTTCGGTGTGGTAACGGGGGTCGCGGGCGTTGCCGTTGAAGTGCAGGAGGACGACCTGGTGCGGGTGGTCGCGCTTGAAGCGGGTGAAGAATTCCGGGTTGCGCGCTTCGCGGCCGAGCACCTCCTCGTCGAGGCATTTGCCCATGATGCCCATCAGCCGGCTGAAGTCGGCGGACCAGGCCTCGTAAGTCGTGCGCGGTTGCGCGGGCGGGCCCTCGGAGCCGCGGAAGAAGAAAGCGCGCGGGTAATCGTCGCCGAGAATTTGCAGCGGCGGCGCGGACGGAGCGGCGGCCCAGGCGCTGGCGGAGGCGAGCAACGCGAGCCACGGAGCGGGCCGGAGGGAGAGGGCGGAGCGGACCATGCGACCAGAGACGCCGCCGCGCGGCGGACATTACAGCGAGGGCGTTACTAAGAAACTCGCGACTCGCTCGTCTGTCAGGGTGGGATATGTTCGCCACCATGAAGACTCGTCTTGCCGTCCTCGCGGCGGTTCTGTCGCTGACCGCGTGGGCCCAGCCCGCGCTGACTGTTTACAACCAGGGTTTCGGGGTGGTGCGCGAGCGCGTGCCGCTCGACCTCAAGGCCGGGGAAAACACGATCGACTTCGCGGGGGTCACCGCCCAGCTCGAACCCGACTCGGTCGTGTTGCGCGATCCCGCCGGCCGGGTCGCGGTGCGCATCCTGGAGCAGAGTTACCGGGCCGACGTCATGTCGCAACCGCTCCTGCTTTCGCTCAACGAGGGCCGCGAACTGGAGTTTCTGGTGCGCGACCAGAATGCCAAGGAGTACCGCGTGCGCGGCCGGGTCATTCGCAGCGGCTACACTCCGGGCGGGCAGCCCACACAGCCGATCGTCGAGGTCGACGGCAAGCTGCGCTTCTCGCTCCCGGGCGAACCGCTCTTCCCGGCGCTGGCGGGCGATGGCATTTTACGTCCCACGCTGACGTGGAAGCTCGGCGCGCCGGCGCCGGCGAGGTTCGAGGCTGAGCTGGGGTACATCACGGGCGGGCTGTCGTGGCAGGCGGCGTACAACCTGGTGGCGCCGGAGAAGGGCGACCTGCTCGACATCGTGGGCTGGGTAACCGTGAACAACCAGAGTGGAAAGGTGTTCGAGAACGCGGCGATCAAGCTGATGGCCGGCGACGTGAACCGCGTATCGCCTCCTCAGCCGATGATGGCCAAGGGGCGGGGGGTGGTCATGTCCGCGATGGCGATGGAGGATGCGGCGGTGACGGAGAAGGCCTTCGACGAGTTCCACCTCTACACGCTGCCGCGGGCGGTGACGCTGCGCGACCGCGAGACCAAACAGGTGGAGTTCATGCGCGCCACCGGGGTGAAGGCGCCGGTGATCTACGTGTACGACGGGGCGGCGCAGTTCGGGCGGTTCTTCGGAGGCATGAACCGCGACCCCGGCTACGGCACGCAGGGCAACAAGAAGGTCTGGGTGATGCGGGAATTCCGAAACAGCGAGGACAACAACCTCGGCCTGCCGCTGCCCAAGGGGCGCCTGCGCTTTTACCGGCGCGACGACGCCGACGGGCGGATTGAATTTACCGGAGAGAACTCCCTCGACCACACCGCGAAGAACGAGCTCATCCGCGTGAAAACCGGCGATGCCTTTGACGTGGTGGGAGAACGCATTCGCACCAACTTCAACGGCAGCAACCGCCAGGACTTCGCGGAGGAGGACTTCGAGATCAAGGTGCGGAACCGCAAGACCGAGCCGGTGACGGTGCGGGTGGTGGAGCACCTCTACCGCTGGAGCAACTGGGCGATCACCCAGCGCTCGGAGCCCTTCACCAAGAAGGACGCGCAGACCATCGAGTTCAACGTCGTGGTCCCGCCCGACACTGAGAAAGTGGTTACCTACCGCGTGCGCTACGAGTGGCGGTAGGGGGCGGGCGGGGCGCCGGAGGCGCCTTGCGACTGCGGTCGCGGCTCCCCGTCCCGCGGGCGGGGCTGAGAGCGTGCGGGACGGCAGGAGCCAGCGGACGGCCAGTTAGGTCCCAGGATGGTCCCAGGATGAAGCCAGCTTGGTCCCAGGATGGTGCCAGGATCTCCGAATCTCGACCGCAGGCAGAACGAAGGACACGTGCCTGCAGATCGTGGCCAACACGTGCGTCAGGCTGATGGCGGCGGGGGCCGCCTCCGGCGGCAGCTACACGTGTCAATACCTGGGCACCGGGCTGGCCAGGCCACTGCCCGGGCGTTGGCAGGATCGCGCCGGGTGCGCCTACTTTCGCTGCCTCCTGATTCCCTGGGCCCTCATCCGGCCGCGCTCAGCCTCAGCCCGGTAGCAGCGCCACCAGATCCTCGTGCGGGCGGGCGATGACGTGGGCGGCGATGACCTTGCCCAGGGGGGCGGCGGCGCGCTGGCCGGCGTCGATCGCGGCCTGGACGGCGGCGACGTCGCCGCGGACGATCACGGTAACATAGGCGGCGCCGATCTTCTCCTTGCCGACCAGTTTCACGCTGGCGGCCTTGAGCATGGCGTCGGTGGCTTCGAGGATGGCGGTGAGCCCCTGGGTTTCGAGAATGCCAAGGGCTTCGAGGGCGGGCTTCATGGTGGCAAGCAGGTTGGGTTGGAAATCGGTGGGGCGCAGCTCGTCGCGGCCGCCGTAGAGGGCATTGTGCCGCAACGGGCCGGAGTTGAGCGAGGCCAGGGCAGCGTCGGGATTGGCCAGCAGCGCGGTGGTGGCGGTGGCGCCGAGTCGGGCGGCGGTTTGGTCCGCCACGGCGAGCGCGGCCTCCAGGTCGGCGGGGGAGTCCGCGGCGAGGCGGATGAGAACGCGTTCGCTGCCGGTGGGCTCCAATCCGAGGAGGCGGACGCGGGCAACCTTGCCCATGGCGTCGGCCACCACGGCGGTCACGCTGAGGAAGGGCGTCTCGACGAACCCGAGGCTGGGGCGCGGCGTCGGCACGGGCAGGCGTCAGGGCTGGCGTCGCGCGGCGCCGAGTTCCGCGACCACGTTGCGCACGATCTGCTCGATGTCGGCGCGGGCAAAGGGTGCGCCGGCGGGAGCAGACGACGGCGCGGGCCGGCGGCAGGCGTGGGCGGCCTCGGGGAAACCGCACTCCGTCAGGAGGCAGGCGAGTTTCGAACGGATCTCTTCGAGGTGGGCCTGCTCGCGTTCGCTAAGCGGCTGCCGGGCGCGGCCGATGTCGAAGCCGCGCAAGGCCACGCCCTCGCGGAACCCTTCCGGGAAATTGCCGGCGGCGAACATGGTCTTGATGAGCTCCAGAATCTTGAACTGGATCCGTTTGGCCTCGGTCAGGTCGCCGCGCTGGAAACTGTGGTAGAGCTTCATGATCGCCTCCGGGGCGACGCCGCTTGTGGCAATGGTGCCGCCGTCGCCGCCCATCAGCAGGGTGGGCAGGAGAATTTCCTCGCAGCCGATGAGGCACACGAAGTCCGGGCGCTGCGATTTGACCTCGTCGAGGGTCGCCATGAAGCGCGGCATGTCGCGGCTGCTGTCCTTGGTGCCGATGATGCGAGGGCAGTCGAGGGCGAGGCGCTTGACGACCTCGAGGCTCACCTCGTTGGAAAACTGCGGGATGTTGTAGATGAGGATGTCGATCGGGCTGCGCCGGGCGAGGTCGCGGAAGTAGTGCTCGATGCTGTCCTGGCTGACTTTGTAGTAATACGGCCCGGTGAGGGAGACGGCGGCGCAGCCGAGGTCGGCGTAACGGGCGCAGGCCTCGAGCACGAGGTCGACGTTGGGCTCGGCCGCGCCGGCGAGGATGGGGACGCGGCCCTTGGTCTCCGACGCGACAATCTCCACGACCCGGATACGCTCTTCAAAGCTCAACCGGATGAACTCCCCGGTGCTGCCGTTGGGGTAGAGCCCGCTGATGCCCTTTTCGATCAGCCACGAGATGTAGCGGCGCAGTTCGCCTTCGTTGATGGTGCGGTCGGCGCGGAAGGGAACGACGTTGGGGCAGAGAATGCCGGAGATTTTCATGGGCTGCAGGACTGACGCCTGATGGCGGTTCTTTTAAGGGCGACTCGCCGGCAATTGCGAGTTCGGGTCTCGTTCACGGCAAAACACGCACCGCGGCCGGGCCAAGCTGCGTCCTGAGGCCCGCGGCCAGCTCTGGGAGCATTACGTGCTCAATGAACTCACGGCGCGGCTGCAGGCGACCCGCCTGACGCCCGAGTGGAGCCTTACAGCAGCACGAGGTCGTTGCGGTGGATGACTTCGAGGCGCTTGCGGCCGGGGTAGAGGGCGGCGAGTTCGGCGGCGTGTTGGCCGGCGAGGGCGGGGAACTCGTCGCGGTGGTAGGCGACCTTGCCGCGGGCGAAGACCTTGCGGTCGGGGCCGGCAACATTGACAATGTCTCCGGCGATGAAGTCGCCGCTCGCCCCGGTGACGCCGACCGCGAGCAGGCTGCGGCCCTGTTCGCGGAGGACGGGCACGGCGCAGGCGTTGACGTGGACGGTCCCGGCCGGGCGTTGAAAATAGGCGAGCCAGCGTTTGCGCGCCTCCATCGGCAGGCCGCTCGGCACGAAAAACGTGCCGGGCCCGTCGCCGGCGAGGAGGCGGTTGACGATGCGCGGCTCGGCGCCGCTGGCGATGAAGACCCCGCAGCCGGCCCGCGTGGCGAGGCGGGCGGCGGAGATTTTTGAAACCATGCCCCCGACAGCCGTCTCGCTGGTGGTGCCCCCGGCCATCGCTTCGATTTCCGCGGTGATTTTTTCAACGACGGGCACGATTTCGCCGGTGCCCTTCAGATCGATCAGGCCGGGGGCGGTCGAGAGGATGATGAGGTAGTCCGCCTGGGTCAGGCTGGCGACCATGGCGGAGAGCGTGTCGTTGTCGCCGAACTTGATCTCGGCGGCGCTCACGGTGTCGTTTTCGTTGATGATCGGAATCGTGCCGTAGGCGATGTTTTGCCGGAGCGTCTGCTGGACGCCGAGGAAGCGGGCGCGCACCCGCAAGTCCTCGTGGGTGAGCAGCACCTGCGCGACGGTGAGCCCATGCGGTTCGAAGCCGGCCTGCCAGGTCTGCATCAGGCGCGACTGACCGATGGCGGCGCAGGCTTGTTTCTTGGAAACGTCCTTCGGGCGGCGTTCTAGTTTGAGCGCGCCCATGCCGAGGCCGACGGCGCCGGAGGAGACGACCAGCACCTCAGTGCCGCCCCCATGCAACGCGGCGATCTCCGCGCAAACGGCGGCGATCCGGCCCCGGTCGAGCTGGCCGACGCCGGAGGTGAGGACGCCGGTGCCGAGTTTGACGACGACGCGACGGGGGCGCGACGACCTGGCGGTGGGCGATGAACTGGAAGGCATAAGCGGAATCAGCCCAAGGCCTGGCGCCTGGCGCTTAAAGTCTAAAGCGGCATCGGACTCGGCCGCGGGTGCCTTTGGCGGTGACGGGTCCCGCGGATCCCGAGGCGGGCCCGGTGCATCCGCAGCGCCGTGGGGGTGGTCCGCTTGGGGAGCAGCGCGAGAGTCGCGGCAGCCGCTCCCCTCGGGGGGAGTCTTCCGCGGCTCGCTCGTCAGACCGTGAGCAGGTCCTTCTCCTTGTGGGCGAGGTGGGTGTTGATCTCGGCGATCGACTTGTCGGTGGCGGTCTGGACGTCCTTTTCGAGGCGCTTCTCGTCGTCCTCGGAGATCTTGCCCTCTTTCTTCAGCTTCTTGGCCTGCTCCATGGCGTCGCGGCGCACGTTGCGCACGTGGACACGGCCCTCCTCGGCGAGGCGGTGGGAGGTCTTGACGAACTCCTGGCGCCGCTCGCGGCTCATTTCGGGGAGCGGCACGCGGATGACTTTGGAGTCGGGAATCGGGTTGAAGCCGAGGTTGGCGTCGATGATCGCCTTGGTGATCACCTTGATCAGCGAGGCGTCCCAGGGCTGGATCTGGATCAGGCGCGCGTCGGGCGTGGAGATGGCGGCGCACTGCTTGAGCGGCATGGTCGAACCGTAGGCTTCGACGACCACGGACTCGACCATCGAGGGCGTGGCCTTGCCGGTGTGGATGGCGCTGAATTCGTGCAGCGTGTGCTCCACGGCCTTCTTCATGCGGTTCTGGGCATCGGTTAGGATTGGATGTGTCATGGCGGACGGAGATTGTGGCGGATCAGTTCTTCACCAGCGTCCCGATCTTCACGCCGAGGATGGCCTTGCGGATCGAGTGTTCGTCGTTGAGGTCGAAGACCAGGATGGGGACGTTGTTGTCCATGCAGAGGGAGAAGGCGGTCGAATCCATCACGTTCAGTCGCTGCTTGAGGGCGTCGATGAACGTAATCTGATCATAGCGGACCGCGTCGGCGTGTTTTTTCGGATCCTTGTCGTAGATGCCGTCGACCTTGGTGGCCTTCATGATGATGTCGGCGTGCATCTCGGACGCGCGGAGGGCGGCGGTGGTGTCGGTGGAGAAGTATGGGTTGCCCGTGCCGGCGACGAAGATGACGACGCGACCCTTTTCGAGGTGCCGGACGGCGCGGCGCAGGATGAACGGCTCGGCGATCTGGTTCATCGGGATGGCGGACTGCACGCGGGTGTTGACCCCCATCTTCTCGAGGCAGTCCATCAGGGCGAGTCCGTTGATCACGGTGGCGAGCATGCCCATGTAGTCGCCGGTCATGCGATCGACGCCCCGTTTCTCGCCACTGAGGCCGCGGAAGATGTTGCCCCCACCGATCACCACGCAGACCTGCACGCCGAGATCGTGGCACTCCTTCACCTGGCTGCAGACGTGAAACAAAGTCTCGCTATCGATGGGGTCACCGGATTTGCCGCCGCGGAGCACCTCGCCGGAGAGTTTGAGGACAACACGCTGGTACTTGATCTTGGGTTCCGCCGACTTGGTGAGAGGCATGGGGGTCAGGAAACGCCCGGGCGAAAAGTGCGTCAATGCCCGAGATGGTGGCGCGGGGCTGACTGACGATGGACTCAGGTGGCGCCCGGTTCGTCAGTGGCTGCAGCGATGGGGCGCACGGTGAAGACGACCTCGAAAGTGGCGCCGGGCCCGGGGTCGACTTCGAGCCGGCCCTCCAGTTGGGCGGCCAGGTCGGTGACGAGTTCGAGGCCGAGTGAGGTCGGACGCCGCGTGGCGAGATCCCCGGGGAGTCCGACTCCGTTGTCATGCACCCGCAGCCGCCATCGCGCCGGCGTGCCGTTGGGTTGCAGTGTCACTCGAATTTCGCCGGGGCCGCCCGAGGGAAAGCCATGCTTGCAGGCGTTCGAAACGAGTTCGTTGAGCAGCAGGCCGCACGGCAGGGCTTGATCCATCTCCACGCGCACCGGTTCGAGCTCGAGGATGAGTGCGATCGTCCCCGGGCGGGGGGAGGCGGTGCGCACCACCTCCTGGGCGATGCGCCGGAGGTAGGCGGCGAGATCGACTGCCGCGAAGGTGGGGGTGCGGTAGAGGGCCTCGTGCAGCAGCGCCATGGAATGCACCCGCCCCATCATGTCCTGCAGGACAGCGGCGGCCGCGGACGCCTGGTGCCGGCGGGCCTCCATCCGGAGCAGGCTTGAGACCACCTGCAGGTTGTTCTTCACGCGGTGATGGACTTCCTTCAACAGGGCCTCCTTTTCGCGCAGCGAATCGCGCAGCGCCTCGTCGGTCCGCTTGCGCGCGGTGACGTCGCTGATAAAGCCGTGCCACAGGATTGAACCATCGGGTTCTTTTCGGGGGACGGCGCTGCCATGCAGCCAGCGCGTCGTGCCGTCGTTGAAGCGAACGCGGTACTCGTGATCCCAGGGGGTGAGCGTGCGGGCCGACTCCTGGATCGATGCCACGATGCCGTCGTAATCATCGGGATGGAGAACCTTGAACACGGCGCTCGCATCGGTGCGGACCGCGATAGGGTCGACGCGATAGATCTGCCGGATGGCTTCGCTGGCGTAGGGGAAGCAGGAGCGGCCGTCCGGAAAGAGCTGATACTGGTAGACCACGCCGGGCACCCGGGAGGCGATGCCGGCGAGCCGGTCCACCGCCGCGTGCCTTTCCCGTTCGATTTCGCGGCGTCGGCGTTCGAGATCGAACTGTCGCTTTCGCCCGACGGCGTTGGCGCCCAGGCCCAGCGCAATCGTCACCCCGAGAAAGGCGGCTCCGAGTCGCCAGGCTTCCGTGCGCACCGGCGCATCGGCCGCAGCGCGATCCACTTTCACGAGCAGCGTCCACGGGCTGTCCGGCACGGGGTGTGCCACCGCCAGTACGGGGATGTCGCGGTAGTCGCGGAATTCCCCCAGCCCGAATTCGCCGCTGCGTCCCACCTCCGCTGCCAGGCTGTCCCATGAAGTCGGCTGGGCCGTCGCCGGCGTCTTGGGCTCCGGCCGGGCAGACAGCTCGCTCAGGTAATGGACGCCGCCTGCGTTGCGCCGAAGCACCAGCGTCTCGGCACCGAGGGCGGTGTCTTCCCCGCGCGAACGCAGCGCCGCGAATTGCGGGCGCGCATCGATGCGCAGGGCGAGGGTACGGGCCGCCGCGCCGGGGGCGTCCCGGGGGAGCGAGGCAAAGAGGTCGAGCCACACCGGACCCGGCGCGTCGAGGGGGGTGTCGTGGCACCAGACGGTGGCATCGGCAGAGCGGCGCTCGCGGGCCTCGCGGGCGAAGAGGTCGGCCGGGGGCAAGGGGCCGGCGTGACACACGGGAGCGCCATTCGCATCCAGGAGCGTAATCGCCTCGTAGCGCATGACCTGGCGAAAGGCTTCGAAGTAGGTGGACACCGGCGGCTGGTCGGCCGGGCTCTCCCGGCGCGCGTCGAACGTGGGTTGAAGTGGGAGGGCCAATTGGAGAACCCTGGCATCCCCGAATCGTTCGCGGCGCCAGTTGCCCAGTTCCGAAGCGTGCAGATGTGCCACATGGGAGAGGTAGGCGGCGGTTTCACGCCGGGCGCGGGTGAACTGGCCGTGCAACGTCCACAGGACGGCGAGGGCCGTGAGCACCATTCCGCCCAGCAGGACCGGGACCAAGCCACGGAGCGGCGTGGACCCGGCTTCGCCGTCCGACGGTTCGGGGCTGGGGGTGGGGCCGAGCAGCAGGCGCTGCAATTCCGGGCCGAGCCGGAACGAGACCGCGAGTGCCACGTTGAACAGGCCGAGCGCCGCGGCGGTCCAGAAGCTGATCGAGAAGCGCCCGACGGCGATGAGGGTGACTCCGACGAGGCGGCTTGCGGCCGCGTAAAGCAGCAGGGTGGCGGCGGTGGTCGCAAGCGCGGCTCCAAGTTGCTGCCACCGTCGTTGCCGGCTCGCGCCCGTGAGATGCAGGGCGAGTTGGAACGATATCAGGAGAAGAGAGGCCGCCGCGAAAAGCGAGAGACGGACCGGGGGCGCCGCGCCGGCAGTGGCGTTGAGTTGCAGGAGCGCGAGGAGCCGGGCTTCCGGATCCCAGACGGCGGTGGGCGCGAGCAGGTTGCGTGTACCGAGGACCGCCGCCCCCAAGGCCACGGCGGCGACGACACTCCCGGCGAGGAGATGCCGCGCTCGCGAGTGCCGGCCGCTCCAGAGGTATCCCCCCACCGCCAGCGACAGCACGAGGGCTCCGACCGCCACCGGCGCCATGGCGCCCAGCGGGGCGTAACGCGAGAACCAAGTCAGTCCCCGGGTCTCCGCGAAGACCCAGGTTCCACAAATTGCCAGGGTCGCCAGGGCAGGGGCGGCCAGCAAGCCACGTTCGAAACGAGAATAGGCGGTGGGGGACGGGGAGAGCGGGGCGGCAGGATCCATTCACGGCGTGGACGGGTGTCCATCGCCGGTTCGATTCTGGTCCGATCCGCCTGGCTGGCAATCCTGCAGCCGTCGGGGGGCCGCCGGAGCGGCGACGAATCCCGTCCTCGGCGCTTGCACCCGCCCCGCGCACCCGTTGGAAAGGGGGCGTTCCGCCGCATGATTTCCATCCGCATCCAGCAACTCACGAAACGATTCGGGAACGTGACGGCGCTGCGGCAACTCGACCTCACGATCGAGCCGGGCGAACTGTTCTTCCTGCTCGGGCCGAGTGGCTGCGGCAAAACCACCCTGCTGCGCAGCCTGGCGGGCTTCTACCTGCCCGAAGAAGGACGGATCCTCTTTGGCGACGAGGACGTGACGCGCCTCGAGCCGCACAAGCGCAACACCGGGATGATGTTTCAGAGCTACGCGCTCTGGCCGCACATGAGCGTAGCGGAAAACGTCGCGTTCGGGTTGGAGGAGCGCAAGGTGCCGAAGGAGGAGATCAAGCGCCGGGTGCGCGAGGCGCTGGAGTCGGTAAAGATGGAGACTTACGCCGAGCGGCGGCCGAATCAGCTTTCCGGCGGGCAGCAGCAGCGCGTGGCCCTGGCGCGCGCCCTGGTGATCCGGCCCCGCTGCCTGCTCCTCGATGAACCGCTCTCCAACCTCGACGCCAAGCTGCGCCTCGAGATGCGCGCGGAGATCCGCCGGGTCTGCAAAGAGTTCAAGCTGACGACGGTGTACGTCACGCACGATCAAAAGGAGGCGCTGTCGGTGTCGGATCGCATGGCGATCCTCGATGGCGGGCGCATCCTGCAGGTGGGTTCGCCGCGCGAGGTTTACCGCCGGCCGGTCTGCCAGGTGGTGGCGGATTTCATCGGCGAGACGGATTTCATCCCGGGCACGCTGGTCGGGCAGGAGAACGGGCACGCCGTGGTCGACACCCCGGTGGGCCGGATGCGGGGTGTGCTGGGCGATGGGGCGGCGCGGCCGGCGGCGGGCGCGGCGGTGATGGTGTCGGTGCGGCCGGAGTGCTGGGTGCTGAGTCGGGAGGCGCCGGCGGACAACTTCGTGCGCGGACGGATCGGCGAGGCGATTTACCTCGGGGAGATCGCGCAGTACGAGCTCGTGGCCGGCCCCCACGAGCTGAAGATCCTCGAAATGAACCCCCGGTTCCTCGATCAGTCGGCGCGTGGCGAGGTGTTTGCCCGCGCGGATCCGGAGGATGTCGTGGTGCTGGTGGCGTGACGGCGGTCGCACACAGTGGCGGGGTGGGAGCGCGGCGCCCGAAAGGGAGGCGATGATGCAGCGCCTCTTGATCGTGCTCACGCTGGTGGTGGTGGTGGCGCTGCCGTTCGCGCTTCGGCCGGAGCGGCCCTCGGCGGCGCGGGCGGATGACACCCTGGTGGTGATTACGCCGCACAACGAGGCGATCCGCTACGAGTACGCGCGCGGTTTCGGTGAGTGGTATCGGGCGAAGACCGGGCGCACGGTGGCGATCGATTGGCGCATCGTGGGCGGCACCAGCGAAATTGCGCGCTTCCTCGACGGGGAGTATGCGGCGGCGTTTGAGAACCACTGGAAGCGTCGGCTCGGCCGGAAATGGAGTCTCGAGATCCAGGCCGGGTTTGCCAACGCGCGTCTATCCGCCGACGCCCCGCTCGAAGTGCGGGAGGCGCGGCGGGAATTTCTCGGCTCCGAGGTCGGGTGCGGGATCGATGTCTTCTTTGGCGGCGGCACCTACGACTTCGAGCGCCAGGCCCAGGCGGGGAGGCTGGTTGACTCCGGCTTGCTGCAGGCGCGGCCCGATTGGTTCGACGAGGATTCGATCCCCGCAAGTTTTGCCGGCGAATCATACCGCCATCCCCAGGGCGTGTGGATCGGCACGGTGCTGAGCTCCTACGGCATCATCTTCAATCGCGACTCGCTGGCGCGCCTCGGGGTGGCTCGCGAGCCCGCCCAATGGGAGGACATGGCGGATCCTCGATTGATCGGCGAGGTGGCCCTGGCGGATCCGACCAAGAGCGGCTCGGTGGCGAAGGCCTTCGAGAACATCATTCAGCAGCAGATGCAGCGTCGTCTGGTCACCCTGCAGCGGGCGAACCCGGGCGCCGAACGGCGCGAATTGGAGACGCGGGCGGTGCGCGACGGCTGGGTCGAGGGACTGAGGCTGCTCCAGCGAATCGGGGCGAATTCCCGCTATTTCACCGACACCTCGCAGAAGCCGCCGATCGACGTCGCCACCGGCAATTGTGCGGTCGGGCTCTGCATCGACTTTTACGGGCGGCAGCAGCAGGAGGCGGTGCGGCGCCGCGGGCAGTCGGAGCGCATCGGATACGTCTCCCCCCCCGGAGGCTCCACCGCGTCCGTCGACCCCATCGGCCTGCTCCGCGGCGCGCCCCACCGGTCGGTGGCGTTGTTGTTCATCGAATACGTGCTCTCCCTTGAAGGCCAGAAGCTGTGGAACTTCCGCCCCGGGACGCCCGGCGGCCCGGAACGGTTTGCGCTGCGGCGGCTGCCGGTGCGACGCGAGTTCTATCGCGAGCCGGACTGGAGGACGCACCGGAGCGATCCGGACGATGCGCCCTATGAGCAGAGCGAACCGCTGATTTACCGGGAGGCATGGACCGGCCGGATCTTTCGGGAGATGTCCTTCGTGATTCGCATCATGTGCCAGGATACGCATGCGGACCTGCGCCGGGCCTGGCGGGCGATTCAGGCTGCGCCGGAGCCGGCGCGCGGGCGGGCGCTGGCCGTACTCCAGGATGTGTCGCGGGTGGAGTACGATCGCGTGCTGCAGGAGGTCCGCGCGCGGTTGGCGTCGAAGAACAAGGTCGACGAGGTGCGGCTGGCGAAGGAGCTGGCGGAGTGGTTTCGCGCCAACTACCGCCGTGCCGCGGCGGTGGCTCGCGGCGAGGGGGTCTGAGGAGCCGACTCCCCTGGCACCCTTCACGGGTCGAATTCCGGCCGGCACTCGTATCACCGGTTCGCGTACGCCCTCCGCCAACAGAACCGAACCGTGGGCCGTCCCGCCCCGCACGCCGCGATGGCGCGTGATGAACCCGCGTCGACGCCGCAGTGCCGCCCGGTGACGGCAAGGCTGACAAGCGCGTGTTAATGACAGCCCGTTCCGACCATGCTTTCGCCCGTGTTTCCTGGGAATAATTCGGCAATCCCAGGCAGCTCCGGCTGAGCCGGGAAGAATCCCTTGGGCAATCGCGTAAAGGAGGGCGCCGCGCTCAGTTGCCGGCCTTCCCGGCGGCCTTCTTCTTGCCGCCGCTCTTGGCTCGGCGGGGCGCAGCCGCGCGCCGATCGGCGGCCTCCCGCTCCACCGCCACCATGTAGGCCTCGCGGGCAGTCGGGTTCGTGCGGTTGCGGAACACGGCGAGCATGGGGTCGCCGGT
Organism: uncultured Opitutus sp.; assembly: GCA_964504885.1. GTDB lineage: Bacteria > Verrucomicrobiota > Verrucomicrobiia > Opitutales > Opitutaceae > ER46. The sequence continues at coordinate 69,996 of CAZDGC010000006.1, forward strand.
GCGCACCATCCAGGCCTCAAGTTGGGCGATGAGCCGGTCGCGGGCGGCGCGATGGGCGGGGGCGGCGATGAGATTGGTGAGCGCGTCTGGATCGGAGGCGTAATGGTAGAGTTCCTCGGGCACGCGATGCTCGAACAGATCGAGGCGACCGGCGATCGGCGGGCTGGTGCCCGCAAGATCCTGCATGCGGCGGAAGGTCACCGTGCCGCGCGTGGCAGTGGCCATGACCCGCGTGCCGTTGGACCAGGGATTGAAGAGGTAGCCGTAGTCCCGGGTGATAATCGTGCGCATCGGATGGCGGAAGCCGCCGGAGTTCTCGTTGTATTCGGCCACGATGTAATCCCGCCCGGCCTGCGTTTCGCCCCGCAGCACGGGGGCGAAGGAACGGCCGTCCACGCCGCTCGGATGCGGCAGACCAAGGATGTCGAGCAGGGTCGGCAGGAGGTCGACGCCCGAGATGAGGTGCCGATCGTCGACGCCGCCAGGCACGGTCACGCCCGGCCAACGCACCATCCAGGGTGTGCGCGTGCTGTGAAAGTAAAGCTGCGTCTTGGCGAACGGCAGCGGCATGCCGTGATCGGAAAGGAAAAAGATTACCGTCCGTTCCTCCTCACCCGACTCGCGGAGCGCGCGGAGGATGCCGCCGAGCGAGTCATCGGCGCGGCGCACGGAGGAGTAGTACTCGGCGAGTTCCACACGCACCTTGGGATCGTCGAACAGGAACCCCGGCACCGGCACCTCCGCCGCCGTGAATATCCGGCTCGGCTTGTAGGGGTCGGGCCGGCCGCCCTCGGCGTAGAAGGGCTTGTGCGGATCGGAGATGTTGAGGTTCAGAAAGAAAGGCTTGCCGGCCCGTCTTGCTTCCGCGATGCCGCGCTGGGTGCTGAGGTAATAGCTCTCCGGATTCTTCTGATGCAGCGCCGTGCCATCCGGCATCGTGTCGAGCACGACGTCCCAGCCCGGATAGGGCGACCAGGGGGTCGAGTGGGCGACTTTGTGGCGGATGCCGGTGTAGTAGCCGGCGGCCTTCAGCAGATCCGACAGGTGTGGCCAACCAGCGTCCCGTACCTGGTAGAACCCCTCGATCCGGTTGTTGTGCGGGTAGCGCCCGGAGAACATCACGTTGCGCGAAGGCATGCAGTTGCCGACCTGCACATAGGCGTAGTTGAACCGCAGGCTGCGGGCGGCGAGGCGGTCCATCTGCGGCGTGGTGTCGGGCAGCTTGCAGCCGTACACGCCGACGGAATCACAGCTCATGTCGTCGGTGGTGATAACGAGTACATTGAGGCGCGAGGTGGCGGAGGCGGCCAATGCGGGCAGGGCAACGGCGAGGAGGACGACGGGGAGTCGGAGCAGGGAGGACATGAGGAAAGGGGACGGCGGAAGAGTGAAATGACGTCGGGTGACGGGTGGAGGCGACACTCGAAATGGCGGAGCGGACGGGTTCCAGGCTTGAAGTGGCGGCGGGCCGGTCGCGAAGCTAGCCGCACCATGCGTCGCGTCCGAATTTCCGCCCTGCCCGGTCTGGTTGCGTTGCTGTTTGCCTGCGCCCCGGCGGTCACGGCCGCGTCCGCAGGCGCCCCCCGCAACATCCTGCTCATCGTCGCAGACGACATGAGCCAGGACGCCGGGTGTTATGGGAACCGCGAGGTGAAGACGCCGGCGCTCGATCAACTGGCGCGCGAGGGCACGATGTTCCGCAACGCGTTTTGCACGAGCGCGAGTTGCAGTGCGAGCCGCTCGGTGATCCTGAGTGGGCTTCAGAACCACGCCACCGGCCACTATGGGCACGCGCACGCGGAGCATCATTTCTCCACCTATCGCGGTGTGCGCAGCCTGCCGGTGCTGCTCGCCGAACACGGCTACCGGACCGGACGCGTGGGGAAGTATCACCTCGCTCCGGAGGAGGTGTACCGCTTCCACACGCACCTCCCGGGCAGCGGCTGGAACCCCGTGGGGATGGCGAACGACTCCCGCGCCTTCATCGCGGACCGGAGCCGGCCGTTCTTCCTTTATTTCTGCACCCTCACGCCGCACCGGTCCGGGGGTGAGATCGCCGGCCATCCCCTGAAGCCGAATCCGTTTGGCAACCACCTCAAATATCCTGAAATCAAGGACGTCACTTATTCCGAGCTGGCGCTCACGGTGCCGCCGCACCTGCCGGATCTGCCGGAAACACGCGCCGAGCTGGCGCAGTACTACCAGGCCATCTCGCGCACCGATGCCGGGCTGGCCCGGCTGATCGAAATTCTCAAGGAAACGGGCCAGTACGAGAACACGCTCATCGTCTTCACCGCCGACAACGGGATGGCCTGGCCGGGGGCGAAGACGACGATGTACGATGCGGGCACACGGCTGCCGCTGGTCGTGCGCAGTCCGGATCAGGCGCGGCGCGGCGTGGTGAGTGAGGCGATGATCTCCTGGGTGGACTTTACGCCGACCCTGCTGGACTTCGCCGGGGTGCGGGAGGTGCTGGCGCCACCGTTCCGGGCGGGCGATCCGGAGGGGGCGGCCACCGCACCTGCGGGTAGCTCCGCCAAGGGCGGCAAGAAGAAGAGCGCTCCCGCGCGGGTGAAATACGAATTCCATGGGCGATCCTTTTTGCCGGTGCTGGAGCGGGAGGCCGCGCCCGGCTGGGATGTGGTGTTTTCGTCCCATCAGTTCCACGAGATCACCATGTACTACCCGATGCGGGTCATTCGCACGGACCGCTACAAGCTCATCCTCAACCTCGCCCACCAGCTCCCGTATCCGTTCGCCTCCGACCTGTACGCGTCGGCCACCTGGCAGGCGACGCTGAAGTCGGAGCGACCTTACTACGGCAAACGCAAGGTGTCCGACTATGTTTTCCGACCGCGCTACGAGCTCTACGACCTGCAGAAAGATCCGGACGAGGTGACGAACCTGGTTGAGTCGCCGGAGCACCGGGCGGTGTTCACCGAACTGGCGGAACGCCTGAAGGAGTATCAGAAGCGCACGCGTGATCCCTGGTTGGTGAAGTACACGTACGAGTGAGGGGCGGAACGCGGGCGGCGGAGGCGCACCGCCGCCCCGGAATCCGGGGACCGCTGGAAGAACCTACCTCATTCAGAGCAGCAGCAGCGCGGGGCTCTCGAGCAGGGACTGGAGGGCATTGAGGAACCGGGCGCCGACCGCGCCGTCGACCACGCGGTGGTCGCAGGAGAGGGTGAGGACCATCGTCTGCCCGATCGCGATCTGCTCGTTCCGCACGACCGGTTTTCTCACCACCGTGCCTACGGCCAGGATGGCGGCATTGGGCGGGTTGATGATGGCGGAGAAGCGCGGGATGCCCATCATCCCAAGGTTCGAGACGCAGAACGTGCCGCCGGTAAACTCGGCCGGGGTGAGTTTCTTTTCCTTGGCACGTTTGCCGAGCGCCTTGGCCTCGGCGGAGATGGCAAAGACACTCTTGAGGTGAGCGTCGCGGATGACAGGGGTGATCAGGCCGTCGTCGATCGCCACGGCGAACGAGACATGGGCGGCGCCGAAGTAGCGGATCTGCCCGGGACCGGTCGTGCCGGCCGCGGGAGCTTCCCAGGACGCGTTGACCTGCGGCACGCGGCGGAGCGCCCCGGCGCTGGCCTTGAGGATGAAGTCGTTGACCGAGAGCTTCACACCCTGGGACTCGAGCGCGGTGTTGAGCTGCTCGCGGAGCGCAAGGAGCGGGGCGGCGTCGATCTCGATTTCGACGTAAAAGTGCGGAAGCTGCGTTTTCGACTCCAGCAGGCGGCGCGCGATGGCGCCGCGCATGTTGGAGACGGCGACGGCGCGCTCCTCCTGGACGGGACCCTTGGCGGTGGCGAGTCCGAGCTCAGGAGCAAAGGTGGTGAGTTGCGATGGCGAGGCGGGCCGCGTGGCCTCGGCGAGAACGTCGGCGCGCACGATGCGGCCACCCGGGCCGGAGCCAGTGAGGCGGGAAACGTCGATCTTTTTCTCGGCGGCGAGTTTGCGCGCGAGCGGCGAAATCTTGATGCGGCCGCCGGTGACCGGGGCGGCCGGCGCGACCGGGGGCAGGGGCGCGGGCAGCGCGGGAGTGGGAGCCGTCGCCGGGGCGGGCGCGGCGCCGGCGGCCGGGGCGGCGGGAGCAGTCGCTGCGGTGGGGGCGGGCGTCTTGGCGGCCGGTGTCTCCACGATTTCCCCGGGCTTGCCGATGGCGCAAAGTGGCGCGCCGAGGGCGACCTGGGAACCTCCGGGCGCAAAAATCTTGAGCAGCACGCCATCGAAGAAGCACTCGAGCTCCATCGTGGCCTTGTCGGTCTCGACTTCGGCCAGCATGTCGCCGGTCTTCACGGCGTCGCCTTCCTTCTTCAACCACTTCGTCAGCGTTCCCACCGTCATGGTGTCGCTGAGTTTTGGCATTTCGATGATGTTGGCCACGGGGGGAGCGATTGAGAGGAGGGAGGCGGATGGGGAGGGCGGGGTGGCTCAGGCGAGAGCCTCAAGGGCGCCCTTGAGTACGCGGCGCGGGTTGGGCAGTTGCTCGATCTCAATGGGCGGGCTGTAGATGGCCGGCGCATCGACGGTGGCAACGCGGTGAATCGGCCCGTCGAGTTCGTCGAACGCTTCGCGCTGGATCATGTAGGCGAGTTGCGAGCCGACGGAGGCGAACGGTTTTTGCTCTTCGACAATGAGCACCCGGTGGGTCTTCGCCACCGACGCGAGCACGGTCTCGATATCAAGAGGGCGGATGCTGCGCAGGTCGACGATTTCGACCGACCTTCCGTGCTCCTTTTGCAGCACGTCGGCGGCGGCCAGGGAGTGAAGGACGGAGCGCCCGTAGGTGACGATGGTGAGGTCGGTGCCCGATCGCTTCACGTCCGCGAGTCCGAGCGGAATCAGGTACTCCTCCGCCGGCACGTCGCCCTTCTCGCCATAGAGCATGGTGTTTTCCAGGAAGAAGACGGGGTCGTTGTCGCGGATCGAGGACTTGAGCAGGCCCTTGGCGTCGTAGGCGGTCGAGGGCACGACGACCTTTACGCCCGGGTGGTTGGCGAGAACGTTCTCCGGGGTGTGGGAATGAGTCGCGCCGACGTTGGTGCCGCCGTTCGCGGGACCACGGATTACGATCGGGCAGTGAATCTGGCCGCCACTCATGTAGCGGACATTGGCGGCATTGTTCAGGATCTGGTCGAACGCGACGGAGTAGAACGACCAGAACATCAATTCCATGACGGGGCGAACGCCCATCATCGAGGCGCCGATGCCCATCCCGATGAAACCGGCTTCGCTGATGGGAGTGTCGACGACGCGCTCGGGGCCAAAGCGGGCGAGCAGGCCCTCCGTGACCTTGTAGGCGCCGTTGAACTGGGCGACCTCCTCGCCCATGACCACGACGTTCGGGTCGCGTTCAAGTTCTTCGGCGAGGGCGTGGCGGACGGCTTCGCGATAGGTGATGAGAGGCACGGGGGGAATCTGGAAGTTGAGAGCTGAAATTAGAGGGGCACGCGGCGCCGGTCTCAGGTGAAGAACAGCCGGCCCTGCGACATCCGTTCCGACGGGTGGTCGGTTTCCCAATAGACGTCCTTTTGAATGTCCTCCACGGCCGGGAAGGGGCTGGCCTCGGAAAACTCGGCGGCCTGCTCCGCTTCGGCGCGGGCTTCGGTGTCGATTTTCTCGACCAGGGCTTCATCGAGGACTCCCTCGGCGAGAAGTTTCTGCTGGAAGAGTTGGATGGGATCCTTGGTGCGGCGGTACTCTTCGATTTCCTGTTTGCTGCGGTAGGTGTTGTCCGGGTCGGCGACCGAGTGTCCGCGGTAGCGGTAGGTATCGATTTCGACCGTGCTGGGGCGGTGGTTGTCGCGGGCGAGCGTGAGAAACTTGTCCATCATCGCCCGCACCTCATAGACATCGTGACCGCTGCACTGGCCCCACTGCATATCGTACCCAGCGGCGCGTTGGGCCAGTTCGCCGGCCGAAGAGCGCGCCTGGCTCGTGCCCATCGAATACCCGTTGTTCTCGATCACAAAAACGACCGGGAGGTTCCAAAGCGAGGCGAGGTTGTAGGCCTCGTGCACGGCACCCTGGTTGACGGCACCATCCCCCATGAAGGCCATCGCCGCACCCTTGAGCCCGCGGTACTTCAGTCCATAGGCGAGACCGACGCCGAGCGGGATCTGGCCTCCGACAATGCCGTGGCCGCCCCAGAAGTGGCGCGACGGATCAAAATAGTGCATCGAGCCGCCCTTGCCCTTTGAGCATCCGGTGGCCTTGCCATAGAGCTCGGCCATCAACGGTTTGGTTTCCATGCCGACCGCGATGGCGTGCCCGTGGTCGCGATAGGCGGTGATGACATGATCGTTCGGCCCCATCAGGGAGCAGCAGCCGACGGCCACCGCCTCCTGTCCGATGTACAGATGGAGAAATCCACCGATCTTTTTCGCCTGGTAGGCGCGCAGACTCCGCTCTTCGAACCGGCGGATGCGCACCATCTTGCGGTGCAGCTCAATCTTCTCCTCGCGGCGGAGCGAGGCGTTGATCGGAGCCTGCGAAAAGTCCGCGGGGGACGGGCTGGGGGCGGGCGGCAGGGCGGCGGTGGCGATCGTTGGCTTGCTCACAGCGGATGATGGAAGGAAGGAAAACGCGCGAGTGTTTGTCGCGCCGGGTGGAAATCAAGCGTGGATTCGTGCGTGCGGCGGCGGCGCTTCCGGTGCGTCAGGGCCGGATGATCTCTTCAGTCTCCACCACGAGGGGACGTCCCGGGGCGCAGTCGGCACGGAGGGCGACGAAGCCGTCGCGATAGCGGTCGAAAACCGGCCAGAGGGCGGTGCGGTCGGTTTCGGGAACGGGCAACGCGTCGATCGCGGCACGCGAAAAGAAGCCGAAGCGACCTTCGCTGATCGGCGGTGGCAGCCCCTCCAGCGGAACCCGGCAGCGAAAGAGAAACATCAGCCAGTGCGACTGTCCCTCGTAGGCCTTTTCGGCAATCATCGCGAAAAGATGGAGATCCGACGCGGCCACGCGGAGTCGCGCCTCCTCCCACGTCTCCCGAATCGCACACTCGAAGGGTGATTCACCGATTGCAGTTTCGAGCTTGCCGCCGATGGGGCTCCAGACGCCGAGGTTGGGCGGCTTGGCGCGCAGCAGCAAGAGCAACTCGCCTGCGCGGTTTTCAAGGAAGACGAGCACAGCGAGCTTGTAGGAGAGGGCGGTTGTCGACATGGGCAGCACGGCCGAGTCCGCCGCCGGGCGCGGCGCGGTTGCGGGCGCGCGTTTTTGAGCGTGACCCGACCGCCCCCACGCACAACGTTTTTTACCGTGCGTCCCTTGATTCACGGCTGCGGCATCCTGGCGTCTGTCCTCTTCGCTTCGAGTACCCTCATGGGGGCGGCGGTGGCCGGCCAGAGTCAGCCGCTGGACATCACTCTGGTCCGCTTCACCCCGGTGCGGGCGCCTACCGGGGCCCCCGGCAACTGGATGGAGGCCACGGTGGCGCTGAATGCCCGGCCGGCAGCCGGAACCCCGTCGCAGATGCTCTCACGGGTGAAGGTCGCGATTCTGATTGCCTTCGAACTTCCCGCGCCAACGGGTGGGGAGCGCAGGCTGGATTATTACCGGGCGGAGGCCGAATGCGTGGCGTTGGAACCGGGTCGGACGGATGTGAGGTTCTACCTTCCTCCGGAGGTCGTGAAGCGGGACCAACTCCACGGTGATCCGAAGTATTGGGGCATAGAACTGGCGGTGGCCGGCAGGGCGGTGCCGGCGGGTCGGTCGGCGTATTCAAGTTCGCTCGGGAGCGCGGAAGCGCGGCAGAACTTCCAAAAGCGGGCGCGGGCGGCGGCGGCGGCCAACGACGGAATCCTCCTGCCGCAGTACCTGACACCCTTTGCCAACGAGTATCCCCGCGCCACGCCGTCGTTTGTGCGGAAAGACGCGAGATGAGGACGCTCAACGTTCGTCGTAACCATAATACACTTGCCGCGTCTCGCCCCATTTGAAATCGCCTTCTCCTTCACTCTCCCCTTATGCGAGCCCCCCGCGTTTTAGCCGTTGACATCGGAGCCGGCCACGTTGCCTGCGGTGTGTTTTCGGTGGGGGCCGCGGGGCGATTGGTGCTGCAGCAGTTCGCCTTGGAGCCGCACAGCTCGGACCCTTCGCACGAGAGCCGTTGGGCGGTTGAAATCGCCCAGTCCTTGGGCGCCATCGTGACGCGCCGGCGGCTTTCGGGTGCGGCCGCGGTTGCCGTGCCCGGCCATCTGGCGCTGACCAAGTTCATCAAGACTCCGTCGGTGGCGAAAGAGAAGCGGAGCAAAATCGTCGCCTTCGAGGCGACGGAGAACATTCCGTACCCACTCGAGGAGGTGGTCTGGGATCACGTCGTCGTGGCCGATGATGGATTCGACCTCGAGGTGATGCTCACGGCGGTAAAGTTCGACGCCATGCAGTCACTCTGTACGGCGTCCGATGCCGCGGGCTTTCCGGTCGAGCGGGCGACCCCGGCCGCTCTCGCCCTGTGCCACGCCTTTCGCTATAACTACCCCAAGGTGGTCGAACCGGTCATCGTGGCCAACGTCGGAGCCCGGACCACGAGCCTGATCTTTCTGGAAGGCGAACGGTATTACATCCGGACGCTGGCGCTGGCTGGCAACGCCGTGACGCAGTCGATCGCCGAGGAACTGCGGATCGATTTTGCGGCGGCGGAGACCCTCAAGGTCCAGGTGCTTTCCGGTCGCACTGACCTGCCGGCCGGCTCACCGTCCCGGGCGGCCGTGCATCGTGCCGCGGCCGCCTTCTGTTCGCGGCTGCAATTGGAGATCATGCGTTCGGCGGTGAATCATCGCCGCCATTCTGGGGGAAGCCCGGCAGTGGCACTCTACCTCACCGGCGGCGGTTCGCTAATCGACGAGTTGCCCGCCCTGCTGAGCGAAAAACTCCGAATTCCGGTCGAGCGTTATGAGGCCTTCAAGAACGTCGATCTGGCCGCCGATGCGCGCGCCGCCGGGGCGGAGGCATCTGCGCACGTCCTCGCCGACCTCGTGGGCATGGCCACGAAGCTCGTCAACGAGGGGGAAGACGAGCCCAGTCTCTTGCCCCCGGCGTTGACGGCGGCCCTGGCCTTTCGCAAACGGCAGCCGATGCTGCTGGCGGCGGCCTGCCTCGCCGTGATTTCACTCGCTCCACCGATCGTCTACCTGCACCACGTGACAACCGCCACGCAGGAGCGGGTCTCCCAATTTGATGGGCAGTTGATGCCACTGCGTTCGATTCAGAACCGCAACGACGAGAACCTCCGTCAAATCGCCGACGCGACCAAGCAGATCGCCGCTCTGCGGGGCGCGTATGAGACCAAGGCCAACTGGATCAATTTCTTTGCCAATCTCCAGGAGCGGCTCGTGGAAATTGAGGATGTCTGGCTGGACCGGCTGCAGGTCTTGCGGCCGCTTCCGCCCGAGCCGGACGAAACGCCCGTCGACGCTCCGCCTGCGGAGGAGCCAGCGCCAGTCGAAGGGCAGGCGGCCGTACCGGCCCCCACGCCTCCGGAAGCCACCGCAACGGCGCCCAAGGGTCCGCCGGTGCGGCTTGCCCTGAGTGGGCGCCTGCTGGACGTGCGAAATCCGCAGTCGAAGGTCAGCCCGGAATCCCTGCAGCGGGTGAAGGAGCTGCTCACCAGTTTCACCGATTCACCTTTCATCACGGCAGTGGAAAACGAACGCTTCGATACCAACCAGAACGGGCTGCTGCACTTCGATTTCACGCTGGTGATCAACCCGAAAAAGCCGCTGTGAAGCGTTCCCCCGGCTCAGCCGCCCTCCCATGAATTGGTACCGGAAGTATCCACTTTTCGCCTTCGGCCTTACGGTCTGCGGCGTCGTCGCCGTGGGGGAGCTGGCGCTCATCTATGAACGCTACACCGCCTCGCGCGACGCCGCCAAGCGCCTGGCGCAGCGGGAAGTGGAGCAGGAGTCAATGGCGCAGCTCACTCCGCCCCCAACCCGCGAAGTTGCCGCGGCAATCGAGGCGGATCTGTCCAAGGCGCAAAAGTCCCTGGCCGCCATGCAGGCCGAACTCACCGGTCGTGGTCCGGCTGCCGAGCGCCTGCGCGAATCCAAGGCGCCGGTTGCCCGTACAGATGCCTACTTCGACCTCGCGACGTTCGTGGAGCGGATGCGCGAGCTCGCGGAAAAGAACGGGGTGGAGGTCCGGCCGGAGGCGGCGCGGTTCGGCTTCTCCAAATATGTCAATGAAGGTCCCGAGGTGGAGCGCATCGAGCCGGTCTTTCGTCAGCGACAGATGGCGGAATACGTCCTCAGCGCCCTGCTCGAGGCTCGGCCCCGAGCGGTACTGGCCCTCAAGCGGGTCCGGCCGGTGACGAAAACGGAGCTGGAGGCCCGCGCTGCCGCGCTTGAAAGCGGCGTGTCGCCGGACGAAATACCGGTCGATTCCGACAGTGAGTCTCCGGATTACTTCACGATTGACCCAAGCGTGAGTGCGCGCGTTGCGGGCTACCTCGGCACGACGGGGTTCCGCGTGAGCTTCATTTCCCAGACCGCAACCCTGCGCAATTTCCTCAACCGGCTCGCCAGTTTCGAACTGGCGATTCTGGTGCGGGAGGTCGAAGTGGATGTGGCGACTGCCGAGGAAATTCTCGCCCAGAGCGTCGCGGAACCGGCGGCGCCCACCGAAGCCGTCGACAGCAGCCCGGTCGCCTCAGTCGTCTTATCGACCGAGCAAGCCCCCCCGGCCGAGGAGAAACCCAAGGCGCCGACCGACCGCACGGCCCGGACCTCGACTCCCATTGTGCCGAAGTCTTTTTCGAAATTCACCGTTACGGTTGAGCACATAGAATTGCTGCCCCCCCCCGCTGCGCCCGCGGATCCCGGTGCAGCGCCCCCGACTTCATGACCACGCCGTTCCCTCCTGCGGACCGCGATTCGCACCTCTCCTGACCCATGGCTGCACCTTCCAGCGAAAAGGTTCTCCTGGGTGCCGCACTGCTGTTGGCGCTTGGCTCGGCGGCCGGCTTTGGCACCCGGGTCATGCGGCACGACTCCAGCGCTGGGCAACCCGTACCGGAGGTCCAACTTGCGTCGAGTCCCTACACACCCACCGCACCGGAGGCTCCGCCGGTGAAGACCGAATCGTGGGCCGCGCCGGCGTCGCAGTCCCGCGGACGCGATTGGGTCTATGACACCTTTACGCCACCGGAAATCTACTACAATCCGCGTTCCAGGCAGTTCTCCGTGAGGCCGCCTTCGAGCCTCTTGGAAGGCGAAACCACTGAGGCTTTCGGGATCGAACTCGTCGCGGTGCGCCCGGAGCCTTTCCGGCTCCAGTTGATCGGCTATGTGGGAGGAGAGGGAAATTGGCGGGGAACCTTTCAAAATGCGATGTCCGGCGAGGTCTTCCTTGCGGGGGGAGGCCGCCGCATCCCCAACCTCGCCGTGCACATCAGGAGCCTCGAAGTCACCCGCCAGCCAGTCGCGCTACCGGATAGCATGACAACCCACCAGCGGATTGCCACCGCGGTGGTGCGAGACGAAAAGTCCGGTCGCGACATCACGCTGACCCATCGAGAGCGCCATTACACCGGGACGGTGTTTGCCTTCGTCGCGGAGCCCGGCCAGTCGGCCGCCCGTGAGGTGCGGATTGGCGATGTGTTCAAGATCGGCGAGGCCACCTATCGCATCGAACGCATCGAGACCGCTCCGCCCTCCATCGAAATAATCAAGGAAGCTCCGACCCTGTCGCAGCCAGACCGTCGCACCCTCACGCCACGCGAAATTGAAATCAATGAGGACGGTGAGCCAGTCGCGATCGGCCCGTGATTCCCTTTCTTCTGTCCTTTTCCTTCCTCTCCCCGAATTTCCAGCAATGAATACTCGTTCTCTCTCCGCGTCATTGGTTGCCGTGTTCGCTGCCGCCCTGATACTGGCAGCGTTCTCGGCCTCTGATGCTCGTGCGCAAAACCCGACGGACACCAAAATCCGCTTGATGGCGGAAGCGCTGCGAGCGCGTGATGCCGGCGACCTGGCGGGGGCCCAGCGGGCGTTGGCGCAGTTGACGGCTCTCAGTCCGGACGACAAGGCGGTGCAGCGTCTGCGCGGGGAAATCGAAGCCCAAGCGGCGGCCCAACGCACCGCGCTCGAACAGCGGGCGGCAGCCGAAAAGGCCGCGGTGGAAGCGGCCCGTCGGACTCCGGCCTCCGAGCCCTCCCGCTCTGCGGTGGTGGCGGCTGCCGCGCCGCGGTCCTCTCCACCGATGATCGACGTCCGCATTCCTGAGCCCGGACAGACTTCGACCCCTGCCGGGCCGAGCCCCGAACAGGAGGCCGAGGCTCTCGCCCGCGCGGAGACGGCCCGCCTTGAGCAACTGGTTGCGAACGGGCAGCAGCAACTGACCACGGTCCGCAGTCACTTGCGGGCTGGGCGTCATGACGACGCGATTGTTGCCATCGATACAGCGTTGGCCGCCCTGCCGGCCAATCCACTCACCCAGAAACTAGTCTCCGATTTGAAGCGGGAAAAAGCATCCGCCCTGCTGGACCGCGCGCAGGCGCTGCTGAAGGCGGGAGACCCGGCGGGTGCACGAGCCGCCATTGCCCAACACGACCAACTTGCCGCTCCAAATTCACGCTCGGCGGGAATTGAGCGGCAGGTTGCGCGCGCCGAGGCCAGGCCGACCGTTGCGGCGGTTGATCCGGTCTATCAGGCCGACCGGGCGGCGACCGCCCAACTGGTCGCAAAGGGACGCGCCCAGTATGTCGCCGGGGATCTCGACGGTGCGCAGGAGACGTTTCGCGCCATCGAAGCGCAGGAGCCCGACAATACAGTGGCCAAGGGATTTCTGCTTCGCATCGCCGAGGAGAAGACCGAGACGGGCGCGCTCAATCGCGAGAAGACCCGGGCGCAACTGCTCGAAGAGGTCGCCAAAAGCTGGCAGCGGCCGGGCATTTACGAGGAACGACCGCGTGAGATGGATAAGGCCGCGGCGGTGGCGCCATTGGCCAGGAAGCTGACCGAGATTACGTTGCCGGCCGTGAGCTGGACGCGTGCACCGATCGGCGATGTCGTCGCCGCCTTGAGTGCGATCTCTGAGGAGTTCGATTCGAACCCCGTCGGAGGAGTCAAGGGGGTCAACGTCGTCCTGATCGACACCAGCAACAAGAACCCACAGGTGACGCTGACGCTGCGAAACGCATCCCTGAAGCGCGTGTTGGATTTCGTCACGGAGGCCATCGGCTACCAGTACGAAGTTCAGGCCGATGCGGTGGTCGTTCGCCCGGGTGGCGAAACCACCACGCTCGAAACGCAGTTCTTTCCTGTCACGCGGGCCACCGTGCTACGGATGACGGGCGTTGCCGGCGGGGCGACTGCGGTCGCCGGCCGGGATCCTTTCGCTTCCCAGGAGGAGGGGGCATCGCCCTCGGAGGGCGGACCGATGCCCGGTGGCGAAGCCGCGGCGATGCGCGCGTTCCTCCAGCAGGCGGGAGTCAGTTTCACGGTGGAGGGCAGTTCGCTCGCCTACGATGGCTCCGCCATCATTGTGACGCAGACCGCCCGTAACAACGAGCGCATCCGCAACATTCTGGCCCGTTATAATGACGTGCGGCAGGTGGAAATCGAGGCGAAGTTCATGGAGGTACAGGAGGGTGCGCTGGAGGAACTCGGCGTTACTTGGAACCTGAGCCGCCGCGGCATTGCCCGGATCAATCCTTCGACCGGTGCTCCGATCCTCGACGCGAATGGCCGGCAGGTATTCGACCCCCAGGAGACTTACAGCAGTGGCGGCGTCAATCGGCCGCTCTTCAGCGCCTTTCCCAGTACCTCGAACCAAAACGCCCTCACGATTCAGGAGCTGGGCGTGGGTGGTGCCGGCGTTACGGTGCCGGTCGCCCCGGCGCAGATTCCGGGCAGCGTGCAATTGGGGGCGGTCGCCACCGCCCTGGGTAACATCACGGGCTTCGTCGGTGAGTTTGACGTCAACGCCGCGGTCCGGGCTCTGTCCCAGAAACAAGGCACTGATCTGCTGAGCTCGCCGAAGGTCACGGTGCTCTCCGGAAATCCGGCCAACATCATTGTCGCCCAGGAACTCCGCTATCCCCAAAGCTACGGCGAAATCCAGAGCCAGGTGGGAAGCGGCACCGGCACCACCGGACTCAGCGCCGCCGGAGTAACCATCACGGCCGGCACCCCTCAGGAGTTCACCTCGCGCAACGTGGGCGTCGAGCTCAAGGTCACGCCCACGGTCGAGGAGGACGACTATAGCATCAGTCTCGACCTCAATCCCAAGGTGACCGAGTTCGAGGGCTTCGTGGAGTACGGCGGGCCCAGCGTGGCGATTTCCTCCGGCGTCACCGTCACGGTACCGCCCGGCTTCTACCAGCCCATCTTCTCGGTGCGCGACATCTCGACCAAGGTCACAATCTGGGACGGGGCGACCTTGGTGATGGGCGGACTCACCCGGGAGGAGGTCAAGAAGGTGAACGACAAGATTCCGTTCTTCGGCGACATCCCGCTGCTCGGGCGACTGTTCCGCTCCCAGGGCGAGAGCGCCCAGAAGCGCAATCTGCTGGTCTTCGTGACCGCCAACCTCGTCAGCCCCGGCGGTTCGCCCAAAAAGCAGAGTCTCAAGAGCACGCCGGCCAACTCTCTCTTCCAGAATCCCACCATCGTGACCCCGGCCAGCGCCGAACCGCGCACCCGCAGCAGTGCGAAGTAACACCGCCCCGACGTCCGACATGAAAACCCTTCTCCGACGACTCTCGTCGACGATGGCGCTCACCGCCCTGCTGGCCGCCCCGGCTGTCTGGGCGACGCCGACCATCAGTTTCACGCCCGGGGCGTTTCCCGCCACCGGCTCGCCGGCGGGCGTCGTTTCCACGCCGGCCGGGCTGACCATCAGCGTCAACGCCGCGCCGACGGCGGGGGCGTCGATTGTCTCGGTCGCGGTGGCGGTCAACGGCACCCCCCTCGGTTCCGCAACGGGAAGCTCACCTTTTACCGTGCTTTGGTATCCGACCGTCGCCGGAACCTACACAATTAGCGCAACCGTCACCGATACTTCGGCCAATACCGCGTCCAATAACAACAACGCCACGATCAACAGCATCGTGACGATTTCGACGGCTCGCGCCGCCTTGGTTGTTGCACCCACGAACAACGCCACTTTGGTGCAGAATTCGCAGATTTTCCTGCGCTCGAGTGCCGCCATGTCGGACGGGGTCGTCCAGAAGGTGGACTTCATTATCGACCCAGGTACCGCCGGCGAGACGATCATCGCAACGGCCAACCAGGCGCCGTTCAATGCTCCGTTCACCGTTTCCGGGCTGACCGTTGGTGCCCACACATTGATCGCCCGCGCGACCGCCAGCGATGGAGTGACGGTATTCGATTCGCCCACGACGAACGTCAACGTCGTCACGGCGATTGGAAATCGGCCGACCGCGACGATCACATCACCGGCCGCGGGCGCCTTTGTCGCCACAAGTTCGGCCATCTCCGTCACCGCCACGGCCAGCGATGTGGATGGGTTTATCCCGAGCACCCCCGGGGGGGGGGTAACCTTTTTTGCTGACGGCGACCCAATCGGAACCGATCTCACCGCCCCGTATTCCGTCTCCTGGACTCCCACGGTGGCAAAGGCCTACACGCTTGTCGCGCAGGCCGTCGACGACCGCGGAAATGTCGGACAATCGCTGCCCGTTTCAGTGACTGCGGTGGCTACTCTGCCGACCGTGACGCTATCGACCCCCTCAACCGCACAGATCGGCACCGGTGTCACCGTGACGGCAACGGCCACGCCAAGCCCCGGCGCGAGTGTCACGCAGGTGGCATTCTTTGCCAACGGCGTGGCGATTGGCGCCCCAGTGGCAGCCGCGCCCTACACCGTGCTCTGGACTCCGTCTCAATTGGGCGCGAACGCGATCACCGCGCAAGTGACCGACTCCGCGGGAATCGTTGCCGCTTCCTCGATCTCCAATGTGAACGTGACGGCGGCGACCGGAACCTCTGTGGCCCTCAATTCACCGACCAACGGAGCCACCATCCCGCAGGGGTCGCAGATTTTCCTGCGGGCCACCGCCGCAATCGCCGGCAACATAGTCAGCCGCGTGGACTATTACCTGGACGGGGTGCCGATTCCGGGCGCCTCCGTCACTCAGTCGCCCTACAACTTGGCATTTACGGTCAATGAGGCGGTTGGTTCGCACACCGTGTTCGCACGGGCCGTCGCCAGCGATGGCGTGACGACGGTCGATTCTGCCACGGTGGTGATCAACGTCGTGGGGGCGGTCGGAACGCCCCCAGCCGTCACTCTGACGGCCCCGGCTGCAGGGAGTTTTGTTGCCAGTGGCCTGGCGGTATCCCTGACCGCATCCGCCACCGATACCGACGGCTTCATCTCCAGTTCCGCGGGTGGGGGAGTGACATTTTACGTCGATGGCGACCCCGTCGGCAGCGACCTGACGGCACCCTACTCTGCAACTTGGACGCCCATTACAGCGAAGGCGTACTCGATTCGCGCGCAAACCGTGGATGACAAGGGCAACATCGCACTCTCGGCCCCGATTTCCGTCACGGCCGTGGCCGCGCTGCCCACCGTCACACTCAGCAGTCCGCCATCATCGGCGACCGTGGGCATCGAAGTTCCGCTCACGGCCAACGCGTCCGGCAGCCCTGGCGCTACGGTGACACAAGTCGTGTTCTTTGCCAACGGAGTGCCGATTGGCACTCCAGCCACCGTCGCCCCATACACGGTGGCATGGACGCCCGCGGCATCGGGTCCACAGGTGTTGACCGCTCAAGTCACGGACTCGGCTGGAATCGTAGCCACCTCATCGCCCGCCAACGTTAATGTCACTGCCGGCGGAGCGAGCGTAGTGATCTCCGCTCCTACGACTGCTTCGGTGCTTACAGTCGGCGCTCCAGTGTCGATCAGCGCGACCGCCACGCCGGCAACCGGCGCCACGGTGGCGCAGGTGCAGTTCCTGGTCGGCGGATCCACCATCATCGGAACCGACACATCGGCCCCTTATACGATTAACTGGACCCCCGCTTCCGCCGGCAACTTCAGCCTGACAGCCCGGGTCACTGATACCCTCGGCAATACGGCGACGTCGCCCGCCGTGTCGATAACGGCGGTCGCCGCGACTTCCGTAGCCATCACGGCTCCGGTGAACAATTCCTCCGCTATCGTCGGGGTTGCTACCAACTTGACCGCCTCTGCGGCTGCGACACCTGGCGCGACGATCACAAGTGTGAGCTTTTTTGATGGCGCGACTTTGATTGCCACGGTGACGACGGCTCCGTTCACGACTTTGTGGATTCCAGGGAGCGCAGGTGCATCCTCCATTTCGGCGCAAGCCACCGACTCCAATGGAACGACCGTCACTTCGTCGCCAGTCACGGTCAATGTGAACAACTCACCCCCGGGCATCGTTTTAACCGCACCGGCCATTGGCTCGGTCGTGACCGCCGGCACGGGAGTTGCCCTCAATGCCACCGCTACGCCGGGCTCCGGCGGCGCGGTGGTCACCCAGGTGCAGTTTCTGGCCGGCACCACGGTTGTCGCCACCTTACCAGGCACGCCTGGCAATAACAATTACTCCGCCACCTGGACGCCGGGCGCGGCGGGGAATTTTTCGTTGACTGCAAGGGTCACCGACAGCAACGGAGGCACCACTACTTCGGCCGCGATCAGTGTGACCGCCGTGCCCGCTGCGGCTCCGACTGCGACCATCACCAGCCCCGCCACCGGGTCGGTGGTGACCTTGGGCTCGTCGGTTGTTTTGAGCGCGACTGCGACCGCCGGGGCAGGGGCTTCGGTCGCACAGGTGCAATTTCTCGCAGGGTCGTCCATCATTGGCACCACCACGACCGCCGTGGGCGGAGTCTACTCGATCAACTGGACGCCCACTTCGCCGACGAACTTCAATCTCACCGCAAAGGTGCTCGACTCTGCCGGTGCCTCGGCGACCTCGCCCGCGATCACCGTCACTGCAGTGGCGGCCACTTCGGTCTCCCTGACGGCTCCGGCCAACAACTCGACGGCCACGGTTGGGACGCCAACGACGGTCACAGCGTCCGCAGCACCGGTTGCCGGAGCGACCATCGTCCGCGTGGACTTCTTTGACGGTGCGGCGCTGATCGGAAGTGTTGCGGCGGCTCCCTATTCCCTGGCATGGACCCCCGGCGCGGCGGGTGCCTCCACACTCACGGCCCAGGCGGTGGATTCCAATGGCGGCACGGCCAACTCCTCCGTGGTCAATGTCACCGTCAACAACGCGCCGCCGACCATTGCGCTCACCGCCCCACTCGTCGGCTCGGTGGTGACGGCTGGCAGTCCGGTGACCCTGACGGCAAACGCGCTGCCTGGATCCGGCGGGGCTTCGATTTCTCAGATTCAGTTTCTCGTCGGCAACACGGTGGTGGCAACCCTGCCCGGCTCCGCGGGCGGTCCCACCTATACGACCCAGTGGACCCCGGCTTCCGCCGCCAATTTCGCCCTGACGGCGCGCGTGACCGACAGCAATGGAAACTCCACCACTTCGGCTGCGATTAGTGTGACCGCTGTGGCGGCGGCGAGTCCGACCGTGAATATTACCGCCCCCACCACCGGATCGGTCGTGACCGTCGGCACGGCGCTCACCGTATCGGCGGTGGCGGCACCCGGCGCAGGTGCTTCGGTGGCCCAAGTGCAGTTCCTCGCGGGAACAAACATCATTGGCACCACCACGACGACCGCAGGTGGAGGCGTGTACTCCGTGCTTTGGACTCCCACCAGCGCAACGAATTTCAACCTCACCGCACGCGTACTGGACACGGCCGGTACCTCGATCACCTCACCGACGGTTACGGTCACGGCGGTTGCCGCCACGGCCGTCGCCCTGACGGCGCCGGGTAACAACTCGACCGCCGTGGTCGGCACACCTTCCACCGTCACGGCGTCGGCGACGCCGACTCCTGGAGCCTTGATCGCCAAGGTGGACTTCTTCGATGGTGCGACCCTGATTGGAACGGTCGCGGCGGCGCCTTATACCCTGTTGTGGACCCCCACCGTAGCCGGCCCGACTGTGCTGACCGCGCAGGCAACTGACTCCAACGGGGCGAGCGCCACGTCGGCGCCGATCAACGTCACGGTCAATAACTCCGCTCCCGTGGTCGCGCTCACGGTGCCGTCACCCGGTACGGTCGTTACCGCCGGAACCGCAGTCAGCCTGACGGCCAATGCGACCCCGGGTTCGGGAGGAGCCACCCTCACGCGGGTGCAATTCCTAGCGGGAAATTCGGTGGTTCAGACCTTGCCGGGCGACCCCTTGAGTGCCGTCTATAACGGCACGTGGACTCCCAGCACCGCGGGCGATTTCAACCTCACTGTACGAGTCACGGATAGCAATGGCAGCACGGCGACCTCCACCCCTGTCAGCGTCACGGTGCAGGCCTCGGCCACCACCAGCATCGCCATCACCTCCCCGCTGCCGGGCACCCCAGTCAGCGTCGGAACACCGGTGGCGATCTCCGCCAACGCGGAGGTCCCCGGTGGCGTCACCGTTACGCAGGTGCAGTTTCTCGTTGGCTCGACTGTGATTGCCACGATCGCCGGCAATCCCGCCAGCCCGACTTACACGACCAACTGGACGCCGACCAACGCCGGCAGCTTCAACTTGACCGCCCGGGTCACCGACAGCGCCGGCACGGCGCGCACTTCCCCCGTCGTCCAAGTCACGTCCCTCGCGACTTCGGTCACCCTGTCGATGCTCCCCAGTTCCACGACGGTTCCGGCCGGTTCGGCCCGCGTCCTCACGGCGATCGCGTCGGCCCCGGCGGGAGTGGCCGCGGTGGAGTTTTACTATTTCGGGCTTTCCGGACTGGTTCTCATCGGTACCGACACGGCGCCGCCGTATAACATCGTATTTACTGCGCCCGACGAGCCCGGTCCCCGCATCCTTCGCGCCCGCGCCATCGACACCACCGGGGCCGCCATCAATTCGGGCGACTTCACAATTAACATCAGCGGTGCTCTCGGCACTCCGCCCCTCGTCGGCATTTTGACCCCGGTCAGCGGCACCTTTGTCGCCGCTGGCACCGCTACCCCGATCACGGGCACGGTCTCGGATCCCGATGGCACCATCGCGAGCGTTCAGGTGTTCGTCAACGGCACCACCAGCGGTCTTGCCAGCAACGGTTTGGCGACTGTCAGTGGCTCCAATTGGTCGATCAACTGGACCCCGACCGCCGCCGGCACGGCATCTGTCTCCGCGATCGCAGTCGACAACACGGGCAACGCCGTTTCCGCCCCGGCAGTCGGGGTCAACGTCACCGACTCCCTTTCACCGACGATCAACCTGAGCCTCTCACCGCGCATCGCCGCTGCCGCCGCCAGTACCACGCTGCCCAGTGGCGCGGTCCGCAACCTCGTCGCAGATGCCACGGCCTCCTCCGGACGCGCCGTGGTGCGCGTCGAGTTCTTCGTCGATGGCACCAAGGTCGGCGAGGATACCGCTGCGCCGTTCACCTTCCGCTACGTCGCACCGACGTTGGGCGAAGGCGAACAGTCGCGCCCTTACGTCCTCTCCGCCCGGGCCACCGACAACGCTGGTGGCGCACGCGACACCCAACTTTCGGTGCTGGTCATCTCCCCGGTGGGCGCTCCTCCCAATGTCAACCTGCTCACGCCGGCGAACGGCGCCACGGGCGTTCCAGGCTCCGCCATCAGCTTGGCGGCGACCGCCACGTCGCTCGATAGTACGATCGCGGCCGTCCAGTTTTACGTCAACGGCAGCCCCGCCGGCATCAACAACGGCAACGGTGTCACTGCGGCGCCCTTCGTGACCAGCTTCACCCCAACCGTGCCCGGAACCTACACGGTCGACGCCATCGCCACCGATGCCCGTGGCAACACCACGGTGTCGAACTCCGCCACCATCACCGCCGCTTTTGCCGTACCCACGATCGTCTTTACCGCGCCCAATCCCAACGCCGTCGCCCGTGCCACTCCCGGGGTGCCGCTGACCCTGTCGGCCACCGCCACTGTGCAGGGCGGCGGTGGCGCGCAGTTCCTGCTGGTGGAATTTCTGTTGGATGGCGTGCAGATCGGCGCTGATACCACGGCCCCCTACTCATTTTCCTGGATTCCCACCACCGCGCAGCTCGGGGAACACGTGCTCACGGCACGCGTCACCGACATCAACTCCCAGGTGGTCACCTCCCTTCCGTTGACCGTCAACGTCGCCAACGTCGTTGGCTCCCCGCCAACGGTCAGCGTCAATGCCAACCCGATCCCCGCCGGCGGACTCCAAACCGCGTCCACGGTGAACTTCCTTGCCAATGCCGTGGCAACCGGCACCGGGTCGACCCTGCGCAATGTCGAAATCTTCCTGAACGACATCAGCATCGGCCTCGCCACCCGCGAGCAGAACACAAACATCTACCGGCGCGCCTTCGATCTGAATCAGTTCGATTTCACCACCGTGACACCGAACATCAATGAGGCCACCGGAGCGGTCACGTATCCGGTGCGTCTCTACGCGATCGCCCGCGACAGCAACAACAACCAGACGGTGTCCGCAACCGTCAACCTCGTGATCAACCCCGCCACGAGCTCGCCGCCCTCCATTCGACTGCAGGCGCTGACCCCCACCAACATCACCGCGGGCACGCAGTTTTTCATGCAGGCGGACATCAACGATTTGGACGGCAACGTCACCAACATCCAGCTCTACGCCAACGGCAGCTTGGTCGGGCAGTTCCCGAATCCGCAGCAGGGCCAGTTGCTCACCTACACGGCGAACACAGCCGGGCGATTTAACCTTTTTGCCGTCGCCACCGACGAGACCGGCAACACGGCGGTTTCGTCGCCCTCAATCGTCATCAACGTCACCGCGCTGACCGCGCCGACCACCACCATCACCCGTCCAACCGACAATACGACCGCCACCACGGTCGGAGCGCCGGTCTTCCTCGAAGGGACGGCGGTGAACACCGTTACCACTGCAGTGCCGACCCTCCAGTTCATTGCCACTGCGGCCGGCGGCGCCCGGCAGGTGATCACGGGAGCACGCATCCTTCCGACCACCAGCTACCGTGCAATCTGGACCCCGACCAATCCGGACACCTACACCATCACCACCCAAGCCTCCGTCGGCAACGTGCAGGGCACCAGCTCTGCCTCGCGTCGGGTCGTGGTGAGCGATGTGATCGGACTCGCCCCCAGCATTACCCTGACTCGGGCCACCGGAGTGTCAGGCTTCCCGACGAGCGCCCAGACCGCGTCGACGGCCGATTTCGCCGCCACCGCCCAGGATCCCGACGGGGCGGTGGTCGAGGTCGAGTTCTTCCTCAACCGCTACAGCATCGGTCAGGCCCGCCGCGATCCGCAGGGTAACACCTGGCGCATCACTGCGGCGTTTGCCGGCCTGCAGCCCGGAGCGACCGAGGTGGTTGCGTTGGCCCGCGACAGCACTGGCAACGTCGTGGCTTCCAACACCGGCACCATCAACGTGACGGCAGCCTCCAGCATCGCGCCTTCCATCACCATCACCCCCTCGACCACCAACCCCGCCTTCAACCGACAGGTGCAATTGCGCGCCAACGCCCGCGACACCGACGGCACGGTCACCAGCGTGGTCTACTACGCCAATGCCACTTCGATCGCCACTTCGACCAACTCCGGCTCCCTGTTCCTCACCAACTGGACGCCGACCGCGTCGGGTACCTACTACCTCTGGGCCGTGGCGACCGACAACTCCGGCATTACCACCGTGTCGCCAACCGTCGAAGTCACGGTACGGCGCAACAACCCGGTGCTCGAAAACGCAGCATTTATCCTTCAGACCTACCAGGACATCGCCAACACGAGCAACATCAACCCGCTCGTATTCGATGATCTCGACAACCGCCTGGGTGACGGCCGCCTGACTCGCGCCGATCTGGTGGTTTCACTGATCGAACTTCCCGGCTTTGACGCTCCGGTGCAGTTCCTCGCCACCTATTATGTCCTGATGGGCCGGTGGCCGACGCCGCAGGATTACACCACCTTCCTCGCGACGGCGCGGAACAGCCTCGCCAACGCCGTAGGAAGCATCCTTAGCGCCAACGACTACTTCGCCAAATACGGAACCGTCCCCACCACCACGCTGCTCAACAACCCCACCAGCGACATTCCCGCCCGCGTGTTCCTCGATCGGCTGTGGGCCAACGCCGGTTCCAGTCCGTCAACGAATCGAGAAACCGACCTGGTTCGGTTCATGAATAACAACGTTGCCACCGCCACCATCGGACGCGGCTACAACGTCGCGGGCCTGAACACGGCGATCGCCGAATTCGTGACGCTGACCAATTCGACGAACAAGGCGCTGTTCGACCGCGCCCGGGCGGCCGCTTTGTTCTACCAACTCGCGCGTCCGCCGGTGACTGTCACGGTTGAGGAAATCACCGCCCGGGTGGATGCCCTGATGCAGTTGCCGGACACCAAAGCCATCGCCGATGCCGTGCTGAAGGACGTACTCTACGGCTACCGCTACGTCACCATTACCAAACATCCACAGTCCCTCACGGTGGCGCCGCGCTCCGGGGCAATCTTCACGGTCGAAGCGCAGGGTGCGCCCCCGCTGGTCTATCAGTGGTTGCTCAACGGAGCTCCGATCGCCGGCGCCACCACTCCGACTCTGAGTCTGACCAACATCGATGCCACCCGCGTCGGTACCTATACTGCTGTCATCACTTCGCCCGCTGGTGTGGCCACCAGCGACCGGGCCACCCTCACGCTGTCCAATGTCACCACCCGCCTGGCTAACATCTCCACGCGCGGTGTGACCACCGGCGGGGCAAACGCGCTGATCGGCGGCTTTGTGGTCAGCGGCACGCAGGCGCAGAATCGCCAGATGCTCATTCGGGTGGTCGGTCCGACTCTTGGGCGGGAGCCCTTCAACGTGACCGGAGCACTCGCCAACCCTGGTCTCGCCCTCTATTCCGGCAGCAACCCGAGTCCTGTCCTGACCAACGACAACTGGGGAACCCAGACCGCGGGTGCCGCCCAGGTCACGGCGATTCAACAGGCGACGAACCGCGCCGGCGCCTTTGCGTTGCCAGCCAACTCGCAGGATGCCGCGGTGCTCGCGACCCTGCCTCCGGGACCGTATACGGTTATCGCCACGGTTCCCGCCAATACCCCCAACGCCTCGGGTGTCGTTCTCATTGAAGTCTACGACGTGACCCAGGGTGGCCCGGCGGCCCCGAAGGCGGTGAACGTCTCGACCCGCGGCCAGGTCGGAACCGGCACCAACCAGTTGATCGCCGGCTTTGTCGTCACAGGCGGAGTCTCGCGTCGCGTGCTGATCCGTGGTGCGGGACCGACCCTGACGGGATTCGGGGTGCCCGGCGTACTGGGCGACCCACAACTCTCCCTGGTCGCGCAAGACACCGGGCAGGTGATTCGGAGCAACGACAACTGGAGTTCAGGCGACGACGCCGGCATCATCGCGTCCGCGGCCACGGCGGCGGGAGCCTTCCCGTTTGCCAGCGGTAGCCGCGACGCCGCGATAATCGTGATGCTTCCTCCCGGCGCCTACACTGTGCAGCTAAGCGGAGTCGGCAACACCACCGGAGTCGGCATCGTCGAGGTCTATGACGTTGATCCGTAAGGCACCGCGACGATTGACCACGCGGATTGCGCAGCACTCCGTCCGGTGGCGGCGGTGAGAGTGAACACTCGCCCTTCTTCGCTTGGCCACCCCGGAGCACGCTCCGGGGCATCACGGCCGAGCGACCGCTTCGCGGAGCGGCCTCGTGGAATCACCGCAAAGTACGAAGCAAGCTTCGGGGAATGGCCCCGGCTGCGATTCAACCGAAGGCCGCTTCTACTCCAGTACGGTCAAAGGCCGGCGCACGACCGTGGACAGCAGTTTGCCTGGCAGAAGGTGCTTTTCCCAGAGGGGAAGTAGCGCCTCACGTCGGCGGAATCGGGTCTCGTCCGCCGCGCGCGCAATACGCTCGATCGAACCCGGCACTTCCGGAGTTGCCACCGTCTGGTCACTGAACAGGGCGGCTCGTTGCACCACGGCCACATAAATGCCGTCGGTTGCGCGATCATCCCGCAGGGCCCGGAGGTAGGCCTCGAAGCTGCGCAGTTCCGCCGCTGCAACGACGCGGGGACGCCCCGTCAATTCGTCGAGCGCACGTCCCGGGGCCAGGATCACTTCGAGCTGGCGCCCCGCCCATGCTCCGTCGATCGGAAGATCGATCACCTCTCGCTGAGCGGCTCCCTGCCAGTCCCGCCAGGCGAGAGTGACTTGCAAGATCTGGCCCGGGGCGGCCTGCGTGCGCGAAAGTTGGAATTGATCCAGGGTCACTGCCGGATTCGTCTCGAGTGGCTCGATGGTGAAGGCAACGTGCTCAGGAAACGTCTTCGCATAGGGGTTCTGCAGATTGGCCGCCAGGCCCTGCACAAACTCGTTCAAACCCTGCACGAAACCCTGGGGCCCGGCGTACACCGTACGAAAAGCCAGCCGGGAGGCGGTCGGGAAGCTAACGTCCGACTTGAGTCGGAATCCATTGGCAAAGCCGCCGTCGTTGGAGCCCAGGATCGCCTGGCTGACGCCCGCAGCCACGATCACAGGTGTCAATTGTTGCTGGCGGGCGACCGAGAAACGAATCTTCCGCGATGGACGCTGCAGCGGCTTCACCGTCACCTCGACCTCGGTCATCTCCGGTCCAGGGCCCAATCGCCCCGACACCGCCGAAAGTCGATCCTGGGTAATCGTGCCGATCACCGGTCCGGTGTTGGCCACCTTAACCGACTGCATCTGGGACGGCAGAATCGTCACAATCTCCGACGCGCACATTGGCAGCGCGACGTCACCGAGCGAAAGCATGGGGTGACCAAACGCGGTCACCTGCCGCCCCTGAATCCTCGAAACGGTGCCCGTGCCCGCGAGGGTGATGTCGCCCGTGGCCAGCGCCACCGCCACCGCCCCACCGGGCTGCAACTCCTCGCCCGAACCGATGGTCGCTGCCGTACCGGCGTTGACTCCCCCTTGGGTGCTGCCACCGAGGGCAACCGTGCCAATTCCGAGCGCCGCGAACTGCGGGGCAAACAATTCGGCCACGACCGGGCTGAGCCCGCCCAAGGTGAAGACCGGCTGCAATGGCAGCAGTGGTGATTCGAAGCTGCGCGGCTGAGGGCCGCCGCTCGAGGTGAGCGCCCGTTCACCTTCGCCTGCCCGTTGCTTCACCTCTTCCAGATCGGACACTGGCGTAAAGCCCGCGTGGCGAACGGTTTCAAACCTCTGAATCTGATAGCTGAGGGCGCCGGCGAGCCGGCCTTCGATATACAACGGGCTGCCGCTCATGCCAGCCACCGCCCCCATGTTTTGCACTCGCGGGTCGGTGAGTTCGCAAACGATGAGCGACTTGCCGGGCCCCAGAGCGTTTCGCAATACCCCGGTCACGGTGACCACAAATGGCTCCGGCGTGCGGCCGCGAAACACCGTCCAGACTTCGCCCCGCTGCCCAGGACGCAGTTCATCGAGGGGTAGGGGAGGTGCGTCGGCCGGCGGCGCGGCCAACAGCGCGGACGCGGTCGCCGCGAAAAGGGCCAGCCCGGCCCGAAGCTGGGCGATGGCACACCGTCTGGACATCTCCTCAAAGTTCCCCGATGGCATCGGTCAAGATTTCACAGGCGCGGGCAATCGCAACTCCGTCGTGAGCGGTGCTGAGAAAACCGGCTTCGTAGGCACTCGGCGCAAGATAGACGCCCCGGGCGAGACAGGCGTGAAAGAGCCGCGCGAAGAGTCGGGCGTCGCTCCGCAAGGCCGTGGCGTAGTCCCGCACCGGCGTGTCGGTGAAGAACAGGCTGAACATCGATCCGCACTGGGGCACCTGGACCGGCAGGCCCTTGCGCCGGCACGCCTCCAACACCGCCGCGCGCAACTGCGCGCCAAGCGACTCCAGTCGCGCGTAGGGATCCTCTTCCTCAAGCAGGCGCAGACCGGCAATGCCGGCTGCCATCGCGAGCGGGTTGCCGCTGAGCGTCCCGGCCTGATAGACAGGTCCGAGCGGCGCGAGCAGGTCCATGATTTCGGCGCGCCCACCAAAGGCCCCGACTGGCAGACCTCCCCCGATAATCTTCCCGAGGCAGGTGAGATCCGGCACGATGGATTCCCGCTCCTGGACACCACCGCGGGCGATCCGAAAGCCCGTCATGACCTCGTCGAAAATCAGCAATGCCCCGGCGCGCGCGGTGGTCTCCCGGACAAAGCCGAGGTAACCCGGATCTGGCATGATGAAACCCACGTTGCCACAATAAGGTTCGATAATCACCGCCGCGATCTGCCCGGGATTGGCGGAGAAGGCGGCTTCGAGCGCCGCGCGATCATTGTACGGCAGCACGAGGGTCTCCGCGGCAAACGCGACCGGCACGCCGGCGCTGTCCGGATGGCCGTGGGTCAGAGCGCCTGACCCCGCTTTGATCAACAGCGAGTCCGAGTGCCCGTGGTAGCAGCCGGAGAACTTGATAATCTTGTCGCGTCGGGTGAATCCACGGGCGAGGCGGATGGCGGACATGGTGGCCTCCGTGCCACTGTTGCACATCCGCACCTTTTGGATTGAGGGTACAAACTTGACGATCAGCTCGGCCATCTCGACCTCGTAGGGATTGGGCGTGCCAAAGGAGGTGCCGTTCTCCAGGGCCGCTGCGATCGCCGCCTTGATGAGCGGGTGATTGTGCCCGTGGATCGCCGGACCCCAGGTGCACACAAAGTCGATCAGTTCGCGGTTGTCGGCGGTGATCAGGGTCGCACCACGGGCTGCTTTGACGAAAAAGGGAGCGCCGCCGACTGAGCGGAAGGCGCGCACCGGAGAGTTCACGCCGCCAGGGATGAGCCGGCGGGCGCGTTCGAAGAGGGATTCGGATTCTGACATGGAAGGGATTGGGGGTCGCGCCGGACGGCGCAGGACAGGGTGATTGCGGAAACAACGGTTTGTAGTCGCAGGCTCAGCTCACGTATTTCTGAACAATTGGGATGCGCCGACCGACCCCAAAGGCGAGGGGAGTGATCTTCAGTCCGGGCGCGGCCTGTTTTCGCTTGTACTCGTTGAGATCGACCTTGCGCACGACCTCATTGACCACGTCGGATGCGAAACCGCGCTCGACGAGATCGCGGCGGGACAAGCCTTCCTCGACATATCCGCGCAAGATTTCGTCCAGAATCTCATAGGGCGGCAGGCTGTCCTGGTCGGTCTGGTTCGGGCGCAATTCAGCGCTGGGTGGTTTGTCGATTGAGGAGCGGGGGATGATCTCGCGGTCACGGTTGATCCAGCGGGCGAGGGCGTAGACCTGCATCTTGAAGACATCGCTAATCACGGCCAGCCCGCCGCACATGTCGCCGTACAAGGTGCAGTAGCCGACCGCCATTTCGCTCTTGTTGCCGGTGGTGAGCAGGAGGGCTCCAAACTTGTTCGAAAGCGCCATCATCAACACCCCACGCACCCGCGCCTGGATGTTCTCCTCGGCCACATCACGCGGGCGACCGGCGAAAAGCGACCCCAGGGCCGACTCACACGCGGCAACCACATCCGCAATCGGAATGGTTTCGAACCGGAGGCCGAGATTGGCGGCCAGCAGACGTGCGTCCTCCCGGGAGTGCCCGGAAGAAATCGCGGAAGGCAGCGAGACGCCAATCACGTTCTCCGGCCCGAAAGCCGCGGCGGCGATCACCGCGACGACCGCGGAATCGATTCCCCCCGACAGCGCGATCAGTGCCTGTCGGAAACCGCTCTTGTGCGCGTAGTCCCGCAGCCCCAGGACGAGCGCGGCAAACATGTCCTTCATTTCCTCGCGAGCAGTCGGGGAAGGGGCCGGCATCGACACCCGCGACGCGCTCGCGGTCGGCAGGGCGACCACGCGCCAATCCTCCTCAAAGGCGGCGAGAGTCGCCACCGGGGTGCCGCGCGCATCGCAGAGCAGACTGCGGCCGTCAAAGATCAACTCATCGTTGCCGCCGATGGCGTTGACGTAGGCAACCGGGCAACCCAGCGCCCGGGCGGCATCGCCCACGACAAGGTTCTGGCGGAGGGCCTCCTTGCTGCTGAACCAGGGGCTGGCGGACAAGTTCACCAGAAAATCGCATTGCTGCTCCGCGAGTTGTTCGAGCGGGGTCCGGCCGCCATACAGGCGGCGCGTGCTCAGGCTGGGATGCGTCCAGATGTCCTCGCAGATGGTGATGCCAATCCGCCGTCCGGCGTGCTCAATCACCGACGGAGCCGTCGCCGGCTCAAAATACCGATCCTCATCAAAGACGTCGTAGGTTGGCAGGAGACACTTGCGCGCCACCGCCGCCACTCTGCCGCGATAACAGAAAGCCGCCGAATTGAAGAAGGGTCGCCCTTTGCCGCTGGTGTTCGCCTCCACTACACCCACGAGCGCCGGCACCGCCCCCACCGCCGCGGCAATCTCCGCCAGGGAATCCGCCACGTCGCTCACAAACCGGCGCTTGAATAGCAGATCGCGCGGCGGATAGCCGCACACCGCAAGCTCGGGAAACACCACGAGCTGCGCCCCTTGGGCGACCAGTCTGGAATAGGCGTCGACAATCCTGTGGCGGTTGCCCGCGAGATCTCCGACGGTGGAATTGAGCTGGGCAAGGCCGAGGCGCATGAAAGGAGCGGACAGCTAAAGTGCTTTGCCCGGAGTGACAACACGCAACCCGGGCTTGCGCCGGGCTCGGCCGACGCGATTTCCTGTCACCTCCCGCCATGCTGCCAGCCATTCGCTCCGGAAGTCTCTTCTGCACGTGTTTGTCCATTGCCGCCGCCGCGGCGGAACCGGTGGCATTAACCTTGGAACAGGCGCTGGCTTCGGTGGAACGGGTCAGTTTGAGCGTGCTGCTGAGCCGGGAGGCGGCGGCACAGGCCCTCGAAGCGGCGAATCAACAGCGAGCCGGCAATCTTCCCAACCTCACGGCTTCGGCCCAGCAACGGCGGTCGCAGGGCGTCAGTATTGCGACGGTGGTGGTGACTTCCGGCCGGCCGGCAAACCGATTTGATGCTCTGCTTTCCGGCAACTATTCGCTTTTCGACCCTGACCTGCGGGCCACCCTGCAAGCTGCCCGGATGGGAGTGCAGGTGGCCCAGGCCAACTACACCGCCGTTGTTCAAACCGTGCTGGCCGACGTGGCCGCCAGCTATTTTGTCAACCTCCGCAATCTTCGGCGCCTTGATGTCATCGAGGCCAACATCGCGCGGGCGCGGGCGCTGCTCGAGCTCGCGCGCAACCAGCTTAACGCCGGAGTGGCCACGCAGATCGATGTCACGCGTGCCGAAGCCCAGCTCGCCGTCGCTGAGCAAGCGCGACTCCAGCAGGACACCACCGTACACCAGAGCCAGTTGCAGTTGAAACGGCTGCTCGACATCAGTCCCGGTCGTGCGCTGCAACTCGAAGGCTTCGAGGTCCGGCGCGGCAATCCGTCCCTCTACACATTCTCCGACGAGAAGACGGCCTTCGAGAAGCGGGCCGATTACCTGGCCGCCCAGAAGTCCCTGGAGCAGCTCAAGCTGAGTGTCCGTGCCGCCAGCTACGAGAGGCTCCCGTCACTGTCCCTGAATGGAAATGTGGGTCTGGCGTCACCGAGGTTCGACGACAGCGACAAACAGGAACAATGGGCCTTCGGGGTCGGCGTCAGTGTGCCGGTGTTCGACGGACTCCGCAGCTCGGCGAATCGACGCCTCGCCTTGTCGCGGCAGCGCGCACAGGAGGCGCGGCTGCATCATCTGGAACTTCAGATTTCCTCGGAATTGCGGTTGGCGGTGCAGGATGCGTCATCGCGCCATGCCCAGGTGGCGGTCGCGGAAAAGGGCCTGCGGCTCGCCGAAGAGGAGCTGCGGCTCGCCCGTCAGCGCTACCAGCAGGGCGTCGCTGACAACCGGGAGGTGGTCGAAGCTCAGAACCGACTAGCGGTGGCCGAGGACAACCTCGTCGATGCGGTGTACCAGTACAACCTGAGCCGGGTGGAACTGGCGCGGGCGCGTGGCGACGTGCGGACGGTGCTGGCGGAAAGAGGTCCGTGAGGTGCGCCGGTTGATACCCTCGCTCTTGTTTCGCACAATCCAAATTATGTTAAGTTGAAGTCACCGGCATTTCCATGCTACCTCCCAAACCCCGCGCTTCCGCCCCCCTCTTCTCCTGGCTCGATCACCGCGCAGCCGGCGTCCTCCTCCATCCCACCGCCTTACCGGGCGCCGGCGGGATCGGAACCCTCGACTCCGCGGTCGACGATTTCCTGCGCTTCCTCTCCTGCGCCGGGATGCGCTACTGGCAGGCTTGCCCGCTTGGCCCCACGGGCTTTGGGGATTCCCCGTATCAGACCTTCTCTTCATTCGCCGGGAATCCCTACCTCATCGACCTGCAACCGCTCGCGCAACTCGGACTCCTGTCAGCGGCGGATTTGACGCGGCTCGCCCGCCTGTCCTCCGACCGTGTCGATTTCGGCACTCTCTTTCAAGAAAAGCTGCCGCTTCTCTTCAGAGCGCACGCCGCCTGGAGAAAACATTCCCAGCCGGCGCTACCGTACGGGGACTTTCGCGAGTTCTGCATCCTCCACGCCGCCTGGCTGGAGCCGTATGCACTGTTTTCCGCGCTCAAGGATCACCACGGAGGCCGCCCGTGGTGGGAATGGCCCCGCGAATTCCGCTCCCACACCACCGCGCGGAAATCCGTTTTGCACCAGACTCTGGACAGCCGGATCGAGGCCTACGCCTTCCAGCAGTACCTCTTCTTCGGGCAATGGAACCGCGTGCGGACCCGCGCCCGCGATCTCGGCATCGAGATCATCGGCGACATCCCGATCTTCACGGCACTGGACAGCGCCGACGTCTGGGGCGCGCCGCACCTGTTCCAACTTGATCCCGACACTTCGCGCCCGACCGCGGTCGCGGGCGTCCCTCCCGATTACTTCTCCGCCGACGGCCAGCTCTGGGGCAATCCACTTTACAACTGGGACGGGCACGCGGCGGACGGTTATGCGTGGTGGCTCTCGCGACTCGAGGCGGCCTTCGCGCTTTGCGATGTGGTCCGAATCGATCATTTCCGTGGATTTGAAGCCTACTGGTCCATCCCGGCCGGCTCCCCCAACGCCCGCCGCGGTCAGTGGCTCCCCGGGCCGGGACTCGATTTCTTCCGCCAAGTCAGGACCCGGATGCCCCAGGCCCGACTGATTGCGGAGGATCTCGGGCTGCTGACCCCGGCGACCATCGCCCTGCGCGAGGCCACCGGACTTCCGGGCATGGCCGTCCTGCAATTCGCTTTCGGCGGCGATGCCCGCAACCTCTACCTGCCCCACAACCTCCGCGCCAACTGCGTCTTGTATCCAGGTACACACGACAACGACACCACCCGCGGCTGGTATGCGACAGCCGGGGACGGCGCGCGGGACCACGTCCGGCGGTACTTCCGGATCAGCGGCCAGGAGATCCCCTGGGACTTCGTGCGGGCTGCCTATGCCTCGGTCGCCAACCTGATCGTAATCCCTCTCCAGGATCTGCTCAACCTGGGCCCGGAGGCCCGCTTCAACACGCCCGGCCAGGCGCAGGGCAACTGGACCTGGCGCTACCGCGCCGAGCAACTTCGTCAGCTCTCGGACCACTCGGCGGCCTACTTGCGCGACCTCGCGGCGCTGTACGGCCGGGACCGTGCGGTCACGTCCGCATCAGAAACGGCATAAGGCGCTCCAGCACTTCCTCCCGCGCGTCCTCCAGCACGTAATGCCCCGCGTCCGCGATGCCGTGGGCCACGGTGTTCGGCAGCAGTTCGCACCAGCGGCGCAGAAACGAGGCATCGAAACAGAAATCGCGCAGGCCCCAGACGGCCAGCACTTCCCGGTCCCGGAACTGCCCGAGGCCGCGTTCGACCTCCTGCAGCGCCGCCCAGGACCGGTGCGAGGGCCGCATCGGGATGTCGCGCACGAACGCGTGCACCGCCACCCGATTCGCCCAGGAGTCATAGGGCCAGAGATAGGCCTTCCGTTCCAGTGCCGACAGGCGCCGGCGATGCATCGTCATCCAAGTGGCCGGCCACGCGAACGCGTTGCCGCCGCGCACCAGCAGCGACCCCAGCAGCGGCGCCCGGCACAGCGCGATGCGGGCCGGGATCTGATCCGACGCAAACGCGGCGGTGTTCAGCGCGGCGATGCGCCGGATGCGGTCCGGTCTCCGCGCCGCGAGGCCGAGACCAATCGCCCCACCCCAGTCGTGCACCACCAGGTCGACACTGCGCAGTCCCAGGGAGTCGACCAGCGCCGCGAGGTCGTCGATGCGCGATGCCAGCGTGTAGGCGTACGCGGCGGGCTTGGCCGACGCGCCCATGCCGATGTGGTCCGGCACCACACACCGCACCTGCGGGACGAGGGTCCGCACCAGATGGCGATAATAGAACGACCACGTCGGGTTGCCATGCACCATCAGCACCGCGTGTTCGGTGCGCGGCCCCTCGTCGAGGTAACTCATTTCGCCGCCGTTGCGCGTGCGAAAGCGGTGCGGCCGGAAAGGATACTCCGACGCCAGCCAGGCGGGAATCTCTCGGGCGCCTACCATGCGACGGCCAGCATCAGGCAGTTGAGTCCGCTGCCAATCCCGAGGAGCCCGACGCGCGAGCCCCGCTGAATCGCACCGGCCTCGGCGGCGGCGACCAGGGTGGCCGGCAGGGCCACGGACCCGGTGTTCCCCAGCGTCTCGAAAGTGGAGAAGTCGCGGCCGAGTTCGAGGCCCAGCGTCTCGTACAACCTTTTCCGGTGCGCGGCCCCCACCTGATGGCAGATGAAGCGGTCGAACGAGTCGCCCTGCTCGCGGGTAAACTCGCGCCAGGTTTCGCGTGCGAGGTCGACGCCGGCGACGAGCAATTGCTCGGCGTCCGTCTGCATCGCCAATCCCTCGGCCCCGTGGGTGTCGCCCTGGCAGAGGTCGCTGTGGATCGTGGCGGCCCGCGCCACTCCGCCGAGCAGGCGGTGGCCCTCGGGAGCCAACGAGCGGTGACACACCACCGCTCCCACCGCGCCGGAGCCGATGGTGAGGTTGGCGAAGTAGGGCTTGATGGTGTGGCGGGTCAGCGCCGGCGTGCGGTTGAGCGTGTGCAGGGTCTGTTCCACGAGCGGCCGGCCGTTTTCGCCCGCGACGACCAGCGCGCACCGGATCTGGCCCGACTCGATCATGGCTCCGGCCACCGTCAGGGCATTGAGGAAGCCGAGGCAGGCGTTGGACAGATCAAAGATCTGCGCGCTTGGTGGCAGCCCGATCTTCCGGTGCGCAAACGAGGCGGTGGCGGGTTCGAGCATGTCGCGGCACACCGCCGCGTGGATGAAGAGTTCCACCTGTTCGGGCCGCAACCGTGACCGGGAGAGCGCGGCGCGTCCCGCTGCGGCGCTCGCCTCGGAGGGCCGGGTGCCGGCCGGCCACATCCGGCGGGCGCGAATCCCGGTCATCAGTTCGAGACGCCCGGCCGGGAGCTTGAGGCGCTCGTAGAGCGGACGCAGACGCTCCTCGATTTCCGCAGAGGTCCAGACCTCCTCGGGGAGCGCGGTGGCAATCGCTTCGATGACGACGTGCTCGAACTTCATTTGCGCGTCACGCCTTCGCCCGCATCGCGAGTCGGATGATCTCCTGGTCGAAATAGTTCGAGCCGAGCCCGGCGTCGACGACGGCGGTGGCGCCGTTCATGCCGCTGCTGCGGGGGCTGAGCAGAAACGCGGCCACATTGGCGACTTCCTGGGTTTCGAGGTTGCGCTTCCGGAAGGTCAAGCGCTCCGCGTAGAGGTAGCTCTCGATGTAGCCGGGGATGCCGGCCGAGGCGCTGGTCTTCAACGGACCGGAGCCCACGGCATTGAAGCGGACGCCGCTGTCGGCGCTGAAAGACTTCGCGAGAAACCGCACGCAGGAATCCAGTGCGGCCTTGATGGGCCCCATGTAACCGTAGTTGTCGGGCGTCACCTGCAGCGAGGAGATGCCAAGGGTCACGACCGATGCATCCGGCGCGAGATGCGGTTTGAAGGCGCGCGCCAGCTCGACCAGCGAGAAGGCCGAAACGGCCGTGGCCTGAAGAAAGTCGGCCCGCTTTGTCTCGTGAAACGGCCGGAAGCCCTCGCGGTAGTTGGCGAAGGCGATCGAATGGACCAGTCCGTGCAGCGGGGCGTGGCCGGCGGCGACGACGGCGGCGGCGAGTCGGTCCACGCTCCCCTCCTCCTCCACATCGCAGACAAACACCTGGCGCCCGGCCAGCAGCGCGGCGAGGGACTGGCGCCGCGCCTCGGAGCGCACGCTGTAGATGACTTTCGCGCCCTGCTCCTCGAGCGTACGGGCAACGAACCAGGCAACGCTCTTGCGGTTCGCCACCCCGAGAACGAGGAAGGTGCGCCCCCCAAGTTGCAGAAAGTCGCTCATGTCGTCGGGCCGGCGACTGGCGCCTTCCAGGCCACCGCAAAGTCAAGGCTCAGCGCCCGCGTGCCGTCGGCCTTCTTGATCTGGCCGCTGAGCATCGTAAAGCCACCCAACGCATCCTTCTCCTTCACTTCGAGCAGCACCGTGTCACCCGGGTAGATCGGCTGCCGGAAACGCACGTCGGAAATCTTCGCGATCAGGGGCACACCTTCGCCGGGTTTCGCCCCCGCGGCGCGAGCCTTGAGCGCCAGGTGGCAGGCGGCGGCCTGAAACACCGCCTCGCACAACAACACGCCGGGCGTGATGGGAGCACCGGGATAGTGCCCGCGATAGAAGTCCTCCTCCGCGCGCCAGGTGCGGCGCGCCACGAGGCCATCCGGTGCAGTGCTGACAATCTCGTCGACGAACAGGAAAGGCGGGCGGTGTGGGATGAGTTCGGTGACCGGGTTCATGTGGTTGCGGCGGCGGCACGCTTTTCCGCGTGCAGGGCCTTGTCGATCCTGTTTGCGACGATGACCCCGTAATTGATGGTCCCGAGCCAGCCCGACATGATGATTCCGACCGACCCGGCGTGGTAGAGCCCCGGGAGCTGGTCCGGCAGATCCATCGAGACCTTGAGCCCCTCGAACTTGGTGCCGAACGAGGTGCCGGCAAGGTGCGTCGTGTAACGCTCGATCGTCCGGGGGGTCGCCGCCTCCTGCCAGTCGATCTTCGCGCGGACATCCGGGATGTAGGCCTCCAGGGCCTGGATCGACTCCTCGATCAGCCGCCCCTTCTCCCGCTCGTAGTCGTCTTCGGACAGCGCGGCCCAGTCCTCGTAGCGGGCGTTGAGCGAGACCACCACGGCGTAACGATCCAGGCCCGGACGCGTATCCGGATAATAAACCGAAAACGTCCGGCTGGTAGTGTGGAAATCCGTGAGCTCGGCGCTGCTGAATCGCGGGTTGCGGGAGGTGAACACCAGGTCGCCGATGTGCGGAATGGTCTCACCCTTGCGGATACCGAGATACACCTGGCAGGAGCTGGAGTTGATCCGTACGGCCCGGGCCGCCGCGACAAAGTCCGCC
The DNA here is from genome assembly GCA_964504885.1 of uncultured Opitutus sp. Lineage (GTDB taxonomy): Bacteria > Verrucomicrobiota > Verrucomicrobiia > Opitutales > Opitutaceae > ER46. The sequence goes on from CAZDGC010000006.1 coordinate 106,435, forward strand.
GGCAGGTGCTCCTCCCCGGCGAGCCGGAAGATCGTGTTTTTCAGGTTGGCGTTCGAGAGCACGGCCTTCGCCCGCACCACCCGCCCGCCGCGCGCCACGATGCCCGCGACGACCCGGCGTCCGTCCCGCTCCTCGACCAGCAGCCGCTCGACGAGGACCTTCTTGCGCAACTCCACGCCATTGCGCCGCAGTTCGGCGACCATCTTCTCGATGAGGAGGTCCGAGCCGCCGCGAAACGTGAAGACCCCCGCCCCCATGAAATTCGAGAACACAATCCCGTAGGTGATGGCGGGGTCGTCGAGAGTGGAGCCGTTGGCGTAGGCGATCGGTTCCATCAGCAGGCGTTTCACGTCGTCCCGCCCCGGGAAAAACCGCTCCAGCATCGCGCCGGTGGTCTCCGGGTTGTGGTCATAGAAGTTCATCGCCCGGAGGTGGTCGTAAAACCGCTCCACCTGCGCGCGCTCCAGCCCGAAACGCTCCACGAGGACACGCGTGTAGTCCTCCCGGGTGAAGGTCGTCCGCACGTCCATCTGTGGATTCACGAACCGGATGTCCTTCAACTGCACGATCGAGTCGGCGATCTCCCGCGTCCAGTACTTGCGGCACGACTTGATCATCCCGCTCGGGAAGCCGTGCAACGAGATGTCGAAGATGTGCCCGCCCTTGCGCGTGAACCAGGTGGCCAGCCCGCCGAACTGGTAATGGTGCTCGAGCAGCAACACCCGGTGGCCGGCTTTGGCGAGCACGTTGGCGCCCGTCAGCCCGCCCAGCCCGCTGCCGATCACAATCACGTCGTACTCGTCGGCGACACCCTTGAGCCAGTCGTATGCCATGCAAAAAGGATGAGCGTGGGCCGTCCCAATCGGATTGCCAATCCCGACTTTGGGCCGGCGCGATTTCTGCCCGCGGCGGTGCGGTCAGGCGCCCTTCTGCAGGATGTGGTAGTTGGCCATCGAGATGCCGCTGAGCATGGCGCCGACGATGCCGAGGAAACCCTGATCCGTGCCGCACAGGTAGACGTTGGCGTGCGAGGTGAGGCCGCGGCGATTCTTCACGGGCGAACCGTAAATGGCGCCGCCGAGGTGGCCGGTGAATTTCGTGATGGTCCGCGGGGTAAACATGTCCGTGCCCCGGACCGCTCCCTCCCGCACGCTGGCGGGCACCGTCCCGGGCAGGAACCGGCTCGCGCTGCGCTGGATGGCGGCGAACCACTCCTGCTTGGCGCGGCGGTAGTCGTCCTCGCGGTATCCGGCCCAGCGGTCAAAGTTAGCCAGGCAGGTGACGCGCAGCAGCCCTTCCGGCAGTTCGCGGCCTTCGCCGTAAGCGAAGTTGTTCGGCAGGCAGATCACGCCGCTGCGCGGGTCGACCGCGTCCGCCGGGCGGGCGTAATCGAAACGCGGAGCATCGTTGAAAAACACGATCGTGTCGTCACCCCAGCCCAGGGCCGCCGGTTGCCGGTCGAGCACGGTGATCGTTTCGACAAAAGACAGCCTACCCGACGGTGGCGCCGCTGCGGCGGCCCCCTCCCCTGCCCCTGCCCCGAACAGTCGTGCGGTTTCCGGGGCGCCGATCGACGACAGGATGTGCTCCGCCGTCACCTCCGTACCATCGTCCAGCACGACGGCGGTGGCGCGGCCGGCGCGGGTGACGATGCGCTGCACCCCGCACTTCATCCGCCGTTCGCCGCCGGCGCGGCGGTACTTGTCGAGCAGCACGCGCAGGATCACCCGCACGCCGTCGAACGGCCGGGCAAATCCCTCCAGAAAGAGCGCCTTGAACATGATCACGAACTGGCCGAACTCCATGTCGTGCTCGGTCGGGCTGCCGTAGTACATCAGCGGGCAGAACAGCATGTCCTCCAGCAGGGGATCGGTGACGTGACGCCGGACGACTTCGCGGGCGGAGATCGGCGCGGCATCGAGGGAGACGTCGTCGAAACTCTTCACCGTGCCGACGAGGCGGCGAAACCCATCGATCTGGGCAGGGAAACGCGCGGCGACCTCGCCTTCCAACACGGAGAATTCGTTGGTGAACCGCAGGTCGATTTCACCTCGCGGCCCGAACGCCACCCGCGACTGCTTTTGCTCGCAGAGAGCCAGTTCATCGCGGTCGATGCGCAACTGGCGGAGCAGCTTGGTGAGCGGGGTGCCCTTGACGCCGGGACGCACGTAATTGGTCAGCGCGTGCAGGCCGACGTCGAACTTGCGGCCGGCAATGCTGTAGAATCCGTTCAGCCCACCCACGGCGTTATGGCGCTCGAAGAGGCAAACCTTGCGGCCGAAGTGCGCGAGTCGGATGCCCGCGGCGAGGCCGGACATGCCGGCCCCGATGATCACGACGTCGTAGTGCGACCGTGTGTTCATGCGGCGAAAGCAAAAAGCCGGGCAGGAGCGCCCGGCTTCAGACTGCATCCTGGATGAAGCTCAACTCTTCCCGGCCAGGGCATTGAACTTCGGCGTCAGGTACTCCGCGCAACTGTCGAGCGAGGCGAGCTGCAGGTAGTCAGACTCGGGAACCTCGATGCCGTGGCGTTTGCGCAGTTCCATGACGATGTCGAGAAAGTCCATGCTATCGAGCTGCAACTGGTCCCGCAGACGGACGTCCGGCTTGACGTTGGCCAGATCCTCATCGGGCGCGATGTCCGCGATGATATCGAGCACCAGCTTCTTGCATTCGTCTTTGGTCATAGTCGGTTGGCGCGGAATTAGGCGACAAAGCGCCGAACAATCAACGTGGAATTTATCCCCAGCATGCCGAAGGAATTGTTGAGGATGGTGTCGACGCGCGCGACCGGGCGAGGCTGGTTGAGCACGAGCCCGGACAGGGCGCACTGGGAGTCGAGGTCGTCGACGTTGATGGTCGGGTGCACCACTCGATCGTCGAAGCTCGGCAGGTTGCCGGCGAGTTCCAAGGCGCCGGCCGCGCCCATCGCGTGCCCGATGAAGCTCTTGGTGTTGTTGATGTGGGTGTCGGGGCAGTCGTCCCCGAACACCGAGCGGATGGCCTCGCACTCCTGAATGTCGCCCATCGGCGTGGCGGTGGCGTGGGTGTTGACGATATGGATGTCGCGCGGTGCACAACCGGCCCGCCGGAGGGCGGCGCGCACGCATTCGGCCTGACGCTGGGGGTTGGGCAACACGGAGTCGCTGGCGTCGCTGTTGACATGATAGCCCGCCAGCTCGGCGTAAATCTTCGCGCCGCGGGCCTGGGCGTCCTCGAGGCGTTCCAAGGTGTAGAGGCAACCGCCCTCGGAAATGACGATGCCGTTGCGTGCGCGGTCGAACGGCCGCGACGCGCGGGCCGGCTCCGGGTGCGTCGCCAGCGCGTTCTGGGACTTGAAGCCGGCGAAGATGCCGAAGGTGTGGATGCTTTCGCTGACGCCGCCGCAAATCGCGAAATCCACCTCGCCGAGGCGCAGCATCTGCGCGGCGTGGATGAGCCCCAGGTTGCCGGCGGCGCAGGCCGCGCCGATCGTGTAGGCGGGGCCGGTGGTGCCAAGGTTGAGTGAGGTTTCCCCGGCCGGGTTGTTGGCCACGGTGCGCGGGTTGTGGTAGTGCGACCAGAACTTGGTATCGTAGTTGAACTTCGAGATGTTGTAGATCTCGTTTTCGGTCTCGACGTTGCCGTGCTCGGTGCAGCCGATGTAGATGCCGACCCGATCCTTCGGCAGCCCCTCGACCGCCAACCCGCTGTCCGCCAGCGCCTCGCGGGCACAGTAGATCGAGATGCTCCCGGCGCGCGTCCCCACGCGCACCTCCTTCTTCTTCTGATAGCGCAGCGGATCGTAGTGGCAGACTCCGGCGAGCTGCGGCCCCATGTAACGCACCTCGATGCGCTCGATGCCGGCCACGCCCGCCAACAGATTGCGGCGGAATTCCGGCAGCGAATTGCCGTTCGGGGCGGTCAAACCGACTCCAGTGAGGACGATGCGCGCGGGCTTCATTCAGGTGAAACGGAAATCGCTAGCCATGACCCCGGCGAAAGCAATACAAGCCTCGCCCTCATGAACGTACTTGTCGTCGGCGGCGCGGGATACATCGGCAGTCACTGCGTCCGGCAACTGGAGGCCGCGGGACACCGGCCGGTGGTGCTGGATAATTTCGTCTACGGGCACCGCGGCGCCCTGGCCCCGGCGACCCGCGTGCACGAGGGCAACCTCGGCGACGAAGCCTTCGTGGGGCGGGTGTTGCGCGAGGAGCGGATCGACCTGGTGATGCACTTCGCCGCGTTCTGCTACGTTGGCGAGTCGGTGACCGCGCCGATGAAGTACTACTTCAACAACGTCGTTGCGACGCTGCACCTGCTCAACGCGATGCTGGAGAACGGCGTGCGGCGGTTCGTCTTCTCCTCGACGTGCGCGACCTTCGGCGTGCCGGTGACGCTGCCGATCCACGAAGGCCTGCCGCAAGCCCCGATCAACCCCTACGGCCAGACCAAGCTCGACATCGAGAACGCCCTCAAGGCGCTCGCGCACGCCCAGGGGTTAAGCTTCGCCGCCTTCCGTTATTTCAACGCCGCCGGCGCGGCCGAGGACGGCACCATCGGCGAGGATCACGCTCCGGAGACCCACCTGATCCCGGTGGCGATCGATGTCGCCGTCGGGCGCCGGCCCCACTTGGAGCTCTTCGGCACGGACTACCCCACCCTGGACGGCACCTGCCTGCGCGATTACGTGCACGTCGACGACCTCAGCCGCGCGCACATCGCGGTCTTCGATCGGCTGGCCGAGCCGGGCGCGCAGTATTTCTACAACCTGGGCACGGGGCGGCCGACCTCGAATCGCGAGGTGATTCGCGCCGTCGAGCGCGCCACCGGGCGTGCCGTCACGGTGATTGAGAGTCCGCGCCGCGCCGGGGATCCGCCCGCACTGTACGCCGACTCGACCAAGGCGCAGCAGGAACTGGGCTGGCGCGTGCGTTATCCGGACATCGATTCGATTGTCGCCACCGCCTGGAAGTGGCACGCCGCCCATCCCCGGGGCTACGCGGACCGCCGGGAGTAAACGTCGTTCGAAGGCAAGCACACCGTGGCCTGAATTTTGGGGGGTCGTCGGTGGCGACACCGCGGCGATCCGTTCGCAAGTTCACCGCGAAGGGTCGGGCCGGCGAAGCCACCGGGCGGTTCTGGAGGGGTTCCCGAACCGTGCACTCCCGCGTGCGGCCCGACCCTTCACTGCCGCGGGCCACCCCAGACATGACCCGAACGTTCGGCGGACACATCCGCTCCAGCCGAAGTGCGCCAGTCTCAGCGCATGCCGAATACCGTTTCGTCGACCACCAGCTTCTCGGGATAGATCACGTTGCCGCGCATCAGGACGTCGCCGCCAAAGGTCTCATGCCGAACGTCGTCCAGCCGCACCGCCTGATTGAGGCGTTCCGGCCGCAATCCGCTGAGGATCGACTTGGCCTTGTCGTCGGCAAACAGCACGGGCGCGTGGTAGGCGAAGAGGTAGTCGAGCTGGCGGGCGCGGATCAACTCGCTGATCAACTGTGCGCCGCCCTCGAAGAAGACGCCGGCGATGCGTTCCTCGGCACAGCGGCGGCGGAAATCGGCGAACGGCACGCGTTGCGAAGGCGACTCGAAGATCCACACCTTGATGCCCATCTCGCGCAGCTTCCGCACATACCCAAGGCCGCCATGCGGCGTGGTGACGACGATGGTGTGCTCGCGAAACTCGTCCGTGAAAAGCGCCGGCAGATTCTTGTCGACCACCGTGCGGAGCAGGCCGTCGAAGATGAAGCGCCACGGGCTCCGCTCGGGGAGGTCGGCGCAGCGCGCCGTCAGGCGCGGGTTGTCCTTGAGCACGGTCATGGCCCCGACGGCGATGCCAGGGAAGAGGCGCCGCCAGCGGTGGACGTCGGCGCGCGAAAGTTCGTTGGTGATCCAGCGCGATTCGCCGGTGCGGCAGGCCAGTTTGCCGTCGAGTGTGGAGGCGACCTTGGCGGCCAGCATCGGACCGCCGCGGGTGATCCAGTGGTTGAAGATTAGGTTGAGGTCGGTGCACTCGCGCTCCCGCACGCCCGTGATCACCTCGATCCCGGCCGCCCGGAGCACCTCGAAACCGCGACCGGCATGCGCGGGATTGGGATCGGTGGCGCCGACGACGACCCGCTTGATGCCCGAGGCAATGATCGCCTCCGTGCACGCGCCGGTCCGCCCGTGGGTCGAGCAGGGTTCGAGGGTGGCGTAGAGGGTTGCGCCGGGGCGCGGCGGGCGGCCGCGCGCCAGCAACGCCAGTCGCTCCGCATGCGGACCGCCATCAGGGGCCGTGGCGCCCTCCGCGACCACATGCCCGTCCTCGACAATCACGGCTCCGACCATCGGGTTCGGCAGCGTGTCGCCCCAGACGCTGCGCGCCAGTTCCAGCGCGCGCCGCATGAAGACCTCGTGTTCGGGACTAGCCGCAGACATAGGGGTTTTCCTCGCGCTCCCGCGCCACCGTGGTGCGGGGACCGTGCCCCGGATAAATTGCGGTTTCCGGTGGCAGGCTGAAAATCTCGCTGCGAATACTGGCCTCGAGCTGGGCGAAATCGCCCCCGGGCAGGTCGGTCCGGCCCACCGAGTCGAGGAAGATCGCGTCGCCCACGAAGGCGCACCGCAGGCTCGCGATGTAGAAGAGCACGTTGCCCGGGCAATGGCCCGGCACGTGCCGCACCTCCACCTCGACGCCCAGGGCGGAAAAACGCTCCCGCGGCTGCAACCATGCGTCCACGTGCACCGGCTCAAGATTCAGCGTCTCCCCCATGAACCGCTCCATGATTTCCGGCGTCTCGATCAGCGGCCGGTCGGCGGGATGCGCTCGCACTTTCCCGCCACACTGTCGCACCACCTCTGCGGCCCCCTGCGTGTGGTCCCAGTGGCCGTGCGTGAGCCAGAGTTCCAGCAGCCGGCACTGCTCCTGGGCGAGGAGCGGCGCCACCTCCGCCCAGATGCCGCCCGGCGCGTCGATCAACACCGCTTCGCCCCGTTCGGCCGAGGTCAGCAGGTAGGCGTTGGTCTGAATCGGCCCCGCGGGCCGCACATGAAGCTTCACGGGCGCCAATCCACCGCCTTTTGGCCAAGGCGCAACCCCGGAGTGGATGCGCCCATTCGTTACGCGCGGACGGCGGCCACAAACTCCGCTCGCGCCTCGAGGTGCGGATTATGCCCCGCGTTCAGCAGCGTGACGATCTCCGCGGCCGGAAAATGCCGCCGGATGGTCGCGTGGTCGTCCGCCTCGATGTAGGCCGACTGGCCGCCCGCGATGAATCGCGCCTGGCCGGGATAACGATCGGCGACGGTTAGCGGGCTGCGCTCCAGCTCCGGCAGCGCCGCGGTCAGCACGGGGAGATTGATCTGCCAGCGCCAGGCACCGTCCGGACCCCGCTCGAGGTTGGTGGCGAGAAACTTCCTCTGCCCGAGCCCGGGCACCCGGCCCTCGAAGCGGAGTTCGGCCTCGGCGCGAGAGCGCAGATCGCGAAGATCGAGCTCGTTCATGGCCGCGAAGCTCGCCCGGTGTCCGGGCCAGGAATAGTCGCGGGGCGCGATGTCGACGACGACGAGCCGCTGCAGCCGCTGCGGCTCCCGACAGGCGGTCAGCATGGCGACCTTGCCGCCCAGGCTGTGCCCGAGCAGCGTGACCGGCCCGAGCGCCCGCGCGTCGAGCCAGCGCAGCAGGTCGTCGCTCATTTCCGGATACGACATCGTGGCGGTGTGCGGGGAGCGCCCGTGGTTGCGCAGGTCCAGGGCGAAAACGTGATGGTCGGCCGCGAGGTCGGCACCGGCGGTCAGCCAGTTGCGCGACGATCCGAGCAGTCCGTGCAACAGCACCAGCGGAGGCCTGCCCTCCCCGCCCAGATCGCGATGCGCCAGGATGTCCATGTCTCGCCAGTGATGCGCGAAAGGGCCGGAGCGACGCCAGCCCTTTTCTGATCTCCGCCCCGCATAGTCCTCGACGTACCGGTGGCGCCGGGTTTGCTGCGGTGTCGCACCTCGGCCCCCTCCCTCCCCTCCCCATGCGCCTGCGCCTTCCTCCCCTGTCCCTCCTCGGGCTCGCCTTGTCCGCCCACGCGGCGATGCCTCCGCCCGTGGTGCCGCTCTGGCCGGAAGGCGCGCCGGGCTCCGAAGCCCGCCGGCACGAGCCGGAGAAGAACGTCGGCACCAACGTCTCGAACATTCATCACCCGTCCCTCACCGTCTATCTGCCGGCACCCGAGATCGCCACCGGTTGCGCGGTGGTCGTGGCGCCCGGCGGTGGCCACTCCAAGGTCGTGATTCAGCACGAAGGCTACAACGTCGCGGAATGGCTGGCGGCGCGCGGCATCGCCGCCTTTGTGCTCAAGTATCGACTGGGCAAGGACGACGCCATCCCGCCCGGAACGCCGCCGCCGTACACCTACGACGTGCACGGACTGGCGGACGCCCAGCGCGCGATCCGGCTCGTCCGCGCGCGGGCGGCGGAATGGCGGGTCAACCCGGCCGCGGTTGGCATCATGGGCTTTTCCGCCGGCGGGGAGCTGGCGTTCCTCGCCGCGATGCGCGCCGCACCGGGCCAGGCTGAGGCGCGGGATCCGGTCGAACGCGAGAGCGCCCGACCGGACTTCCAGGCGCTCATTTATCCGGGCAAGTCGCAGCTGATCCAGCCGGACCCGGGAGCGCCGCCGGCCTTTCTCGCCGCGGGTTACAACGACCGGCCCGACATCTCCGAGGGCCTCGCCCGGGTGTATCTCCTCTTCAAGCAGGCGGGGGTGCCGGCCGAACTGCACCTTTACGCCGGCGCCGGCCACGGCTTCGGCGTGCGGTCCACGAACAAGGGTCCTGTGGCGACCTGGACGGACCGGTTCCACGACTGGCTCGCGGACCGGAAATTTCTCGCCACGGCTTCCCAGCGTTGATCGCAGGCCGAGGCGCCGCGGCGTACCCGGGGCTCGGATGCGCAGCACCCCGGCAGTCGCGGAGTGCCTACCCTCCAGCCAACGACATCAGCTGACTTTGGCTTCCCTCGGCCCGGCGCGCGCCCGCAAGGTCATCGGCGAGGCGTACGGCAGGGACGATGTGCGGGTGCATTCCGACTTCCGCGAGCTCAACGCCGACCGCTCGATCGATGCCGTGCTGATGGCGCTGCCGGTGCACTGGCACAGCATCCCGTCCCTGGGCGCGGTGCTCGCCGGCAAACACATCTTCCACGAGAAGCCGATGGCGTTGTCGTTAGAGGAGGGGCGACGGATGCGCGCCGCGGTCAGGAAGACCGCCGTGGTCTTCCAGTTCGGAACCCAGCAGCGGTCCGAGACCAAGTTTCGCTGGGCCTGCGAGCTGGCGCTGAACGGCCGGCTCGGGCGCATCAAGGAAATCCAGGTCTGCGCGCCCGGCGGCAAACCCGGTCCCCGCTACGCCGCGCAACCGGTGCCGGACTTCGTCGACTGGGACCGCTGGGGCGGCCCGGCCCCGACGACGCGGTTCCACGAGGACAAGCTGAAGCGCGACAACCACGAGGACATGGCCGCCTTCTCGCTGGGCATGATCTCGTGCTGGGGCATCCACCTCCCCGACATCGCCCAATCGGCCAATGGCGCCGACGCTACCGGGCCGCGGCAGGTGCAGGGCACGGGCGAATTCGCGGCCGAGGGCGGTCACGACGCGATCCGGAAGTGGCAGGTGCGTTACGACTACGATGGCCGCGCGCCGATTGTCTTCGCCCAGGAGGGATCGCCGGGCTTTGCGCACGGCATCCGGTTCATCGGCGAAACCGGCTGGGTGCATGTCCGCCGCGGGGTGATCACGGCGTCGGATGAAGCCGCCATCCTGCGCGATCCGCAGAACAAGTACGACACCATGCCGGTGAAGCTGCGTGTCAGCACGAATCACACCCGCGACTTCCTCGACGCCATCCGGGAGAAACGCCGCGCGATCTGCGATGTCGAAACGGCCCTGCGGGCCGACACCCTCTGCCAGCGGTCTGAGCAGGCGTCGAAGAGCCCGCTTCCGCGACGCTGAAGCGGCTGGCGTAGCCGCGTGGGAGCGGAGCGACCACGTGGTCCCACGCCCGGCCACGCTTTCGCTCCGCTCAAGCGCGGCTACATTGCGGCCCGCGCA
>CAZDGC010000007.1:0-112357 GCA_964504885.1 uncultured Opitutus sp.
CTTCGACCCGCCCTACGGGATCAAATTCAACAGCAACTTCCAGTGGTCGACCACCAGCCGTAGCGTGACGGACGGTAAGGCCGACCACATCACTCGCGAACCCGAGCAGGTCAAAGCCTTCCGCGACACCTGGCGCGACGGCATCCACAGCTACCTCACCTACCTGCGCGACCGCCTCACCGTCGCCCGCGATCTCCTCACCGATTCCGGCTCCATCTTCGTGCAGATCGGCGATGAAAATGTCCACCGCGTCCGGGCGGTGATGGACGAGGTGTTTGGGGAAGAAAATTTTATGTCCATCATTACCCTGCAAAAAACTGGAGGTCTTGCTGGTAAGTTTTTGAAGGGGGTCTCTGATTACTTGCTCTGGTTCGCAAAGGACTCGGAGCATGTGAAATACAGACAACTGTTATCTATTAAAACAACTGGAGATCGGGACAATCCAGGCAAGCGGTACGATCAACTTGAGCAAGCGGATCTCACTCGCAGGGCACTCTCGAAAGAGGAAAAGAAAGACCCATCGATTATCCCAATCAGTGCGCATGTCTTTCAACTGACCGATCTAACGTCAATCAGTGCCGAAGACAAATCTAGCGATTCATACGAGTTTCAGGGAACTACATACTCGCCACCTTCCAACAGGCAGTGGTCAACGATGCTTGCGGGGCGCAGGAGACTAGAAAAATGCAATCGAGTTGTCTCAACCGGCAAACGATTGATGTTTGTTCGTCGCCTGAACGACTTTCCCGCATTCGAAATCAGCAATATATGGGACGAATTCGCGGTTACGCCTGACGTTATATACGTCGTTCAAACTCATTCTGGAATTATTAGCCGCTGCATTCAAATGACCACCGACCCCGGCGACCTCGTGCTCGACCCGACCTGCGGTTCTGGCACCACGGCAATAGTCGCGGAACAATGGGGCCGCCGCTGGATCACGATCGACACCTCGCGAGTGGCGCTGGCCCTGGCCCGTGCGCGCATCATGGGGGCTCGCTATCCCTTTTACCTGCTAGCCGATTCCCGAGGAGGCCAACTCAAGGAGGCTGAGGTCACCCGGACCGCTCCCAGCAGCCAGCCCGTGCATGGCAACATTCGCCACGGGTTCATTTACGAGCGCGTGCCACACATCACGCTCAAGTCGATCGCCAACAACGCGGAGATCGATGTCATCTGGGAGAGATTCCAGCCGGGGCTGGAATCTCTGAGAGCGCGGCTGAACGCCGCGTTGAAACTATCGTGGCAGGAGTGGGAGATTCCGCGGGAGGCAGGCGAGAAGTGGTCGGCCGAGGCCAGAAAGCTCCACGCCGAGTGGTGGGCCTCCCGCATTGCCCGCCAGAAGGAAATCGACGCCTCGATCGCCGCCAAAGCGGAGTTCGAGTTCCTCTACGACAAGCCCTACGAGGACAAGAAAGTTGTCCGCGTGGCCGGTCCGTTCACGGTGGAGAGTCTGTCACCCCATCGCACGCTCGGGGTGGACGAAGATGACAAACTCATCGATTCGCTGGCGGAGGCGAAGCTCGGCTACGGTGCCAAGAAAGACTTCGCCGGGATGATCCTCGAAAACCTCAAGATCGCCGGCGTGCAGCAGGCCCACAAGGCCGACCGGATTACGTTCCTTTCCCTGCACCCGTGGCCCGGCAGCCTCGTCTGCGCCGAGGGCCGCTATGCCGAAGGCAGTGGCGAAAAGCGCGCCGCCATCTTCATTGGCCCCGAGTTTGGTACGGTGCAGCGCGCCGACCTCGTCGCCGCCGCCCGGGAGGCCGCCGACGCCGGTTTCGATGTCCTCATCGCCTGCGCCTTCAACTTCGAGGCCCACACGACCGAGTTCAGCAAGCTCGGCCGGGTGCCCGTCCTCAAAGCGCGCATGAACGCTGACCTTCACATGGCCGAGGACCTCAAGGCCACCGGCAAGGGCAACCTTTTCGTCATCTTCGGCGAGCCCGACATCGATTTGCTCACAGAGAAGAACAGTCAGATTCGGGTGAAGGTGAAGGGCGTCGACGTGTTCGACCCCAGCACAGGCGAAGTCCGGAGCGACAGCGCGGAAGGCATCGCCTGCTGGTTCATCGACACCGACTACAACGAGGAGAGCTTCTTCGTCCGCCACGCCTACTTCCTCGGCGCCAACGACCCGTACTCGTCGCTCAAGACCACGCTGAAAGCCGAGATCAACGCCGACGCCTGGGAAACCCTGCACAGCGACACCTCCCGCCCCTTCGACAAGCCCAAGGGCGGGCGCATCGCCGTGAAGGTCATCAACCACCTCGGCGACGAGGTGATGAAGGTGTTCAGGGTGGGTTGACAATGATCGCCTACAGACACGTCGTACGCGGGGTAGCCCGGCACATTGCGGAAGCAATAGACAATTCCGTCGCGGCCCTGAGTGAAGGGCGAGTAGAGCAGGAGCCAGCGATGACGGACCGAATGCTTGGCGCCATTGAGCAATCGTTGGCCGACTATCGAACGCTCGGTATACGTTGGAGCGCTAAGACTCTGACGGACCGGGGGCCGAGATCTCAGGAATCAATCTATGGGGCGGACTTTATTGGAGTTCTGAACATTGCGATCCCGGAGTTTAATGTCTCTAAAGGATTCCTCGCTCAGGCCAAGTTGGTCAGGGCTTACAGTGCGGGTGACGAGAGGAAGTTGATCAAGCAGTGCGAGAAGATGCTCTCTCTCAGTCCAGCCTCTTTCGTGTTCCTCTATGGGCCCGACGGGGTTCGCGTAGTGCCGGCATTGTCAGCCGTGGCGTCAGGGGGTCAGGTGTTGCAGATCTACAGTCGTTCCGCACAAAGGTTCTTTGAGGAACATCTCCAGTGCTTCATGGGCGACAGAAACATTCAGTCGGCCACGCCGACCGGCTTGAATGCCATGTGCGAAGAGTTTCGGAGTCGCGCCGCAATCTTGATTCAGGCTCAGGCCTGATGAGTGCCTCGATGTCGCTCTTCAAGTACGTCGCTCCCGAACGGCTCGATATACTGAAACGCGGGCTCATTCGCTTCACGCCTGCAAGTGAGTTCAACGACCCGTTCGAGTGCCTTTCCGACTCACGGTTGATCGAGAATGCGAGGTGGCAGCGGAAGATTGAAGATTGCTGCGTTGCAGAGATGCTTGCCGATGCGGAAGTCCGACGTCGCAACGCACATCTTGATCTCCTGCAAATCGAAGCGGAAGTGCGGAGGGTTCATCGCGAAAGATACTCTCATCGTTTGGACCAACTCAAAGTCATCGCTCTTCAACAGCTCAGTTTCGCCCGGCTGCCATTCCGTATTCTTTGCCTCTCCAAGGTTCCGCCCGACGCCGACGGCGCTTTTCTCATGTGGGGCCACTATACTAGCAACCATAGCGGCTTCGTAATTGAGTTCGACGATCAACACCCGTGGTTCACTGAGCACCTTCCGATTCGAGGTCAGCCCCACGATGCTGATGACGTTCACTACGATCGGCGCCGCCCTAGTTGGGAAATTGACTGTGAAGGCAACGCGAGCCCTCACCGGAAGTTCGTGTTCACGAAGTCGATGCATTGGGCTTATGAGCGAGAGTATCGACTGATCCGGTTTGCGGGGACCCCGGGATTGGAAGAGACAAACAGTCTCTCACTTGTTCCAATTCCTCTCGAATCGATTCTGAGCATAACACTCGGCATCAATTGCAGGCCGGAAACTAAGGCTGGAATTACGTCCGCTTGTCACCATGCGTCATTGCGCCATGTCCGACTGCGGCAGGCACAAATTCACCCTGACGAGTATCTCCTGACCTTAACCCAACTCAACGACCACCCCGAGGCTGACGACTCCCGAGGGCCTGCAACTGCAAACCAGACTTGAGTGGCTGTTCAGACTGCTTCTTTGGAATTTCTTCAGCCGTATTTACGACAAGCTCCCCACGCGATGAACTTCCTGATCGCCGACACCTTCACGGCAAGTCTTGCGCGGCTGACCGGCGACGAGCAGAAGGTGGCCAAGACGACGGCGTTTGACCTGCAACTGAATCCGGCGAGTCCCGGGATGCGGTTCCACAAGTTGGAGCGCGCCCGCGATAAGAATTTCTGGTCGGTGCGGGTGAGCAGCGACCTGCGGCTGATCGTCCACCGCACCGTCGAGAGCCTGCTGCTGTGCTTTATCGGGCATCACGACAAGGCCTACGAGTGGGCGGAGCGGCGCCGCCTGGAAACGCATCCCGCGACCGGGGCCGCACAAATCGTCGAGGTTCGTGAGACGGTGAAGGAGATCGTCGTACCGAACTACGTGACGGTCGACGTTCCGAAGCCTCCCGCTGCGAAAACTGCGCCACTTGCCGGATGGAATGACGAGGAGCTGCTTCGCCACGGTGTCCCTGCCGACTGGCTGGAAAGGGTGAAAAGCGCGGACGAGGATGAGCTTCTTGCGGTCGCGGAACACCTGCCGGCAGAAGCCGCCGAAGCGGTTCTCCAGTTGGCAACGGGGGGCGAGCCGGCGACCGGCTTACCAGTCGTGGCAATTCCGACCGTAGCTTGCGTTTCCCCCGCGGCTGTTTTCGTGCGAGCCGGGGCTATTGCGGCGGCAGTAACGTCCCGCGCAGCCACTCCACCGCCGGCCGCATTCCAGCATCCGGACGCGCAGCGTCGCTTCCGCGTCATCACCAATGTCGAGGAACTCAGCCGGGCGCTGGAATTTCCGTGGGAGAAGTGGAGCGTCTTCCTGCACCCGGAACAGCGAGACCTTGTGGTCCGAGCCAACAACGGTCCGGCGCGGGTGGCGGGATCGGCCGGAACGGGAAAGACAGTGGTCGCCCTGCACCGCGCCGTGCATCTGGCACGTGCCAACCCGGACGCTCGTGTTTTGCTGGCCACGTTCTCCGACACCCTGGCCAGTGCGCTGCACACCAAGATGCGCTGCCTCATCGTGGGCGAGCCACGGCTGGCCGAGCGGATAGACGTGTGCTCGCTCGATGCCGTTGCCGGCCGGCTGCACAAGGCGCTCATCGGGCCAGTGAATCTGGCCGACCGGGAAACGGTGCGTGTAGCGATGAAGCAGGCAGCCGGGGCGTCAGGAAGCCACAGGTTTTCGCTCACCTTCCTCCTCGCGGAGTGGGATCACATCGTGGATGCGTGGCAGCTCGCCTCGTGGCCAGAGTATCGGGATGTCGCCCGCCTCGGTCGCAAGACCCGGCTGTCGGAAGCACAGCGCCGCCTGCTCTGGAGCATCTTCGAGGAAGTCCGCGCCACGCTTGGGCGTCAGCACCTCAGCACGACGGCCGGCATGTACACCGCGGTCGCCGCCGCCGTGAAAGCCAACCGAAATCCGCCCTTCGACTTCGCCATCGTCGATGAGGCGCAGGACCTGAGTGTGCCTCAGCTACGCCTGCTCGCTGCCATCGGTGGAGATCGACCCAATGCGCTCTTCTTTGCCGGGGACCTTGGCCAGCGCATCTTCCAGCAGCCCTTCTCGTGGAAGTCGCTCGGCGTCGACGTGCGGGGCCGCTCCCGGACGTTGCGCGTGAACTACCGTACCTCGCACCAGATTCGCCAGTACGCAGACCGACTGCTCGATGCCGAGGTTACCGACGCCGACGGCAATGCAGAGGATCGCAGCCGCACCGTCTCGGTTTTCAACGGTCCGCTGCCGCAGATCGCGACGTACCCGACGATAGCTGAGGAAACCGCCGCGGTTGCACGGTGGTTGTCAGAACGGGCCGGTGAAGGCGTCGCGCTGCATGAGCTGGGCGTTTTCGTGCGCACGGCGGCGGAAGTGGAGAGAGCCGAGGCGGCAGTTCGGGCGGCTGGTTTGGAGCAACGGCGGCTCGACGCGAGTGTCCAGACCGCGAGCGGTCGTGTGGCGGTCGGCATCATGCACCTTGCCAAGGGACTCGAGTATCGCGCCGTCGTAGTGATGGCCTGCGACGACGAAGTTCTCCCTCTCCAAGAGCGGATCGAAGCCGTCGGCGAGGAGGGCGATCTCCAGGAAGTCTACGAGACGGAGCGGCAGCTCCTGTACGTCGCCTGCACCCGCGCCCGCGACCACCTGTTGGTCACCGGCGTCGAGCCGGCGTCGGAGTTCCTCGATGACCTGCGGGCGGGGTAGGGACTTGTCCGGCATCAATTCGTGCCGCAGCACACAGACGAACGACAGCAGTACTGTCGCCGGGAAGGTTTCCTGAACCCGGGTGCCAGCGCGGGCGGTCGGGGCACAAGATCAGGCGGTAGCCCTGGGTAGGGTCGCCAGAGCGGCCCGATCGCTTGCGACCGTGGCGCGCACGGCGGATTCGTGGCTCCATGCGCCCACTATGCACCCGGCGGCAACATTCTGCTCCCGCACTTCTTCTGGCCTACTGCTTGGCATCCTCGGGGACCGCAATCAGATTGGCCGCAGGTGGAGACCATGACCTGTCGATCATCGTCCCGGCCGGCACTGACGGTGCGGGGAGTGTGAACGGCTCGGCCATCGCCGGTTGACTCACGCGCGACGCAAGGTCGGTTACAGTTGCGACTGCCCTCCGGATTCCTGGACACATGGGTATTGCCCCTATCGCGCAGCCAGGTCAATAGTGTCGCCGTGGATCAACGTCCCGCTGTGTTTATCGATGTCGAGGGATTCGGATCTCTTTACGGCAATGAGAGTGCCGACTCCCTGTGGGGACTCTCGGACCTCATGGAAGGCGTCATCATCATCGGTCGCGGAGCGCCTGAGGCGGGGCTTGCAAGGATTTTCGCGCACCAGTTCGGAGACGGGTTCGTAATCACCGAGGACTGCAACGGCGGAGTGGGTCGCATGGCAGCGGTCGCCATCGCGCTTCATCAGTTCGTTCTGATCAAATCCCGCCACTTCTGTCGCTCAGCCCTTGAGAAGGGCGGGCTTTCGGATGTGATGGGCTGTTACCCGAAGGCTGTGACCGAGTCGGGTGGGTCGACTGTGATGCTCGGAGAAGGGCTGTTGACCATCACGCCGGTGATCGGCACTGCGCTTATCAAGACCTACAAGCTCCTCGGAGATCACCGAGGTAGTGTCGCTGTCGTGCCCGCGCATTACCGGAACGAACTTGAGCACGGAATCGTCGCCATCGAGGAGAACGGTGTCCTCTACCTCAATTGGATCGAAAGTGTGAGTGACACATTGGACCGTTGCCGACACATCCTGCGAATTGGCAGGTACAATGCCGACGCGCTGCGAGTCCTTTTCACGAAAGCGGCACAGCGCAACGATTGCCCGGCCCGATGGCTCGAACGGACAGAGCCATACCTGCGCCTTCGGACCAGAGGAATTTAAGTCGCGCGATCAGCGGGTCCACCAGTTGTCCTTCTTCGCCATGTCTAGACGGAATAGTTGAACGTGCCCACAGTCGTTACACACGAGCACCCTCCAGTCGGGATTGCCGACCGCGTTAAATCCGAAATTGTGCACATACGTGCCCATATGTTTGATCTCGTACTTGCCCCAACCGCAGAACGTGCAGGTCATCTTTTCTTTTGCCAATACTGGTCCAATGCCTCGCTGAATCAGGCGCTCAGTACGGTTCGCGGCGTGAATAATGTCGCTCAACTTGCCCCGCTTAGCAGGGTCCTCGACAATCATCCAATCTAGCAAGCGATTGATGTGCTCCATCTCGGTGTTGAAGCCCGATTCATATGCGTGGGGCACAACTTGTGTAAGGTTCCATTTGCCTTCGCGGAATTTCTCCCGGCTAAATCTCCTGGCCGTTAGCATCCAGTAGAGCAGTTTGCCGAGCGAATACACATCTGCACTCGGCTCCGGCTTTTCCACGCGGCCGTCCTCAAGCTCGGGAGCCATGAAGAACCGGGGGCCCACCGCTTCGTCGAGGTCGGTGTGCCGGTCGGCGTTGGTATCTTCTTCAACATAGCAGAGACCGAAATCGCCGACTAGCGGGCGATTCATATCGTGCAGAAAAATATTAGCGGGCTTGAGATCGCGATGCACCACACCTTCGCAATGAGCGTAGTTCACGGCGTTGGCGATGACCACAAATGAACGCAGCGCATCGCAAGCGCGAATCGGTCCGTATCTTTCAACGCATTTTTCGAGCGTGCCACATTCGCAATAGGGACTGACCAAGTATGGTTCTGCACCTTCAAAGCTATGATCAACGATTTTCAGAATATCATCATGATTGAGCCGGAGCAGCGTTTCGACTTCACGCCTGAAACGTGGAAGGCGTTTGAGATTCTTAAGTCGCTTGAGGACGTATCTCTTGCCGGAAACGTCGTTCTTATTCTCCTTGGTATCAGATACGAGGTAGGCGTGACCTTGGCCACCCTCATCTAAGGCTCTTTCAAGTTCCCAGCGGCTGCCAAAGATCTTTCCCATGACTACAGGTTTTTCAATTTTACGGAGAATAACAAGGAAGGTCCAAGTGGAAATAGTGTGCGCTGGGTGCTGCTGCCAGTTTGGGTGATACCTGGAGGGTGCCCAGTAGCATCCATCCCGCTGGGTCGCAAGAACGATGCCGTGCATCGCGAGAGACACGCCCCGTCGCATCCGGTGCGCCACCGGCTACCTCGGTCTGGGAACGCTGACCGAGGCATCCGACGAACCCGAAGCCATCGAAGGCGAGTACCGGCTGTCGGCGTCGGACATGGACTGCCCTCGCCCTACAGAGCATCAAAATTCGCCGGCCGCACCTTCGCCCGGTGGCGTGGGAGTCTTACTGACGTCATTCTCCGGCGGTAGGGTCGGGCGGGGGCCGATGTCGATCGTCCGTCCATCTGCACTTGCCCGCTCGCGCTCAATCTCTGCGCTCATCTCGACCAACTCTGCCACCTTCTTCGGATCCTTGAATAGATTCTCAAAGAACTCCTCTGGGCTAGGCTCACTGTCCTTTGCAAGGTGCGTGATTAGCGCAGTCGAGATCGGCTTTCCGGTGCAATACTCCAGCGCCTTGATCGCCGCAGCGAGGCGGACTCCCCACTCCGGCACGAGCACGTATGCAATTCGACCGTTGGCGTCCCGGGAGCGCGCCGTTTTACAAGCAGTCATCGCCGCCACGATCGTTTCGCGTGCCAGCGTCCCGTCTTCCGGGGTAAACGGGTTCGACGCCAGCGGCGCGCCCCCGGAGACTGTCATCGAAGCGCTGACCTTTGGTTTTCGCCCCATGTCAACGCACCGACCCCTTCCCCCGCTTTGAAAATTGCACGCACGTCGCGGAAACGCGCGATCCCCACCTCAATCTTGGCTCTTCCTGACTTTTTCCGGTCATCATGGCAAGTCATGTACGGTTGGATTCATCGACACCCGAGGTTCCATCGCGCTCCAATTTCAACCGCGGGTCAAAGAACTCCGCCAGCAGTGGCGAGAAGTCCCCGATTTTGAGAATGACCTCCTCAAGTTCCATTGCGGCGACCTGATCGAGTTCGACCGCAACGGAAAGCGGCTCTCGCTCAGTTGCCGACGAGAGCGTGGGTATGATGGCGCTGTTGATCGCTGCGATGCGGGCAACCAAGGTGGCATGAAGCCGCGCTTGGTGCCTGGCGAATTTCCACGATCGCTCCAAGGCGGCAGCGAGTTCCACAATGGCCGACTCGGCGGTTTGAAGCCGGTCTTGAAGGTCAGCGACCTCGTGTTTGAGATCGGGCTCGGAGGCGGGCGGTGATGATGATGGTTGGCTGTTCATGATGTGGTGGTGAAACGAGGATGTAACGCTGCGGTTCTCAGAGGTGGAAACGGCCGTGTAATGGTACGGAAACGGCGAAGTAATGTCGGCTGGGGTAGCCCCTACCGTAGGGTCTAGGGTAGCGGCTGGGGTAGGCGCTGGGGTAGCGACTGGGGACGTCCGGCAGACGCCTGCCAGATGGCCGACAGATGACGGGCAGGTGCCTGACAGATGACCGCCACCGGCCTGTAGTGCCCTCCGGTGCATTGCCGTCCCTCAGCGTCGATAGAAGCGCGCCACCGCGGCAGAACTCGCGCCAACGACAACCCCTAAAGGGGGTGTGTCGTGGCGCGAGATTCGCCCTGCGCCATGTTCGCGACTGGCGCGAGATTGGCGCGAGATTGGCGCGAGATTGGCGCGAGTTCGTTTCATGCCTTCAACGGTTTCGCTCCCAACTTCCACTTGCCGCGCGACTTACCCTCGCGGACGTATCCGGCTTCCAATGCCGCGCCCAGTCGACGCTGCACCGTGCGCAGCGTGGCGCCAGTGTGCGCGAGGGCGTCGTGGACTGCTTTTGACGTGGTTTCGTTGCCGGTAACGGGTGCCAATTCACGCACCACCGCCACGACTTCGGCCACGGAAACGCTAGGTTCGGTCCGCTTCCCGGCCACGTCGTTCCGCCACGCGTCGAAGTCAAAACTTTCGTCCACGTCATAGGTGAACGTTTCCGGGTCGAAAACCAGTCCCCGCGTGCTGAACTTTTCGCAGTTGTTGGCCTTCCCGCATGACAGAACGAGCCGGTTGGGATCGCCGCGGGCGGCTGGCGCGAGTTGCAGCTCGCACCGCACGCGGGAGTAAAGGGCCTTCGAGCCGCGCCCGAAGTTGCCGGCGGAGTAGAGATCGCCGGCCTGGGCCACGTTGGCGGCCCCGGTGCGGGCGTGGTGAATTATCAGGACGGCGGCAGCCGGGCAGGCGCTGCGGGTAATCGTGCGCAGGTGGCGAAGGGTCATCACCACGTCCGGGGTCTTGTTCTCGTCCCCGTCCACGAGGTCGGCGAACGGATCGAGCACGACGATCCCGGCCTGCCTTTCCTTGAGCGTGGCGATCAGCCGGGCGCGGGTGTCGGGGTTGCCGAGGCACAGATCCCCATCGTCGTCGGCCGTCAGCGCCATCACGCGAAGGTTGGCCTCGACGCGCGCGGCCTCCGCCTCCGTCAGCGTGGCGAAGATCTTTTCGAGGTCGGTCTTCCAGCGGCGGACACCGTTTTCCCCTGACAGGAAGATCGTGCGTTGCGGCTCGCCCGCGGTCGGGAGCCCGCACCACTCGCGGCCGGTCAACTGGCAGACAACGAGCCACAGCGCGAGGCGGGTCTTGCCGAGCCCCCCGATCCCCACGAGCGAAGTCCACTCGCCCCGCTCCAGGTATCCCGCGCCGAGCAGGCAGGCGGACGGATCGGGGGCGTAGGCGAGAAATTGTGACGGAGCCCACAACGGGAACGGCTTCACCGTGCGGGCCTCTGCTTCGCCATCGGGCGGCGTTGCTCCCGCCAGCGCGGCGGCCTCGGTCTCGGGGTCCACGTCGGCGACCAACGGGCCGGCCGGCGGTGCAAAGGGGTCTTCGAGGAAAGGCTTCATGGGTCAATAGGCGTCGGCATCGAGTTGTGCCGCTTCGGCGGCGAGTAGTTCGTTGAGATCCTTGTGCGGCGACACGTCGAGGGGTTGAACCCACTCCGCGCCGGCCTCGCGTAGTTGCCGCGTCCATACGGTGCGCGCCCTCTCTCCCGCGGGGTCGCGGTGCGGCACGAGGAAGACGCGATTGCCTGCGAATAGCGGCAGGGCATCGGCGGCGATGGCGTGCGAGCCGGCCAGGAAGACCGGCGCGAGGTCGCGGGTCCGCTCGTGCCAAAACAGCAGCGTCCACGCGGCGAGGAAGTCGGGCGCGCCTTCGCAAAGGGCGACGTGCGGCTTGTCGCCTATGTCAGCGGCCCCGATGGGCCACGATGCGCGCGAGCCGGCGAGCGTCCACGCCTTCGCGCCGATGCCACGCCACGGTTGCCCGTCGAGTCGGCGGGCCTGCGCACAGCGTCGGGCGGAGTCGGTGACGATCCATGCGTCGACGGCTTCGCCAGCGTCGCGCAAGGTGGCGGTGCGCAGTTGCCCGGCGCGGGCCGCGAGTTCAAGTCCGGCGGAAGTCGGGAGCCCGCGAACCTGGGCGATTCTGTCGAGTTCGCCCACGGTCGGGAATCTCAATTCGGGCAGCACGAGGTCGCGCGGCTTCGGTGCTTCACGACGCACGACGGGCGGCGGTGCGCGGCGCGGCGACTCGCGCCCTACCAGTTCAGCTATGCGGCGGCGGTGTGCCTTCGCGTCGAGATCGTCGCCAGCGCAGGCGATGCAGCCCCAGCGGCCGGCGCCACCGTCGAAGATCACGAGATGCTCACCGCTCCGATCTGCTCCCTCGGCGGCGCAAGCCGGGCAGCGTGCGATCAGCTTCCCGCCGCGGAGCCGGGCGTTTTCGAGGCGGTCGAGGTCAAGTCCGGCCGGTTCACTCATGGGCGATTGGGTCGGAGCCGGACGCGCCGATCATGGCGCGCCTTGCTTCGAGCTTGGCGAGGGTTGCGCGGCGGTTTTCAAGGGCGGCGGCGATGCCGCTCCGCTTGCGTTCCGAGTCGGCGATTTCGCGGCGGAGGATGGCGATCCGGCGGTCGAGGTTCGCGACTTCGCCGGCCGCGGGCGGTAGTGCGAGAGGCGCACTCATCGGTCGGCCTCCCGGGGAAACACGCGCTTCCGCCAGCGGGTGACACTCGAACGCGCGCGCCAGCGGGCGCGGACGTTGCCGGCGAGGTAGCGGCGAACCAGCTTGCACCTGTGCGGCGCGGTCGGGGCGGTTGATGTTGTTGTGCCCATGTTCACTACTCGGGCTTGGTCGCGTTGCCGGTGAGGTAGGCGTCCCAATCCGCGCCCCGAACACGAACACGGTTCGAGAGCCGAACCGCCCGCAGGCGCCCGCGAGCGACTTCAAGTTCGAGAAACCGCCGGCTCACCGAGGCGAGCGCGGCAAGTTCTGGTAGCGTGTGGAGGACGTGCGTCTCCTGTACCGGCCGCTCCAAACAGGAGCGCATCGTTGGCAATGTAGTCGTATGCATCGCCGTCCCAGCATACGAAGGCCATGGAAAGCGGAAGAGGTTGCATTACCGGATTTTTCAGCCCATCCCGGCGAACTCAGACATCCCTGCTTTCCTCTGAGGGTTTCGGAATAGACGATTCCAAAGCCGGACGAATCCCGCATAGACTGCGGTGAGGTGTATTTTCCTAAGATTCTCGCAAGTGGTCGCTTATGCCGTTTCTTGCGGTGGTTGGTGTCCGGAACTTGGACACGCGGGCCGGAATCACGGGGCCGGTGGTCCGAAGTCACGAGTACGGCGGTTTTGGGATTAGGGCGGGGGCTCTTTGCGGAATTGTCCTACCGTGTGAAACATGGTCATACCCATAAAGAGGGAGGCTGGACCGTTCTCAGTGCGGTGCGGGGATTCTTTGATACTCCGGTCCGCTGGCGCTGCGTGATTCTCCGGTGGGTAGCTGGAACGGACTTTGGCTGGAGCCCCTTGGAATTTTTTTGCCCGAGCCCCGGAAATTTTTTCCCGGATCTCACAAAATTTTGATCGCGCACTGTCGGGTGCCGGGCGGACGCGGGTGGGTCCTCCTATAGTCTGTCTCGCATCCTCGCCGCTACGGTGGACTCCCTTCAAAAGGGGTGTAGGGGAGGGTGGCCTGGGGTGTAGGTAAGGAAAGGATACGACCGAATACCAGCCGGGGCGAAAGGTGGACCCGGTTCGACCGATTTTGACACGGTGCCACTGATTCGGCCACGGCACGGGTTCGCCCTCGGCCCCGTTCCCGACCGTTCGACACTGCCTGCGGAATCGGCCAACGAGGCGGCACCCGCTGATGCGGGATCTCGAACACACGAAGGAGCGGCCCGGCTTCATCCCACGCCAGCCGCGGTTCGCGGTCATCACCGATGAGGATGGCGGGCCGGCGCCGGCGCGGCGTCCCGAGGTCATCGAGGAAATGCGACGCGAGGAAGCGGCCATCGAGGAACTCCTTGCCCGCGTCTCCGAGAGTTGACGTCCGGTCAGCGTGCGCCAGCCCGAGCCCACCCTCGCGGTGGGCTTTTTCGCCTTCGAGTGAGCGCGTGGTCGACGCGTGAGGCACGCGTGCCGGACGTGTGCCCGACGCGTCCATGACGGTTGGGGGCGCCCCGGCACCCGGGTGAGGGAAACACTCGGTAAGCGTCGTGACCTCCCGCGCCTCTGGCTTCCGGCTGATGAGAACCAAGGCGTACAGGCCGGACTCGTTGACGTCGTACATCGAAGGCTCCCTCCCTCTCTCGTCGGTGACTTTCATTGAATGAAAGTCGTCAGGATCGATTCGATTGAGAGCGTTGGTGATGTTGACGATTCCCAAGCACGCGCACACGTCCGAGGCCCTGTCAGGGGGTTCGGAACCGGCTCGGTGGCGACGCCGACATTCAGCACGCCGGAGGGGTCTCATTTGAAATGACCCCTCTCACTCCGTTCGAGAAGCGCCATCTCCTGCGGCCCGCCAAGGGTGTCCACTACTACGGTCACACCTTTGCAGGATGCGGGGAGATCCGCACACTGGCGGAGCGCCAGATGGGCGAGTTCCTGAAACAGATGCCGAAGGTCAGGGGCGAGTTAGAGCGCGGTCCCGCGGTTCTCGAGCGGAACCACGGGGAACAACCGCCCACCCTGGCCGACATCGGCATCACGAAGAAGACAAGCAGCACGGCGCAAGAGTTAGCCAGCATCCCCGAGCCGGAGTTTCGCGAGCGCGTGGCCGTCGTGCGGGCGTCAACGTGTCCGCTCCGGGGCCGGTCATGCCGCCAGACGGCACGGCGGAGCCGATTCCCTGTGTTTCGTCGGGTCGGCCGGGACGTTGCCGGCTGCGGCCGGCCGTCCCCCGGGGCCGGTCCTACTCTCCGGCCGCTCGCTCGAAAGCGACAACGTTCTCAGGGACCGCCACCACCTCAGCCGTTGAGACTTCCGTCGCAGCCGCAACCGGCATCACGGCAAACCACTTGTCGGCGTCGGTCTTCGTCACCAGTTCGCGGTAGTGGGTCTTCATCACCTGCACGCTGTGGCCGCACTCTTCGGCGACCTGCGCGGCATTCGTGACGAGCGCCATCCTGTAACTGGCAAAGCTGTGTCGAAGGGCGTTGTGTGGCCAAGATTCGAGGTTGGTTGCCGGCTCGTTCGCCTTCTTGAGGGCCTCGACTGCCGCCAAGCGGGCCGCTTGCAGAAGAGGGTAGGCGTTGCACTTGGCGCCGCGAATCGGGCCGGACTTCTGTGCATGTGGGGCAAGCCATGCTCGAAGATTGGCGGAGACGGGGACAAGCCGCCGGCTGGAGGTCTTCGCGATTGCGGCGTCGACCCGGACATAACCCGCGGCGAGGTCGACCTTGTCCCACGTCAGGCGTCCGATCTCTGCGTCACGCAGACCGGCGAACGCGGCGACCGCGACCCACGGGACAATCCTTGCATCGGCGACCGGCAGCAGGGCGGCGATTTCGCGCGGCGTCAGAATACCGGGTGACGGGTGGTCGACCTTCGGCTTCGTCGTTCCTTCGACTGGGTTCGACTTGGAATAGCCTCGCGCCACGGCGAATTGGAACGCCGTGTGCAGGATCTTTCGGTAGTTGATTCGGCTGGTGGGTGACATACCTAGTCCGCGAAGCCAGTCGTCGACCTCTCGTCCTTCGATGGTAGCAACTTGCCGCTCGTCGAAGTCGGCCCCGAACCGCTTCAACCGACGGGCAAGGTCGTTGACATAGTGAGCCGACATGCGGTCGGATCTCTTGGCCTCGACTGTCTCCTCCCTGAGCTTCGCGAAGGTCACCGTCCGTTCCAGCAACTGGGCGCGCTCGGCAAAGACCTTGGCGGCGGCGGTCAGGTTGGCACCGAAGGGTGCGAGGATCTTGATGGCGTTGATTGCGTCGACGCGTTGGCTGTCGGTCAGCCCGAGCGCGGCGCGACCCTGATTCTTCAATTCCGGCCGTCGCTGGGCGAGCCACTCGTTGGCGTCGTCGCGGGAGGCAAAAAACCGCCTGATGCGCTTGCCGTTCTCATCGCGGAGACCGTCGACCACCCACTTCGTCGACTCGCCGCCCCACTTCCACCTCTTCACATGCGGGCGTGTGGTTCTCATGCCGAAAAGGTGCGATTTTCGGCTGTATCTGTCAATTGTTTGTCAAAAAGCCCGGAGGGGTGCTCTCCGGGCTTTTGTAAGAGGCTGGTGCCCAAGGGGGGACTCGAACCCCCATGCGGTTAAGCACAGGCTTCTGAGACCTGCGTGTCTACCAGTTCCACCACCTGGGCATTGGCCTTGTTGACCCGCCGGGGCGCCGTGGTGAGGCGGCGGTTCCGTCGGGAGGGGCTAAGTACGAGCCGCGCCGAAACGACCGCAAGCAGAAAGACACGTCCGGGTCCGGCATTCGGGCACCGCCCCAGGTCCGCGGTTCCGCCGCCACCGGCGGCTCCGCCGGGAGGCACCGGCCGGACTAACCCAAAGCTTGCGTCCGGCATCGACTGTCGCCCCCAATTCCAGTCGTGAGAACCGCGATTCCGGCGGGGGTGTTCTGGTTCCTCGCGTCGGCGTGCGCCGGCGCCGGGTTGGCGCCCGAATTTCACGTGCGCGGCGGGCTGCCCAACGTGGCGGCCCGGGCGCAGGCCGGCGGGGAGGTGCGGGTGGCCTTCCTCGGCGGGAGCATCACCGCAGCGGAAGGCTGGCGCGTGTTCACGCTGGATCACCTGCGGCGAACGTATCCGCAGACAAAATTCATCGAGATCTATGCCGCCGTCTCCGGCACCGGCTCGAGTTACGGCGCGCCCCGCCTGCAGCGCGACGTGCTGCGCCACCAGCCCGATCTCCTCTTCGTCGAATTTGCCGTCAATGACGGCAGCGGCTCCCCGCGGGTGGAGGCGCAGATGGAGGGCATCGTGCGCCAGTTGCGGGCGGCCCGCCCGGAGGCCGACGTCGCCTTCGTCTACACGGTGTCGCAATTCCTGCTGAAGGATTTGCTCGCCGGCGGCATCCAGAGCACGGCGCGGTCAATGGAGGCGGTGGCGGAGCATTACGGAATCCCATCGTTCAACTTCGGGATCGAAATCGCCCGGCGAGTCCGGGCCGGGACGCTCGTGATGTCGGCGCCGGCGAGCGTGGCGGCCGACGCCCTCGGCCGCGATCCCGAGGGACGGCTGATTTTCACGCGGGACAACACCCATCCAACCGAAGCGGGCCACCGACTCTATGCCGAACGGCTCGCTCGGGCGCTCCCCGCCTTCTTCGCCGCCGGCCGACCGGGCCCGCAGCCGCTGCCGGCGCCGCGCCGGCCCGATCACTGGCAGCGGGCCCGTCTGCTGACGGTGGCCGAGGCGCACCCGGACGGCCAGTGGCAGGAATTGCCGCCACTGGCGCCGCAGGTGACCGCACAGAAAGGGGAGGGGCTCGTGCCGCCGATCTGGGCGGCCTTCGAGCCGGGGGCGGTGGTGGAGTTTCGTTTCCGCGGGACGGTGCTCGGCCTGATCGGCCTGAAGGGCCCCGACAACGGCGAGTTCCGCGTCACGGTCGACGATCTCCCGCCGGAGAACGGCACGCTCTTCGACCGCTACTCGACGCCGGGGCGGTACTTCCTGAAGCCGTGGTTTTTTTCCCGGACGCTCCCCGACACCGAGCACCGCGTGCGGCTCGAGCTGCTGCCGACGAAGATCGACAAGGCCGCGATGATGAAGCAGGCCGGGGTGACAATCGCGGATCTGAAACCCTATGCGGCGCACGGCCTGTACCTGGGCGGCTTTCTCATCGTCGGCGAACCGGTGGGCACGCGGCCGGCACGGCCGGAGCGGACCAGCCCGGCCACGGCGCACGATTTGCCGGTGGTTCCGACGCCACCGCCCGGCTACCGCCTGGTCTGGGCGGATGAGTTCGAGGGCGACCGGCTCGACGAGTCGCGGTGGCTGTATCGCACCGGCGAGCGCTACTGGAGCACGCAGCTCCCGGCGAATGTCTCCGTGCGCGACGGCCTCCTCCGGCTCGCCGGGCGCAAGGAAAAGGCGGCGAAGAGCGACTACACGGCCGGAGGCGTGATTTCGCGTCGGGTGTTCCGCTACGGATACTACGAGGCTCGCTTCAAGGTTCCCGCGACGGCCGGCTGGCACACGTCGTTCTGGATGATGCATCACCCCGGGGCCGACCCGGCCGCGCACGTCGGATCACGCCAGGAAATCGATGTGTGCGAAAACGACTCGGTCGCGACCGGCCGTTACAGCGCCAACCTGCACGAGTGGCTGCCGGCGCACGTCGGCCGCGGGCACCGCCGGGTGCGCACGCCGGACCTGGCGGCGGATTTCCACGTGTGGGGGTGCGAGTTCACGCCGGAGCGGATCACCTATTATTTCGACGGCCGGGTGGTGCACGTGAACGACGCGACCCTTATCCCCGATCACGGCGACATGAGCATCTGGCTCACGACCATCGCCTCCCCACTGGGCAACACGCGCGCGGTGGACGAGTCCGCGCTGCCCGTGCATGCCCTTTTCGACTACGTTCGCTTTTACGAAAAACCATGACCCCCCCGTACTTTCCGCGCCGCCTGGGAGCGGCCCTCGCCGCCGCGGTCGCGATGGCGGTCGCGCCGGCCGCTCCCTCCCCCGCCGACCCCATCCGCCTCCACCCCGGCAACCCGCATTACTTCGAGTGGCGGGGGCAACCCGTCGTGCTGATCACGTCGGCCGAGCACTACGGGGCCCTGCTGAATCGGGATTTCAACTACGTCCGCTATCTCGACACCCTGGCGCGGGACGGGCTGAACCTGACGCGGGTCTTCTCCGGCATCTACTGCGAGCAACCGGGGGCCTTCAACATCGGCAACAACACGCTCGCCCCGGCGCCCGGACGCCTGCTCGCGCCCTGGGCCCGCAGCGCCACGCCAGGCGCAAACGATGGCGGGGCCAAATTCGACCTCACCCGCTGGGACGAAGCGTATTTTCACCGGCTCCGGGACCTCGTCGCCCAGGCGGCGCGGCGCGGCATCGTGGTCGAGTTCACCTTCTTCTGCCCCTTCTACCGCGATGAGATGTGGCGGCTGAGTCCGCTGCACGCGGACAACAACATCAACGGCCTCGGCGGCGTCACCCGGGCCGACGTCCACACGCTCGACCGCCACGGCGGCCTGCTGGCGGTGCAGGAAGCGATGGTGC
Organism: uncultured Opitutus sp.; assembly: GCA_964504885.1. Classification (GTDB taxonomy): domain Bacteria; phylum Verrucomicrobiota; class Verrucomicrobiia; order Opitutales; family Opitutaceae; genus ER46. Next base: position 18,866 of record CAZDGC010000007.1, read on the forward strand.
GGCAGATCATCGCGGCGCTGCCGGAGGCCGACAACGTGTTGTGGGAGGTCTGCAACGAACCCTATGCCGGCAAACCGCCGACGGTCGCGCTCGACTGGCAGCGCCACCTGATCGACGTGATCGCCGCCGCCGAGCGGCCGCGGGGGGCGCGGGCGCGACTCATCACCCAGAACATCGCGAACGGACGCAAACGGATCGAGGAGCCGCATCCGGCCGTGTCCGTCTTCAATTTTCACTACGCGCACCCACCCGACGCCGTGGTGATGAACCGGCACCTCGGCCGGGTGATCGGCGACAACGAGACGGGGTTCAAAGGCCAGGGTGATGCGCACTACCGGATGGAGGCGTGGGAGTTCCTGCTGGCGGGCGGCGCGCTCTACAACAACCTCGATTACTCCTTCACGGTCGGCCACGAGGAAGGCACCTTCGTGCAGCCGGAAAAGACGCCGGGCGGCGGCAATCCGGGCTTTCGCCGGCAGATGAAGGCGCTGGCCGATTTCATGCGCGGATTCGACTTCGTGCGCATGCAGCCGGACGCAACCGTGGTGAAGGCAGGTGTCCCGGCCAAGGGCCGCGTGCAGGCCCTCGTCGAACCCGGCCGGCAGTATGCCGTGTATCTGAAGGGCCAGCCGCTGACGAACATCGCGCTCGATCTCCCCCGCGGCGACTACCGGGTGGAGTGGGTGGATGTGTTCACGGGCGAGGTGACCGGGCGCGAGCCACTGGCGCACCCCGGCGGCCGGGCCGACCTGCGCGTGCCGGCCGGCGCCGAGGAGATCGCCCTGCGGGTGCGCGCCGGGCGATGACGGGGCGGGGGAAACTCGTCGCCGCGTCCGGGGAACGAGGCGGCAGCGCCCCCGCGGGCGTTGCCAAACCGTCCGCCTTCCGCTCCTCATGGCAGACTGCTCCCATGAAACTCCTGCGCCGCCTCCTGCCTTGCCTCGCCGCCCTCACTCTCGGCAGCCCCTTCCTGCCCGCTGCTCCGGCCGCGGCGCCGCTGCGCGTCATGTCATACAATGTCCGCTACGGCACCGCGCCCGATGGCGAGAACGCCTGGCCGAAGCGGATCGATCTGTTTTTTGAGCCCATCGCACGCTTCCAGCCGGATCTCATCGGCTTCCAGGAGGTGATCGCCGCCCAGTACGACACCATCGCAGAGCGGATGCCCGGCCATGCCTTCAGCGGGGTCGCGCGTGAGGACGGCAAACGCAAGGGCGAGTTCTCCTCCCTCGGCTACCGCAAGGACCGCTTCGCCCTCGTGGCGGCCGGTGACTTCTGGTTGTCCGAAACCCCGGAGATGCCGGGCAGCAAGTCGTGGGATTCCGCCCTGCCGCGCCTCTGCAGTTGGGTGCGGCTGCGCGAGCGGGTGACCGGCCGTGAACTGGTCTTTGCCAACACCCACTTCGATCACCGCGGCGTGGTGGCCCGACGCGAAGCGGCGCGCGTGCTCTCGGAACGCATCAACCCGATCGCCGCCGGCGTGCCGGCGATCCTCACCGGCGACTTCAACCTCAACGAGGACAACCCCGCCTACCGGGTGCTGGTGCAGCCCTCCAACCCGGCGTGGATCCGCTGGATTGACGCCTATCGCACGCTGCACCCGCAGCGCCAGCCGGACGAGGCGACGTTCAACGGCTTCAAGGGCACGGTCCGGGGTTCGCGCATCGACTTCATCTTCCACACGGCGCACTTCCGGGCGAGCGAGGCGGCCATCGATCGCCACGCCCGCGCCGGCCGGTATCCGTCGGACCACTATCCGGTGACGGCCGTGTTGATGCCGGCGAAATGACGGCCGGGGCAGCGGACGATCGTCCCGTGCCGGGATGATCCGTCCGCGCTCCGGAGCGCAGGCGTAGGCTCCGCCTCGCCTGCGTTATTATTTCCGCTCCGGCCGACCCGGCGAGCGCCGCGACACCCGGAATTCTGGGGTGACTCCCGGGGTGCTTCCGGCGGTGCGCCCACTTCGCTGTTTCCTTTCCGCCCCGGGCATTGAAGCGTGGGGCATGCGCCTGCTCCCGCTGCTCCTGGCCCTCCTCGCGCCCGCCCTGGCTCTCCGGGCCGCGGCCGCGTCCGACGGGCCGCCCACCCGTCCCAACCTCCTGCTGATCGTCGCCGACGACCACGGCACCGACGCCCTCGGCTGCTACGGCAATCCGATCGTCCGCACTCCGCATCTGGACGCACTCGCGGCGGCCGGCACGCGATTCACCCATGCCTTCGGCACGACGGCGAGCTGCAGTCCGTCGCGCTCGGTGCTTCTCACCGGCCAGCACAACCACCGCAACGGCATGTACGGCCTGCAGCACGACATGCACCACTTCCAGTCGTTTGCCACGGTGCGAAGCCTCCCGGTCCGACTGGCGGAGGCGGGCTATCGCACGGCGCGGGTCGGCAAGTTTCACGTCGCTCCCGAGTCGGTGTATGCATTCCAGACCGTGCTTTCGGGCGGGGCGGCCAACGATCCGGCGAGTCTCGGGCGCAGCCCGGTCGAGATGGCGGACCGAACCCGCGGTTTCCTCGCGGCGCGCGATGCCCGGCCCTTTTTCCTCTACTACGCGGTGGACGATCCCCACCGCGGCAACATCGTGCTGCCGAACGGACGGCCCTCCTTCGAAACCTACCCGGCGCCCAACCCCTTCGGCAACCGGGCCGCCGGCTACCCGGGGGTGACCGAGGTCAAGTATGATCCCGCCCGGGTGATCGTGCCGTCGTTCCTGCCCGACACCCCCGAATGCCGCGCCGAACTCGCCGAATACTACCAGGCGGTGTCGCGGCTCGATCAGGGCGTGGGCCGCCTCGTGCACTTGCTCAAGGAAAACGGGCACTACGAGCGCACGCTGATCGTCTACCTTTCGGACAACGGCGTGGCCTTTCCCGGGGCCAAGACGACCCTCTATGATCCGGGCGTGCGCCTGCCGCTGATCGTGCGCGCGCCGAACCACCGGCGTCCCGGCAGCGTGCAGGACGCGATGGTGTCCTGGGCCGATCTCACGCCGACGCTGCTGGAGGCGGCGGGCGCGACGGTGCCACCCGGGGAGTGCGACGGCCGATCGTTCCGCGCCGGGCTGGACGGCGGCCCGCTTCCGGGCTGGGACGAGGTGTACGGCTCTCACACCTCGCATGAGATCACGATGTACTACCCGATGCGCAGCGTGCGCACCCGGCGGCACAAGCTGATCTGGAACGCCGCCCATGGGTTGCAGTTTCCGTTCGCGCTGGACCTGATTCAGTCGCCCACCTGGATCAGTGTGCAGCGCCGCGGGGCGGCGGTGTACGGCCGGCGGCCGATCGAGCAGTTCCTGCGCCGGCCGCCGTTCGAGCTCTACGATCTGGAGCGCGACCCGCACGAGGTGGACAACCTGGCCGGCGCACCCGCCCACGCCGCGGTCGAACGCGCACTGCGGGCAAAGCTCCAGGCCTTCCAGCAGGCCACCAGGGATCCGTGGTTCAGCAAGTGGTCGTACGAGTGAGGCCGGCATGAGCGCTCCGTCGCGTCTCCACATCCTGGTTACTGGGGCGACCGGTTACATCGGCGGCCGGCTGGTGCCGCGGCTGCTCGACCAGGGGCACGCGGTGCGCTGCGTGGCCCGCAATCCCAGCCGCCTGGCCAGCCACCCCTGGCCGGGCGTGGAAATCGTGGCCGGGGATCTGGCGAATCCGGAACAGACGCTGGCGGCCCTGCGCGGAGTCGACGTGGCCTACTACCTCGTCCACTCGATGGCGGCGGGGCACGAGTTCTGGGAGAGCGACCGCCGCATGGCGCTGGCCTTCGGCGAGGCGGCGGCCCTGGCCGGCGTGCGCCGCATCATCTACCTTGGCGGGCTGGGCGATCCCGCGCATGTGCAGAGCTGGCACCTCGTGTCGCGGCAGGAGGTCGGACGCTGCCTGGAGGCGGCGGGCGTGCCGGTGCTGGAGTTTCGCGCCGCTGTCATCGTCGGCTCGGGCAGCGCAAGTTTCGAAATCATCCGCCACCTGGTCGAGCGACTGCCCGTGATGATCGCGCCGCCCTGGGTGAACACGCGCTGCCAGCCGATCGGGATCCGCTCGGTGATGAATTACCTCATTGAGGCGCTCGATCATCCCGACGCGCAAGGCACCTTCGAGATCGGCGGCACCGACGTTCTCAGCTACCGCGAGATGATGCTGCGGTACGCCCGGCTGCGGGGGCTGCGCCGCTTCATCCTCGCGCTGCCGGTCCCGATGCCCGAGCTCAGCGCCGTCTGGATCGATCTCTTCACCCCGATCCCCTCCAGCATCGCGCGCCCACTGGTGGAGAGCCTGCGCACCGAGGTGGTCGTGCGGGACGATCGCGCGCTGCGCACGTTCAGTGTCCGGCCCTCGGGCTACGACGAGGCGGTGCGCCTCGCGCTGGCCCGGCTCGCCTCCGACGAGGTGGAAACCACCTGGGCCTCGAGCCTGTCGAGCCTGGCGCCCGACGAACCGGAGGCGGACTCGCTGCGTTCCTTCGAGGGCATGTTGCTCGACAGCCGCCGGCGGCGGGTGCGCGCGGCTCCGGAGCGGACCTTTGAGGCGATTTGCAGCCTGGGGGGCGACGAAGGCTGGCCGGCAGGCAACTTTCTCTGGCAGTTGCGCGGCCTGATGGACCGCCTGGTCGGCGGCACCGGGATGCGCCGGGGCCGGCGGCGGCCCCGCGAACTGGTGGTGGGCGATCCGGTGGACTTCTGGCGGGTCGAGGCGATGGAGGCGCCGCGGCTGTTGCGTCTGCGCGCGGAGATGAGGCTGCCCGGGCGCGCGTGGCTGCAGTTCGAGGTGCAACCCGATCCCGAGGGATCGCGGGTGGAGCAGACGGCGTTTTTTGAACCGCACGGCCTGCCCGGTTACCTCTACTGGTATGCGGTGCTGCCGCTGCACCGGTTTGTGTTCCCGGGCCTGATCGATGCGCTCAAGGAACGCGCCGAGGAAACCCAGCAGGCGAAACAAGGGCCGGACGGCTAGCCGGGAAACTTCACCGGCCCCGGCATCGAGGTAGGAGCGGCTTGATGCCGCGAAGGGCCGGACCGTGTCCCGTTCGGTTGCCTCGCGGGATTCCGCCTGCCCGGCGGGGCCGGGACGCGTACGCTGCGGTCCCGCGGCCGGGCCCGGCGCCGCGGAAACAGTTGAGCGCACGCCGGCGGAGTGCCTTGCTTGGGCCGAACCCGAAGCGGAGAACCTGATGATGCATGCCACACCCCATCCCTCCCGGCGGCCGGTGACCACCCGGCGCGGCTTCCTGCAACAGGCCCTGGCGGCGGCGGTTGCGCCGCTGGTCGTGCCGGCCCGCGTCCTCGGCCGCGGGGGCGGCGTGGCGCCCAGCAACCGGATCGCGCTCGGCGGCATCGGCATCGGCCCGCGCGGCAAGATGGTGCTGGCATCGATGATGGCCGAAAAGGATGTGCAGTACCTCGCCACCTGCGACGTGCAGGCCCGGATGCGCGCCGAGATCAAGGCGATCGCCGACCAGCACTACGGCAACTCCGACTGCGCCACCTACCGCGACCTGCGGGAGTTGCTGGCGCGGCCGGACCTCGACGCCGTACTGGTCGCCACCGGCGATCGCTGGCACGCGCTCGGCTCCATCCTCGCCGCCAAGGCGGGCAAGGACGTGTACAGCGAAAAGCCCTGCGGCCTTACGATCGGCCAGTGTCAGGATTTGGCGGATACGATGCACCGCACCGGCCGGGTGTTCCAGGCCGGCACGCAGCGCCGCAACGTGCCCAACTTCCAGTTTGCCGCCCACCTCGCCCGCAGCGGCAAGCTCGGGCGCCTCCACACCCTGCATGCCTCGATCTACAAGCTGGAGTGCAACTACTCCTGGCTGCCCGCCGAGCCGGAGCCGCCCAAGGAGGTCATCGACTGGGATCTGTGGCTCGGCCCGGCGCCGTGGCGGCCGTTCAACCGGTCCTACGTCGTCGACCGGCGATGGCGCGGCTACTACGACTTCGATTCCGGCGCCAAGCTCCTCGACTGGGGGGCGCATACCGTCGACATCTGCCAGCTCGCCAACAACTCCGACGACACCGTGCCGGTGGAATACGAGCCCGACGGCGACCGCGTTTACGCCCGGTACGCCAGCGGGGTGAAGCTGGTGATGCGGCCGGACGGCTGGATCGGCCAGGCGCGAGCGACCGCGACGGCCGCCAACTTCGCCGTGGGCTCGACCGGCACCTGTCCGGTGCGCATCGAGGGCGACGAAGGCTGGGTGGAGACCGGCGACAACGGTTCGATCGAGCTGCATCCGGCCTCCTTGCGCAACGAGTGGCGCGCCTTCACCATGCGCGGCACCGATCCGGCGCAGCACACCCGGGAGTTTCTCGACTGCGTGAAATCCCGCGGCCTGCCCGCCGCGAATTACCGCGTGATGCGGCACTCCCACCTCGCCTGTCACGCCGCCGCCATCGCGTGGCTGCTCGGCCGCAGGGTGCGTTTCGACCCGGTGAAGGAGGAGTTCATCGGCGACGCCGAGGCCAACCGCATGCGTGCGCGCGCGATGCGCGAGCCCTGGCAGGCGTGAGAGAGGGAATGAGGGAGTGAGGCAATGAGGGGAAAAGGGACCAACCCGCCGAACGTGACTACGACCAACATGCACCGATTCCGGAGAAGTTTCACCGTGGCCCGGCTCGGGAGAGCCGGGAGGATTCCGCTCCTGGCGCTGGGCCTGGGCAGCATGCTTCTGGCAGCGCCGCCGGGATCCGGACCGGCACGCACGCGCGAACTGGTCGCGGTCGTGCAGTCCGGCGCCGACCTCGCCGCGCGGGCGCGGGCCCTGCAGCAACTCGCGGTGGTCGGAAACGCAGAGGCGGTGCCGGTCCTGGCCGGCCTGCTGGCGGACCCCCAGCTCGGGCAGTACGCGCGCGACGGGCTGGAACAGATGCCGGACGCGGCGGCGGCCGAGGCGCTGCGGGCCGCACTCGACCGGCTCGAGGGACGGGCCCTGATCGGCGTGATCAACTCGCTGGGCGTGCGGCGCGATGCCGCGGCGGTGCCGGCGCTCGGTCGCCTGGCGCTTGATCCGTCGTCGCCGGTGGCGGCGCCCGCGATGCTGGCGCTGGGACGGATCGGCACCCCGGCCGCACGCCAGATCATCGAACCGGGTCTGCGCCACGCGGCGCCATCCCTCCGGGCCGCCGCGGCCGAGGCCGCGGTGGTGGTGGCGGACCGGCTGGCCCGCGGGCAAGCCACTGCCGACGCACGGCGGCTGTATGACGCGGTCCGGAATGCCGACGTGCCGGGGCCGTTGCAGGTGCCGGCGGTGCGCGGCGCCATTTTGACCGGTGGCGGCGAGGGCCTGAAGTTGCTGGTCGAGCAGTTGCGTTCCAGCGATCCCGATCGGCGGGATCTGGCACTGCGCACGGCGCGCGAGTTGCGCGACCCGAAGGTCACCCCCGTGCTGGAAGCCGAGATGGACCGGCTGCCGCCACCGCTCCAGGCGGCGATCCTCACCGTGTTTGTCGACCGCGCCGATCCCGGCGCCCTGGCGGCGGTGGAAGCCCGGGTGCGATCCGCCTCCGAAGTGGTGCGCCTCGCCGCGCTGCAGGCGCTGGGCCGGATCGGCCGCGCCTCCAGCGTGCCGCTCCTGCTGCAGACATTGCGGGCCCCGGGCAGCGACGCGGTGACAACCGCCGCCCTGGCGAGTCTGGGACGCATCCCCGCGCCCGAGACCAACGCCGCGATCCTGCGCGCCCTGCCCGGCGCGCCGCAGGAACTGCAGGTGCGCCTGATCGGACTCCTCGGCGAACGCCGGGCCGAAGAGGCCACCGGCACCCTGCTGAAACTGGCCGCGGGGACCGACGTCGAACTCGCCAAGGCGGCCTGGCGCGCCCTCGGACAGGTGGCACGGCCCGCGGATCTGCCGCGGCTGATCGCCCCGGCGGTCGAAGTGGGTGACGACGACGTCCGGACGCTCGCGGATCGCGCGATCGTGACCACATCGATGAAGGTGCTCGAGCCGGCGCGACGGGCGGAGGCGGTGGTGATGGCGTTTCGCGCGGCGACCGATCCGGCGATCAAGGCCGGCCTGCTGCGCCCGCTCGGCGCGATCATGCGCACCCTGGGAGGCAGTCACGAGGTCTTCTTCGAGGTGCGCGCAGCGCTGGCGCATCCGGCCGAACCGGTGCGGACGGCGGCGCTGGCCTGTCTGGCGGACTGGCCGGACGCGACGCCGACGACGACCCTGCTGGAGGCTGCGGCGGCGAAGGACGCGACCCCGGCGCGGCGGGAGACGGCGCTGCGGGGAGCCCTGCGCATGGCGACCCAGGTGGCGGCGGGGCGGGAGCGTTCACCGCTGAATGTGCCCGCCGCCTTCCGGCAGGCGGCGCGCCTGGCACAGACCAGGGAGGAGAAGATGATGCTGGTGGCCGGTCTTGGCAGCGTGCGGCGCCTCGAGGCCATTCACATGCTGCAGCCTTATCTCGACGACGCGGAGGTGAAGGCGGAGGCCGCCCTCGCCGTGGTGCAGGCGGCGGCCCTGCTGGGCGGACCGAAACAACTCGCGCCCATCAAGTCCTTGCTGGAACGCATCGCGGCGACCGGACCGGACGAGGACGTAAGACGGCGGGCCGCCCGACTGGCCCGTGGCGAGGCGATCCCGGGGACCAAAGCCGCCGCGGCGAAGGCCGGGAAGGCGGGCAAGGCGGCGCCGGCGGTGGCGACGCCTCCGGGGCAGCTCTTCAACGGCCGCGATCTCGGGAACTGGGACGGCGATCCGGGCGTCTGGCGCGTGGTCGACGGCGTGATCCTGGGCGGATCGCTGCTGGGCAATCCACGTAATGAGTTTCTGGCGACCACCCGCCGGTACCGGGATTTCGTGCTGCGCCTTGAGTACCGACTGGTGGGCACGGAGGGGTTCGTGAATGGCGGTGTACAGGTGCGGAGCGAACGGGTGCAGCAGCCGCCAAACGAGATGATCGGCTATCAGGCCGACATCGGGGCGGGCCACTCCGGCAGCTTGTACGACGAATCGCGGCGGAAGAGCTTCCTGGCGCGGGCGGACGAGGCGCAGGTGAAGCGCCTGGAGAAGCCCGGTGAGTGGAACCGCTACGAGATCCGCTGCGTCGGCCCGCGGGTGGAGATCTCGCTCAATGGCGAGCGCACGCTCACGTACACCGAAAAGGATCCCGCCGTCGCACCGGAGGGGCTCATCGCCCTGCAGATCCACGGCAAGTGCAAGGCGGAGATCGCGTTCCGCAACCTGGCGATCGAGGAGTTGTAGCCGGCGTTGGCGTGACTTCCGGTTGGCGGTACACTCCCGCCCGTCCTGCTTTTCCCGAAACGGGCCACACCCAGCGCGGTTTGAATGGCTTGCCTCGTCAGAGACCGGTCCGACCGATGGGCGCCCGGCGCGACCGAGTGACCGCAAGCGGGCGCATCGGCCGGTTGGCGGTACTCGTGCGCGGCGCGGCGCGGAGTCCGCGCCCTACCTTGACCGAGCTTCGTTGGTGGCAGGGCGGCGAGTCCCTTCGCCGCCGCCGAAACCGGTCCGACTGCAATTCACCGTCAACCGGGAGTGGCGCCCACCGCAAGCGCCCCGGCTGCTTCCGAGTTGTGTCGGCGGCGGCGGCGGGGTGTGCTCGCGACATGCATGTGCGAATGCTCCTGGGCCTGGTGGCTGGCGTGGTGGGTTCCGCCGCGATGGCGGCTTCGTTTCCGAAGCCGAGCCCCGAAAAGGAATTCGCCGAGCTGAAGATTTACAGCGCCGAGGGCGATCCCTGGCGGACGGCGCGCGAGGACTGGGTCGGGGCGCGGCGGCGCGTGGCGGAGGATCCGATCTGGGCCGGGTGGCTGCAGCGGGAGCGCGAGGCCGTCGAGCGCTGGATGCGCCGGCACCACGATCGGGTCGAGTGGCTGCCGGGCTGGTCGCACGACGGCGTGAGCCCGAAGGACGGATCGCGGGTGACCTGGACGGAGCAGATTCCGCACGAGGAGGTGGAGTTCTTCTCCAGCCCGTCGGACCCGCGCATCGAAATCACCCCCAAGCTCCACGCCTGGTGGGTGGTGACCTTCCGCGGCCACCACGTGGAAACGATGGTGCGGGCGGCGCGGCTGTTCCGGCTGACGGACGATCCGGCCTTTGCGGACTGGGTGAGCGGCCAGATGGATTTCTACGCGGAGAACTTCCTGAAGTGGGAGCCGCAGCGACCCGGGCATCCGGCGCGGCTCTTCTGGCAGACGCTCACCGAGGCGACCAACCTGGTGAAATTCACGACGGCGGTGCGGCTGCTGGGGGACGCGGTGCCGGCGGAGCAGCGGCAGCGGTGGCGGGCGCAGTTCTTCGAGCCCGAGGTGAAGGCGCTGAACGCGACGTCGCAGAACATCCACAACATCGCGACGTGGCAGCGTTGCGCCGTGGCGCAGGTGGCGCTGCTGTTCGGCGACGAGGAGCTGTGGCGGGCGGCGCTCAACGGCGAGTTTGGCCTGCGCCGACAACTGGCGGAGGGAATCACCAGCGAGTACTTCTGGTATGAGCAGTCGCTCGGCTACAACAGCTACGTGGTGCGGGCGGTGCTGTCGCTCTTCACCACCGCCGGCCTGTACGGCCGGGCGGACGAGCTGGCGCATGAGATGGCGACGGCGCAGAACCTGATGCTGTCACCCTTGTATCTGCGTTTCCCGGACGGCGTCCTGCCCAATCCGGCGGATAGCGGACGCGCCGGGCGGGCGCCGAATCCGGAACTGTTCGCGGAGACCTACCGGGTCTTTCCGACCACGCTGGGCCTGGAGGAGGCGGCAAAGGTGCGCGATTGGAACACCCTGCTCGATCCGCCGCCGCCGTCGCCGCGCGCCGTGGTGCTGCCGGAAGTGACCAGCCGCAGCCTGGCTTCGACGCGCCTGGCCGTGCTCAAGTCGGGCCCCTGGCAGGTGTTCCTCCATTACGGGCAGGTGACGCGTTCACACAGCCAGCGCGAGGCGCTGAACTTTTCGGCCTACTTCGGCGACACCGACATCACCCACGACCCCGGCACCGTCGGCTACGGTTCGCCGCTTCACCGCGGCTACTACACGCGCGGGCTGAATCACAATGTGCCGCTGGTGAACGGGGAGGGACAGGAGTCACACCATCCCGGGGAGCTGGTGGGTTTTTCAGCGCAGCCGGCCCGCGTGGCGGCGGCCCAGCCGCGCTACCAGAAGAATGCACGGGCCTCGCGGGAGCTCGCCATCGCCGGCGACACGCTCGTGGACGTGGCGAAAGTCGAGACCCTGAAGGGGACGGCACGGCTCGGACTGGCGCTGCACCTGCAGGGGCGCGTGCGGCTGCCGGCGGGTTTCCGCCCGGAGGGAGAGTTCGCGGCGAAGCGGCCGGCGGAGTTCAAGTACTGGCGCGACACCACGGCGCAGGGGTATCGCGACCGCGCGGAGTTCGAGGTCGACTACGGAAAGGGCGTGGTGCTGCGCGTCACGCTGGCGGTGCCGGGCGAGTTCAAGGTGTGGCACGGCTCGGCGCCGGATGCGCCGCCGCGCCGGCGCGAGGCGTTTTACCTCGAACTGGCGCAGCCGGCCCGGCAGGCGACCTTCACCACGACGTTCGCGCCGGTGGCGAAGTGAGGGCTTCCAGCCGCGCCACCCCGGCGTCGGCCGGGGGCGCCAGGCGCCGCTCCCTACTGCAGCAGCTCCCACCCCGCCCAGAAGAAACCGCCCAGCAGAACCCCGATGATCAGCAGCCAGAGCGCCCACTTGAGCAGCTTCATCAGGATCCACAGGAAGAGCGCCAGGCCGACCGTGCCAGCCAGCACAACCAGCCAGCGCGGATAGGCGCTGAGATCGATGCTCCAGACCTGCGTGACGACTTCGGCAAACGGCACGCGGCCACGAAGTCCGGCCCGGCGCGCAACTCCAAGAAAAATCATTTGCGCCACCCCGGGCGGGCCGCCCTCCTGTCGCCGTGCATTCCAAACCTCAACTTCTCGCGTGGCTGACGTGCGACGGCGTGCACATCGATCCGGGCTCCGGCAAGCACACCATCCTCGGCATCTTCTCCAACATCCAGGCGCGCCAGTTCCCGGTCACCCACCCCTTCATGGTCTGGTTCCTCACCCTGTCGGACTGTTCGCCGGGAGAGCATCGCCTGCGCATCTCGATGGGGCTCGACGCCACCAACCTCGAGCCGCTGCTGGAACGCGCCTTCGACTCGCAGAGTCCGCTCCACCGCATCAACCTCATCAACGAAATCCGCAACCTCACCTTTCCGCAGCCGGGTGAATACTCGCTCCTCATCGAAATCGACGACGAGCCCCTCCTCGCCACCAGCCTGACCGTCACCGGCTGATTCCCATGCCACCGAAATAAGCCAGGGTGGCAGAGCCGTCCCGGCTCTGCTCGCAGCGGCGGGACGCCGCTGCCACTCTGACCACAGCTTTGTCTCGCCGCCAATTCCGGCTGCCCCCGCCTCACTTCTCTTATGTCCTCCTTCGATCTCATCGGCGTCGGCTCCCCCATCATGGATCTGCTCGCCCCCGTGCCGGACGAGTTCCTGCGCCGTCATGTCGCGGGCGACAAGGGCGGCATGGTCCTCGTCGACGCCGCCGAAATGCAGCGCATCGTCGGCCTGCTCGACGGCCCGCCCGCCCAGGCCACCGGCGGTTCCGCGGCCAACGCCACCTTCAACGCCGCCCGCCTCGGCCTTCGCACCACCTTTCTCGGCAAGCTCGGCAACGACGACCTCGCCGGCGCCTACCGCGCCGCCTTCGCCGCCGCCGGCGTCGACCCCAGCCGCTTCAAGCGCGGCGACCAGCCCAACGCCCGCTGCCTCGCCCTCGTCACGCCCGACGCCCAGCGCACCCTGCGCACCTGCCTCGGCGCCGCGATGACGCTCGCCCCCGCGGAAATCTCGCCCGCCGACTTCGCCGGCTGCCGCCACGCCCACATCGAGGGTTATCTCGTGTTCAATCAAGCGCTCGCCGACGCCGTCCTCGCCGCCGCGCGCGCCGCCGGCTGCACCACGAGCCTTGACCTCTCCTCCTTCGAGGTCGTCCACGCCTCCCGCGACTGGCTCTTCCACCAGCTTCACCACGGCCTCGACCTCCTCTTCGCCAACGAGGATGAAATCCGCGCCCTCTTCCAGGACCAGACCTCGCCCTACGACGCACTCGCCCGCCGCCTCGCCGGCTACGGCGTGATCGCCGCGGTGAAGATCGGCAAGGACGGCGCGTGGATCGCGCAGGACCAGGCGCTGCATCGCGTGGCCCCGCAACCGGTCGCGCAGGTCGTCGATACCAACGGCGCGGGCGACGCCTGGGCCGCCGGCTTCCTCGCCGGCCACCTGCGGGGCTGGTCGTTGCCCCACTGCGGCGAACTCGCCTCCCTCATGGGCGCCGAGACCGTCGCCCACCTCGGACCGATCATCCCGCCCGCGCACTGGCCCGCCGTGCACGCCCAGGCGCGGACCCTCGGCCCGCTGTAAGCGCCCTCAGCTCCGCGCCGGCCCGGTCGATTCCCGCACCACCAGCGTCGGCGATATCCGCCGCACCACCGGCCGGGCGGGCGGCCCCGCGCCGATCCGGCCGACCACGAAGTCCGCCGCCGCCGCCACGGTCGCCTCGATGCTCTGATCCACCGTCGTCAGTTCCGGCGAGCTGAGCAGGCAGATCTCCTGATTGTTGAAGCCGGTGATCGACAGGTCGCGCGGCACCTTGAACCCGGCATCCTGGAACTCCCGCAGCGCGCCGAGCGCGATTTCGTCGTTGTAACCCAGATACGCCGTCGGCCGCGCGCGCAGCGCGGCGAAGCTCGCCGCCAGCCGCCGTCCGTACTGGAAGTCGCCCTGCCGCTCGTGCCGGTGATCGAGCGACACGATGCACGCCTCCGGATCCAGCCCGCGGGCCCGCAGCGCCGCCTGGATGCCCGCCTGCCGGCTGTTGGGCCCGGTCGGCCCCTTGGTCATGCCCAGCCCCCCGAACGTACGATGCCCCAGGTCCAGAAGATGGTTCAGCACCAGCTCCATCCCCGCGGCGCGATCCAGGGCCACCGTGCTGGCGCCCGCCAGGCCGTAGTGATCCATCACCACATGCGGCGTCCCCTGGCGCGTGAGATCCCCGAGGCACGCCTCGATCTCCTCGCGCACGAAGTGCCCGATGAACACCACCGCCTCCACCCGCAACGACTGAAAGTGCCGCACGACCTCCCGCCCGCCCCCCGGCGCCACCACCTCGATTAGCGACGCCAGCCCCCGCGCCCGCAGCACCCGCTGCAGCGTCGCCAGCTTCCGCACCATGGGCGGCGTCGCCAGATCCTCCATGCAAATCCCCACCAGCGCGGCGCGCTTGCCCCGCAACTGCGCCGCGTGCGCGTTGGGCGTGAACCCCGTCTCGGCCAGCGCCCGCTGCACGCGCTCGATCGTCTTCGGCTGCAACCCCGGCTGGCCGTTCAACACCCGCGACACCGTCGTGCGCGCCAGCCCGATGTGCCGCGCCAGTTCCGCGGTCGAGCGGATCACGGCGGGAGCGCGGGACTGGCGGGAGGCGGACACGGCGAAAATGCGACCATGCGCCGCCCCGCCGCCCGCTGTCAACGGCCCCGCCGGACCGTCCGGCAAGAAATCGCGCGCCCGCGGGGAAATTCGCTTGCGGCGGACACGTGTCCGCCAAACTTCCGCCTGCCTCCCGGCCCACCCCCGGCGCCGGCCCCACCCCGAACCACCCCGCTTATGCGCACCTCCCTGTTCTCCCCCCCGACCGTCCGGTTCTTCGCCGCACTCCTCGCACTCACTCCGGTCGCCCTCCCGGCCGCAGCCCAGCCCGCCGCCTCCGGCACCATCGAGGGTCGCGTCCTCAACGTCGGCACCGGCCGCTACCTGAACAACGCCCGCATCGTCGTCGAGGGCACGAACCTCGAAACCTTCACCAACGAGTTCGGCGCCTACCGCCTCGCCGGCGTGCCGGCCGGCGCCGCCCGCCTGCGCGCCAGCTACACCGGCCTCGATGCCCGCACCGAGTCGATCACCGTGCCGCCCGGCGGCACGATCGCCGCCAACTTCGAACTCACGAGCCTCGAGCGCTATGGCACCAGCGACACCGTCCGGCTCGATGCCTTCACCGTCGCCGCCCAGCGCGAGTTCGAAGGCGCCGCCCTGGCCGTCAACGAGCAGCGTTTCGCCCCCAACGTCAAAGTGGTGGTCGCCGCCGACGCCTTTGGCGACGTCGCCGAGGGCAACGTGGGCGAATTCCTGAAATATCTTCCGGGCATCACCGTCGACTACGTCGCCGCCGACGTCCGCACCGTGTCGGTGCGCGGTTTCGCCGATCGCTTCACCAGCGTCTCCGTCGACGGCATGCGCACCACCAGCTCCGCTTCGGGCAGCAACGCCCGGGTGTTCGAGTTCGAGCAGGTCTCGATCAACAACATGTCGCGCGTGGAGGTCACCAAGGTGCCGACGCCCAACACCCCGGCCGACTCCCTCGGCGGCAGCGTGAACATGATCAGCAAGAACGCCTTCGAGCGGCGCGGCGCCGCCTTCAACTACCGAGCCTACCTCAGCCTGAACAGCGAGGAGGCTTCGCCGTTCAAGCAGACTCCCGGGCCCGGACGGAAAAGCACCTACAAGGTTCTGCCGGGTTTCGATTTCGACTACACCCTCCCGGTGAACGATCGCTTCGGCCTGGTGATCACCGGACTGAGCTCGAACCAGTTCAACGAGCAGCACCGCTGGCAGACCACCTGGAACTTCGCCCAGGCCGGGGCCACGCCCGACAATCCCTACCTCCAGCAATGGCAGATTCAGGACGGGCCGAAGAACACCTTCCGCGACTCCGTGAGCATCAAGGCAGACTGGAAGGTGAGCCCGAAGCAGGTTCTCTCCCTCGGCGTCCAGAACAACTACTACAAGGCCTTCTTCGGAAATCGAAACCTGAACTTCAACCTGGGGACCAACGCCGCCTCCGGCACCGCCACCGGCACGCCCCTGCTCTGGGGACCGACGTTTGCGCAGAGCGCCACCGGCGCCATCACGGCGGCAACCGGCCTCGGTAATCGCGCCACCGTCACCCAGGGCAGCTCCTGGCGCCACAAGCTCGGGGACACCAAGGCCGTCAACCTCCGTTACTCGTACACCGGGGAACTCTGGAAGGCGGAGGCCGGGCTGCACGGCGCCAAGTCCAAAACCTGGTACCGCGAGCTCGCCCGCGGCCACTTCTCCAACGTCGGCACCCAGATGCCCGGAGTGGCCATCGTGCGCGTCGACAACATCGATTTCCCCAATCACACCTGGGCCGTGCGCGATTCCGCCGGCGCCGCCCTCAACCCCTATGTGCTGTCGAGCTTCCGGCTCAACACCGCGCAAAACAGCCCCGTCGACGGCAAGGCCAAGATGAAGGGCGCCTTCCTGGACCTCAGCCGGCCCTATCAAGCCGGTCGTCTCCCGTTCAACCTGCAAGTCGGCGCGGCCGTCCGCGAGGAGGAGCGCGACAACCGCCGCTACACCGAACAGTGGACCTTCCTCGGGGCGGACGGCGTGGCCAACACCGCCGACGATTCCGCCGCGCCCTTCCTCAACACCAACTACGTCGGCGTCGATCCCTACTGGGGCGAGCCCCCCATCCAATGGGTTGATCCCTACAAGCTGGCCGACCGTTTCCGCACCAACCCCGAACAGTTCCGCCTCGGCACCGGCACCAACCAGACCGGCGTCCAGGCCGAAACCAACCGCATCAACAACTCGGAACGCATCACCGAACGCATCTCCGCCGCGTACGTGCGCTTCGACGGCAAGCTCTTCGACAACCGTCTCCACTGGGTCACCGGAGTGCGCTTCGAAAAGACCGAGGACAAGGGCGAGGGCGTGCTGAGCAATCCCGATGCCGTGTGGCAGCGCACCGCCAGCGGCGCCTACGTCGACGGCGATCCCGCCACCGCGGGCGTGCAGCGCGTCCGCCGCGCCGACGCCGGCACCGCCGGCTCCCTCGCCGAGCTCGCCCTAATCCGCCAGGAACGCGCCTTCCGGGCCGCGCGGGAATACGACGGCTTCTACCCCAGCCTGCACCTCACCTTCAACCTCACCTCGGACCTCCTGCTGCGCTTCGCCTACGCCAAGACCCTGGGCCGGCCCGATTACGCGGA
The DNA here is from genome assembly GCA_964504885.1 of uncultured Opitutus sp. Lineage (GTDB taxonomy): Bacteria > Verrucomicrobiota > Verrucomicrobiia > Opitutales > Opitutaceae > ER46. The sequence continues at coordinate 35,909 of CAZDGC010000007.1, forward strand.
CATCATCCCCAACACCGACATCAACGAAAACGACAACGACCCCGAGCAGCCCGGCACCATCACGATTCGCAACACGGGGCTTAAGCCTTGGACCGCGGACAACTTCGATCTCTCGCTCGAATACTACTTTGGCCGCGGGGGACTCGCCTCCGCCGGCGTCTTCCAGAAGGACTTGGCCGATTTCTGGGGCACCATCACCGGCCCCCTCACGCCGGCCCTCATCCAGGAGTTCGGCCTCGACGATCGCTACCTGGCCTGGAACGTCTCCTCCCGCATCAACGCCGGCAGCGCCCGCATTTCCGGCGCCGAATTCAACTTCGTGCGTCCGCTCAACTTCGGCTTCCTGCCCGAGTGGATGCGCCACTTCAGCGTCAGTACCAATGGCACCGCCCTCCATCTCGAAGGGCCGCAGGGCGCCGACTTCCGGCGCTTCATCTCCAAGTCGGGCAACTTCAGCCTGTCCTGGAACCGCCGCCCGGTCAGCGCCCGCCTGACCTGGAACTACCGCGGCGCCCAGAATAATGCCCCCCAGACTGGCGCCCAGTACGGCGCCCCCACCGGGTTCTTCGAGTATTACGATTCCCGCTACAACCTCGACGCCAACTTCGACTACACGCTCTCGAAGCGCTTCAAGCTCTTCGCCAGCGCCCGCAACATCCTCAACCAGCCGCAGCGCCTCGAACGCAAGAGCGCCACGTCCGCCCGCTACGCCACCGGCTATCGCGAGGAGGAGTTCGGCATCCAGTTCTCCGCCGGCGTCAAGGGCTCCTTCTGACCCGGAGACCACGCGGCCGTCACCATCCCCTCCCAACCCCGGCGTTGCGGGCGGCCCGGCGCGGCCCCCGCCGGTGTCGCCGCCTCCCAACCTGCCTCCATCATCGCCACCGCCGCGAGCAAGGCGCCGTCGGCCGGCAGGTAAACCGGCAGATCGCGGCGCTGCGGGTAGTGCCCGACGGCGGTGTGGCGGTTGTTCGGAATGTCGCTCTTCAACAGCACCGCGACCGCCTGTTCCGGCCGCCCGAGCCCGAGGCGCTCCCGCCAGTGCTGCGCGAACGCGAGCTCGTGGCGCCAGGAGGCGAGTTCGCAGGTCGGATTCCGGCCGGTCGGTTGATCGTAAATCTCCTGCGCGGTCTCCGTCACGTCGCCCGGCCCGAACCGCGCGGCGCCGCTCCGTGTATCCTCAGAGGCAGGCCGCGGCCGCGGCGGCGCGTGCGAATCGGCCCGCCGCCACTGCCCCGCCGGCGAGCGCTCGTTGGTGCGATACTCGACGGTGCGCCCGTAAGCGCGAAAAGGACGGCTGGCTTCCGCCAAGGTGTGGCCCAGCGGGTTGGGCCGCGAAGGGTCGGACGTGAACCCCGCAGTTGATTTCGCCCCCGCACTCCCTCCTGTATTCTCTGCTTCCCCCGTCCAATCCCATGTGCGGCCGCTACGTGCTCAAGAAAAAGGACCTCGAAGCCCTGCTGGCACAGCTCGGCGTGAAAGATCCCCGCGACTTCGTCAGCCGTTACAACATCGCACCGACCACGGTCGTGCCGGCCATCCGCCGGCGCCGGGAGGCGGCGGAGCGTGAAGCGGTCGGGCTGCAATGGGGACTGGTTCCCTTCTGGTCGAAGGACGCCACCGCCGGCGCGCGGCTCGCCAACGCCCGCGCCGAGGGCATCGCCGCCAAGCCCTCGTTTCGCGAACCGTTCCGAAAGCGGCGCTGCGTGGTGCCCGCCAGCGGCTTCTACGAATGGCAGACCCTCGGGAAACTGAAATTTCCCTGGTATTTCGAACGGCGCGACGGGCGCCCGCTCGCCCTCGCCGGCCTCTGGGATCACTGGCGTGCTCCCGACGGCGGCATCCTCGAGACGTTTTCACTCCTCACCACCACGCCCAACGAAGTCGTGACCCGGGTGCACGATCGCATGCCCGTCATCCTGGGCGATGACGCCCTCGACGCCTGGCTCGATCCCGCGGTCGAGGATCCGGCCCGTTTGGAGCCGCTGCTCGCGCCCCTGCCGGGCGAACTGATGCAGGCCACGCCGGTCTCGCCCCGCATGAACAACGTCCGTCACGAAGGCCCCGACTGCCTCACGCCCGTGCCGCCTCCCGCGCCACCGCCGCCCCGCGCGGCCCCGCCCGCGGACGAGTCGCCCGGGGCGCAGCTCCCGCTCGGGCTCGACTGAAATTTCCCCTCGCCGCGCCGATCCGGCCCGCCACCCTCGCCGCGTGACCCTGCTCGACCGCCACCTCTTCAAGAGCGTGCTGTTCACCTGCACGGCGGCGGTGGCGTTGTTCGCGTTCGTGGTTGCCCTGCCCAACATCGTGCGCGAACTGCTCGGGCCGCTGCTGGCCGGCCAATTCGGCGCCGCCACCTTTGCGCGCCTCGTCGCGCTGCTGTTTCCCTTCGCGATCTCCTTTGCCCTGCCGATGGGCATTCTCACCGGCGTGCTGCTCACGCTCGGCCGCCTCTCCGCCGACAGCGAGATCACCGCCATGCGCGCCGCCGGGATCAGCGTCGGGCGGCTGGCGCGGCCGGTCTTCGTGCTCGCCGCCCTCGGCACCGCACTCGCCGTCCACATCAACCTCCAGTCGGCGCCCTGGGCACGCGCCCGGTTTCACCGCGAGTTCGCCGACGCCGTGCGCACCAACCCCCTCGGCATCATCGTGCCGAAGACCTTCATCCGCGACTTCAAGGGCGTCGTGCTGTACGTCGGCGAAAAGGAGGGAGCGATCCTGCGCGACATCTGGCTCTGGGATCTCGACGCCGAGTCGCGGGTGCGCCGCCTGGTGCGCGCCGAGTCGGGCCGACTCGTGTTTGACGAGCCGACGAACAGCCTGATCCCGACGCTCGTGCGCGCCACCATCGAGGAACGCGACGCCGACCACCCGGAGGATTTCCGCCGCGCCCAGCGCATTGCGGCGGTGGAGCGGTTCGAGGAGATCCGCATCTCGTTGGATCGCTACCTCGGCCAGAACCTCGTGCGCATGAAGCAGGAGTGGCTGACCTACGATGAACTGCGCGCGGCCCAAGCCCGCCACGCCGCCGCCCTCCCCGCCCCGGAGAAACGCGCGGAACACGCCCGCCAGCAGATGAAGTTCGCGCTGATCGTACAGGAGAAGCTGAGCCTGGCGGCGGCCGTCTTTTCCTTCGCGCTGCTCGGCGTTCCCCTCGGCATCAAGGTCTCGCGTCGCGAGACCTCCGCCAACCTCGGCCTCGCCCTCCTCCTCGTGCTGGGCTTCTACGTGCTCACCGTCGCAATCAAATGGCTCGATCGCCACCCGGCCTGGCGCCCCGACTTGTTAATCTGGCTGCCCAACGCACTCTTCCTCGGCCTCGGCCTCTGGCTCTTCACGCGCCTCGAACGGAAGTAAGAAGGCATCATAAACGTTCACCAGGTCCGGTCGATGGAGGGCGCCGGTCCCTCGGCGCCGCAGGTAAGGTCGCGGCGGGCGTTGCGATCCGGTGTCACCCCCTCCACTTTTACCCACTCCTCTCCCCGTATCATGAAATCAATCCTCGCTTCCCTCCTGGCCTGCCTCACGGCCACCGCCGCCTTCGCCGCCGAGAGCGCAACCTGCCCCGGCGCCTGCGCCAGCGAAAAATCCGCGGGCGCCGCGTGCTGCCAGGACAAGTCCGCCGCGGCGTGCTGCAGCACCCAGGGCGCCGCCGCCACCCCGCTGGCCGCCGACAGCATCAAACGCCACCCGCTGCGCGGCTTGATCACCAACGTCTACCCCGATCGCTCCGCCCTGCTGGTGAAACACGAGGAAATCCCGGGCGTGATGCGCGCCATGACGATGCTCTTCAAGGTCGACGCCGCCACCCTCAAGGCCGCGCAGAAGGGCCAGACCATCACCGGCCTCATGTCCCGCCAGGGCACCGACTGGGTGCTGGAGAACGTGAAGGTCGTCAGCGGCAGGTGAGTGTGCGGACGCCGGCGTCGTACCGCGCGCGAGGGCTGCTCGCCGCACTTCTTGTTGCGGGCGGCGTCCTTCCTGCCGCCACCACGGCAGCCGCGGCCCCGACCGTCGCGGTCGCCGCCGCCAGCGACCTGGTGTTCTGCCTCGAAGCGCTTCACACGGAATTCCGTGGTCAGTCCCCCGGTACGCGGCTGCAGGTTTCCACCGGCTCTTCTGGCAACTTCTTCGCACAGATCCGCCATGGCGCGCCGTACGATGTGTTTCTCTCGGCCGACCTCCGGTATCCGCGCGAGCTCATCGCCGCCGGGGAAGCCGAGCGCGATAGTCTGATGCTCTATGCCATCGGGCGTCTGGTATTGTGGACGACCCAGCGCGGGCTTGATCCGGCCGATCTTCGGGTCGCCGCCAGGCACCCGCAGGTGCGTCGGTTCGCGATCGCCAATCCCGCGCACGCACCCTACGGCCGGGCGGCCCGCGAAGCCCTGGAGCGGGCGGGCGTGTGGGACGCCGTCGAGCCGAAGCTGATCTTCGGCGAGAACATCGCGCAGACCGCGCAGTTCGTGGAGAAGGGCGGCGCCGACGCCGGCCTGGTGGCGTTGTCCCTGGTTCTCGCCCCCAACCTGCAGGGTGTGGGCCGCTGGGCGGAGGTGCCCGCCGATTGGCACGCGCCGCTCGAGCAGGGGGCGGTGCTCACGACCCGCGGCGCCGGGAACCCCGCCGCCCGCGCCTACCTCGAGTTCCTCCGCTCACCCGCCGCACGGCGAATCTTCCACCGCTACGGGTTCCGGCTGCCGGCACCGGACCTCGCCCACCCGTGAACGGCAACGGCGCCGTCGTCGTCGCTCCCCCTCCGCCCCCCATTGGAGCGTTGGGCGTTGAACGTTGGGCGTGGAACGTTGAGCGTCACCCCGCTTGGCGGAATCCACCTCCAGTCTCCTCGGCCTCACCCCCGTCCTCTGGCAGTCGCTGGGGCTGACGCTGCGCCTCGCCGCCCTCACGACGCTCCTGCTCGGGTTGCTCGGCCTGCCGCTGGCCCATTGGCTCAACACCACACGCTGGCGGCTGGCGCCGGCCATCGAGACGCTCGTGGCCCTGCCCATCGTGCTGCCGCCGACCGTCATCGGCTTCTACCTGCTGGTCGCGTTTTCCCCGCAGCATCCCCCCGGAAGCTGGTGGCGCGACGCCTTTGGCGCGCCGCTGGCGTTTTCCTTCACCGGGCTCGTGATCGCCTCGGTCTTTTACTCGCTGCCGTTCGCCGTGCAGCCTTTCCAGGCCGCGCTGCGCAGCGTGCCGCACGAGCTCCTCGACGCCGGCCGCGCGCTCGGCGCACGTCCGCTGCGCGTCTTTGTGCGGCTGCACCTTCCGCTGGCCTGGCGCGGCATCGCCGCCGGGCTCACGCTCGGCTTTGCCCACACGCTCGGCGAGTTTGGCGTCGTGCTGATGATCGGCGGCTCGATTCCGGGCGTGACCCGGGTTGCGAGCATCGCACTCTACGACGAGGTGCAGGCGCTCGCCTACCCGCAGGCGCACGCCTTCGCCGCCATGCTGCTGGGGATCTCGTTCGCCCTGCTGCTGGTTGTCACGCTGCTGCAACGCCGCCGCGGCTGAGCGCCGAACCGCCATGATTCGCCCCGCCTTGTTCCTCGTCCTCGCCTTCGCGGGCGCGTGCGTCGGCGCCTTCGCCGCCGAACCCGCCCTCACCGTGGAGGATCTCGCGACGCCGGCCGCGCCGGTCGGCTCGCTCAGCCCGTCGCTGGCCCGCGGCCCCGACGGCACGGTTTGGCTCACCTGGCTGGAAACGCAGGAGCGGCGGACGGCGCTGCGCGTCGCCACGTTTGATCCCGCGACCCACGGTTGGTCGGCCGCGCGCACCATCGCCGCGGGCGACAACTGGTTCGTCAACTGGGCGGACTTCCCGGCGCTCACCGCCGGCCCGGGCGGGCGCGCGACCGCGGTGTGGTTCGTCAACCACCCGGCCCCGCCGTCCCCGCCCGCCGGCGCGGGGCACGACCCTCACGGTCCCGGCTACCGCGCCTTGCTCAGCACGACCACCGACGCCGGCCGCACCTGGAGCGCGCCGGCGCCGCTCACGACGGAAAGCACGTCGGTCGAGTTCGTCTCGCTCGCCACGCTCGACGATGGCCGCGTGCTGGCCGCCTGGCTGGACGGCCGTGCCAAGGCCGCGGGAGGCCGTGCACAACAGCTCTTCGCCCGGGTGCTCGGCGCCGCTGGTTCCGACCAGCTTGTCGACGCCGCGGTCTGCGACTGTTGCCAGACGTCGCTGACCTCCTTTCCCGACGGCTCCGCCCTGCTCGCGTACCGCGGGCGCACCGCCGACGAGGTGCGCGACATCCGCCTCGCCCGGTTCAACAGCTCAGGCTGGGAAACGCCGCGGCCGCTCCACGGCGACGGCTGGCGCCTCTCCGCCTGTCCGGTCAACGGCCCGCAGCTCGCCAGCGACGGCGGGCGCGTGGCCGCGGCGTGGTTCACCGCGGCGGGCGACGACCCGCGGGTGCAGGTTTCCTACTCCGGCGACGCCGGCGCGCGCTTCGTGGCGCCGCTGCGGCTGACCGAGGGGCGGCCGGCCGGGCGCGTCGCCACCACCCTGCTGCGCAATGACGCGTTGTTGGTGACCTGGGTGGACGCGGGGGGCGTCGCGTGGCTGCGGCGCGTGTCGCCGGACTTCCTGCCCACGGAACCCGTGCGGCTGAGCGCGCCGGAGCACGGCCGCGTGCGGGGCTTTCCGCGGCTGGCGCTGGTGCGCGACTACCGCGGCGGCCTGGAGAACGCCCTGCTGCTCGTGGCGTACGCGACCGATTCCGTTCCGGCGCTGCGCACACGGATCGTGACGATTCCGGAAGGCCGCCTCGTACAGGCGGAACAGAACTGCGACTGCGCCCCGGCGCCGGAGCTGCTCCGCGGGTATCCGATTCGTGGGGTCATCGTCGCACCGCCGGGAGGCGGGGACCGCCTGCGGGTGCGGCACTTCGCCGTGCCCGGTTTCTTCCCGGAGGGTACGCGGGAGTTTCGCCTCGCGCCGGAGGCGAAGGCGGCGGCAGCCAGCGGTCCGGCCGGGAGTCACTTTCTCGGCCGCTTCGAACGCCGCGACGGCGCCTGGACGCTCATCGCCGTGCGCCTGATCGCCGCGCCGCCGCGGTAAGCGGGAGCGCGGGCGCAGCTTCGCCCACCGCGGCCCGCGGACGATCGCCGGCCTGCCCGCCGCAGCCCCGTTTCGCAGGTCGAGCGCGGGGGGCGATACGTCCTCGCTCCGCCCAGCAACGGGCTCGCCAAACGCGCCGGCCGTTGCCACTCCTGGGCCTCCCCATGACACCCTGTCTTTTCTCCGTCAGCTACGCCGGTTACTGGGGCCAGGCCACGCTCGGGCTGGCTGATTTCGTGCCGCACGCCCGGACGCTCGGCTTTCCGGCCGTGATGATCGCGGGCAAGCGTCCGCACCTGTCGCCGCTCGATGCGACGCCCGAACGCGTCGCGGCTCTGCGGGCGGCGCTCGACCGGGCCGGCGTGCGCTGCGCGGTGATCGCCGCCTACACAAACCTGGCGCCGCCCGCCGGCCTCGGTGGCGAGGTGCCCCACCTCGAGCTGCAGATCGCTTACGTCGAGACGCTGGCGCGGCTGGCCGCCCAGCTCGGGGCCGGGATCGTGCGCATTTTCACGGCGTACGAGTCGGACGGCCAGGATCCGCAGGTGTTGTGGCAGCGCAGCGTAACCGCGATTCGCGAGATGTGCGACCGCGCCGCGCCGCACGGCGTGACGATTGCGATCCAGAACCACCACGACCTCGCGCTCGACACCCACGCCTTGCTCGAGCTGCGGGCCGACATCGACCGGCCCAACTGCAAGCTGGGCTTCGACGCGTGGTCGCCGGCGCTGCGCGGCGAGAAACTGCACGAGGTGGCGCGCCTCGCCGCCCCGTACACCGTCCTCACCACGAATGCCGACTATCTCCGGGTGCCGCGCCATCGCTACCGCCCGGACCTGGTCAACTACGAGCGGCAGCCGGTCGACTGGGTACGGGCGGTGCCGTTCGGCACGGGGATCATCGACTACCCGGCGTTCTTCGCGGGCCTGGGCGAGGGCGGATTTGATGGCCTCGCGGTCTACGAAATGTGCTCGCCGGTCCGCGGCGGCGGCAATCGGGAAAACCTCGACGCCTGCGCCACGACCTACCTGCGCTGGATGCGGGAGCACGGGCTGATCGCGGCGGCCGGCGGCGGACACGCTTGACGCGTCCGGTAAGGTGGTCTCCCTGACATCCCCGGCATGACCGCCTCGCTCCGCAGTTCCTGGCCCGACTGGCTCCGCCGCGCCCTCGCGGCGGCGGGTGCGGGGCTGGTGCTGGCGCTGACGGTCTTTGCCGCCAGCCCGGCGGCGCACGAGTGGGTGCACGCCGCGGCCGGATCCTGCAGCGGCCACGCGCATGGGCACGACCACGGACCGGCGACGACCGGCGACGACGATGCCGGGTGCGCCGTGGTGCTGTTTGCCTCGGGCGTGGATCTGCCGGTGGGGCCGGCGTCAGCGTTGCCGCCGCGGCTGGTGGCACAGGGCGTCACGCCCGTGACCGCCGCCGAACCGCTGCTTGTTTCCCCCCGTTACCTGCGCCAGCCGGAACGCGGGCCACCTGGCCGGGCTTGAGGTTGTTTCGTCGCGACGCGGACCGGAGTGCGCTCCGGCGGTCGCGCCCACCGCGCGGTTTCGACCGCGGGCGGCCGCACCCTGGGTGGGTGCGCCGTCTTCCTTTCACCCGGCCTGCCATGTCCTTTTCCAATCCTCCTTCCGTTCTTTCCTGCGTGCTCGGCACCGCCCTGCTGGCGGCGGCTGCGCCCGCCCAAACCGCGCCGGCGCCCTCGAGCGCCGCCGCCCACACCCACGCTCCGGTGACGCTCGATCAGTTCCTGATCTCGGCGGCGCCGTTTCAACGCAACCAGATCGATCTGGCGCAATCCACCACCGTGCTCAGCGGGCGCTCGCTGTTGCTGAAACAGCAGTCGACGCTCGGTGACACCCTGGCCGCGGAAACCGGCATTAGCGCCACCGCGTTCGGTCCGGGCGCAAGCCGGCCCATCATCCGCGGGCTCGGTGGCGATCGCATCCGCCTGCTCGAAAACGGCGTGGCGATGCTCGACGCCTCGACCGTGAGTCCCGATCACGCCGTCAGCGTGGAACCGTTCCTCATCGATCGGATCGAGGCGGTCCGCGGTCCGGCTTCGCTGCTGTACGGCAGCACGGCGGTCGGCGGCGTCGTCAACGTCATCAGCCACCGCATCGAGACCGAATTACGCGACGAACGCGTGCGGGGCGAGGCCGACTTGCGCTACGACAGCGCCAGCCGGGGTTTCGTCCGCGGCGGTGTGATCGATGCCGCGTTGATCGCGACCAAGGAACACGCCCTCGTGCTGCACTTCGACGGATTCCGCCGGACGGCGCGCGATGTGCGCATCCCCGGCTACGCCGACAGCGCCCGGCGGCGAGCGGAGGAGGCGGAGGAAGCGGAGGAACACAACGAGGAGCCGCCGACGCCGGCACGCGGCAGGTTGCCGAACAGCGCCCTCGACTCCGAGGGTGGCGCGGCGGGATTGTCGTTCGTCGGGCGGGCTTTCCATGTGGGTTTCACGCGCACGCAGTTCGATTCGAACTACGGGGTTCCCGGTCACGCCCACGCCCACGGGCTCGAAGCCGAGGGCCACGGAGAGAGGGAGCCCGACCACGCCGCAGAGGACGGCGAAGGGGGCGTGCGGGTGCAATTGCGGCAGCGCCGAACCGACGCCCAGGGCGAGTGGCGCGGCGCGCCGGGGGCACTGTTGACCGGGTTGCGGTTCCGATTCGGGAGGGCCGACTACCGCCATGAAGAGCGCGAGCCCGACGGCACGGTGGCGACGGTGTTCACCAACCGCGGCCACGACGGCCGGGCCGAGTTGCTGCACGGCGGCGCGCCTGGCTGGAACGGCGCCCTCGGACTGCAAACGAGTCGCAGCCGGTTCGGGGCGGAAGGCGAGGAGGCGTTTCTTCCGTCCTCCACCACCCGGGGCTTCGCGGTGTTCGCCTTCGAGGAGGTCGCCCGGGGGCCGTTGACGTGGCAGTTCGGCGCGCGGCTGGACGAGACACGCCTCACCGCCGACGGCCGGCCCGGGCGGCGCGATCGCGAGTTCAGCGGTTCGGCGGGCGCGGTGTGGAAACTCGATGACGCCTGGTCGGTCGCCGTCTCGCTCTCCCGCACCGGCCGCGCGCCGAACGTCCAGGAGCTGCACGCCGACGGCCCGCACGCCGGCACGCAGGCCTACGAGATCGGCCGCGCCGATCTCGCCGCGGAGGAGTCCCTCGGGATCGAGGCCAGCCTGCGCCGGCGGGCCGGCGCGGTCACGGGGGCGCTCACGGTCTTCACGAATCGTTTCGACGGATACATCTTCGAGCGGGCTTCCGGCGAGGTGGCGGTGTTGCACGGCGACCACTGGGAGCTCCTCGCCGTCGGCGATCCGCACGCCGACCTCCATGGCGGCGGCCTGCCGGTCTACCGTTACAGCCAGACCGACGCGCGGTTCTGGGGCGCCGAGCTGGAGGCGCTGTGGCACCTGCACGAGGCGCCGGGTTACCAGTTCGACGTCCGCTTCCTGGCCGATTTCACCCGGGCCCGCGAGGGCGGGCGGAACCTGCCGCGCATTCCTGCGGCGCGGGCCGGCCTCGGCCTGCTCTGGGCGGTGGAGGAGTGGAGCGCAGGGGTGGACTGGCAGCACACGTTCGCGCAGCGCCGCACCGCTCCGGGCGAGTCCGCAAGCGACGGCTACGGCCGCCTCAGCGCGCACGTGAGCCGGGCCTTCACGCACGGGCGCGTGCGCACGGAGGTGTTCCTGCGCGGCACCAACCTGACGAACGCCGAGGCCCGGCCGCACGCGTCGTTCCTGAAGGACTACGCGCCGCTGCCGGCACGCAGTCTCACCGCCGGGCTGCGCCTGGAGTTCTGAGCCGCGGCGCAGCGAGAAGGTGGCCGCGCAATCGTTCCTCGTTCTCGTACTCGTTCTTCGTTCTCCGTCCGAGAACGGCGAAGAGGACGAGGAAACGTGCGTCGATCGATCTCCCTCCCCTGCCCGGGATCAGCGACCCCGGCTACAAAGGGAACGAGGTTGGTTCTGCACCCGGGCTCACTCCAGGCCGAAGACCGCGCGCGCGTAGTTGCGCACGCCAAAGGGCTGCAGATCCTCGGGCTGTTCACCCAGCCCGAGGAAGTAGATCGGAATCTTCAATTGCCGGTAGATGCCCACCAGCGCGCCGCCGCGGCTGGTGCCGTCGAGCTTGGTGACGATGAGACCGGTGAGCCCGAAGCTCTGGTGGAACACCCGCGCCTGTTCGATCGAGTTGCTGCCGAGCGAACCGTCGACGACGAGCCAGCGGTGGTGGGGCGCGGCCGGATCGTGCTTCTGGAGAACGCGGCGGATCTTCGCGAGCTCCTCCATGAGGTTGCTCTTGGTGTGCAGGCGCCCGGCAGTGTCGACGAGCAGGAAGTCATGTCCGCGCGAGCGGGCCGCCTGCCACGCGTCGTACGCCACCGCGGCGGCGTCGGCGCCGGTGTGGCTGGCCACGACGTCGAGCTCCAGGCGCGCGGCCCAGGTTTTCAACTGTTCGACCGCGGCGGCGCGGAAGGTGTCGCAGGCGGCCAGTATCACGGCCGCGCCGTCCTGCTTGAGTTTCCACGCCAGCTTGGCGGCGGAGGTGGTCTTGCCCGAGCCGTTGACGCCGATCAGGGCGATGACGATCGGGAGCGACCCGGTGGCGCCCGGGGGGGGCGACGACACCGGGCGCGCCGGCAGGGTTCCCTCGCTGCCGGCGAGCACGCGTTCGAGCACGGCGGCGCCGATTTCGGCGGCCTGGCGGCCCTGCAGATCCTTGTCCTTCGCGTAGGCGCGTTTGATTTCGGCGAGGATCTCCGCGGTGGTTTCCACGCCGAAGTCGGCGGTGTAAAGGGCCTCCTCGAGTTCGTCGAGGGAGGCGGCGTCGATGCGGCGCCCGCCGAAGAGTCCGTGGGTCTTCTGGGCGATGACCGAGACCGTCTTCGCGAGCCCGTCTTTGAATTTCTTGAAGAGGCCGAACATGCTATCTGGAAATCAGGGAATCAGGGGGCACCCGAACATACTATCGGGTAAGCCGGGAAGCAGGGGAAGTGCCGGCACATATTTATCTGGAATTCAGGAAATCAGGGAGCAGCACAGGCAACGTCACGCCGGGGTCCACTCGCGACCGACACGCTTGATGGTGAGCGGCATGGCGCCAAAATTGAGGATCAGGCCGTCGCGAATTCCAGCCGCTTTCATCTGGGAACGACCGATGGCAAAGAAGATGTTCTCCAATTCCCGCACCGCCTTGAGCTCCACCAACAACACCTCCTCCACCAAAAGGTCGAGCCGATGCTCTCCCACTTGCTCACCTTCATAGAAGAGGGTCACGGCCTTCTGCCGCTCAAAGCGGATGCCGCGTCGGCGGAGTTCGACGCAGAGGGCGTTCTCGTAAACGGACTCCAAAAACCCCGGACCCAGACTCTGATGCACCTTGATCGCGGCCTCGATCACGCGGCCACTAAGGTCACGATGTTGAAGTTCGCCCATCCGCCTGATTTCCTGATTTCGAGATTCCTCACTCCGCCTTGCGGGCGTCGCGGCCGAGCTGGCCTTTGAGGCGGTCGAGGATGCCGTTGATGAAGCGCTTGGCGTCGGCGTTGGAAAACTGCTTCGAGAGGTCGATGGCCTCGTTGATCGAGACGACGGGCGGGATGTCCCGGCGGTGAATCATCTCGAACATGGCGAGCCGCAGGATCGCGAGGTCGATCTTGGCGATGCGGTCGAAGTCCCAGTTCTGGGCGAGGGACCTGATGCGGGCGTCGATCTCCTCGCGGTGGGTGATGACCCCGTGGATCAGTTCCTCGGCGTACGCGTAGTGCGCGCGCGGCTGGTCGCAGCCTTCAAAGAAGAGTTGCAGGTCGTCGGCCAGGTTGCGCGGCTCGTTGAGGCTCCACGCATAAAGAAACTGGAGCGCGGCGACGCGGCCGTCGCGACGCTGCACAAAGAGGGCCTTGCTCATGGCGATAGCTGCCGCCGGAGGGCGGCCATTTCAAGGGCGGCCGCGGCGAATTCGGCGCCGCGGTCGATACGACCGGCGCAGCGCATCCGGGCCTGTGCCAGGGTGTTGACGACCAGGACCCCGTTGATGACGGGCACGCGGGTCGCGAGCGCAACCTGCTGCAGCGCGTGCGACACGCTCTCCCCCACCATTTCGTGGTGATTGGTGTCGCCGGCAATGAGCACCCCGAGGCCGATGACACAGTCGAAACGGCCGGAGCGGGCCAGCGCCTGCACCGCCCAAGGCACTTCATGGGAACCGGGGACGCGCACGACCGTGACGCGGGAGTCGCGCACGCCGGCGGCACGCAAGCCCGCCCGGGCCCGTTCCAGCAGCGCGCCGACGAGAGTCTCGTTGAAACGGGCGGCGGCAATTCCGATCCGGAAGCGCGAACCGTCCCGCACCGACGCGGTGGGCGACGCGAAGCTCATGGGTGAGTGCGCCCGCACCGCCTGGGCCCGGACGCCGCCGGGCGGCGGCAAGAGGAGCCAGAGGACGACGCAGACAGGAGTGACAGCGGAGAAGGCATCAGACGAGCCGGATAGCGTGCGGGACGCCCGCCGGACGCCGCAACCCGAATCTTGCCGGGCGTCGCGCGGGCGTGCCGTGCGCTACTGGCGAAAGTCGAGGACGAAGGACTCGGTGGGCTGCTCGACGCCGGCGGCGAAGAGTGAAACGAACAACTTGAAGTGATACGGTGGCCGGACGATCCGGGGCGAGGTGAGCATCTGTCCGTCGGCCGAAGGCTCGAGCACGTAAATCTCGGTGCCGGGCTTGTAGTTCGGAGTCCAACGCAGCACCGCCCGCACGACGTCCGCTTTCGCCGGCTTCTTCTTGGCGTCGTAGAACCCGAGTTGGAAGGTACCCCCGCTTACCTGAAGACCGAGGAAGCCCTTGTCCCCGCGGGCGATCTCCATACCGGCGATTCGGGCCGGCGGTTCGTCTTCCTTGGCGGCGGCCTTCCTGCCGGCGGTGGGCGTGGCCGAAGCTTGGGCGGGCGCGGCGGAAGGCCGGGCGGCCGCCGGAGCGGGGGCGGCGGCTTTGGTCTGATTGCCGCCCAGGATGATGCGCGGCAACGGCGTCGACCGTGGGGAGCCGGAACCGGTGGTGGCGGGCCGGGCGGCCTGGGCGTCCGGGCGCGCCGGAGGCGGCGCCGGCGGGGTCTGGCCCTGGCTTGCGGCGACGAAGCCGAGCAGCAGCAGCGACGGGGTGGCGCGCAGTTTCATACTGCCACCGTACGCGCGGGGGCGGGCGCGGCAAGCGGGTTGATGGGTGGGCGCGCCTCTTACTTCCGATTGACGAGCCCGGGGGCGCCGCGATGCTCGCCGCCCGACGCATGAACGAGACCGATGTTCTTTTTGCCAACAATCTCGCGTGGTCGGAAAAGATCCGGCGTGAACGACCGGGGTTCTTCCTGGAGCTGGCGCGGCAACAGTCGCCGGCCTACCTGTGGATCGGCTGCGCCGACAGCCGCGTGCCGGCCAACGAAATCGTCGGGATGATGCCCGGTGAGTTGTTCGTGCATCGCAACATCGCCAACATGGTCGTGCACACCGACCTGAACTGCCTCTCGGTGATGCAATTCGCCGTCGAAATCCTGAAGGTCCGCCACATCATCGTCTGCGGGCATTACGGATGTTCCGGCGTGCACGCCGCGCTGCACCGCGACCAGGTCGGGCTGGCCGACAACTGGCTGCAGCACGTGCAGGACGTCCGGTACAAACACGAACGCCGGCTGACCTGCCTGCCAGGCGACGGCTCCGCGCGCTGCGATCGGCTCTGCGAGCTCAATGTGATCGAGCAGGTGGCCAACGTCTGCCGGACGTCGATAGTGCGCGAGGCGTGGGCGCGCGGCCAGGAACTGGCGGTGCACGGCTGGATCTACGGCCTCAAGGATGGATTGCTCCGCGACCTGCGCTGCACCGCCACCGCCGGAGACACCGCGGCGCGGGTGTGCCAGGCGGCGATCGACGTGCTGTAGTCCGGAACCCTCCCGGCCCGGCCGCCGCGGCGATCCGCTCAGACCCTGGCGCCCGCCGCGTCCGCCTCCTCCGACCTCAGCACCTGCTCCGCGGAGCCTGCCGCCGCCGCGGTCCGGAGGTGAAACCCCTCCTCGTCTTCATAACCGTCCTGCGCCCGGATGATGCCGCGGCAGGCGACGATTCCACCGACAGTGGTCACTAGTAACAGGATAATCGATACGATGAACAGCGTCAGGGGCATACGCTCGACGGGTCATCCCCGCCCGGGGTCGACAGCCCGCCCGCTCCCGGATCCGGCCACACGGCGTCTCCACCGCTCCCCTCCGGCCAGCCAGCTTCTGGCATACAACCCTCTCGACATGGCCGCGAATTAAGGAACGCGCCGCGGGAAGATCAAGCACCGACCCGCTCTTTCCGCCTGGAATTTTCCCCTAGATCGCCGCCGGGCCACGTATCCACCTTTTTGCCACATCGCCCGCTGCCGCAAAAATCCTGCAGCAAGGAGCCCCGGCGGTCGGTCCACGCCCTTCAGTGAGCGGCGCGCCGGCCCGCCTGGATCCGCGCCTTGAGCTCCTTCCAACGCGCCAGCCGGTCGGCGATCTTGGCCTCCCAGCCGACGGGCTTGGGCGTGTAGAGCGCGACGGGCCGCTCGAGGTAGTCCTGGCCGGAGATGTTTTCCGGAAAATCGTGCGAATACTCGTAGTCGCGGCCCTGGCCCTGGCGGCGGTTCGCCTGGCCGGCGCCGCTGCGCAGGGCGGAGGGGATGCACTGCACGGGTTGGTCCGCAAGCGCGCGCCGGGCCTCGCCGAGCGCCAGCGTGGCCGAGTTGCTCTTCGGGGCGGTGGCCACGTAGAGCGTGGCGTGGGCGAGGGTGAGCTCGGCTTCCGGCAGGCCGACAAAATCGACCGCGTGGTGAGCGGCAACGGTCAGCGGCAGCGCCTGGGGATCGGCCAGACCGACGTCCTCGCTGGCGAGAATCACGAGGCGGCGGGCGATGAAGCGCGGATCCTCCCCGCCGGCCAGCATCTTCGCCAGCCAGTACAGGGCGGCGTCGGGGTCGCTGCCGCGGCAGCTCTTGATGAAAGCGGAGATGGTGTCGTAGTGCTCGTCCTCGTCGGCGTCGTAGCGGATGCGGCGTTCACGCGCGAAGACCCCGAGATCGGCGGCGGTGAGGGTGCCGCCTTCGGGCAGACCAAGGGCGATGACCTCGAGGGAGTTGAGGGCGCGGCGGAGATCGCCGCCGGAGAGGGCCGCCAGGTCGGCAAGCAGGGCATCGGAAGCCTGGATACGTCGCGCGCCCAGGCCGCGCTCGGGATCGCTCAGCGCCTGCCGCAGCACGGCGGCCATGGTGGCGGTGGACAAGGGCTCGAGGCGGAACAGATGGCTGCGGGAGAGAAGCGGCGGGTTGACATAGAATCCGGGGTTGTGGGTGGTGGCGCCGATCAAACGGATCGTGCCCTCCTCGACATCGGGCAGCAGCAGATCCTGCTGGGACTTGTTGAAGCGGTGGAGCTCGTCGATGAACAGGACGGTGCCGGCCTCAGGGCGGAACCGGGCGGCGGCGAGGATTTCGCGCAGCTCGGCGACGTTGGACATGACGGCGTTGACGCGCACGAACCGGCTGTGGGTCTCGCGGGCGATGGCCTCGGCGAGGCTGGTCTTGCCGGTGCCGGGCGGGCCGTAGAACAGGAGGGAGCCGAAGCGGTTTTGGGCGACGAGCCGGGGCAGCAGGGAGCCGGGCTGCAGCAGGTGATCCTGGCCGACGACCTCGCTGAGGCGGCGCGGGCGCATGCGGGCGGCGAGGGGCTGCGTGGCGGGGCGCACGGCGGCGGGCCATTCGGCGCGGCGCGGCACTTCGCCGAAAAGATCGGGCTGGTCAGGCGCTCCCATGATGGCGAACGATACTCGGCACCCCGGACCATGGAAGGAAAGGCATTTCACGACGCTGCCGCCGGAACCGGGCCGCCGGGGCCGGTGGAGTCGCGCAGCCTGGGGCACCGGGCGCCGCTGTTGTGGCTGGTGCTGCCCCTGCTGGCCGGACTGGCGGCCGGGCAGGCGACGGGGCTGGAGGATCCGCGGGGGCCGCTGGCGATCGCGCTCCTCGCGGCCGGGGTCGCGCTGGCGGCGGCGCGCTGGTGGCCGCGCGCCTGGGCGCCGGGGTTGGTGGTGGCGATGGCCGGCGCCGGGCTCGGCAGCCAGGCGCTGAGCCGGGCGCGCCTGGCGGAGTGGGAGGAACTGCCGCCGCGGGAAGCGCGGTTGACGCTGCGGGTGGATCGATTGTTCGCCTCGCGGGAAGCCAGCCGCTCCTCCGGTCTGGCGCGGGTGACGCGGGCCGAAGCGCATCTACGGGATCTGGTGGGGCAGCGGGTGTTCTTCTCGCTGACGCCGGCGGAGGGCGGGGGTGCGCCGCGGCGCGAGGCGGAGGTGGCGGCGGTCGGGGTGCTGGCCACGCTGCCCCGGCATCCGCCGAGCGACACGTTCGACGGCTACCTGGCGAGCGCGGGGGTGAATTTCAAGTTCACGCGGGGCCGGGTGCTGGCGGAGGAGCGGCCGCCCCATCCGTATTACCGGTTCTGCGCGGCGGCCGCGGCGGAATTCAAGGCGATCCTCGACCGGGGAATCGCGGAGAAGCGGCCGGCGCTGGCGGCGCTGCTGCGGGGCATGATGCTGGGCGAGACCGGCGAGCTGAGCGAAGGGCAGCGCGAGCTTTTCATGCAAAGCGGGACGATGCATCTCTTTGCCATCAGCGGGATGAACATCGGGGTAATCGCCGGGGCGCTGCACGCCCTGCTCGCGCTCGTGCGGGCGCCGCGCTGGGCAATCTTCGCGGTCGGGGTGTCCACGCTCTGGCTGTTTGTTGACATCACCGGCGCCTCGCCCTCGGCGGTGCGGGCGTGGGCGATGGCGGCGTTCCTGCAGGCTGCGTTCGTGCTGCGGCGGCCGGCGAGCGTGCTGGCGGCGCTGGTGGCTTCGGCGCTGGCGGTGTTGCTGCTGGCGCCGCTGCAGGCGTTCAGCGCGAGTTTCCTGCTGAGTTATTCGATCGTGCTGGCGCTGCTGGTGCTGGGCCTGCCGCTGGGGGAGGCCTGGGTGGGGCGCTGGTCGCCGTGGCGCGACCTGCCGAAACCCGCCTGGCAGTGGTGGCAACACTGGGGCGATTGGGGCTGGCGGGTCACCGCGACCGCGGTGGCAGTCGGCGTGGCCACGATGCTGGTGAGTCTGTTGACGAGCGTGCAGTATTTCCGGCTCCTGACCCCCGGCGCCCTCGTCTCCAACCTCGTGCTGATCCCGGCGGCGGGCGTGGTGACGCTCGGCGGGTTGGCCGCGTTGCTCTGCGGGCTGGCGGGTTTCGGCCCGGGCGCGGTGCTGTGCAACCATGCGGCGGCGCTGGTCCTGCTGGTGATCGAACGCCTGGTGCAATTCAGCGTGACCGTGCCCGGCACATTCGTGCCGGCGCGTTTCGCGGCGCCCTGGGTGGGCCCCGCCGCGCTGGCGCTGCTGCTTGCGACGTTGCTGCTCGGATACGCGGGGGGCTGGCGGCGGCGGTGGGGCGGCTGGTGGCCGCCGTTCATCGTGGTGGCGCTGGCGCTGGCCTTCGGCCTGCGGCCGCTGGACTGAATCGGAACCCCCGCACGCGGCACTTGAAACCACGGGGTCGGCCGCCACGCTGTGCGTCCATGAAAAGCGCCTACGAACTTGCCATGGAACGTCTCGCCAAGTCCGACCCGGACGTCAGCAAGCCGCTGACGGCGGAGCAGAAGGCCCGCCTCGCCGACATCGACCGGGTCTACCAGGGCAGACTCGCCGAGCGGGAGATCTTCCTGAAGAAGCGGCTCGACGACGCGCTGGCCGAGCAAAAGTTCGAGGAGCTAGAGAAGATCCAGCAGCAGCTCGCGAGCGAACGCGCCCGGATCGAGGAGGAGCGGGAGGCGGAGAAGGACCGCGTGCGCCGGGGAGAGGCCTGAGCGCGCGGGCGCAGGCCGCCCGCGCCGGCTCAATCGACGAACTCGAAGTCGGCGACGAGGGCGTGGTGATCGCTGGCGGGGGTCGGGGTCACCTGGTGCGACGTGCACCGGAGAAAGCGGTTGTAAAAGATATGATCGAGGACGTAGGGCCGGCGGCGCCAGGTGACCTCCGCGGTCTGCACCGTGTTGAAACCCAGCGCGGAAAAGTGCGACTCCAACACTCCCGGTTCGTTCTCGTTGAAGTCGCCGGTGAGGAGGGCCGGGCCCTCCACGGCGGCGAGCTGTTCGGCGATCAAGGTGCGCTGGAACGGGTTGATGGTGCCGCGTGAGCCCAGCATGAAAAAGGCGAGCAGGTGGGTGTTGAACAGATGCAGCTCGCGGCCACCGACCTCGGTCCGGGCGCCGATCAACAGCCGGTCCGTCGGCGTGAGCCGGCGACCGTAAAAATCGAATTCGATCGGCGGGGAAGGCAGGTCGCGCCGCAGCGCATCGCGCAACGTGGTGCGGGAGAAAATCGCAAGCCCGATGCCAAACGGGAGTTCACGCGGGTCGGCTTTCGGGTAGGAGAACCAGCCGTGGTAGTCCGCCAACTCGGCGCGCAAGCGCGTGAAGTTGGGCGGCGGATCGACCTGTACGCCGCCCGGCTGCGCCCGCTCGACCTCCTGCAACATGATGATGTCGGCCTCGTGCCGGCGGATTTCCGCCAGGGTGTCCTCCAGCCGGATAGGGGCGTCATCGGGGTCTTTCTCGTCCCAGATCTGCCCGAACTGCATGTTGAACTGAAGGACGCGAAAACGGCTCATGGGCGGCGGGGCAGTAGCATCACCGGCGAATCGGCGAACCACCGGCGGCAGGAGTCACCCGGGCGTCGTCGAGCGCCGCGCCAGACTCGGGCGGATTCTTGCGAAAGACGAAGCGGTTGATTTTCGCCGACGTGGCGCCGTCGAGGGCGGGAAACCGCGACATGTTGGCGGCGCTGGCCGCCGCCAGACTCTCCTGGTAGCGCGTCACCGTCGGAGGCTTGGTCGTGTCGGTGCCGGTCGCGATCGGCGCCAGGCGCTGGTTGAAGCGACTGGTCGGTTGCTCGACCACCTCCGGCCGCCGCGAGTTCTTCTCGCGCACCGTTTTCTCCCTGGTTTCCCGGACCTCGACGGCCGACCGCTGTCCCGACTGGGGTGCGAGGGAGTTCTCGCGCACGGGGGCTTCAAAACGGCGCTCCTGCAGGTCAGACCGGGACTGTTCGGCCGGAGCCTGTTTGTCCGGCAGCACGGAGGCCCCGGGGGCAAACTGCGCGTTGCGCCGGGTGGCGTCGACCGGACTGGTGGCGTCTGCCGCCTGAGCCGGCGCCGTGCCGATGAGGGCGCAGCAAAAAACGACGACGAACGGCGGCTTCATGGGGAACAGATCCAATGCATGCCGCGCGCCAAACGGGTCGCAAACCAAATTCACTCCCGAGAAACGAGGGACGGGATTCCCC
This sequence comes from uncultured Opitutus sp., assembly GCA_964504885.1. Taxonomy (GTDB): domain Bacteria; phylum Verrucomicrobiota; class Verrucomicrobiia; order Opitutales; family Opitutaceae; genus ER46. The sequence continues at coordinate 56,362 of CAZDGC010000007.1, forward strand.
GTGGTCGGTCCTGCCCCGTTCGCGGCGGGCCACCTGAATCGATCCGCCACCACCGTGGCCTGCGGAAAACGAGGCGACGGCGCCCAACCGCGCGCTCCACGCGGAGCTCCGCCCCCACCCGCAGGGCACACACAATGGGATTGGCGCAGGCCGGCCCCGCCGCTCGAATCCCGCGCCCATGATTTCCGCCCGCTCCCACGCCGCCCTCGCCGCGCTGGCTCTGCTCGCCACCCCGGCGCTGCGCGCCCAGGCGACCACCCCGACCGCCACCGCGCCGATCGCTCCCGCAACCCTGGCGCCGGGCGGCCCGCCCACCACCGTAGACCTGCGCAACCATTTCGGCCTGCCGGGCGTGACCGGCACCCTCGTCCAGTTCAACACCGTGATGGGGCGGTTCAACGTGGAGCTCCGTGCCGACGCCGCCCCGCGCCACGTCGCCAACTTCCTCTCCTACGTCCAATCCGGGGCGTACAGCGACTCGTTCTTCCACCGCGCCGCCGCACTCGAGGCCGGAGGCATCTCCATCGTGCAAGGGGGCGGCTACCGCTCGACGGGCGGCAGCACTGTCTCGGCGATCCCGAAACTCGCTCCGGTGCCGCTGGAGTACAATCTGCCCAATGCCCGCGGCACGCTCGCCGCTGCCCGCACCTCCGACATCAACAGCGCCACCAGCGAGTGGTACTTCAATGTCCGGGACAACACGACCAACCTCGGCCCGCTCAACGGCGGTGGATACACCGTGTTCGGACGTGTCCTCGGCAACGGTCTCGCCGTGCTCGAACGGATCGCCGCCCTCCCGCTCACCAACGCAGGCGCCCCGTTCAATGAACTGCCGGTGCGGGACTTCACCGGCGGTACGGTGAGCCCTTCGAACCTCGTGATCGTCACCTCCGTCGCCGTCATCCCCCTCTACCCCTCCGGCGCCGGCGCCGCCGCGCTCGCATTTTCCGCGAGCAGCGCCAACCCGGCCCTCGTCGAGGCCGCCATCGCCGATTCCGTCCTCACGCTCACGCCGCGCACAGCCGGCACCACCAACGTCACCGTAACCGCCACCGACACCAACGGCGCCAGCGCCAGCCGCACCTTCATCGTGACGGTCACCGCCGAAGCCGGACCGACCGCGCCCGCCTTCGTCACGCAGCCGCCCGCGCAGATCCGGCTCGCCGCCGGCGCGCGCCACACGCTCGCCCTCGCCGTCACCGCCACCGGCACCCCCGCCCCGACCTATCAATGGCGCCGCAACGGCGTCGATCTCGACGACCAGCGCCGCGCGACCTGCGTGCTGGTGAACGCCGACGCCTCCGCCGCCGGCGCCTACACCTGCGTCGTGCGCAACGCCAACGGCACGGTCGAGAGCCGGGCGACGACGGTGTCGTTCGCGAGCGTCGAACCGGTGGAAGCCGGGCGCTTGGTGAACCTGTCGATCCTGTCGACCCTGGCACCCGCCGAGACCATGATCATGGGCACCGTGCTCGGCGGCGCCGGCACCCGCGGCTCGAAATCAGTACTGGCGCGGGTGGCAGGCCCCGCGCTCGCCCAACTCGGCGTGGCGGATGTTCTGCCCGACCCGCAGATGGGGATCCGGTCTTCCGAGACTGGAAGGACACTGGCCGTGAACGACGACTGGGGCGGCACCGAGACGCTCGTCAGCGTTTTTCGTGGCGTCGGAGCTTTCCCCTTTGCCGCCGTAGACTCGAAGGACGCGGCGCTCTTCCAGCCCACGCTCGGCGACGGCGGCTACACGGTGGAGTTTGGCGACACCCAGGGCCGCCCGGGCATCGCCATCGCCGAGCTCTACGACGCCACCCCGCGTCCCGCATTTTCGACCGTCACCCCACGACTGATCAATGTGTCGGTGAGGAAACAGATCCCCGGCGACACGCCGCTGACGGCGGGATTTGTCATCGACGGCGAAACCGCGCGCACGGTGCTGGTGCGCGGCATCGGTCCCGGGCTGGCGGCCTTTGGCGTGCCTGAGACCTTGTCCGACCCGCAGCTCATGCTCTTCGGCGCGGACGCGACGAAGCTGGCGGAGAACGACCAGTGGGGCGGCGCGCCCGCCCTGGCGGCGGCGTCCGAGGCGGTCGGAGCGTTCGCAATTGCAGGTGGCACCTCGAACGACGCCATGCTGCTGCTGACGCTGCCGCCGGGCAGCTATACCGTGCGGCTCGACGGCAAGGGCGCCGGCGGCGCCGCACTGGTCGAAGTGTACGAGGTGCCGTAGCGAATCACCTGCTCCCCGGGTTCAGCGGCACCGCCCCCCCTTGGATGGCGTCTGCAAATCGAGTTGGCGCAGGGCGGCGTCGCCACCGTCATGATACGACCGGCGCCGACGGAGCCACGCCCTCAATTCAGGCGATTATCCTGCTCGTTCGACGCCCTCTTACTTCGCGAGACAGTACAGGTGGGTGGCGGTCCGCAGGTAAAGTTCGCGACCGGCCGCGGCGGGAGTCGTCAGCGTGTAGCTGCCGTCGAGGGAATTCTTCGCGATCAGGCGGTACTTGGGCCCCGCCTCCACCACCGCCGTCTCGGCGCTCTCGCCCGTCAGGTAGATCTTGCCGTCGGCCAGGACCGGAGAACCGCTGGTGCGGCCGATGCCGGTGTTCTCGGGGCCGTAGATCTTTTCGCCGGTCCTGGCGTTGAGGCAGGTGAGGTTTCCCTGATCGTCGGCCAGGTAGAGACGCTCGCCGTCGCTGACCGGCGTCGGCACGTCGGGCGCTCCCTTGTCCGTGAACTTCCAAGCGAGGTGGCTCGTGCTGATGTCACCGGTTCCGCCCGCCCGGAAGGTGAGGAATGGCGTCACGCGCGTCGGCACATGGATCATCCCCTCCCGTACGAGCGGCGAGGCGATGGTGCGGAACACGCGCGAGTGGGTAGGGTTCAAGCCGCCGCCGCGCCAGAGTTCGCGGCCGGTCGCGAGATCGTGGCCGGTCACATAGCCGCCGCCGCCAATCACGATCTGCTTCCTGCCGCCGACCTCGAGCAGCGAGGGCGTGGTGTAGGCATCCGGGGTCTCGTGCTCCATGTCCGTCGGCCGCTCCACCCGCCAGAGCTGTCTCCCGTCCGAGGCGCGCAGGGCAAATACATACGAGGGCTCGTCGGTGAAGAATCCGTGCAGCACCTGGACCACGAGCTGGTCGCCGACCAGCAGCGGCGAGGAACCATACCCGAACTGCAGGCCGATCTTCCCAAACGTCTTCTCGATCGAAAAACTCCACTTCTGATTCCCCGCCACGTCGAAGCAGGCGATGACGCCGTTGCCCGACATGCTCCAGACATGGCGGCCGTCCGTCACGGGGGAGGGCGACGACATGTTGTGCTTCATCTTGATCGTGTTCCCCTGGTCGTACTGGCGCCGCCATAACTCCCGGCCGCTGGCGCGGTCGAGGCACACGAGGAGGATTTCCTGCCCGCCGGGACCGCGGCCACCCGCCGGGGCGGGGCGGGCTCGCTTGCCCGGTGCGGGGGGCGGGGGCGGAGCCGGCGGGGTGTTGTCCTTCGACGGAGTGTTCAGGAAGATCCGGTCGCCCCAGACAATCGGAGACGAGCCGCTCCAGGCCGGCAGCTCGACCTTCCACTTCACGTTCTGCGAGGCGCTCCAGGTTTCGGGCAGACCTTTTGCGCCGGGTGCCGTGCCGTCGCCAAGCGGGCCACGCCAGCCCGGCCATTCGCCGGCGGCAGGCAGGCTGCCCGTAGCCAACAGAACCCAAGCGCCGGCGACGAAGCGGGCGCGACGGAAGGGAGCGCGGGAGGTGCGAAGGGAGGTGGAAACGCGCATGGCAGGATTCTCCGTGGTGGCACCGGGACTCCGGCGCCGGTTTCGGGGCGGCGCGAACTAGACCGGCGCAACCCGGTCTTGTCGAGTCTCGGCCGCCGGAACAGGCGCATCCGCCGGGACGGCCGGCGGAACAGCCTCCGGCTGGCCGCGGGGCATCCGCCCCGCCTTCCGGCTCGCCATCGCCACCGCGGCGCGGCTTCGTAACCGGCATGTCCTCGCCCACGCCCTCGACTCCCATCGGACTTCCGCCGCCGCAGGCCGGCCAGCCCTGCCCCTGCGGCTCAGGGCGGCCTTTCGAACTCTGTTGCGGGCCGCGACTCGACGGCACCCAGCCCGCCACGACCGCCGAGGAACTGATGCGCTCGCGGTTCACGGCCCACGTCGCCCGCGACTGGAAGTACCTGCACTTCACCTACCGGCCCACCGCGAGGAAGCCCTATGTCGAGGAAAAGGACGTCTCGGAAATCAAGTGGACCCGCCTCGTCATCCACGCGCACGAACCCGGGCCGACGCCCGACACCGCCTTCGTGGATTTCGCCGCCCATTACGCCACCGAAGGCGGCGAGCAGGCGCTTTACGAGAAGTCGGAGTTCGCGCGGATCGACGGCCGCTGGCTCTATACGCGGACGGTGCGCAACGGCCCGCCGCCGGCCCGGCCCGTCGCGCCCAAGGTCGGCCGCAATGAGCCCTGCCCGTGCGGTTCAGGGAAGAAGTTCAAGCACTGCTGCGGCCGGTAACGCCCCGCGCCTTTCAGCCCGGCGTGAAATCTCCGCGCCGGAGGGGAAACAGCGGGCGCCCGAGCCGGCGGCTGCAGACCCGTTCGATTTCCAACGCGACGGCGTGGTTGTGCGTCACAAACCGCATGAATTCCTGGCGTGCAATCACCAGGCAGCGCAGGTGGCGCCGGGCCGTGATGGTGGCGCTGGCCAGACTGTTCTGCATCATGCCGATCTCGCCGAAGAACTCCCCCGCTCCCACCACCGCGAGCTGCTGCCCCCGCCGGCTCGCCACGACTTCACCCTCGAAGATGATGAAGAAGTGGCCCACGTACACCTCTTCGTTGATCACCACCTCGCCGTCTGCATAGGCGAAGAGAGCCGCGAGGGCGGCGAAGCGTTCGATGGCCTGCAGGTGCCACGTGCGACAGAGCGGAATGCTCCGCAAGAACGGCACCTTGAGAACATGGTTGGCCAGCGTCGGGACCGCCAGATTCCGCACCAGGAGATCGTCGGCCACCGCGCGCGGCACACGCAGGAGCGCCACCGGCGTCCGCGTCACCAGGTCGAATCGGCCGCCGCCCGGATCGGCGAGCGCGTGCCGGCCAAGCACATCGCCGGGTTCCAGCAGCAGCGTGCGCACCCTCCGGCCCGACGAAAGCCGCCGGTACAGGCCGACCCGGCCGCTGAGGAGGAGGGCCACGTGCGACGCGTCGACGCCCTCGTACTCCCTCAGTGCCCGCCAGGGTCCGTGCCGCGCCACGGTGGCGGCCTGCACGAACTGCTGCCGCTGGGGCGGACTCAGCGTCCGGAGCAGAGGCGAATTCGAGATCGCCTCGAGCCGGCCGGCCTCGTCCGCCGCGATCCGTCCCGCGCCGAACCACCGCCGAAGGCTTTCGCGGCCGGCCCGCTGCCACTCGCGGAGGCGATCCCGGATCAGGACGCCCAGTTCCCAGGCCAGGTAGCCGGCCGCCAGCAGCGCCAGGGAAAGGCCGATCGCCGCGGCCACCCGGAAGCCGTTCGCCTCCCAGAACTGGATTGACCACGGCGGTGTGTCGGTGAAGCGCGCCGCCAGGTAGACCACGGCCAGCGTCCAGACCACCCCGTATCCAATCGTAAACCACGTATGGGCGCGGCGCACCGCCTGGCCCAGGGTCCGCCAGCGCGCCCGCGGCCCCCGGTTGGGAGGGAAAAGGAAGTCGCGCGCCGCATCGTGGGCCGTGGCATCGTGCGCCGGTCGCAACAGGGAGACCAGGGGGCCGCCGAAGACCGGGCGCAAGGCCACCATCAGCCCGAGCAGCGGAATCAAGCCCCAGTCCGGCTGGTGCCACAGGGCGAGCCCCGCGGCGGTGGCGAGGAAAGCCGGCTCGACCAGCGCCAGCGTCTTCTGGTCCCGGCGGGGCAGCAGCACGACATCGCCCGCGTCGACCCGGAAGCGCGGCGGCACCGACCACCAGGACCAGCGGGCGTGGTAGACTTCACCGCCCCCGCCGGCCACCCCGCACCCCAGCACCACGGCCGCAAAACTGAACGCGGCACTCACGATCACCACTCCGGCTCCGATCCCGAGCCACGACGACGGCAACTCCGGTCGGAACGCCAACGCCATCGCCAGGCCGGCAAGAAACAGGATCTGGAGCGGCCAGTTCATGGCGGCCGGCCGGATGCGCCAGGACCAGTTCGACGCCCGGACCTCCGCCACCGGGCCACCCGGCACCTGCAACACCTGCGCCCGCACCGCCTTGAGGATCAGTTCGTAGAACTCACCCAACGGCACTCCGAACCGCTCCCGGATGGCGGCCTCGAGCACCGCCGGCACGCTGCGCGCGGTGTCGAAACGCCGCAGGATGTACCACTGCTCCCTCGTCACCCGGAGGTAGGTCCGCGCCGGCACATTCTTGACGACCATCAGCTTCTCGCCCGGATCGCTGGTCTGCAGGTTGGACGCAAGCTGCAGCGGCTGGGCCGAGAGCGTGAGGTTGAAATCCATGGGCGCTAGCTGGACAACGCCTCGCGGACCGCCGCGATCAGCTCGTCGTTCGAAAAGGGCTTGGGCAGAAACGGGCAGTGCCGCAGATCGAATGGCCACCACGAACATTCGGCGAGGTGGGCGCTGAGAAAGATCACCCGCAGCCGGGGCACCCGGGCGAGGAGCCGCCGGCCCAGTTCCAAGCCGTCCATGCCAGGCAGGATGACGTCGCAAATCGCCAGCACGGGCGGAACCGGAGCCGCCTCCACCAGTTGCAGCGCGGTTGGCGCGTCAGTCGCCCCTTTCACCGTCCAACCCTGGGCGGCGAGGACGTGGGTGATCAACTCGACCATGGCAGCGTCGTCGTCGACCACGAGGACGAAGCTGCCCCGGGCAATCAAACCGGCCCGGGTTTGGGGCCCGGGTTCTGATGCGGCCGGGTTCATCGGAAGGGAAGGAGCGGAGGGACGCGGACGGGTGGGGAGCGGCCGGCGAGCCCCCGGGTTGGTGGCACGGGAGGGCGGGAGTGAGAGCGGGAACGAACGCGTACCACATCCTGCGCGATCCCGCAGCTTCCGGGAAGAGAATTCCGCGCCCCCATCGGCTCCGCGGCCCTCTCCCGGGGAGCGCGGCCCTTCGATGGACGCGTCCCGCTGCGGGTGCAGCGGGACGCACCTGGGAATGCCGCCGACCGGGCGACGGGCCCGTCGCCTCCCCAGCGCCTACTTGCCGCCGTTCCAGAGGATGTGCGTGCCGCTCTTGCCGGCGACGGCGATGTCCTTCCATCCGTTGCCATCGAGATCGGCGACGCGAATCTGCAGGCCGATCCCGGGGCCGCCCTCGGCCAGCATGTGCTTGGAGAAGCGTTTCTCTGCGGCGTTCCACTTGTACATGATCACACAGCCGGGCTCGTTGTCGCCGGGATCCTTGCCACTGTGCGCCTTGACGCGCCGCCCGGTGATAAGCTCGGGCTTGCCGTCGTTGTCGATGTCCTCCCAGACGAGGCAATGGTTCTGCGAGTTCTTGTCGTCGATCACGTAGTGTCGCCAGTTCGTGCTGCCGTCCTTGTTCGGATCCTTCTGCTCCTCCCAATAAAGCCCGTAGTTGTGGCCGTGGCCCCAGATGATGTCGTTGCGGCCGTCGCCGGTGAGATCCACGACGATCATCGGCGTGCTGGCGTGCGGCCAGGTCCAGTCGGGCCGGCGCCGCCAGGGCTGCGTGGTCGCGCCGGACTTCGGGCGCTCGTACCAGCCGTTGCCATACAACAGATCCTCGAGGCCGTCGCCGTTGACGTCGCCAAAGCCGATCCCGTGGCCGTTCACGAAAGGACCGCTCGCCTGGATCATCCACGGGGTCATGATCGGCTCGCCGCTGGCCCCCTTGGCGAAACGGTAGGCCATCACCGCGTTCATCGGACCGTAGGAGTTGACCACATACTCCGGCACGCCGTCGCCGTCCATGTCGCGCAGCGCCGTCCACTCGTTCTGGGCAAACTTGGTCTCGATCAACACGCGCTGTTTCCAGAGCGCGCCGGACTGCAGGCCGGCCGCGCCGGGATTCTCGTACCAGTACACGCGGGTGTCCATGAACGCGCCGGTGACGATGTCGGGGAAACCGTCGCCGTTGACGTCGTAGGCGTGCTCGCCGCAGTTGGTGACATAGTCGGCGCCGAACGGCTCCAGCTTGCGAAGCGGGCGCTTGGCCTTGAAGTCGGGCCCGGCGTACCAGTACTCGCCGGCGCTGACGTCGAGCTTGCCGTCGCGATTGTAGTCGGCGACGGCGCAGCCCTCGTTGTTGTCGAAATGCAGTTGCTGCACGCGGATCTTGAGGGCGGGCGCGGGAGGGCCGCCTTTCTTGGCGGCGCCTTTCGGGGCCGGGCCCTTCTTGGCGTCGGCCGCCGAGACGACGGGCGGCAGGCAGGCGAACAGCAGCGCGACGGCGCAGCCGAGGGGAAGGAGCGGGTTGGTCTTATTCATGAGGGGGCGAGGAGGGGCCGGGATTGGGCGGAGACGAACGGAGGCGAAATCCATGCCGGCCGAATCGGCGGCTGGCAATAACGCAGCGGGGTGCGAGGGGTGCATGGGCGCATCTGCCGGTTGGCGGTCGGCTCGTCAGAAACCCCCTCCTGGAGGGCTGCGCTCCGTCGCAGCCGCCTTCCTCGCGACGCCCCGTCCGCTCTTTCCGGCGCCAACGAAGCGGCGCCCTCCACCGCGCCTGTCACCGCCAACCGGGAGTGGCGCGCCGGGTTGCCAAACCGGCCCGCCCGGCTTTCTTCGCCGCCCGTGGATCCCGTTTCCCATCTCGTGCTTGGCGCCAGCGTCGGTTATGCCGTCTTCGGGCGGCAATTGGGGCGCGCCGCGGCCGCCGCCGGGGGACTGGCCGGGCTGCTGCCCGATGCGGACATCCTCATCCGCAGCGCCACGGATCCACTGGTCGCGATCGAAGCGCACCGCGGGTTCACCCATTCGCTGGCCTTCGTGCCGGTGGGGGCGGCGGCGGTGGCAGCCCTCTGGCTGGTCGCACCACGCTGGCGCCGGCGCGACCGCGGGTTCCTGCTGTGGGGAGCCGCCGCGCTGGCGTGGTTGAGTCATGTGCTGCTCGATGCCGCCACGAGTTACGGCACCCAACTGCTGTGGCCGTTCTCGCCGCACCGCGCGGGCTGGGATCTGATTTCCATCATCGATCCGATCTTCACCGTCGCACTGGCCGTCGGGCTGGGATTCGCGCTCGGGCGCCGGAGCGTTCGCCTGGCGGTCGCGGGGCTCGCCGTGGCCGGACTCTACCTCGGATTCGGCGCGGTGCAGCATGAGCGCGCCCTCGCCGCGCAGCGGGAGCTCGCCGCGGCGCGCGGGCACGTCATCCAGCGGGCGGAGATGATGCCGACCATGGCCAACAATGTGGTCTGGCGGGGCCTTTACGTTCACGAAGGCCGCATCCACAGCGATCGCATCCGCGTGGGCTGGTTTTCAGGAGCGACGGTGCGTGAAGGCTGGTCGCTGCCGCTCGCCGGAGCCGGGGACCTCACTGCGACCGAACGCGCGCGCAACACCCGGCGCTCATTCGAGCGATTCGCCTGGTTTTCCGAGGACTGGGTGGCGCGCAGCCCCGGCGATCCCACGGTGCTCGCCGACATGCGTTATTCGCTCTCGGCGGAGGCCTTCGATCCCATCTGGGGCATCCGCTTCACCGCCCCGGGGGCGGCCACGGAGGTGGAGTGGATCAACCGCTCCCGCGACCGCCGGGTCTCCGCCCGCCAGATGTGGCGCGAAATCGCCGGGCACGACGAGCGGTACGGGCAGTAGGCGAAGTCCGGGGCGCGGCGCGCGTACCACCGCCCCGGCACGCGGGAGCCCGCACCTGCCGCATCGACGCGCCAAGACCCGCCTTGCCACGCGCCGTCACGCCCGCATGTTCGCGGCCGTGATTGCATCGGCAGCGGACATCACGGTCGTGATTGCGACGCGCAATCGGGCCGAGTCGCTGCGGGAGACGCTCGCGCATCTCGCCCGCGCCGACCGAACGTCGCTGCACTGTGAGGTGGTGATCGTCGACAACGGCGGCTCCGATCACACGCCCGTCGTCGCGCGCCAGTTCGCCGCGGATTTTCCTGTCCACTCTCTGGTCGAACCGCGACCCGGCAAGGGCCCCGCGCTGAATCGAGCCCTGGATGAAGCCCCGCTTGGAGCGATCGTTGCCGTGCTCGACGACGACATGAGCCCCCACCCGGACTGGTGGCAGGGCGTGCGGGCCCTGAGCGGTCGCTGGCCCCAGCACGACTGGTTCACCGGCCGGAGCTACATCGTGTGGCCGGTGGCCGACGTGCCGGCGTGGTGCCGGCGGCCTTACTTCTCGAGCTGGGCGTTTTCGGTGATGGACTGGGGGCCGCGCGATCGGGAGGTAGCCGCGGGCCGGTGGTTTTCCGGCAACCACTTCTGGTTCCGGCGGCGGGCGCTGCAATGTGGCGCGCGGTTCGACGAGGCGCTGAACTTGCGGACGCACATCGATGTCTCCCAGGCGCAGTTCATGTTGCAGCTCGCCGATCTCGGTTTCCGGGGCGTCCTGGGTCCGGATGCAGTCTGCGGCCACCGCATCCAACCCGAACTCCTCGACTCCCGAGAGGTTCTGCGCCGCGCCGCCCGCACCGGGCGCGGTTTCGCGTGGACGCGCCTGCGGCCCTACAAGGCGACGATCAAGCAGGCGCGCTTGCTCCGCGAACACAAGCTGCTCGGCCGTCTGTACGCGATTGCCAGCGTGGCCGGGTGGACCGTGGTCGGAGCCGTCGCGCGGCTGCATCCCCGAGCCGACCTCCGCTTGGAATGGCGGGCCCGGGCGATCGAGCGGGTTGCGACCTACCGCGAAATCCTGCGCCTGGCCGGCGAGCTGCCCGAGTACCGGCTGTCGGGCTGACTCCGGCGCCGCCACCCCTGCCCTCACCCGCGACCGGGTTCACCGAAACGCGACTCGAACCGGAGACGGTGCGGACTCGGAAACGTACGCTCCACCTTGCCCAGTGGCAGCGACTCCTCCGTGAGCGGCGGCGGCCGCGGCAACGGCAGGGGCGTTGCTCCAGTCCGGCGGAGCCCCGCCGGGGTCGCACCCCGCTCCTCCGTCAACGCCACGATCGGCTTCGGGCGCGCGGAGGAACGGCGCGTATTCGCCAGACCGATGAGCAGGATCGAGGCCGACAGCGCCAGCACCACCAGGAGAAAAGCCGCGAGGTAAGTCATTCGAGGGTTCGCCGAGGATGTCAGACGCCGCGCGCCCGCACCATGCGCAGTGTTGCGCAGTTCGCCTGGGTGAAAACGCGCACCCGCCGCCCGTCCCACCCACGCGGCGCCTCCTCCCCTGAGCGCTCACCTCGAGCGAGTGTCGCCCGGTTTCCTCGGAGCCATGAGCGTGAGCGAGTGGATCTGTCTGCGAAGTGAGCGCCACTGCACCTCCCCCGCCACCGCCGCCGGCCGCGCCCGGGAAAAGCAATTGCACCACCCCGCGAAAACTGAAACCACACCCGCGTGCGAAAGACCCTCCTCGCCCTGCTGGCGCTGGCCGCCGCCTTGCTCGCCTTCGGGGCCACGGCGCCCGCACCCGCCACCGCACCTTCCCCCTCGGCGCCAAACACCAAGTCCTCCGGCCCCGCCGCCGAATTGCGGCTGATCGAAGCGGTCGTGCTCGGCGTCATCGAGGGCGTGACCGAGTTTCTGCCCGTCTCGTCCACCGGTCACCTCATCATCGCCAGCCGCTTCTTCGGCCTCGACTCCCCGCAACCCCTCCTCAACGCCCAGGGCGACCCCATCTGGCACCGGCCACCCGACGGCCCGCGTCCCGGCGAACTCCTCACCCTCAAGCTCGCCACCGACACCTACATCGTCGTCATCCAGTTCGGCGCCATTGCCGCCGTGGTGCTGCTCTACTGGGGCCACCTGCTCGCGATGGCGCGCGGCCTCTGCGGCCGCGACCCCGCCGGCCTGCGCCTGTTCATCGCCGTGATGGTCGCGTTCGTGCCCTCGGCCGGACTCGGCTTCCTGATTCACGACTGGATCGACGAGCGACTTTACTCGGTCGACACCGTGATCGTCACCCTGATCGCCGGCGCCCTCCTGATGTTCTACGCCGAATACTGGTACGGCAAACAACTGCTGACCGGCCGGCGCGTCGAACGGAAGGAACTCTCGCTCCTCGGCGCCGCCTGGGTCGGCCTCCTCCAATGCGCCGCGCTGGTCCCGGGCGTCAGCCGGCCGATGATGACGATCGTCGCCGGCTACTTCGCCGGCCTCGACCCCCGGCGGGCGGCGGAATTCAGCTTCCTGCTCGGCTTCGTCACCCTCACCGCCGCCTCGATCTACAAGAGCCTCAAAGGCGGCGCGGCGATGATCGAGGTGTTCGGCTGGCCTCACGTGATTCTCGGCGGTGTCATCGCAGCGGCCACGGCAGCGGCCTGCCTGCGCCTGCTCGTCATCTGCCTGATGCGCTACGGCCTGGCGATCTTCGCCTGGTACCGCCTCGTCCTCGCCGGGGCACTCTGGGCGTACTTTCACTTCTAATCGCCCGCCCCGCCGCTGATTCCCACTCGTCCCATTTTCGGGACCGGACGGTTTCACGGGCGGACGCTCCCCAGAACACCGCTCCGCGGCGGCGAATTTAAATCGTCTCCACGCAAAAGGATAACACCACCCCGCACCGGCTGGCATCGTCCCTGCAACCGCAGGTCGGCCCTCTCCGGGCCGGCGCGCGCCGGCGCCGTCTGTTCCGTCTCCCGGCCCTCCTTCGCCTCCGCTCTTCCCGCATGTTTTCCGACCGCCTGCTCGCCGACCTGCGCTTCGCCTGCCGCGCGCTGCTCTCCACCCCCGGCTTCACCACCGTGGCCATCCTCACCCTGGCCGTGGCCATCGGCGCCAACACCGCCCTTTTCAGCGCCTTGCAGGCGGTCGTCCTCAATCCTCTTCCCTACCGCGAGCCCGACCGGCTCGTGACCCTCCTCGGCATCAACCGCGAGCGCAATTTCGAGGCCCCCGCGATCTCCTGGGCCAAGTACGAGGCCTTCCGCACCCGGCCCGACGTGTTCTCCGAACTCGCGATGTACGCCGGCAACGGCTTCACGTTCACCGAGGGCCGCGGCGATCCCGAACAGGTCTTCGGCCTCCACGCCTCCGCCAACCTTCTCCCGCTCCTCGGCCTCACCCCCTCCCGCGGCCGCCACTTCGCGCCGGAAGAGGACCGCGACGACGGCCCGCTCGTCGCGATGATCAGCACCCACCTCTGGCGCACGCGCTTCAGCTCCGATCCCGCCATTCTCGGGCGCAGCATCCGGATCGACGGCGTCGCCCGCGAAATCGTCGGCGTGCTCCCCGCCAGGATGCCCGTGCCGTTCCAAAACATCGCCGTCCTCGTTCCCCAGCCTCAAAATCTCCCGTTCCTGACCGCCTCCCAGCGGACCAACGCCATCGTCCACTCGTGCCTCGCCCGCCTGGCCCCCGGTGTTTCGCTCGCGCAGGCCACCGCGCGACTCGCCGAGATGTCCGCGCAATTCAAGACCGACCATCCACGCCACCTCGACGCCAACAACCGCAACGAACCCCGCCCCCTCACCGAACAGGTGCTGGGCAACCTCGACCGCACGTTCTGGACCCTCGCCGGCGCCGTTGCCGCCGTCCTCCTCATCGCCTGCGCCAACCTCGCCAACCTCTTCCTCGCCCGCGTCAGCTCCCGCCAGAAGGAGATCGCCATCCGCCTCGCCCTCGGCGCCCGGCCGGCGGAAATCATCCGCCAGTTCCTGACCGAAAGCCTCGCCTTCTCCCTCGTCGCCGGCGCCCTCGGCGTGCTGTTCGCCTGGTGGAGCCTCCAGGGCATCCAGACCCTCGCCGGCCCCCAACTGCCTCGCGCCGACGAGATCGCCCTCGACTCCCGCGTCCTCGCCTTCTCGCTCGCCGCCTCGGTCCTCGCGGGACTCCTCGTCGGCCTCTACCCCGCCTGGCAGGCCGCCCGCACCGACGTCCAATCCGTGCTCAAGGACGCCAGCCGGGGCTCACCGGGCGCCCCGGGATCCCACGGCTTCCGCCAGATGCTCGTCATCGCCCAGATCGCCCTCTCCCTCACCCTGCTGATCAGCGCCGGCTTGCTCGTGGCCAGCTTCCACCGACTGCGGACCACCGAGCTCGGCTTCGAACCCGCCGGCCGGGCCTTCGGCCTCCTCAATCTGCCCCACGCACGCTACGGCACCCCCGAAGCCAGCCGCGAATTCTTCCGCCAGCTCCAGCAGAAACTCGACACCGCACCCGAACTCGCGGCCGGCGGCGCCATCTTCGGCCTGCCGCTCGCCGGCCTCGGCTCCATCTCTCCCTACTCGATTCAGGGCCGCCCCCTCCTGCCCCTCCACGAGCGCCCGCTCGCCAGCGTCCGGTTCGCCACCCCGGGCTACTTCCAGGCCATGGGCATCCAGCTCCGCGCCGGGCGCGGCTTCACCGCCGACGACCGCTTCGGCGGCGAAAACGTCGCCGTCATCAACGAATCCTTCGCCCGCCGGCTCTTCCCCGGCGAGTCGCCCCTCCAGGCCTCCTTTGTCATCGGCCCCAACTCCGACATCCTCGTCCGCATCGTCGGCGTGATCCGCGACGTCAAGGCCGCCGGCCCCGGCGAACCGCCACCCGACGAAATCTACTACGCCCGCGACCAGCGCGGCAACGCCGTCATGCACGTCGTCGCCCAGGTCCGCCCCGGTCTCGCCGCCGGCGCCGCCCTCCCCGTGCTGCGCCGGGTCGTCGCCGAGCTCGATCCCTCCCTGGCCCTCGCCAACGCCCAGACCGTCGCCTCCCTCGTCGAGCAGGCGATCGGCGTCCCGCGTCTTACCATGGCGCTGCTGATCTGCTTCGCCGCCCTCGCCGCCCTGCTCGCCGCGGTCGGCGTGTATTCGGTGATGTCCTACACCGTGACCCGGCGCACGGGCGAACTCGGCGTGCGCCTCGCCCTCGGCGCCTCCGCCCCGGACATCGTGCGGACCGTCGCCGGCGCCGCCGCCTGCCAGGTGGCGCTCGGGCTGGCCCTCGGACTCGCCGGCGCCGCCGCCGCCACCATCCTCCTGCGCCAGGCGCTCTACGAGGTGAAACCCTTCGAACCCGCCCTCTACGCCGGCGTGGCCGCCGCCTTCGCCGCCCTCGCCGCCGCCGCCTGTTTCGGCCCCACCCGCCGCGCCCTCCGCATCGATCCGATGATCGCCCTGCGCACCGAGTAGCCGCCGGGTGCGCGGACGCGGCCCGCGGCGGAAGCGGCGGGAGGATCGCGGCGGCACCGCAACCCGGAGGAGGTTGCACCCCGGCAAAAGGACGCTCCAGCCCGCGCTTGCGATCAGCGCCCGCTGTTGTCTCTTGCCGGCTTCGCCCTCCGCCGTTGCCCGCCATGGTCCGCCTGCCCATTCCCGTCCTCCTCGCCCTCTGCGTCACCCACTCCGCCCGCGCCGCCAGCGGCGGTACGGGCGACTACGCCGCCGCCCGCGCCCTCTACGAGTCCCGCCGCCCCGCCGAAGCCCAGCAGGCCTTTGAAAAACTCGCCGCCGCCGACCCGAAGAATCCCGACGTCCACTACCACCTCGGCCAGCTCGCCAACCGCCGCAACGACCCCGCGACGGCGCGGACCCATTTCGAAGCGGCCCTCGCCACGGAACCCCGGGCCGGCCGCCACCACCACGGCTTGGGCGACGCCCTGGGCCGGCTCGCGCAACAGGCGCCGGTGTTCTCCAAGTTCGGCCTCGCGAAACAATGCCTCGCCGCCTACCAGCGCGCCGTCGAACTCGAGCCCGACAACGTCGATTTCCGACTGAGCCTGTTCGAATATTACCGCCAGGCCCCGGGCATCGCCGGAGGCGGCTTCGACAAGGCCGCCGCCCAGGCCGCCGCCATCAAGCGCCTCGATCCGTTCCGCGGCCGCCTCGCCTTCGCCACCCTTTACGCCGGCGAAAAACACTACGATCGCGCCTTCGCGGAGTTCGACGAGGTGCTGCGCGCCAATCCTGACGACTTCGCCGCTCTCTACCAGATCGGCCGCCTCGCCGCCGTCACCGGCCAGCAGATCGACCGCGGCATCGCCGCCCTCCGCCGCTGCCTCGAACTGCCCGCCCCCGCCGCCCCACCGAGCCCCGGGCACGCCTCCGCCCACTGGCGCCTGGGCGTCCTCCTGGAGAAAAAGGCCGACCGCGCCGGTGCCCGCCTGGCCTACGAGGAGGCCCTGCGGCTCGATCCCCAGTTCAACCCCGCCGCCACCGCGCTGCAAAAGCTGCTCTGACGTGGCGCACTTCATCTACCTGCTGCGGCTGGTCCCGCGGCTCCACCACGACGACGCCTGGACCGACGCTGACCGCGCCATCATTGGCCGTCATTTCGCCCACCTGCAGTCGGCCGCTGCCGCGGGTCAGGTTATCCTTGCCGGGCGCACGGTGCGTGAGGGCGACCAAACCTTCGGCCTCGTGGTCTTCACCTCGGCCGACGAATCAGCGGCGCGCGCCTTCCTGCTCACTGACCCCGCCGTGGCCGAAGGGGTGATGACCGCCGAACTTCACCCGTTCCGGGTCGCGCTGCTGCGCGGGTAGGGTGCATCGCCCGCTGAACCGTCGCGCCGCTGCCGGAACACGCCACCCGTGGCCCGCCGGATGCTGCGTTGAATCCGCCGCGGAAGCCTGATCTGCTCTGCGGCTTCCATGTCGACCCACGCGTCCTCTCCCTCCTTCTTCGCCCGCCTCGGCCTCGCGCTGCGCGTGTTCGGCGACGCCGCTCTCGCGGCCCGCGTCGCCGCCCTCGGCCCGGCCCCGGCCCCCCCTCCGGCGGCTCCCGCCCGCCCCGCCGCACCGCCACCCGCGGAAGCGCCGGAAAAGGCCCACGCCTCCGGCCTCGCCCTCCTCGCCCTGCTGCAACGCGAGGGCCGGCTGATCGACTTCCTCCGCGAGGACGTCGCCGCGTTCTCCGACGCCGACATCGGCGCCGCCGCCCGCGTCGTCCACGCCGGCAGCCGCAAGGTCCTCGACCAGTACCTGATCCTCGAGCCCGTGCTGCGCGACGCCGAGGGCGCAAATGTCACCGTACCCGCCGGTTTCGACGCCGGCAAAATCCGACTCACCGGCAACGTCGCCGGCCAGCCGCCGTTCCGCGGCGCCCTCAAGCACCACGGCTGGATCGCCACCGCCGTGCGACTTCCCGCCGTCCCGACCACCCTCGACCCGCGCATTCTCGCGCCGGCCGAGGTGGAGCTCTGACGGCGGAGGGATCAGGGGCGAGGGACTGAGGGATCAGGGCGACACTCGAACGTCGGGCGGGCCGACCTGCCCCCATTAGTGTCACAGTCAGGATCCGGCCTCGTGATCGTTCTCTTTCCTCTTTCTCTTAATCTTTCTCTCCTGCAGCCAAACCCTGACGAAAGAGAAAGATAAAGAGGAAGAGAAAGACCGGTGCACTGTCTTTGACACCATCCTGCCGACCTGCCCCGTCCGAATCCACTCACTCCCTTACTCCCTCGCTCCCCCACTCCCTTTCCCCCTCATTCCCTTCCCGCCCTCACTCCCTCACTCCCTTTCTCCCTCCTCCCTCTTCTCCATGCCCGCCCGTTTCTCCCTCGGCATCGACCTCGGCACGACCAACTCGGCCGTGTCGTACTTTGAACTCGCCCGCGACACCGCCCGCGGCGGCGAGCAGACCATGCTCGCCCTCCCGCAGGTCACGGCCGTCGGCACAGTCGAGGAGCGGCCGCTGCTGCCGTCGTTTCTCTACCTGCCCAACGCCCAGGAGTTTCCCGCCGGCGCCCTCACCCTGCCGTGGGATAAAAAGTCGAAGTCCGCCGACGCCACCACCGCCCCGATCGTCGGCGAGTTCGCCCGCAGCCACGGCGCCAAGGTTCCCGCCCGCCTCGTCTCCTCCGCCAAGAGTTGGTTGAGTCACGCGGGCGTGGATCGCCAGAGCGCCATTTTGCCCTGGCAGGCCCCGGCCGACGTCACGCGGATCTCCCCCATCGAGGCCTCGCGCCTCTCCCTCGCCCACCTGCGCGCCGCCTGGGATCACCAGTTTCCGGATACGCCCTGCGCCGAGCAGGACATCATCCTCACCGTGCCGGCCTCTTTCGACGCCGCCGCGCGCGACCTCACGCTCGCCGCCGCCCGGCAGGCCGGCCTGCCGCACGTCACCCTCCTCGAGGAGCCGCAGGCGGCGTTTTACGCCTGGACCGAGCAGAAGGGCGAAGGCTTCCGCAAACAGGTACGGCCGGGCGACGTCATCCTCGTGGTCGACGTCGGCGGCGGCACCAGCGACTTCTCGCTCATCGCCGTCACCGACCAGGACGGCGAGGTGCAGCTCACCCGCATCGCCGTCGGCGATCACATCCTGCTCGGCGGCGACAACATGGACCTGGCCCTCGCCTACACGGTGAGCCAGCGGCTCGCCGCCGAGGGCAGGAAACTCGACGCCTGGCAGTTCAACGCGCTCACCTTCGCCTGCCGCCAGGCCAAGGAGACCCTGTTCGCCGACGCCAAACTGAAGCGCGCCCCGCTCGTGATCCCCGGCCGCGGCTCCTCGCTGATCGGCGGCACGATCAAGGCCGAACTCACCCGCGACGAACTCACCCAGGTGCTCACCGACGGCTTCTTCCCGGTCGTGCCGGTAACCGAGGCGCCGCGCACCGCCCGCAGCACCGGCCTCGCGCAACTGGCGCTGCCCTACGCACAGGACGCCGGCGTGACGCGCCACCTCGCGGCCTTCCTCACCCGCCAGGCGCGCGCGCTGGCCGCGGCGCACGACGCGCCGATCAAGGTCGCCGGCCAGGCCTTCGTGCACCCGACGGCGATCCTTTTCAACGGCGGCGTCTTCAAGGCCGGCGTGCTCCAGCAGCGCGTACTGGAGGTCCTCAACGGCTGGCTCGCCGCCGACGGCGCCCCGCCCGCCAAGGAACTCGAGGGCGCCGAGCTCGATCTCGCGGTCGCGCGCGGCGCGGCCTACTACGGCTGGGTGCGGCACGGGCACGGCCTGCGCATCCGCGGCGGCACCGGGCGCGCCTACTACGTCGGCGTCGAGACCGCCATGCCCGCCGTGCCCGGCATGGCTCCGCCAGTGCGGGCGTTGTGCGTCGCGCCGTTCGGCATGGAGGAAGGAACCAAGGCCGAGGTGCCGCCGCAGGAGTTCGGCCTCGTCGTCGGCGAGCCGACGCGCTTCCGCTTCTTCAGCAGCTCGGTGCGCCGCGACGACACGGTCGGCGCGATGATCGACGGACCGGCCGAAAGCGACGAGTTCGAGGAGGTTGCTCCCATCGAGTCGACGCTTCCCGCCGAGGCCGGCGCCGAGGGCCGGCTCGTGCCGGTGAATCTCCAGGCCGCCGTCACCGAGGTCGGCACGCTCCAGCTCCACTGCCTCGAGAAGGACGGCCCCGGCCGCTGGCAACTCGAGCTCAACGTCCGGATGAAGGAATGAGCTGAAGTAGCCCACGGTACACACGGAAAACATGGAAGCCTGCGGTGTCGGGCTCCTTTCCGTGTCATCCGTGTGTTCCGTGGGCTGAACATTCTCCCGCATGTCCGCTTCCGCCACCCACGTCGTCGGCATCGATCTCGGCACCAGCAACTGCGCCGTCGCGTCTGCGCGCCCGGGAGACGCCGCACCCGCCGTCGCCGACTTCCCCATCCTCCAGGTGCAACGCCCCGGCCAGACCGCCGCCCAAGCGCTGCTGCCTTCGTGCCTCTACCTGCCCGGCCCGCACGAACTCGCCGCCGGCGCGACCGCGCTGCCGTGGCACGCGGCCCCACCGCAGGTCGTCGGCGAATTCGCCCGCTGGCAGGGCGCCCGCGTGCCCGGCCGACTCGTCGCCTCCGCCAAGAGCTGGCTTTGCCACGGCGGTGTCGACCGCGGGGCCGCCATCCTGCCCTGGGGCGCACCCGCCGAAGTCGTCAAACTTTCCCCCACCCAGTCCTCCGCCCTCCTGCTCTCGCACCTCGCCGCCGCCTGGGATCACGCGCACCCCGAGGCGCCACTCGCCCGCCAGGAGGTCGTCATCACCGTGCCGGCTTCGTTCGACGAGGTGGCGCGGGCGCTGACCGCGACCGCCGCGCGGCAGGCCGGACTGGAGACGTTCACGCTCGTCGAGGAGCCGCAGGCCGCGTTCTACGACTTCACCTCGCGCCACCGCGCCGACCTCGCCGCCGCGCTCGCCGGCGTGCGCCTCGTGCTCGTGGTCGACGTCGGCGGCGGCACGACGGATTTCACGCTCATCTCCGTCGCCGTCGGCGACGAGGGCCCGGTCCTCAAACGCCTCGCCGTGGGCGATCACCTGATGCTCGGCGGCGACAACATGGACGCCGCGCTCGCCCGCCGCGCCGAGGAACGCCTCACCGACGCCGGCCACAAGCTCAACGCCACGCAGTGGACCCAGCTCACCCAGGCCGCCCGCGCCGCCAAGGAGGCGCTGCTCGCCGACGCCGGCCCGGAGCGCCAGCCGCTCGCCATCGCGGGCAGCGGCAGCCGGCTGATCGGCGCCACGCTCTCCACCGAGCTCACCCGCGAGGAAGTCGGACAGATCATCGTCGAGGGTTTTTTCCCGGCCTGCGCCCCCGACGAGGCGCCGCGCCGTGCCGCCCGCATGGCCCTGCAGGAACTCGGCCTGCCCTACGCGCAGGATCCCGCCATTACCCGTCACCTCGCCGCCTTCCTCGCCCGCCACGCCGCCGCCGCCCACGCCGCGCTGGCCGGCACTCCCCCTCTCCCCCTCTCCCCCTCTCTCCCGCTTCCGTTCCTCCCGCGCCCGGATGCGATCCTGCTCAACGGCGGCGTCTTCAACGCCCCGCGTCTCGCCCAGCGCTTGGTCGACGTCGTCTCCGCCTGGTGGCCCGGAACCCCGCGCATTCCCCTCCTCCACCACGACTCGCTCGACCTGGCGGTCGCCCGTGGCGCCGCGGCCTACGGGCTGGCTCGCCGCGGGCTCGGCCGGCGCATCGGCGGCGGCGCGGCCCAGGCGCTGTACGTCGGGCTGAGCGCCGCGGGGGCCAAAGACGCGGCCGAGCGCGCCGTGTGTGTGATCCCGCGCGGTCACGAGGAAGGCCAGACCCTCGACCTCACGGCGCGGCCGTTCCAGCTCCAGGTCGGCCAGCCCGTGCAGTTCCCGCTCTACTCCACGACCGCCGATCGTGTCGACGGCCCGGGCGAAATCGTGACCGTCGACGATGCGTTTCACCCGCTGCCGCCGTTGCACACCCTGCTGCGCACCGCCCACTCGAAGGGCCGCACCGTGCCGGTGCATCTGCGCGCGACGCTGACCGAACTCGGCACGCTCGAGCTGTGGTGCGTCTCCAACGTGGCCGACGAACGCTGGCGCGTCGAATTCGAGGTGCGCGGCCACGCCGCCCGCGCCGGCGCCACCGTCACCGAGTCGATGCCCGCCAGCTTCGGCCAGGTGCGCGACCTGGTCGACCGCGTCTTCGGCCCCGCGCCGCGCACGGTCGAGCCGCGCGACGTCAAGCGCCTCGGCGACACGCTCGAGGCCGCGCTCGGCCCGCGCGAGAGCTGGACCGTGCCGTTGTTGCGCGAGTTGTGGGGCGTGTTGTTCGCCGGCGCGCGCAAGCGGCGGCGCTCCGCCGTGCACGAACGCGTCTTTTACCGTTTCCTGGGCTACGGCCTGCGGCCGGGCTTCGGCTACCCGCTCGACGAGTGGCGGTGCGAACAGACCTTCGCGCTCCTGGCGGAAAACGTGCAGGCGGCCGGCGAGGTGTCGGTGTGGAATGAATACTGGGTGATGTGGCGGCGCATCGCCGGCGGCCTGACCGAGGCACACCACCAGGCGATCTGGCGCGTGCTGGAACCCCACCTCGCGCGGCGCGTGCCGCCCAACGCTTCGAAACACGCCGCCCGGCCGAAAGGCGTGCAACCCGAGGGCCTCGACGAAATGGTGCGCACCGCCGCCGCACTGGAGCACCTCGAACCCGCGCAGAAACTCACCCTCGGCAACTGGATCGCCGACCGCCTGCGCACGCCGGGCCAGCCCGCCTCGGGGCCGTGGGCCTGGGCGCTCGGCCGGCTCGGCGCCCGCGTGCCGATCTACGGCAGCGGCCATCGCACGATCGATCCGGAGCGGGCGGCGGAGTGGCTGGAACTGCTGCTCGCGCGGGACCTGCGCGCCGTGGACGGCGCGGCCTTCGCCGCCGCGCAACTCGCCCGCCTCACCGGCGACCGCACGCGCGACCTCGACGCCGGGCTCCGCGACCGCACCCTCGCCGCGCTGCGCAAGGCGAACGCCCCCGAACGCTGGCAGCGCCTCGTCAGCGAAGTTGTCGTGCTCGAAGCCGACGACCAGGCCCGCGCCCTCGGCGACACCCTCCCGCTCGGCCTGCGGTTGTGATGCGGCCAGCTACTTTGTCACGTAATACGTGACAAACGGCGCGGGCCTCCGGCCGCGCTTTCGCTCGCCTCGGAACACACCACGTCAGCCGTGCCCCACCCTCGCCGGTCCGCCCGGCCGGCGCCGCGCCCCGCCGGGATCAGGCTCCGCTGCGCTCCTCCCAGAGCTGCGCAAGCTGGAGCAGCACCTCGCCGGCGCGAGCCATGTCCTGGAGCGACACCCATTCGCGGGGGCTGTGCACCTCGTGCATGCCGCAGAAGAGATTCGGCGTGGGCAGGCCGCGCGCGGTGAGCTGGGAGCCGTCGGTGCCGCCGCGGATCGCCGAGGTGAACGGCGCGAGGCCGGCGCGGCGCACCGCCTCCAGCGCGTAGTCCACCGGGCGCAGGTCCTTTTCCAGCCAGTACCGCATGTTGCGGTACTGCTCGCGAAACGTGACCTCGACGCGCGCCCGCGGCTCCGCGGCGCGCAGTTCCGCCGCCACGCGCTCGACGATCGCCCGCTTGGCCGCCAACCCGTCGAGCTCGAAGTCGCGCAGGATCATCCGTACCGTCGCCCGCTCGCTGTTGCCGGAAAGCTCGGTCGGATGCACGAAGCCGTCGCGACCGGCGGTCCGCTCGGGCGAAATCTCCATCGGCAGCGCGGCCAGGAAGCGACCGGCGAGCCGGAGCGCGTTCACCATGATGTCCTTCGCCCAGCCCGGGTGCGACGCCACCCCGCGAATCTCCACCACGGCGGCGTCGGCGGAAAACGTCTCGTAGTCCACCTCGCCGCGGGCCTCGCTGTCGAGGGTGTAGCCCACGTCCGCGCCGAGCTTCGCCAGGTCGAGCGTGCGCAGGCCGTGTCCAATTTCCTCGTCCGGGTTGAAGCAGAGCCGGATTTTTCCGTGCGCAATCTCCGGATGCCGCAGGAGATGCCGGGCGGTGGCCATGATCGTCGCGACGCCGGCCTTGTCGTCGGCGCCGAGCAGGGTCGTGCCGCTGGCGGTGATGAGATCCTCGCCGATGGCTTCACGCAGGTGCGGGATGGTCTCGACGGTGAACACCTGCGTCGGGTCATCAGGCAGGACGATCGGCCGGCCGTCGTACGCGCGGTGCACGATTGGCCGGGCCGCGCCCGGCAGCTCGGTGGCGGTGTCGACGTGCGCGAACCAGGCGAGCGTCGGCACGCCGGTCTTGCGGGTGGTCGGCGGCAGAGTCGCGAGGAGATAGCCCTGTTCGGTCAGGAGCACCTCACGGGCGCCAATGGCGATCAGTTCGCCTTCCAGCAGGCGCAGGAGATCCCACTGGCCCGGCGTGCTCGGGGTGCCGGCCGCGTGGCCGTCGCTGCGGGTGTCGATTTGAACGTAGCGGCAGAAACGGTCGAGCAGGTCGGCGGTGTCAAGGGTCATGGCCGGAGCGGAACACGCCCCTGAAGCGCTGGCGACCGGGAAAACGCCGCGGCAACCGGAGATTGCCCCGCCCGCGACAGTTCTCCTTGCTCACCGCCCGGCGGCCGCCCCGCCCCCCCCGCGGCCCCGACCCCCACCCGCATTCCCCATGCCGCCTGCCACCCTGCCATCGTCCGTCCTCCGCCCTCCGATCCCCGTCCTCCGACCTCCGTCCTCCGTCCTCCGCCGCCTCGCCGCCCTGCTCCTCGCCGCCTGCGCCCCGGCGGGCGCCACCCGCGCCACCCCGCCCGCGCCGCAGGCGATCTTTGACGGCCGCTCGCTCGCCGGCTGGGAGGGGAATCCGGCGCACTGGCGCGTCGAGGACGGCGCGATCACCGGCGAGATCCCCGCCGGCGCGCGGCTCGCGCAGAACGAGTTTCTCTCCTGGCAGGGCGAGGTCGCCGACTTTGAGCTCACCGCCGAATTCCGCCTGCGCGGCGATCCGAGCGCGAACTCCGGCATCCAGTTCCGGGCGCAGCAACTCCCCGGCGGCCGCGCGGCCGGCTACCAGGCCGACCTCGATCAGGGCGCCACCTGGCTCGGCCGGATCTACGACGAACACGGCCGCCAGCTCCTCGTCGAACGCGGCGACCGCATCGCGATCGCCCCCGACGGACGCCGGTGGAGCGAGAAGTTTGGCGAAGCCGCCGACTACGCCGCCCTTTTCCGGCCGGCCCCGGCGTGGAACACGTATCGGATTCTTGCCTACGGCCCGCACGTCGAGCTCTGGATCAACGGCGTGCGCGTCGCCGTCCTCGACGATCACCAGATCGGCGAGGCCGACCACCACGGCCGCCTCGCGCTGCAGCTCCACCGCGGCCCCGGCCCCGTCAAGGTCCAGTTCCGCAATCTGCAGCTCACCGCCATCGGCCGCACCGAGCTCCCGCCCCCGCCCGCCGCGGCCACCGCCGCCGCCGCACCCGCCGCCGCCGCGCCGGCGATCGATCCCCGCATCGGCACCACCCGCCGCAACAACGACCCCCCGCTCCGCCGCAACGCCGGCGTCGACGACCTCACCCGCCTGCACTCGAGCCCCGTGCTCTGGCATCTGCGCGACAACCCCGCCCGACCCTCCGCCGTCGCCAACCCCGCCGCGCAAAAGGTGATCGCCGGACTCAAGCTCATGCCCGGCTTCCAGGCCGAACTCGTCGCCGCCGAACCCGACCTGCACCAGCCGATCGCGTTCGCCTTCGACGCCCGGGGCCGCGTCTGGATCGCGGAGGCGTTCTGCTATCCGAACAAACGCCCCGAGGGCCAGGGGCTCGACAAAATCCGCATCCTCGAGGACGCCGACGGCGACGGCGTGTTCGAGACGAAGAAAACCTTCGCCGAGGGTCTCAACCTGGTCAGCGGCCTCGAGGTCGGCTTCGGCGGCGTGTGGGTCGGCGCCGCGCCGCACCTGCTGTTCATCCCGGATCGCGACGGCGACGATCGCCCCGACGGACCGCCGCAGGTGCTGCTCGACGGCTGGGGCTACCAGGACACGCACGAGACCCTCAACAGCTTCACGTGGGGCGTCGACGGCTGGCTCTACGGATGCCACGGCGTGTTCACGCACTCGTACGTCGGCAAGCCCGGCACGCCCGACGCGCAGCGGCAGAAGATCCGCGCCGGCGTCTGGCGCTACCACCCCGTGCGGCACGAGTTCGAGGTCTTCGCCCACGGCGGCAGCAACCAGTGGGGCCTGGATTTCAACGCCGTCGGCCACCTGTTCATGACGCACTGCCGCAGTTTTCACGGCGGCGGCGGCACGACCTGCGTGATTCGGAACGGCCACTACTGGAACCAGGCCAACAACGACTACGCGCCGTGGGTCTCGAACCGCGGACCGGCGTTCGCGCCGCACGTGAAGAACTTTCTGCCGGCCTCCGCGCGCTACGACAGCGGCGAGGGCGGCGCCGGCAAACCGGGCACCACCGCCGTCTACGGCGGCCACTCCCACGTCGGCACCATGATCTACCTCGGCGACAACTGGCCCGCCGCCTACCGCGATCACCTGTTCACCCACAACCTCCACGGCCATCAGATCAACCACCAGATCAACGTCCGCGCCGGCTCCGCCTACGAGACGTTCCACGCCGGCTTCGACGTGCTCTTCTCGCCCGACGCCACCTACCTGCCCGTCGACCTCCAGTACGGCCCCGACGGCGCCGTCTACGCGATCGACTGGAGCGACATCCAGCACTGCCACAACCCGCGCACCGAGATCTGGGACCGCACCAACGGCCGCCTCTACCGCGTGGCGTGGGCCGCCACCTACCGGCCGGCGAAAATCGATCTCGCCGCCCAGTCCGACGCCGACCTCGCCGCCCTCCACACCCACACGAGCGAGTGGCACGTGCGCACCGCCCGCCGCCTCCTCCAGGAACGCGCCGCGACCCGCGCCCTCGCCGCCCCGGCGCTCGCCGCCCTGCGCCGGCAGGCCGGCGACACCGGCGCCGACGTAGTCACGCAACTGCGCGCCCTGTGGACGCTGCACGCCACCGGCGCGCTCGACGCGGCGGGCCTGCAGGCCGCCCTCGCCCATGCTTCCGACGTCGTCCGCGCCTGGGCCGTGCAACTCGCCACCGAGCGACCCGGCCAGCCCGCCGTCCCCACCGACACCTTTGCGCGCCTCGCCGCCGCGGACGCGTCGCCGCACGTGCGCCTCGCCGTCGCCGCCGCCGTACCCGCGCTGCCGCCCGCCGACCGCTGGAGCGTCGCCGCGGCGCTGGCGGCGCGCCCCGAAGACCAGGACGACCGCTTTCTGCCCAAAATGGTGTGGTTCGCCCTCGCGCCCGGCGTGGCCGCCGACCTGCCGCGCGCGCTCGCGCTCGCCGCCCGCACCCCGCTGCCCAACGTCGCCGACTCGATCGTGTGGTTCGCCGCCCGCACCGCCGCCGGGCGCGAGCAGCTCGCGTCCTGGCTCGCCCGCGCCGGCACCGCTCATGCGCTGCGGATCCTGGCCTTCGCCCTGGAAAGCGAAGCCGGCCTCGCGATGCCTGGCGACTGGGCGCGCGTTGCGGCCCGATTCACCGCCGATGCCGAACCCACCGTGCGCGGCGCGATCGAGCAGCTCTCCGCGTTGTTCGGCGACAAGGCCGTGCTCGGACCCGTGCGCGCCCGCCTCGCGGATCCGCAGACGCCGCTCGCGGAGCGCCGCCGTGCCCTCGATCTGCTGCGCCGCGCCGGCGACAGCGAGTCCACCGTGCTGCTCGTGCGCCTGCTCGACGACCGGCAGCTCCGCGCCGCGGTGATTCCGCTGCTTGCCCACGCCGCCGACTCGGCCCGTGCCGCCGGCGGGTTGATCGAGCGCTTTGCCCAATTCGGCCCGGCGGAGCGCAACGCCGCCCTCGGGGTCTTCACCAGCAAACCGACCCTCGCCCTGCCGCTCCTGCGCGCCGTCGAGACCGGCGCCTTTGACCGCAAACACCTCACCGCCCTGCACGCCCGCCAGCTCCGCAACCTGCGCCACGCGGAGGTCACGCGCACGCTCGACCGCGTCTGGGGCCGCGCCACCGAATCGTCCGCCGACGCCAAGGCCACCATCGCCCGCCTGCGCGACACCTACCGCAACGCCCCCGTCTGGTCCTACGATGCCGCCGCCGGCCGCAAGGTTTACGAACGCGTCTGCGCCGCGTGCCACGCCCTGGGCGGCGGCTCGAGCGTCGGCAAGCTCGGCCCCGACCTGAGCGGCACCTGGCGCAACGGCCTCGACTATTTCCTCGAAAGTATCGTCGATCCCAACGCCGTCGTCGGCTCCGCCTACGAACTGCAGATCCTCACCAAACGCGACGGCTCCGTCGTCTCCGGCATGATCGACCAGGAGACGGACACCGCGCTGGTGGTCCGGACCGTCACCGACACCGTCAGCGTCGCCAAGACCGACCTCAAGGAGCGCCAGAAGACGCCGGTGTCGCTGATGCCGCCCGGTCTGCTCGAGGCCCTGCCCGAGCGCGAAGCGATCGAGCTGCTGAAGTTCCTGACGACCGAGCCCAGGTAGGGCGGCCCGATCGTATCGAGAGTGTAGCCGCGCTGGCAGCCGCAGGCGAAAGCGTGGCTGGGCGCACGACCACGGTGTCGCTGCGCTCCACCGCGGCTACCGCAGGAGTGGTTGCCGTCCTACCGGTAGAAATACGCGATCAGCGCGCCGGCGACGATCAGGCGGTACCAGGCGAAGACGCCGAGCCCGTGCTTGGTCAGCCAGTGCACGAGGAAGCGCACGCAGATCGCCGCCGTTACTGCGGCGACCACGCCGCCAAGGATGACGTTGGGCCAGCCAAAGACTTGGATCATCGCCAGGCCGCCGCGCATGCTCTTGTAGATCGAGGCGGCGGTGAGCGTGACGAATCCGAGGATGAAGCTGAACTCCGCCGCGCGCCGCGGATCGAGGCCGGAGAAATAACCGCCGACGATCGTCATCATCGAACGGCTCGTCCCGGGCCACATCGCGAGGCATTGCAGCAGACCCACGGTCACCGCGCCCTTGGTCGTCAGCTCCTCGCGCGGAGCCCAGGTGCCGGACTTGACGCGCTTCCGGTGCCAGGCTTGGGCGTAAAACATCAGAAAGGCGCCCGCGATTTGTGCGATGATTACCGCCTTCACCGAGAACAGGTGCTCCTCGATCCACTTGCTCGCCAGAAAGCCGATGCCCGCCGCCGGCACGAACGCGATCATCACATTGATGAGCAGCCGCAGGCCGGCGGGATCCTTGCCGAGCAGGCCGTAGAGCATCGACATGAGCTGCTTCCAGTAGAGCAGCGCCACCGCCGCGATGGCGCCGAACTGGATCACCACGATGAAGGTGTCGGCGGCGAGTTTGAGCGTGAGCGGCTCGCCCGGCTTGTCGCCCTTCGGTTTGCGATGCCACAGCGGCTGCCCGTCCGGCCCCTTCAGCGGCTCGGTCGAGTCCAGCCCGAGCACACTGCTCGCGATGATCAGGTGGCCCGTGGAGGAGATGGGCAGGAACTCCGTCACGCCCTCGATTACCCCGAGAATCACGGCGTCGCTCACGCTCAGCTCGGCGGCCGGGGCGTCCGGCGCGGCGGCGGCGGGGGAGGAGGCGGGCGGAGCGGAGGGGGTGGCGGGGGTTTCGGCGCCGAAGCCACGGGCGAGACCGGCGGCAAGAATCAGGACAAGAAAGGCGTTTCGCACCGCGCTGAAGTTTCAGCTTTGCCCGGGGCGCGCAAATCCTTTTGCGGGAGCGGCCACCGCCTGGCGGATCGCGCAGTTGGCGGTCCCGCCCCTCCCGCGGCGCGCGCCCCCGGCCGGCACGCCGGGAGCGCAGCCCGCGGCGGGAGCCGCGGAACCTGCGGGGCGGTGTCGCCCAGCGGCCCAGGCATCCTCCCGGCTCCCCGATCCGCTTTAGGCTTTTCCGTCCGCGCCGGATGCCGCTACCGATCACGCATTCATGAAGCTCGCCCCCCTGCTGATTGCCCTGCCCCTCGCCCTCCTCACCGCGCCCGCCACCGCCGCCGATCTCTCCCGACCCAACGTCGTTGTCATCCTCTGCGACGACCTCGGCTACGGCGACGTCCAGGCCAACCACCCCGACTCCAAGATCGCCACGCCCCACCTGGACCGAATCGCCCGCGAAGGCGTGCGGTTCACCGACGCCCACACCCCATCGTCCGTCTGCACACCCACGCGCTACGGCCTCCTCACCGGCCGTTACAACTGGCGCACGAAATTGCAGCAGGGCGTGCTCGGGGGCCTCTCCCCGCGCCTGATCGAGCCGGGCCGCGAAACCATCGCCTCGCTGCTGAAAAAGCAGGGCTACCACACCGCCGTCGTCGGCAAATGGCACCTCGGGATGGATTGGACGACGCTGCCGGGCAAGGAGGTGACCGCCCTCTCCATCGAATCCCCCGCCCAGGTGAACAACGTCGACTACGCCGCGCCGATCCGGAACGGCCCGAACAGCGTCGGCTTCGACCGCTACTTCGGCATCAGCGCCTCGCTCGACATGGTCCCGTACACCTTCATCGAAAACGACCGCGTCACTGTCCTGCCCACCGCCACCAAGACCTTTCCGCTGCACCCCGGCTTCGACGGCCAGTGCCGCACCGGCCCTGCGGCCCCGGACTTCGAGGTCGAACACGTGCAACCCGAGTTCACGCGCCAGGCGGTCCGCTACATCGAGGACCGCGCCCGCTCCGGTCAGCCGTTCTTCCTCTACCTCCCGCTCGCCTCGCCCCACACCCCCATCGCTCCGAACCGGGAGTGGATCGGCAAGAGCGGGCTCAACCTCTACGCCGACTTCGTGATGGAGACCGACTGGGCCGTCGGCCAGGTGCTCGCCGCCCTCGATCGTACCGGCGCCGCCGCCAATACCCTCCTCGTTTTCACCAGCGACAACGGCTGCTCCCCGCAGGCCCGCATCCCCGATCTCGCGGCAAAGGGCCACGCCGTCAGCGGCCCGCTGCGCGGCCACAAGGCCGACGTCTTCGACGGCGGACACCGCGTGCCGTTTTTCGTCCGCTGGCCGGCGCGGGTGAAACCCGCCGTCAGCGATCAACTCGTCTGCCTCACCGACGTCTTCGCCACCTGCGCTGAAATCACCGGCGCGCGCCTGCCGCCCAATGCCGGCGAGGACAGCTTCAGTTTCCTGCCCGTGCTGCTCGGCCGCGGCCCGTCGGCCCGGGACGCGGTCGTGCACCACACCATCTCGGGCGCCTTTGCGATCCGCCAGGGGCCGTGGAAACTCGCGCTCTGCCCCGGCAGCGGCGGCTGGTCCGCCCCGCGTGATCCCGACGCGCGCAAGCAGGGGCTGCCCGAGACGCAGCTCTACCGCATCGCCGGCGGCGACCTCGCCGAGGCAAAAAACGTGTATCGGGAAAATCCCGACATCGTCGCCCGCCTGGAGGGCCTGCTGCAGAAACTGGTCGACGACGGCCGCAGCACGCCGGGCCCGCGGCAGGCCAATGCCGTGCCGGTCGTCCTGCGCAAGCCGGCGCCCGCCGCCGCCGCGGCGAAGGGCAGGAAGAAGACGTGATCCGCGCCCGCCCCCCGCGGCGCGACCGCCAACGCTGCCCGCCAGCCGCGCGCCGACCCATGCCCTTTGTCACGTATTACGTGACAAAGCACGGCGCCAGCGGCACAGCCCGGCCGCCCCCCCGCCCCTGCCAGGATCCCGTCGCGTGAAACCCGCCCGCTCCCACCGCCTCCTCCTCGCCGCGCTGCTCGGCGCCGCCGCGCTACTCGGCGCCACCGCGCTGCTCGGCGCCGCCGCCCCGCTCGCCGCCGCCTGGGCGCCCCCCGACGCCGCCCAACTCGCCCGGCTCGATCGGGCGCTCGCGTCGTGGCACGACCAATACAACCCGGCCGAGCGGATGATCCGCCGACCGTTCTCCTCGCCGGGATACCACACCGCGCTCACGGGCGGCTTCGTCCACCCCACGCGCGACTCGCTCAACTACGCCGTCGGGCTCCTCGACACCGGGCGCCCCGCCGACCTCGAGCGCGCGATCGCCATCGTACGCCGCGTGGCTGCCCTCCAGGATCAGAATCCCGCCAGCCGCACCTACGGCATCTGGTCGTGGTTTCTCGAGGAACCGTTGGAGAAGATGAGTCCGCCCGACTGGAACTGGGCCGACTTCAACGGCGTCGCCCTGCTCCAAATCGCGCGCGACCACCGAACCCGGCTCCCCGCCGACGTGGCCCGCGCGGTGGACGAGGCGATTGTCCACGCCTGCCGCGCGATCGTGAAGCGCAACGTCGGCCCCGGCTACACCAACATCGCCATCATGGGCGCCTACGTGACGCTGATCGCCGGCGAGACGCTCGACCGCCCCGAGTTCCGCGACTACGGCCTCGCCCGCCTGCAGCGGTTTCACGACCACACCCGCGACAACGGCACCTTCGAGGAGTACAACAGCCCCACCTACACGATCGTCGCCCTGCACGAGCTCAGCCGCCTGCAGGCCCACGCCCGCACGCCCGCGGCGCAGGCGATCGTGGCGCCGCTGGTGCGCCATGCGTGGGAGCAGATCGCCCTGCACTTTCACGCCCCCACCCGCCAGTGGGCCGGCCCGCACAGCCGCGCCTACCGCTCGCTGCTGCCCGCCGCGGTGCTCGCGCAGATCCAGCGCGGCACGCAGGGCCGCGTGGACTTCGGCGTCGACGAGCCCGGCCGCGAGGATCTCCGCCTGCCGCTCGCCTGCCCGCCGGATCTCGAGCCGCACTTCCGCGAACTCGCCGTGCCGCGCACGGTCGCGCAGACCTTTGTCAAACGCTCCGGCATCGCCGGCACGACGTATCTGACTCCCGAGTACGCCCTCGGCACCGTCAACCGGAGCGACCTCTGGAACCAGCGCCGCGCCCTGCTCCTGCACTTCGGCTCCGCCGCGGCCCCCGGCTACCTGCACCTGCGCCTGCTCAAGAACGGCTACGACTTCTCCTCGGGCGTCTTCACCTCCGCCCAGCGCGAGGGCCTCGTGCTCGGCACCGTCCACCTGATCACCAACGGCGGCGACACCCACGTCTCCCTCGACAAGGTGAAGCACGCCACCATCCGCGCCCGCGACCTGCGGCTGCGCTTCGAGTGCGGGGGCCCCGCCGCGGCGGCCGTGCGCCTCGCCGCGTCGTCCGCCACCCGCGCGACGATCGACGCCGCCGGCGTGGCGCTGCACGTCGACCTCCTGCGCGCCCGCTTCGGGGCGCGCGACGCGAGCTTTTCCACCGGCGGCGACGGCCGGCTCCGCTGGCTCGACGTCGTGCTCCACGAGGGCGCCGAGCGGGAAATCAACCTCGCCGCGCTGGAGGAGGCGGTGGTGGGGTTCGTGTTCAGCGTCGGCCGGCCCCCGCCCGTCACTGCGTCGGTCGCGGACGGGCGGCTTACGCTGGCCGGCCAGGATCTAAGCGTCTCCGCGCCCATCCGGCCGGCGCCGCGGAAGTAGTGCTGGACACTCCCGGCGGTGACCAGCCGGGCTACGGATACGCGCAGTCCCGGGGTCGGGGACTCCCGCCTTGCCGCCCGCCGGCGCCTCCGCGCAGGCTCGACCCTCTCCGCATGAGCCCGCCTCCCGCGCCCGCCGGTCCCGCGACCAATCAGGGGAAGATTCCCGCGCAAATCCCGTACATCATCGGCAACGAGGGGTGCGAACGCTTCAGCTTCTACGGCATGCGGAACATCCTCACGGTGTTCCTCGTCTCGTCGCTGCTGCTCGATCTGCCGGCGGCGGATCGCGCGGGCGCGGCGAAGGAGGTCTTCCACACCTTCGTGATTGGCGTGTACTTCTTTCCGCTGCTCGGCGGCTGGATCGCGGATCGCTTCTTCGGCAAGTACCACACGATCTTCTGGCTGAGCCTGCTCTACTGCCTCGGCCACCTCTGCCTCGCGGTCTTCGAGCGGCATCGCCCGGGATTCTACACCGGGCTCTTTCTCATCGCCCTCGGCTCCGGCGGCATCAAGCCGTGCGTGGCGGCCTTCGTCGGGGATCAGTTCGACCAGACCAACAAGGCGCGCGCCCGGGTGGTGTTCGACGCCTTCTACTGGATCGTGAACTTCGGCTCGTTCTTCGCCTCGCTGCTCATGCCGATCTTCCTGCGGCAGTACGGCGCCGCCGTGGCCTTCGGCATCCCGGGGGCGCTGATGTTCCTCGCCACCCTGATCCTCTGGCTGGGCCGCCAACGCTATGTGCGGGTGCCGCCGGTGCAGAGCGATCCGCATTCCTTCCTGCGGGTCTCGTTCACGGCGCTGCGCGCCGGGCGGGCGGGGCGGGTGCTCGCGGGCGCGGGCATCGCCGCGGCGGTGGCCTCGTTCGCCCTGGTTCCGGTGGCGGGCTTCGTCGTCGCCTTCTGCCTCGCCCTGGTCGCGCTGCTGGCCGGCGGTGGCGCCGGCGTGTGGGTGCAACTCGAGCGCGCGCGCGGCCGCCACCCCGCCGAGGCCATCGACGGCGTGCGCTCCGTGCTGCGCGTGCTGGTGCTGTTCTTCCTCGTGACGCCGTTCTGGTCCCTCTTCGACCAGAAGGCCTCCACCTGGGTGCTGCAGGCCGACGCGATGACGAAGCCCTCGTGGTTCCAGCCCGCGCAGATGCAGGCGCTGAATCCCCTGCTGGTCATGATCCTGATCCCGCTCAACAACCTCGTGGTCTATCCGGCTCTGCGGAGGTTCGGTCTCGCCCCGACCGCGCTGCGGCGCATGACCGCCGGCATCGGTTTTGCCGGGCTGTCCTGGGTGGTGGTGGGCGGGATGCAGGTGGTGCTCGATGGCGGCCACCCGTTCTCAATCGCGTGGCAGATTCTGCCCTACGCGCTGCTCACCCTGGGCGAGGTGCTCGTCTCGGCGACGGGACTCGAGTTCGCCTACAGCCAGGCTCCGGCGGCGATGAAGGGCGCATTGATGAGTTTCTGGAACCTCAGCGTCACCATCGGCAACCTCTGGGTGCTGGTCGTCAATGCCGCGGTGAAAAATGACGGTGTCACCCGCTTGATCCAGGCGACGGGATTCGGCGTGACCGCGTTCCAGATGTTCTTCTTTGCCGCGTTCGCGTTTGCGGCTGCCGCGGCTTTCGGGGCGTTTGTCTACCGCTACCGGGAAGTCGATCACTACCGGCGGGCGTAGGCGGGTCGCAAGCGGCCCGGCTACGCGTCCACGAGGGCCATGCGCACCGCACAACAGCAGGAATGATACGAGACGAGGTATTCGAGTTCGTCGTCGGTGAGCTCGTGAATCCACGTCTTGCGCTCCTCCGCGCTCAGTGGGCGCAGGCGGCAGAGCGGGCAGTCCTTGGGGTTCGACTCATCCACCGGACAGTGCTTCGAGAGCTCGTAGGCTTCGCGTTCGAGCCACCCGCGACGATCGCGCGAGGGACCGCGCCTCTTCAGGGTCGGAGCTGGGAGTTTCATGGGGGAGAAAAAGCCATCGGCTTCAGGCCGGGCAGGGGAGGCTTTTCGCGCCGAGAATAGCACGATTTCCGATCCGGCGCTGCGCAGTTCTTGGTCAACTCCGCCTTCGCCCCCCCGGACAAGAAACGGCATCAGGTTGCCAAATCCTGCCATTCCCCGCCGTGTCGACTTCTGCGATCCTGCCGCCATGCCCCTCCGTCGACTGTCAGCCACCGCAGCCGCCCTTCTGGCCTTCGCTTTCGTCACCACCGGCCCCGTCACCCGCGCCGCCCCCGTGCAGGAGGCCACCGCCGGCTCGCTGAACAAACCGGAACGCCTCGAGTGGTTCCGCGATCTCGGCTTTGGCCTCTTCATCCACTGGAACGTCGACGTCCAACTCGGCACCGTCATCAGCCACTCCCTCGTCGGCGCCTCCGAGGACTACCTCCAGCGCTACTTCGCCGAGCTGCCCCGCACCTTCAACCCGCGCAAGTTCCACCCCGCCGACTGGGCCGCCCTCGCGAAGCTCGCCGGCATCCGTTACGTTGTGCTCACCGCCAAGCACCACGCCGGCTTCTGCCTCTGGCCCACCCAAACCACCGACTTCCATGTCGGCCACACGCCGTTCCGGCGGGATCTCACGCGCGAAGTGCTCGACGCGTTCCGCGCCCACGGCATCGCCGCCGGGCTCTACCATTCGCCCGACGACTTTTGGTGGCTGTGGAAAAATGGCATCGAGCTCCAGCGCAACATCCCCGCCGTGCAGCCCGCGCAGAACCCGGGCCTGATGAAGCACGACCAGGATCAGGTGCGCGAGCTGATGACAAACTACGGGCCGATCGACGTGATCTTTTTCGACGGCGAGCCACAGGGCCTGCGCGAGGTCGCCTGGCAGCTCCAACCCAACGTCGTCGTCACCCGCGGCGCCATCCCCACTCCCGAACAGAACATACCCGGCATCCCGCTCGAAGGCGCCTGGGAGTCGTGCATCACCATGGGGCGTTCGTGGGGCTACCAGCCGACGCACGAGGTGTACAAGAGCGGGCCGCAGTTGATTTCGCTGCTGATCGAGACCCGCGCCAAGGGTGGCAACCTCCTGCTCAACATCGGCCCCAAGCCCGACGGCGAACTGCCGATCGAGCAGGAGGAGCGGCTGCGCGAGATCGCGCTCTGGATGTTCGTCAACCAGGAGTGCATTCACGCCGTCCGACCGTGGGTGATCACCAACGAGCGCGACATCTGGTTCACCAAGCGCAAGGACGCCGACACCGTCTACGCCATCATCAAGCGCACCGAGCCCTGGCCGGACGGCGCCTGGAAGGAGTTCACGCTGAAGTCCGTCCGCGCCACCGCGCGCACCGAGGCCTCGATCCTCGGCCAGAACGATCGGGTGATGGAGTACCAGCCCTCCGTCGTGCCGAAGACGACCTTCCGGCAGGAGGCGGACGGCCTCCGGATCCGCGCCATGCACACGCAGCGGCTCCATGACGACCGCCGCTGGCCCAATCCCATCGTGGTGAAACTCACCCACGTGCAACCCGCCTTCACCCCGCCGCATGTGACCTCGGTGCGCGCCGCCTGGGATGCCGCCACCCGCACGGTGGCGTGCGAAGGCCGACTGGTCGCCCTCGGCGACGCGGCCCGCCTTGAGGTCGGATTTGAATACCGCGACATCACGGGCCTGGACATCAACGATCGCCCCAACACCTGGACGGCGGTGCCGGCCGGCTCGCTC
The DNA here is from genome assembly GCA_964504885.1 of uncultured Opitutus sp. Classification (GTDB taxonomy): domain Bacteria; phylum Verrucomicrobiota; class Verrucomicrobiia; order Opitutales; family Opitutaceae; genus ER46. The sequence goes on from CAZDGC010000007.1 coordinate 92,638, forward strand.
GATGCCCCGGGCGGGTTCAAGGCCGCCGCCACGGGCCTGGCCCGCGGCCGCACCTACGAGTTTCGCGCGGTGGCGAGACACCCGCTGCTCCCGCTCTACGGTCGCGATCTGCGCGTGCGCACGCCGTAGCGACGGTCGTTGGTGGCCGCCGCCACCGGGCAGGACCCGAACCCTCCGAATCCGCCTCCTCAACGCCGCGCGCGCAGCCGGGTCAGCACGAGCGTCGCAATCTCCTCGTCGAGTGAGCCCGCGTGGGCACGAAACCGCCGCTCGATTTCATCCCATGGCACCGCGCCATCAGCCATCAGGATGGGCGTCTGTTTCACCCGGCCGCCTTCGCCGTCGTCGATCCGGCTGTGGGCGAAACCGCTTTCCTTCCGCCAGGTGAGCGCACGATCGCCGTCCGCCCGCGAGTAGAGGAGCTGGAACCCGATCGGTTCGTCCCGTGCTTCCAGCCACAGCACCAACTCCAGATCCTCCGCCTCAAACCAACGCCGGCGGCCGGCCCGCTCCTGTCGCACACCCTTGAATTCGTTGAACATGGTGCTGGAAACCGCTCGGGGATAGCGAGCCGCCTGCGTCCGGGCAACGCTACACTCGAATGCGGCCGCCGGCGGGGAATTCGCCTGGCCCGACCCACCGCGGCACACGCGCGGCCGTGCGCCCGGGACCGTCAGGCTGACGACACCCTGAAACTCCGCCAGCCGCTCTCCGGCGCGGCGCCCGTGGTTACGGGCCGGGCGCGCGCAGGGCTGTGGCGTACTTCGCCACCGCCGCCGCCGTGGCGTGCAGCTTCCATTCCCCGCCCGCGCGTACGAACACGAGGTTGACCGAACGCGGCTTCCCGCCTTCGCCGGCCAGCCGCAGGCCCACCGGCTGCCGTTCGCCCGACGCCCGCCCCCACGACTCCACCGTCGCGCTGCCAATCGGAACGTCCCGAATGCTCAGAAACGCGAGCAGGTGCTCCGGGCTGGCGTGCCGCGCCCGCTCCTCCGGCGGCAGCCCCTCCCAGAGCGCCTGCGCCGCCTGCGCCCCCGCCGGGTCAAGCTGAATCCGTTGCGCGAATACATCAACCTCCCCGCCCGCCGCCGCCCACAGCACCGTCTCGAGGGCGGCCGCCGGCGAAGCAGCCCCGGCGTGGCGCCAGCCGGCCGACGCCATGCGCTGCCCGATCGCAAATCGCTCCGCCGCCCGGGCCGCGCGCGCCCGCTGTTGTGTCTCCGCCATCGTCTGCACCGCGGACACTTCCCCGCGCAGGCGGCCGATCGCCGCCCGATCCGCCCGCAACCGCTCCAGCTCCGCCTCGGACACCTGGTCCCGTCGCAGCCGCTCCCTTTCCGCCCGCAGCCGGGCGAGGTCGCGCTGCCGGTCGCGCAATACCTCCCGCTCCGCCCGCAGCGGTGCCAGCTCCAGCCGCTGCCAGCCGAGCGCCAGGCCCAGCACCACCGCCACTCCCGCCGGAACCAGCCAGGACAGGATCGGCTTCATGATCAGAACCAGAAGGTCGGCGCCGGCCGGGGGGTGTCGGCGCTCCCGAGGGTGAACACGAGGGGAAGCTGCAGGCGGGTGGGCACCTGCTTGCCGTCCTTCTCGCCGGGCCTGAACTTCCACTTGCCCAGCGCCGCCATCGCCGCGGCCTCGATCTTCTCCGCCATCGCCCGCTCCGACAACTCGCCCGCCGCGCCCGGTGGCGTCTTCACGGCGCTGCGGATCGCTTTCGCCTCCCGTACCGCACCCTCGGCGTCGACCACGAACTCCACCACGGTCTGCCCCGTCACGCCGAGCCGGCGCAACTCCTCCGGGTATTCCGGACGCGCCTGGAACTGCGGCGCCGGTGTCCGATCCAGCCGCGACAGCTCGTACACCTCGCCGGTGAACGGCGCCCGGGCGCGGGCCGCCGCCTCGGCGCGTTCCCGCTCCGCCGCCTCCGCCCGCAAGCGGGCCTGCAGCGCCGCGGCCTCGTCGCGCACCTGCGCGAGCCGGGCGTCGTCGGCTCGCAAGTCCGCCACCTCGGCCGCCCGCCGCGCGAGCCGCTGGTTTTCCGCTGCGACCTCCGCCACCACCTGCGCCTCCCGCCCGAGCGCCGCCAACTCGGCTCGCAGCGCCGCGTGCTCCCGGTGTTGCAGGATGAATCCCGTCGCGCCCGCCACCAGCAGCGCCCCCGTCACGCCCATTGGCGCCTTGCCCATGCTCATAAAAACCGCCGCCACCAGGCCGGGGCTCCCCGCGGCCACCCCGGCGAGCGCGCCTGAAGTCACCGCCGCCGCCAGGCCCGCCGGCGCCGCCGCCACCGCCTGGGCCGCCAGCGCCGCGGAGAGGGCGGCGCCAGTCGACGCGATGCCCCGGCGCTCCAGCCGCGCGCGCAGTTTGTCGAGCGCGCGATCGACGCGCATCCGGGCGGCATTCGGCGACAGTCCCAACCGCGCCGCCACCGCCGCGTAATCGCGATCCTCGAAGTACCGCAGCAGCACGGCCTCGCGATCGGCCCGCCCGAGCTCCGCCATCGCCTCGTCGAGCACCTCGCGCACGCGGCTCCAGTCGAGCCCCGCAGACGCCTGCTCCTCCCGTCCGGTGTCGTTTTCCATCCGCCAGGCCTCCTGTTCACGCGCGCGGCGCCGCACCTCGCCCCGCACCAGTTTCGCCGCCGCGTACCGCGCGCTCGTGTACAGCCAGCCCGCGAGCACGCGGTGGCCGGTCAGCTCGCGCGCCTTGCGCGCCAGATCGGCGAACACGAGCTGCGTCGCGTCCGCCGCGAGGTGCGCGTCGCCCTGCACCTGCCGCAGCGCCGCGGAATGCACGAGATTCACGTGCCGCGCCACCAGCTCGGCGAAGGCGTCCTCGGCGCCCTCCCCGGCGTAACGGCGAAGCAGTTCGATATCTTCGATCATCGCGGTGCACAGGTTAGCACCCGCCGCTTCGCAAAACGCACAAACCATGTCCGCGCGGGCCATTGCCTGGGAGTTAACCCCTAGTCCCGTTAATGAATTCCGCAAGCACCCGCTCGTGACTCGCGGTGGAGGGAGGTATCTACTGCACCCGGCGCCAGCCCGCACTCGCCCGACCATGGGTAACCCTTCCTCCTCCGCCCCCCCCTCCCGATCTCTGCCGTCGCTCCGCCGTCGTCGCCTTTGGCTGGCCGGCGCCGGCGCACTCGCCGTCGCGCTCGCCGTCGGAATCCACCTCCGCCAACCGCGCATCGATCGGGAGCGGACCTACACGATTTTCTACGGGAGGGACATTCCGTTCCATTTCCAAGGGGACGACGGCCAGCCGGCGGGCTTGGCGTACGAGCTGGTGGCCGAAGCCGCCCGACGGGCGCACCTCAAGTTGCGCTGGGCGCCCGCCAGCAAAGGCTACCAGCAGGAACTCTTCGTCCTGCAGACGATCCGCCCGGAAGTGCGGGCGACGCACCACTTCACCGAGCCCTACCTGCAGGCGAAGAGCTGCTTCGTAGTGCCGGCGGAAAGCGCGCTCCGCCGCGTCGAGGATCTCCGCCGGGCCCGCATCAGCCATGTCAATTACGCGATCCACCGCGATAATCTTACCCGCCTCCTTCCCGCGGCGCAGACGGTGCCGACCCTGAACAGCCGGGAGGCGCTGGAGACCGTGGCCCGGGGCGAAGCCGACGCCGCCTTCCTGAACGAATACTCCCTGCTGCCCAATTTGCTCTCCAGTGAACTCCGCCGGCCGATGCGAATCATTCCCTCGGGGGCGCCGACCTCCTGGATGGCGATCAGCTCCACCCACGAGCTGGCCGCAGTGGCCGATGCCATCCGCGACCAGATGCACTCGATGGTCGAAGACGGAACCATCTCCGCCCTCATCGAGAAATGGGGGTGGTTTCCCAACCTGACCACCGACATGGTCCGGGATCTCGTGACGGCCCAGCGTCGCGCCCATCGCATCCAGGCCGGACTCGCCGGACTTTGCCTGATCCTCGCGGCCTCGGTCTGGCTCGCCCTGCGCTCCCGCAATCAGACGATCCGGTTGCACCAGGTGCGGCAGGAGTTGCAGGAACGCGACGCCTGGATCCGGACCCTGATGGAGCAGGCGGGCGATGGCATTGAGGTCTTCGATGCCCGCGGGCAATGCCTCGCGGTCAACGGCACCACCCTTCGCCGCCTGGGCTACACCGAGGAGCAGATGCGGGCGCTCGGAATCCTCGACCTCGATCCGGGCATGACCGGCGAGCGTTATGACCGACTGTTCGGCTCCCCGACCGACACACCGGCGACGACCTTCGAGTCGGTGCGCCGCCGCGGCGATGGCACGACTTTTCCCGTGGAAGTCACCTTCTCCCGGGTCGAGCACGCGGGCGAACGGCGGGCGTTGCTGCTGGTGCGCGATAGCACCGAGCGCAAACAGGCCGAAGCCAGGCTGAGCGAGAGTGAGGCGAGGTTTCGGGCGCTGGTGGAAAAGGCCCCGGAGGCGATCGTCGTGTTGGAGCCGGAGGAGGAGCGCATCCTCGACGCGAACTCCAAGGCCTGCGACCTGTTCCGGCTCCGCCGCGAGGAACTGCTGCACACGAATTTCCCCGCCCTCAGTCCCCCGCAGCAGCCGGACGGGCGCTCCTCGAAGGTGGAAATGCGGAGCTGGATCTCGCGTGCCGTCGCCGGCGAATCCGTTCATTTCGAGTGGACGCACTGGAACGCCGATCGACGGGAGATCCCCTGCGAGGTCTACCTCACCCTCCTGCCGTCGACGGGGCGGCCGATGCTGCGCGGAAGCATCATCGATATTTCCGCCCGCCTGCTGCTGGAGGAGCAGTTTCGCCAGGCCCAGAAGATGGAGGCCATCGGCCAGTTGGCCGGCGGAGTCGCCCACGATTTCAACAACATCCTCGCGGCCGTCCTCCTGCAGCTCAACCTGCTCCAGATCAATCCGCGCCTCGACGCGGAAACGCAGCAGGCCCTGCGGGAGGTGGAGACCCAAGCCAAACGGGCGGTGAACCTCATCCGCCAACTGCTCATGTTCAGCCGCCGCTCCGTGCTCGCCATCCAGCGTTTGGATCTGAACGAAGTCATCGCCAACCTGCTCACGATGCTCGGCCGTCTCATTGGCGAGCACATCACCCTGGCTTTCGAGCGCGGCCGCGAACTTCCCGCCGTCCGGGCCGACCGCGGCATGCTGGAGCAGGTGCTGATGAATCTCGTGGTCAATGCCCGCGACGCGATGCCGAAGGGCGGCCGCCTCACGCTCGCCACCCAGGCGATCGAGATCACCCCGGAACAAGCTGGCCTCAGTCCCTCCCGTCGCCCGGGACGCTTCGTCCGGCTAGCGGTGACCGACACCGGGGCAGGAATCGAGCCCGCCATCCTCCCGCGGCTCTTCGAGCCGTTCTTCACGACCAAGGAGATCGGCAAAGGCACCGGTCTCGGCCTGGCCACGGTCGACGGCATCGTCGCCCAGCACCAGGGCTGGATCGAAGTCGGGAGCGTGCCGGGCGCCGGCTCCACCTTCACGGTCTTCCTGCCCGCCACCCCGGAGGCGGTCGTCGCCACGCCCGAGCCCGACCTGCCGGCCATCCCTCAGGGCCGGGAAACCCTCCTGCTCGTCGAGGACGAGGCCGAGGTTCGCGCCGTGCTCTCCCGCAGCCTGCGCCATCTCGGCTATCAAGTGCGGGAAGCCGCCGATGGACTCGAAGCGCTCGCGATTTGGCAGGAGCGCCCTGACGCCATCGATCTGGTCTTCACCGACATCGTCATGCCCGGCGGCATTTCCGGCCTCGAACTCATGGAACGGCTCCGGCGGGATCGACCGGCCCTGAAGGTGATCGTCGCCAGCGGCCACACTACCGAAATCTCCCAAATTGATCCCGCTGCGGATCGCAGTTTCACCTACCTGACCAAGCCTTTCGACACGGTCGTTCTCGCCCAGACGGTCCGGGCCTGCCTCGACCGCCGTTGAACCACCGTCGCCCCGGCGCGGACCTTTTCCCTTGAGGCGCCGGCGGCACGGACCCACGTTTTTTTGATCCTTTCCGGCAACCGCCTGCCACGGCCGTTGCATCGGACGTCCAAGCCTCGTTCACCGTCGTTCCTGTCTTCATGCACCGCACCCTCCGCCCCCTGCACGCCGCCGTCCTGCTCGGCGCCGCCAACGTCACCGCCACCCCCGCCTTCGCCGCCGAGGCAGCCCGCCCCGCCGTCGCCGTACCCACGCCGGGCGAAATCGTCGAACTCAGCCCGTTCACCGTCTCCACCGATAAAGACACCGGCTACTTCGCCGAAAACACCCTCGCCGGCAGCCGCCTCAACACCTCGCTCCGCGACACTGCCAGCTCCATTTCGGTATTCACCAAGGAGTTTCTCGACGACCTCGCCATCACCGACCTCGGCGAGCTCCTCCAGTACTCGGTCAACGGTGAAATCGACACCGCCGCCAACCGCTCGAACGTCGAACAGAACCCCTTCGTCAACGCCGAGCGCCTCACGGCGCGTGTCCTCATCCGCGGTCTCGCCGCCAGCGAGGGCATGGACTACTTCACCAGCATCACCCCCAGCGATCCCTACCGGGTCGGCCGTTTCGAGGACAGCCGCGGTCCCAACAGCATCATCTACGGCATCGGCTCCCCCGGCGGTCTGGTCAACCAGTCCTCCAAGACCGCCCACCTGCGCCGCGACGAGGCCAGCCTGCGCTACAGCTTCGGCTCGTGGGAGCGCAGCCGCGCCGAGCTCGACGCCAACAAGATCCTGATCAAACAGAAGCTCGCCCTCTCGATCGCCGCCCTCGACCAGGAAAATGGCGGCTGGCGCGCCTTCGACTTCCAGGACAAGGAGCGCATTTTCGGTTCCGTCACGTTCCGCCCGGTGCGCTCGCTGACCCTCACCGCCATGGGTGAAATCGGCCGCAACCTCGGCGCCGTGATGCGCTCCACCGCCGAGTCCGACGAGGCCCTCGCCTGGTACGACAACCGCGAGGCCTTCGGCGTCGGCGCCGTCACCTTCACGCCCAACAACACCGTGCCCACCCCCGCCATGCAGGCGGTCGGCGTCACCGCCCGCGACGGCAACCGCACCGGCAACAACCGCCGCGCCATCTTCATCGAGAACGACGGCACCGTCTTCGACAACATCGGCGCCTTCCTCACCGGCAGCTACAGCAACGCCGCCGTCCGCGCCCCCGACGGCACGCCGGGTGTCACCTCCTCGGTCCTGCGCCTCAACGACCCGCGCCTCTTCCCCCGCGACATGAACGCCGCCGGCCCGGGTATGTACCGCGCCCAGAAGCTCAAGAACTACACGATCACCGCCGACTGGCAGCCGACCCGCAACCTCGCCTTCAACCTCGCGCACAATTTCCAGGACACCACCGCCGTCGTCACCCTCATGACCGGCACCGAGCCCACGCTGCGCGGCGACCCCAACCGCACCCTCGGCGTCAACGGCGCGCCCAACCCGTATGCCGGCCGCCTCTACTTCGACGGCAACTGGCGCCGCGACACCCACATTGGACGCTCCAAGGAGACGCGCCTGTCGGCGTCCTATTCGCTCCAACCGCGCTGGAAGTGGCTGGGCCGCCACCGCGTCGCGGGCATGGTCTCGCGCACCGAACAGTTTGATCAGCGCTACAACTCGTGGCTCGCCCTCGCCGGCCGGCCGTTCAACGCCGTCCCCAACAACGTCAACAACCGCATCACCGTGCGGAATTACCTCACCGAGGGCGAGGTCGGCACCTACCGCGTGGGCGACTGGCGCTCGCTGCCCACCACGGTGAACTTCGGCGGCCGCGACTACGGGCTGGTCTTCGCCCACGAGGTGGCCGGCGCCAACAACAGCGGCGGCGAACAGGAATCCGACTCGATGCTCGGCGTGCTCCAGAGCCACTTTCTCGAGGGCAAATTCGTCACCACCTTCGGCTACCGCGAGGACCGGGTCGACGTCTACGAACTCGGCTACACCAACGATCCCGTGCTCGGCGACATCGTCGATCGCGACCGCAGCAAGGGCACCGTCACGAGCGCCACCGGCCGCACCGCCACCGCCGGCGGTGTCTTTCACGTGACCAACTGGCTCTCGCTGATCGCCAACCGCTCCTCCAACCAGGGCGTGCCGTCGTTCGTCCGCAAGGTCTTCCCCGACGGCCGGCTCGCGCCGTCCGCCAAGGGCAAAGGCGAAGACTACGGCCTCAGCTTCGACCTGCTCGGCGGCCGCCTCAACGCGAAGGTCGTGTACTTCACCTCCAGCGAAAAAGGCCGCGTCGATCAGCAGGGCTTCGGCGGCGCCGCCGCCCGCAACACGCGCGTGATGGACGCCTTCGCCGGCGTGCTCGTGGGCAACGGCCTGCCCTACAACACCGGCACCTGGGATCCGATCTACCGCCAGCTCACGCCGCCCGCCACCTCGGCCACCTCCAATTACGAGTCCGAGGGCTACGAAGCGCGGATCGTTGCCAACCTCACGTCCAACTGGCGGCTGGTCGCGAACTATTCCTACACTGATTCCGGCCTCACCAACCTCGCGAGCGAACTCGCCGCCTGGTACGGCCTGAAGCCGGTCGACGACGTGCGCATGCAGCAGGGCGTCTCGCAGGACGCCAGCGGCCGCTTCGTCGTCGATGCCACCGCCTTCGAAACCGGCGGCACGGTCGCGCGCTGGATCGAACTCTCGCGGCAGAACCCGCAGGCCGATCTTGCGCTGCTCACCACCTCGAACGGCCTGACGGTCGCGCAGGAGATCTTCAACCTCGTCGACACCCTGAACCAGAACCGCGAGGACCAGCAGAAACGCTGGGGCGTGCGGCCGCACAAGGTGAGCCTGTTCACCGCCTATGACTTCAAGCGCGGGCGGCTCAACGGCTTCACCGTCGGTGGCGGCTGGCGCTGGCGCAGCGCCAATGTGATCGGAGCCAATTCCCGCGGCGAGGAAATCACCGGCCAGGCCATCGCCGCCGCCGACCTGATGCTGGCCTACAACCTCAAGCTGTCGCGGGTGCCCGGGCGCTTCCGGATCCAGCTCAACATCGCGAACCTCTTCGACAAAACCGACATCATTCCCGTGCGCCTCGCCACCGGCGCCACCGCTCCCGACGGCTACGTCGTCCCCGGCGGCCGCGGCCTGGGCTACAGCCGCTTCGACCTCGTCGCCCCGCGCGAATTCCGCTTCACGACCACCTGGTCGTACTGAGCGAGCCCGCGTGCGATCGTCGTGGCCCGGCTGATGATTCGTGGCCCGGCTGGTCACAGCCGGGATTCTCACGTTCCACTCCCGCTTGTGACCAAGCGGGCCACGGAGTATGCTATTCTGCGGCCTTCGCAACTTCGCCTGCACAAGGCGCAGTGATTCGCAATCTTCCTGTCCCCCTGATTTTTGGGGTTCACGCCGCTGGCATCGTGGCCCGTTTCGTCAGAAACGGGTTCCCCTCCCCACGACATCCCATGAGCCAGTCCCGGCACACCCATCTTCCCCGGCTCGCCTCCGAGTGGTACTGCGGACACGCAGCAGTCTTGTGGACGCACACGATCACGCATCGTGCCACCGGCTGGCTCGACGCGGACTTTCACCACTGGTTTCGCGAAGTGCTGCTGCATGCCGGCGCCCGCTACGCCGTTGCGTGTCCGGCGTACGTGCTCATGCCCGACCACTGGCACATCCTGTGGATCGGTTGCGCGACGGGCAGCGACCAACGCCAGGCGACCCGCTTCCTACGCCGGCACATCACGCCCCGGCTTTTCGGCGTCAGGCTGCAGCCACAGGCGCACGACCGCGTGCTGCGTCAGCCCGAGCGCGAGCGGGGTGCGTTCGCGACGGCCTGCCATTACGTGCGGGAGAACCCGGTGCGCGGCGGACTCCGTCCGAACTGGCAGGCCTGGCCGTTCGGCGGCGCGGTGGTGGCCGGGTTCCCCCAGCTTGATCCCCGCGCCGCGGACTTCTGGGATCTCTTCTGGCGTATCTACGCGGCAGAGACAGAAACGCGGAAGCATCAGGCACCCGCTTGATGATTCGTGGCCCGGCTGGTCACAGCCGGGATCCCGCCGGATCGATCTTTTTTCCCGTCGCGGGCAAAAAACTCTTGAGCCACCCGCGGGCACGGCCGAAGGTGTCATCCTCCCCGCCGACGCCGCCCCCTCCGGCGGCGCCGTGTTCCACCGGCAACCTCAACCCATCCGTGGTCCCATGGCTCCTTCCTTCCTCCGTCGCTGCCTGCTCACCGGACTCGCCCTCACCCTCGGCACCAGCGCCCCGCTCCCCGCCGCCGAGGCCGCCCGCCCCGCCTCCGCCGTGCCAACGCCCCAGGAGGTCGTCGAGCTCAGCCCGTTCACCGTCACGACCGACAAGGACACCGGCTACTTCGCCGAAAACACCCTGGCCGGCAGCCGCCTCAACACCTCCCTGCGCGACACCGCCGGCTCGGTGTCGGTCTTCACCAAGGAGTTCCTGGACGACCTCGCGATCACCGACGTCAGCGAACTGCTCGCCTACTCGGTCAACGCGGAAATCAACACCAACGAAAACCAGGCCGGCTTCGGGCAGAACCCCACGATCAACGCCCAGAGCATCACTCAGACCGTGCTCAACCGCGGCGCGTCCGCCAGCCTCGGCATGGATTATTTCCTCAGCATCACCCCGACCGATCCGTATCGGGTCGGCCGTTACGAGGACAACCGCGGCCCCAACAGCATCCTCTTCGGCCTCGCCTCCCCGGGCGGGCTCATCAACCAGACGTCGAAAGTCGCGGCCTTCGGGCGCGACCAGGCCAATGTTCGCTACGGCGGCGGCTCCTTCGCCCGCAGCCGCTTCGAGCTCGACGCCAACAAGGTGCTCCTGCGCGACCGCCTCGCCATCTCCGTGGCCGGCCTGCACGAGGAGAGCGGCGGCTGGCGCGCCTTCGATTTTCGCGACAAAAAACGGATCTTCGGCTCCGTCAGCTTCCGGCCGATCCGCACCCTGAAGCTCACCGCGATGGGCGAAGTCGGCCGCGACCTCAACGCCGTCATCCGCAACACCGTCGAGACCGACCAGGCCCTCGCCTGGTACGACAACCGCGAGGCCCGCGGGGTCGGCGCGGTCACCTTCACCCCCAACAACACCGTGCCCAACGCCGCCATGATCGCCCTCGGCGTCACCGCCCGCGACGGCAACCGCACCGGCAACAACCGCCGCGCCATCTTCATCGAAAACGACGGCACGGTCTTCGACGGCATCGGCGCCTTTCTCACCGGCACGTACAACAACAGCGCCGTCCGCGCGCCCGACGGCACCCCGGGCGTCACGGCGTCGGCCCTCAAGGTCCGCGACTCCCGTCTCTACCCCGACAACGTCAACGCCGCCGGCCCCGGCATGCAGCGCCTGCAGCAACTGCGCAACGCCACCTTCACCGCCGACTGGCAGGCCACCCGCTCCCTCGCTTTCAACCTCGGCCACAATTACCAGTATTCGCGCGCGCAGGTGACGCTGATGACCGGCACCGATCCCACGTTGCGCGGCGACCCCAACACCACCCTCGGCGTGGGTGGCCGCCCCAACCCCTACGCCGGCCGCCTCTACTACGACGGCAACTGGCGGCGCGACATCAATGCAAGCGACATTCGCGAGACGCGCCTCGCGGCGTCCTACACCCTCAACACGAAGTCGCAGTGGTTTGGCCGGCACCGCTTCGCCGCGATGGCCTCGGAGTCGGAGCAGTCTTCCGTGCGCGCCAACTCGTGGCTCGCCTTCGCCGGCCGCCCCTACAACGCCACCCCCAACAACGCCAACAACCGCATCACCGTCCGCAATTACCTCACCGAGGGCAGTTGGGCCACCTACCGGGTCGGCGACTGGCGCTCACTCCCGAAGGTCATCCCATTTGACGGCCGCGAGTACACCCTCGCTTGGGCCAATGAGGTCGCCGGCGCGAACAACAGCGGCGGCGCGCAGGAGGTTTCCTCCCTGCTGGGCGTGGCCCAGAGCTACTTCCTGAACGACCGCCTCGTCACCACCTTCGGCCTCCGCGAGGACAAGGTCGACGTGATCGAGTTCGGCTATTACAATGACCCGATCGTCGGCGACGTCGTCGATCGCGACCGGGGCAAGAGCCGCACCACCAGCGCCACCGGGCGCACGGAGACCCTGGGCGGCGTTTTCCATGCCACCAAGTGGCTGTCGCTGATCGCCAACCGCTCCTCGAACCAGGGCACGCCGTCGTTCACACGGAAAATCTTCCCCGATGGCAACCTCGCGCCGCCGTCCAAGGGCAAGGGCGTCGACTACGGGCTCGGCTTCGACCTGCTCGGGGGCCGCCTGCACGCCAAGGTGGTCTATTTCGAAACGACGGAGCAGGGCCGCATCACCACCAACGGCCTCGCCGGCGCCCCGGGCCGCAACACGCGGGTCTCGGACGCGCTGGAAGGCGTGCTCGTCGGGACCGGCCTCCCTTATTCGGCGGCCTCCTGGGCGCCCATCGACGCCGCGTTGAATCCGCCCGCAACCGCCGCGGCCTCGGACGCCGTCTCGACCGGCTATGAGGCGCGCGTGGTGGCCAACCTCACCCGCAACTGGCGCCTGGTCGCCAACTATTCCCACACCGATTTCAAGCGCCGCAATGTCGCGGCGGAAATCATCCAGTGGTACGGCTTGAAGATCCAGGACGGCCGCCTCGTGCAAGGCGTGCGCCAGGATGCCGGCGGCCGCTTTGTGATCGATCGCAACGCCTACGAGTCCGGCAAGACCGTCGCCCGCTGGCTCGATCTGGCGGGGCAGCACCCGCAGGCGGACGCGGCGCTCCTGACCACTTCCAACGGACTGACGGTCGCGGAGGAGATCTTCAATCTGGTCGACACGATGAACGCCGAACGCGACGAGGAGGAGAAGCGCTGGGGGCTGCGCCCGCACAAGGTGAGCCTGTTCACTGCCTACGATTTCCGGGAGGGGCGATTCCGCGGCCTCACGATCGGGGGCGGGTGGCGCTGGCGATCCCCCAACGTGATCGGCAGCAACTCGAGCGGGGGGGAGGTCCGCGGGAGTGCCCTCACCTCCAATGACGTGATGCTCGCCTACACGCGCCGGTTCGAGGGCCTGCCCGGCCGCGTGCGTTTTCAGCTCAACATTGCGAACGTCCTCGACGAAACCGACGTCCTTCCCGTGCGCATCGCCACCGGCGCGACCGCGCCGGACGGCTTCATGCTCCCGGGCGGACGCGGGCTGGCCTACAGCCGCTACGACCTCGTCACCCCGCGCGAATTCCGCTTCACCACCACCTGGTCGTACTGAGCGAGGCTCCCCTCAGAGCGACAACCGGAGAGGGGGAGCGGCTTCATGCCGCGAAGAGGCGGGGAGCGTGCTGCGATTGATCCCCTTCGTACCAATCCACGACGACCTCCTCGTTCTCGTTATCGTTATCGGGTCGAGAACGAGGAACGATTACGAGAACGAAGAACCACTCGGGGCTTCCGGCACCTTGGGTTGCGGCCTCGAGCCGCGTTGGGTCTCATCCCGCTTCTTCGCGGGATTCCGCCTTCGCCGAGGCTGCGGCGGACAGGAAACCCGGCTGTTCTCCTCGGAACGAAGCTTCCGGGCTAGATCACCCTACTCGCCCCTGTTCTTCTTCCGGCCGCCGCCCTTCTTCTCCTCGCGGGCGGCGCCGTCGATGTCGGGGGCGTCGGATTTCGGGAGGTGGCGGGCCAGCTCGGCTTTCTTCGCGGCGAACCCGGGCTTCGCGGCGAGGTTGGTCCACTCGTTGGGATCCTTGACCTCATCGTAGAGCTCCTCGTCGCCATTGGCGTAACGGATGTAGCGCCACTCCGGGGTGCGCACGGTGTGGTTCTTGAAGCGGTAGGTGGTCACCGCGGGGATCTCCCATCGCGCCTGCGGGTTGGCGAGGAGCGCCTTGATGCTGACGCCCTCGTTGTGCTTCGGCGTGGGGATGCCGCAAAGATCCGTGAGCGTCGGAAAGATGCTCATGAAGTCGACGGTGCGGTCGCAGATCGTATTCGGTCTGGTGAGACCGGGCACGACCCACATGAAGGGCGCGCGGTTGGCTTCCTCCCAGAGGGTGAACTTCCGCCAGTGGTGTTTCTCACCGAGGTGCCAGCCGTGGTCGCCCCAGAGGCAGATGATCGTGTTATTCCGGTAGGGGGACTTCTCGAAGGCGTCGAGCAGGCGGCCGAGGTTCATGTCGCAGTAAGCGATGGTCGCGAGGTAGGCCTGCACGGCCTCCTTCCAGCGGCCGGACTGCAACATGGCCGCGTGGTCGCCCTCGGGGCGGGCCATGCGAATGCCGGCCGGAGGGACGTCCTTCAGGTCGTCCTCGAGGTACGGTGGCAGCTTGATGCTCGCGAGCGGGAAGAGATCGAACCACTTCCGCGGCACGTTCCACGGCATGTGCGGCTTGTGAAAGCCGACGGCGAGGAAGAAGGGTTTGTCGTGTTTCTTCCGCAGCGAGGCGATGCCGTAGTCGGCGATGTGCCAGTCGGGGATCTCGTCGTCCCGGCAGTCGAGCGGGGCGAACTTGATGCCGCCGACGCCGTCGCTCTGGCCCGCGGGCACGCGCGGATAGCCGCCCTCGCGGGCCAGAAAGTCATCCCACTCGCTCAATCGCGGGTACGAACCGTGGTAAATCTTGCCGGCGCCGTGCACGTAGTAACCCGCGTTGCGGAAGGCGGTGGTGAGCATCTTTTCCGGCGGAATCAGCGGCCGGTAGTCGATGTTGTTCTCGTAGACGGCGGACGTGGACGGCCGCAGGCCGGACATCAGGGCGGCGCGCGAGGGGTTGCACGACGGCGAGGCGCAGTAGGCGCGGGTGAACGACGTCCCCATGCGGGCCAGCCGGTCGTAATTGGGAGTCTTGGACTGCGGGTTGTGGCCGAAGTAGCCGACCCAGTCGCGCAGGTCGTCGACGGCGATGAAGAGGACGTTGGGGCGGGCCGGGATGGAGGCGCCGAGCGGGGCGGCGAGGCCGAACGCGAGGAGCAGGGCAGCGAAGGGGCGGGTTGGTTTCATGGCGGAGGGGAAGGAAGGAGCAGAGAGGGATCAGACGCCCGACGAACCGCACGGCGAGGGGTTACGCGCTTGCAAAGCGGCGGCGCAACTTGGGCAAGTCCACTTCGGCGAGCGAGGCGACCAGCCAGTCGACGTGGGAAAAATCGTGGTGGGCGGTGGATTCGTTGGGTGCGGCGACGGTCCAGAGGTTGGCGCGGCGGGCGGCGAGCGAGCCGGTGTGCGAGTCCTCGAAGGCGACCGCCTCGCGGCCGCTGCGCAGCCCGAAATGGTTCAACGCGAGCCGGTACAGGTCCGGCTCGGGCTTCGGCGACGCGGCATCCTCGCGGCAGGCGATGAACTCGAACCGTTCGAAGAGCCCGAGCCGCTGCAGGTGGGCGTCGACCCACGAGTGCGGGGAGTTGGAGACGACCGCGGTGCGCAGGCCCTCTTCATGCGCGGCATCGATCAGCGCGACCACGCCGGGGAGGGGCGGCAGGGCAAGGATGATCTTCTCCTTGGCGGCCCGGCGCTGGAGTTCGAGGTCCGCGCGGTCGGCGTGCGGGCTGAAGCCGTGCCAAGGATCGAACGAATAATCCGCGTGGCCGACACCGTGGAGGAAGCGCGCCCGGTCGAACGCCACGCCATGGACGGCATGCACCGCGGCATAGGCGTCGATCAGCGGCGTCTCGGTGTCGAGGATCAGGCCGTCGAAGTCGAAGAAGAGCGCGCGGAGCATGGGGGCAGAGGGGGGGCCGCGGGGCGGGGTCGTGGCATGGCTGGGGGCCGGGGGGCGGGGGGGGGCGCGGCCTTAGCGCCGCGGGCGATCGCCCCCCCGGCCGGCGAGGCGGTCGCCCTGCGCGACGGCGCCGTTGGACCGGCCGCCTATGCCCGCGCCCCCGGCCGGACCGTGTCGCGGGTGCGAAGCACGCCGGCGAAGGCGAGCAGGAACACGACGGTGAGCAGCAGGAAGCCGGCGGGCGGACCCTGGGTGTCGATGATGGCGAGGGACATCACGAGCGCGGTCCGGAGGATGCGGTCGAAGACCTGGTAAAAGCCGCCGACGCGGCCCATGACCTCGTTGGGCACGACATGCAGCAGGAGCGCGCTGCGGGCGACACGGCAGCCGGCGTTGCCAAAGCCGATCAGGGCGCCGGCGACCAGGTAGACGAGCGGAAGGCGCACGGCGATGAGGAGCAGCAGCCCGGCCAGGAAGACAAGCATGGTGCCGGGGATGGTCGCGGCCGCGCTGTGTTCGCCAATCAACCGCGGCAGGAGGAAGCCCGCGAGGATCGCGCCGAGGGCAAAGGTGATTTCGCCGCCGGCGAAATACACCGCGCTGACCTGCAACGTCTGCGCGACATAGATCGGGAAGAGGTAATTGGCCGCCATCAGGACGATGAACGGCATCAGCGAGCAGGTGAAAAACACCGCCAGCCGCGGGCGCTCGCGCAACCAGCGCCAGCCATCGGCGACGCCGCGCCAGACCGAGCGTCCGGGAGCCGGCGCGGCGGCGGGAGCGCCGGGACCGGACCGGGCGACGAGGTGGGAGGCGGCGTACGGCAGGGTGCGGAGCACGAGGAAACTGGCGATGTAGGTGCCGCTGTTGGCGAGCAGCAGGGTCCAGAGCGGCACGCGGTCCACCAATAGACCGGCGACGCCACCGGCGATCATCATCGCCGTCTGGCCCTGAATTTCGATCAGGCCGATGAGCGACTGATACTGCGAGCGGTCGAACATCTGCTGGATCAGCGCAAACTTCGCCGGGTAGTGGAGAGTATAATACATCATGCCGGCGAAGTAGGTGGCCACGAGGGTGGCCTGGCCGAAGCCGCCCAGCGCCAGGGCAAGCCCCGTCATGGCCGCCGTCGTGAGCAGGCCCCAGACGTCGCTCAGCAGCAGGGCGGTCTTGCGCGAATGGGCGTCGACCCAGGCGCCGTAGTAGGGTGCGACGACGAACAGCGCGAGGGTCGTGCCGATGGTCGCCCAGCGGTAGGCCTCGTTGCCGCCCGGCTGGTGCACAAGCAGCCACGGCACGGCGAAGACGGTGATGCCCGTGCCAATCGCGCTGCAGGTGTTCGCCACCAGGAGCCGCACCACGCGGGGATCGCGCAGGAGATCTTTCATGCGAGCGCGCGGCCCCCGCCGCATTTCCGGCCGGATCCCCGGCCACCGTGCACTCCGGCGGCCTCCCCGTGAAGAAGTAGCATCAGGCCGCGCCGAAGACGTCCTGCCCGGTGACTCACCGCCCGCGAATGCAGGGAATTCCGCTCCGCCTGCCCGGCGCGACCATGCTGATGCTGCGAGTGTCCATCGGCACGAAGCGTGCGTCTTCCCGCGACGGAGACAAGTCCGCGCCGGGGAAGAAAAGGCTTGGGGCGCAGCTTCCGGTTGGCGGCCCGGCCTCTCGCACGGCGATCCAACCCGGCCGACCCGCCAGGAGCGTGGCCCGCTGCGCGTGCCGCGGGATGTACGCGGAAATGCCGCCACCCGGCATCCGCACCCACTTCGCACCCTCGCACGGAAACAGTCTGGCCGGCCGCCGGCAAACGTGCTCCGCTCGCCGGGCGCCCACCCCGGCGCCGCGGCCTCCCGCCCGGTTTCCCACCCAACCCACCCCTGCTTCCCCATGCTCACTCCCCAACACAATCCCGTCGGCTGGTTCGAACTCTACGTCCAGGACATGGCCCGCGCCCGGGCCTTCTACGAAGGCACGTTCCAGGTGCAACTGACCGCGCTCGAGAGCCCGGGCATCACCATGCTCGCTTTTCCGATGAACTTCGAACTCCCGGGTACGACGGGCGCATTGGTGCAGGCGCCGGGCGTGCCGTCGGGCGGCAGCACGATGGTTTACTTCTCGTGCGTCGACTGCGCCGAGGAAGCCGCGCGCGCCGCGCAACACGGCGGCAAGGTCTTCCGGGAAAAGTTCTCCATCGGGCAGTACGGCTTCATCGCCCTCGTGCACGACACCGAGGGCAACCTGATCGGCCTGCACTCGATAAGCTGAGGCGGGGGAGGGATCGCCGACGGCGTCGAGCGGCCAGGACCCGGACCCGCAAGCTCGCAAGCCGCAGGCAGCACCGTAGCCGCGCCTGGGCGCAGCGAAAGCGTGGTCGGGCGTGGGACCACGTGGTCGCTCCGCTCCCACGCGGCTACGCCCGTCGTGAGGCTACCGCGGCGCCGACGTGCGCCGCCCTCCGGAAACGCCCGCTGCCCGACGCCGCCTCACTTCGCCACCACGCGCACGCGGGCGTTGAAGGCGGCGTCCGGCGAGGTCAGGACTTTCCGCCCGCTCGTCGTGGTCACGTTGCGCAGCGTCACCTGCTCGGTCAGCCGGTACGGAAACGGCCGCGCCGCGGCGGCGGGCTCCCGGCCGTCGGGATCAGTGAAGAGGTACGGCCCCGCATAGTTCTTGGGGTGGTTGCGGTCGTCGATCACCAGGCCGTCGATGAGGATCTCCCGCGGCATGAAGCACGGGTAGCCGAAGTCGTGCTGCCCGTCGTTGCTCGCCGCAAGCAGATGCGGCTGGATCGCCGCGCCGCAGCCGGGGATCCAGCGGCTGTGGCGAATCACCACCGTGCCCTCCCAGGTGCTGCCGTAGTCGCCGCGCAGGCTGATCAGCGATCGCCCGTTCAGCGTGGAGTTCTCGACCGTCAAGGTGCCGCGGCCAATCGCGTTGAGGCCGGCATGGCCGAGCGTGCACCCGCGGATCGTGTAGGTGCCGGATACCCCCTGGTGTGTGTCCATCCGCGACAGCGTGCAGTTCTCCAGCAGGATGTTCTTGCAGAAGTTCGTGCCGATCACGCCCCAGCGCGTGGGGTCGCAGATGTTGTCCATCCGGCAGCCGATCATCGTAAAATTGACCACCTCGTTCGCGCTCAGGTCGTAGGTGCCCATGCTCACGGGTTTGTCGGCGGAGCCGATGGTGCGGTAGGTCTTGTGACCGGAGACAAAGCAGTCGCGCAGCGTGACGTTGGCGCAGCGGCTGACCGCGATAAATCCGCCGTAGGGGTGGCCGGTGTCGCCCTCGCCGACGACGTGGTGGGTCAGGCCCTCGACGATGGTGTGGGAGCGCTGGATGGAAATGTTGCGCGACCAGTAGTTGTATCCCTTTTCCTGCTTCATGCGGTTGGCGTGGGTGGTGAACACGCCGCCCCGAATCACCAGCGGCCGCTCGTCGATCGGGCGGGCCTCGACGCGCGTGACGGGATCGTAATCCCAATCGATGGCGCCTTCGATGGTGCCGTCGCGCCGCAGGATGAAACAGTCGCGCTGTGGCGTTCCCTTGTTCTGGTTGAGGCCGCGCCGGATGTAGACGCGGCGGCGGCTGCTCTCCACCAGCACCCAGCAATCGCGCGGCGGGCGGACGTCGAGCTGGCGCTGGTCGCGGGTGAGGCGGCGAATCGACAGCTTCACCGGTTCCAGCAGGGAGCGCACGGCGAAGAGGGAAAGGCGGTGATTCTCGACGTCGCGATCGTCGATGATGAACTTGGACGTGCCCCAATCGGTGTCGGTGGCGACGACCGCGGTGAGGGCGCGGCGTCCGAGATGGTAGGTCGCGTCGGGGCGGGACTTGACCGGTAGTCCGTGGGTGTTGGCAAACGCGTGCGCCGCGACGATGGCGGGGAGGTCGTCGGCTTTGCCGTCGCCGACCGCGCCGAAGGCCTCGTACGTCACCGGCCGATCGGTGGGCACGGCCGGATTTCGGTCCGCCGCCCGGAGGACCGGGGCGAGTAATGCGCAGAAAACGGTGAGGAGCAGAGGAGGCGGCTTCATGCGTGACGGTGTCGGGCCGGGATGCTGGCGGCGCTCCGGCGCCGGTGCAA
>CAZDGC010000008.1:0-111375 GCA_964504885.1 uncultured Opitutus sp.
ACAACCGGCAGCCAGGCGCGCCCCGCCCAGGCAAACCAGGCGGAGAGCAGTGTCAGGGCACCGAGCATCATCGCGTAGGAACCCTGGTGGACGACGGCCTGGCCGCCCTCGAACATCAGGAGGCACCAGACGACCACCGTGCCGGCGATCCAGGCCAGCAGGGCGAGATGCGGGCGCATCCCGGGGACCGCTCCGGCCTCCGCTCCGAGGCTGGCGCCGGCGTCGGCGCCGCCGCGCGCGGGGGCGGCGGTGGTGCGCCGCCAGACCAGGGGCAGCAGCAGCAGGCCGAACGCCCACCAGGTGAGGGCGCGGCCGGCGAGGAAGAACTCCTGGTTGCGCCGGTCGGTGGCGCCGGCCGCGTCGAATTCGAGCAGCGAGGCCCAGCGGCCGTCGATCTGCAGGGCGAAATTGCGGCGCCGGTTTTCCCCGGCGCGGCCCGGCGGCAGGGCGGCGTAGTTTTCGCGGAGGGTCTGCCAGGTGCCGCGGTCATCCTTGGGGATCTGGCCGCCGAGGTGCCACTTGAGCAGGCGGTTGCCCGGCGGGTCGTAGAACTTTTGATACGCGAGCCAGGGCAGGGCGAGGGCGGCGAACACCAGCGCGGCGCGCGCCCAGTGCGGCGCCTCGCCGCGGAGGGCGCGCCGGAGCAGCCAGGGCGCGAGGGCGAGGAAGGAAAACGCGACGCCGCCGTGCGAGAGCCAGGCGAGCCCGGCGAGCGCGGCGCCGGCAAGCACGTGGCGCCGGCGGGTGGCGGTGTCGGCGGCCGGGGCAAGCACCCAGAGGCCGAACGCACCGGCGGCGAAGGCACCGGCGGAGAGCTTGGGCCAGGTATAGACCGTGTTTTGCAGGAGGAACCCGCTCAGTGAGAGGACGGCGACCCAGGCTCCGGCAGGGCCGCGACCGAGGCGCAGCGCCCGCAGCAGCCCGTAGGCGGCCGCCACCCAGCCGAGTTGCAGCCAGACCGCCGCGGTGCCGCTGCCGGCCCGCGGAGGGAGATCGAGCGCGGCGAGGACCGGCCAGGTCAGCAGTTGCCAGCCGCTTTGCAGGGGGGGGCGATCGCTTGACAGCCAGTCGGCCCCGGCGCGGCGCAGCGGTTCGCCGGCCGCGAGGCGGTGGGCCACGTCGAACGGCAGTTCGTTGTCGGAGGGCAGGGTGGGCCGGAAGCGGTTGGCGGCGAGGTGATAGAAGTCGAGCGAGGAGGGCAGCAGGTGCAGCAGCGCCAGGTAGAAACCGCCGATCAGCACGAGCAGGCGCACGACCGCGGCAGTTTCGGCGCGGGTGCCGGCGTCGGGGGCGCGGGTGCGGGCGTGCACGACGACGGCGGCGAGCAGCAGGAGAATCGAGGTGGCGGCGCCGACGCGCGGGTGGGCGAACCAGGCCCAGAAGACGAGCGCGCCGAGGAGGGCGACGGCGCCGAAGGCGAGCAACGGCAGCCACGGGGCCGGGGCGAGGCGACGCGGCGCGAGCAGGCGGAGCGCGGCGGACCCGAGCAGGCCGAGGAGCACGCCGTTGATCGCCCAGGCGGCGAAGCTGAGCCAGAGGCCGGCGGCGCCGTCGCCCACGCCGCCGCGGATCGGCTCGGTGAGGCCAAGCCAGCCGCCGAGGACGCGGGCTTCGTCGAGGGCCACGAGGCGGATGGGCTGTCCGCGCCAGGCGGCGGGCAGCGTCTGGTCGATCACGCGCCAGCGTTCGCCGATGGCGGGCGGTTGCAGGGCGAGGTGTTCTCCGGTGGCGACGTTTTCCAGGCGCAGGGTGTTGCCCGGGTAGGGTGGGTAGCCGCTGACGGCGAACCGCAGGTGGGCCGGCGCGGGGAAGGGGCCGATTGCGACGCGGCCGGTGTGTTCGTCGGAGCCGTTCCACGAACCCCAGGTGCGCACGGGGTGGGCGGTGACGAACGGTTCGCCCTCGAACCAGCCGGCGCCTTCGGTGAACTGCCCCTCGGTCGTGGCGGCGAGTCCGGTGAAGGCGGGGCCGATGCGCAGCGACGCGTGCATCGCCGCATACAACGCCGCGCACAGGACGAGAGCGGAAACCAGCAGGCGCATGCGCGACGGGCGCTACAACCGCGCGAACCGGAAGCGGGCCAGCGCCCAGAGCCACGTGATCGGGTCGCGCACCATCGAGATCTTCTTCCCTTCTTTGAACGAGCGCGACTTGTAGCTGATGGGAATCTCGATCGGGCGGTGGCCGCGGCGGATGAGCTTGATCAGCAGTTCCCAGTCGAAGTCGAAGCGGTTGCACTCGAAGGTGAGACCCTGGAGGCAGTCGCGCCGGAAGACCTTGTACATCGTGAACGGATCGCGGAGCCAGACGCCGAGGGTGACATTGATGAGGAGCGTGAAGCCCCAGTGGGCGCTGTTGAGGAGCAGGGCCTGCAGCGGCTGGTCGGAGAACTTGCGGATCGCCCAGCCGCCCTCGCCGTGGCGCGAACCGAGGACGAAGGACTGCCGCCCGGCCGCCAGCGGCGCGAGGAGCACGTCGTAGTCGTTGAGATCGTACTCCAGATCGGCGTCCTGGATCAGGATCACGTCGCCGGTGGCGGCGGCGAAGCCGGCGCGGACGGCATGACCCTTGCCGCGCGGGCGATCCTCGAGCAGGAGTTTCACCCGCGGGTGGGAGCGGTAGCCGAGCACGATCTCGCGGGTGCCGTCGGTGGAATTGCTTTCCACGAGGATGATTTCGAGGGTCCAGCCCGCGACTTCCTTGGCAAGGATCGCATCAAGGGCGGTGCGGACCGTGGCTGCCTCGTTGTAGATCGGCACCACGACCGACAGGACGCCGGACGAGATCGACGGGAACGGTTGCGACGGCATGGAAACGGAGGAAGCTGACGTTGCGGTCAGGTTGGTGGCCGCGGTTTCACGGCGCAAGGCATCGCCGAGACGCCGTAGAGCCAGTCGATCAGGCGCACGACGGCGGGCACGGTGAGGGCGGTGGCGGCGAGGGTGCGGAGCAGCGAGTGATGGCGCAGGGTCTTCAGCACCTTGAACCGCACCGCGCCCTGGTAGCGCACGGACCAGGGCTCGAGGCCCGCCCTCCGGTAGAGTTGGCTGAGGCAGCGCGGGTTGAAGAGACTGACGTGGATCTCCGGGGCGCAGTAGCGGTAGTGGATGCCCTGCCGGCGCGCCACGGGTGAGTCGAGGTTGCCCGTGGTCAGCAGCAGCAGGCCGCCGGGGCGCAGCAGGCGGGAGATCAACTGCAGCGGAGCGCGCGGGTCGGGCAGGTGTTCGATCACCTCGATCATGCTCACGACGTCGAAGGAGGCGCCGGGCTCGGCGGCGAGGGTCTCGAGGTCGAGGATGCGGAATCCGTCCTGGGTGCGGAGGAGTTCGGCGTAGGAGCCGACGTCGTGGCCGGTGAGCTCGAGCGGGCGTCCGGCGAGGTGGCCGCGTTCGC
Organism: uncultured Opitutus sp.; assembly: GCA_964504885.1. Taxonomy (GTDB): domain Bacteria; phylum Verrucomicrobiota; class Verrucomicrobiia; order Opitutales; family Opitutaceae; genus ER46. The sequence goes on from CAZDGC010000008.1 coordinate 3,394, forward strand.
GGAGGTACTTGAGAAAGGCTCCGGCCCCGCAGCCGAAGTCGAGCCAGCGCAACGGATCGGCAGAGGGAGAGACGGAGAGTCGGAGAGGGGGAGACGAGGGGAGGGGGAGAGTGGGAGAGGAGGAGCCAGAACCGGAAGCAGACTCGTCGATGGCCGCCCGATCCCGCAGTCCCCTGGCCTCAAAGTCCCTTGGTCCCTTGGTCCCCTGGTCCCTTAAATCTTTGATCGTTGCCGCCGGCAGTCGCTCTCCGGCGAGGCGGAACAGATCCTCGAACTCGAGCAGGCGGTCGCTGCGGCGCCAGTCGCGGTATTCCGCCTCGTAGTCGACGTACGGATCGGGTCCGGCGCCCCGGTAGTAGGCGTCGTTGTAAATCTCGAAGCCCGAGAATGGCTCCACAAACAGCAGGCCGCACTCGGGGCATTCGTGGAACTCGAAGTCCCGGGGGATGAACCGGCCGCGCTTGCGTCCGCGCAGGGTGGTGTAGGGGAAGCCGCAGGCGCGGCAGGCCGGTATGCTCATGCAGGGAAAGGAGGGGCGCGCCAGGCCAGCAGGGCGGAGGCCGCCAGCAGCAGCAGGCCGATCGCGCCCAAGGTGAGGTGGCGGGTGAAGTGGCGGGGCCAGTAGCGGAAGGTCACGCGGTACTCGCCGGCGGCGTCGACCACCACCCCCTGGAAGGCGTGGTTGATGCGCACCACCGGCAGATCGCGGCCGTTGAGGTCCGCCCGGAAGTCGCCCGGCCACCAGGCCTCGGTGAGCACGATGACGCCCGGGCCGCTGGCGCAGACGACGAACGAAGTGGAGTTTTCCCGCAGGCGATAGTGCGTGGCCGGCGTGGCGGTGGCACCGTCGCCGCGCGCCAGGCCGGCGACGGCCGACTGCGTCGCGCCGTCGCGGTTCTGGACGGCGGCGAAGGGCCGGCCGGCGCGGGCGCGAATTTTCGTCACCAGGTCGGCCGGGTGTTCGTAGCCGTCGATGCGGTCGGTGAAGAAGGCGCGCGGCCAGGCGGTCGGGCTCTCGTAAACGTCGAGATCGGCGGCGCGCACGAGTCGGAGGGAGCGGCCCAGCGCGCCCTGATCGCTGGCGAGATCGAAGTAATAGCGGACGTTGAGCGCGTCGAAGAAGGGCCGGACGTGGCCGAGGTCCTTTGGCTCGGCGTAAAACCGCCAGTCCCAGAGGCGCTCGATGCCGGAGGAGCCGAGCAGTTCGCGCACGTACGGGTTCACCAGCGCATCGGGACCGTGGATACCTTCGAGCCCGTGGACGCCGGTCCAGCCCGGGAAGAAGTTGCTGTGCAGGCCGAAACCGCGGGCGGGCTCCCGGGCGTGGCCCTCGCGGGCGGCGTCGATGGCGGCGGAGCGACCGTGGAAACTGGCGCGGGGGGTCGGACGGGAGGTGAAGTCGTCGAATCCGACCGCGCGGCCGTGCATCCCGTGGCGCCAGATCAGCACGACGACGCAGCCGAGCGCGAGCAGGCCGCGCGCGGCGGTGAAGGCGCCGCGCGCGGCGGCGGTGTGGAGGGTGACGGCCAGCGCGACGGCGGCCAGCAGGAGCGAAAGGAGGTAGTGCCAGATGAACGGCGAGATCGCCAGAACCTGTCCGGGCGGATGCACGGTGAAGATCGGCCCGTGAATCGGGCGGTGCGCGGCCTGCCGGAATGCGATCCATCCGAACACGAGGGCGCCCAGCAGCAGTCCGGCGATCACGAGATCCTGCCGCCCGGCGCGGGTTCCGAGCCGGCGGGCGGCCGCGGCGAAGCCCAGGCCCGCGAGCACCGACCACAGCACGAGGAGCGCGCAGGAGAAGGTGTTGTCGAGGTGGGCGACATTGCCGAGGAAGGGCACGGTCACAATCCAGGTCGGCGGCACCAGCCCGAAGGCCAGCGCCAGCGGCACGAGCGAACTGGCGGCGAGGGCGATCGCGGCGCGGTCAGCAAAGTGGAGGCGCAGGGTGGCGAGCCAGTAAAGCAGGCCGAGCAGGAGCAGGAAGTTGAGCGACGGGCTGAACACCTGATCCCGGCTCATCAGGGGGCGGTAGAAGATCTCGTCGAACACGCCGAGCAGGAGCGACGGCTGGATCTGGTAGGCGCTCATGGCGTTGTAGCCGGTGTACGACTGCTTGAGCGTGCCGAGGAACGTCGCCCAGATCGGCGTGGTGAGGAGCGCGAAGAGCAGGCCGAACCAGAGCAGGGTGCCAAACTTCGCCAGGCGTTCGCGCCACGATTCCGCCCGGATCGCCACCACGCAGGCGCCGGAAAAGTTGAGGCAGGCGAGCAGCATGTAGGCCTCCTTCACCGTGCCGCTGTTCATCAGCGCGAGGTTGGAGACGACCAGTCCGAGCGACCATCCGGTGAGCGCCCGGCGGTGGGCGAGCGGCGTCAGGGCGAGTCGCACGAGGCAGTACAGCGGCCAGGGTGCGTAGCACAGGCTGAAGAAGGCGGGGTGGTTGACGCGATAGAGGAAGAATCCGATGAACGGCGTCACGGCGGCGACGAGCGCGGCCGGAAGCAGGGGACTTTGGGACCCGGGGACCTTGGGACTGTGAGGCTGGGAATCGGTGTCCGTCGCAGGCTGCCGGGATGTCCCCAAGTCTCCAAGTCCCAGAGTCGCAAAGTCTCTGGTCCGCTGCTCCCGCAGGAGCGCGAGCACGGTGAGCCCGAGGCCGGCGGCGAAAAGCCACTTGGCGAGCAGGTATTTCAGGTCCCAGGCCCAGGCAGCGCCGTTGGCGGCGACGACGAGCAGGTGCACCGGGTCGCCGAACATCGACTGGCCCTGGGCGAGCAGCGGCACGCCCAGGGCGTTGTAGCGGTTCCAGAGCGGCAGTTCGCCCTCGCGCAGGGCGCGATGCTGCATCATCGAAAACGGCACGTGCTGCCACATGATCGCGCCGATGTCGGATAGCTTCACGTCCGTCGTCTCGGTGGAACGGTCGCCGGGCACGGTGGGAAACGCGTCGTAGAGCAGGGTCGTGCCGAGGTTGGGTGAGACGAAGCTCTTGCCGAGGAAGATGACCGGGTAGGTGCTGGCGACCACCCCGCACGCGGCGGCGGCGAGCACGGCCCGTCCGGGCCGTCCGGCCAGCGTGCGAACGACGCGGCCGAGCGCGGTGCGGGCGCGGGGCAGGCGGTCGGCAGCGGCCAGTGCGAGCGCGAGACCGGCGAAGATCGCGAGCGCGCGCACGGGAAGATCGCGGAGGTAGTCGCGCCAGTCGGGGTGGACCACCAGCGGTTGCGGCGGCGCAACCAGCAATTGCGGGTCGTCGCTGCCCGGTGCGGATTCGATGATGATCTTTTCGCCGTCGAAATGGGCGGTCCGGACCTGTTGCGCGGCGCGGATCCAATCGGACGGAATCTCGACGAGGAGCCGGCCGTTGCGGTCGAGGATGCGCAGGGAGTAAAGGTCGACCCGGCCGCCGTTGGGCGGTGGATCGAGGCGCAGCGTGGGATAGGTGCCGGGCGGGATCGGCAGGCGAACGGCCACCGGGGTCGCGCTGGCGGGAATGGCGGCTTCGGCGGCGAGCGCTGCACGAAAACCACCCCCGTCGTCGTAGAAGACCTGCAGGAGGGTGGCGACGGCGCTTGTGACGCGCGCTTCGAGCACGAAACGATCGGCTCCCATCCGTGCGGCGGGCAGAAACGGCAGGGCCGCGACGGCGCTGAGGAGCGCGGCGACGAGCAATGCCGTGGGAGACAGGAACTTCATGCGAATCCGGCAGTGTTCGCGCAGGCGGGCCTCGCCGACAAGGAATTCCTACCGGGAAGGCGCGGAGCGACGACGCGCCGTGATCAGCGCGGTGCAGGCGACGACGAGACATGCGCCGGCGCTGAGGAGCAGCAGCAGTCGGGCGTGTTTCACCGCCTGCCAGGCCCAGTACGAGAGACGCCCCATCTCGATCGGTCCGCTGAACGCGAGCCAGCGGTCGGGGTCCTGATCACGGGCGGCGATCACGAACGGCACCCGCGGGGCTGGCAGATGGACGCTCCGCCAGGCGTCGCCCGGCACGCGCGAGGGCTGGACGGTGGCGAGGAGCGCGTCGTCGGATGCGGCGCGGAGTTCGAGCGAGACGCCGGGCTGCCCGAGGTGGCCGGCGGTTTCGAACCGCAGCCAGGCGAGGGTCGGCGGGGCGAGGGGGCGGCTGCGCCACTCGCCGGTGAGGCGGGCGCCGGTGAGGCCCGGACCGTGGCTGCCCCAGGTGGGGGTGTAGTCGAGCGGCGCGGTGGCCGGCGAGAGCCCGTTGCGGGGCGGGGCGTCGGGGTCGGCGCGGCGGGCGTCGTTTTCGCGGAAGGCGCCCTCGCTGGGCAGGGGCTGGGCATCGAGGGCCAGCGGCGTGCGGAGGGGCACGGGCATCAGCGCGCGCAGGCTGGGCACCGCGAGACGCTCGACCAGACCCTCGGCGCTGGGAAAGGGAATGTCGGGATGCGCGAGGTGTTTCGGATCGTTCGTGGCCAGGTAGCGGCGCATGTGTCCCTCGGCCTTCACGTAATATTTTTTGGCGTCGGGGAGTTCGTAGCGGAAGACGCCGTCCAGCAGTTGGTGCAGCCCGCCGGCGAGGGTGGCGAGCCAGGCGACAACCAGCAACCGGTGGCCGAGGCGCCGTGCCCGGCGTGGCGCGGGTGGCACGGGCAGCCAGCCGAGCGCGAGGGCGTTGACGGCGGCGCCGAACGACAGGGTATCCATGTAGCGCGACGCCGGGTAGTCGGCGCCGGCCCCGCGGGCGTAGGCCGTGGCGGCGAGTTGCACGAGCACCCAGCCTCCGAGCGCGACGAGGATCGGGCCGGTGTGAGGGTGCAGAGGGTCGGGTCCGGGTCCGGCGCCCGGTCCCGCCAGTGGCGGTGTGATCGGGCGCGAGACCAGCACGCGCGCCGCGGCGAGCGCCCACGGCAGCCACAGCACCGCACCCGCCCAGTGCTGGTCCCGCCAGGGCCATTGCAGGCTGTGCACGATCGTGAACACGAAGTCGTGCACCGTCTGCGCCTTCATGCTCTGGTGCCACTCGACCTCGACACGGGTTGCCAGCCCGAAGGCGACGATCGCCGCGGCCAGCGCGAGGGTGGGTCCGGCGTCGCGCGCGCCCAGTTCGCCGCGCCGCCACCGCCAGGCGGCGACAACCAGCGCGACCGCCGCCGCGAGCAATCCGGATCCCATCGAGCCCAGCGCAAGCACGGCGGCGAGGGCGCCGAGCCACCAGCGGGCGGTCCACGCCCGGGAGAACGGCAGGGCGGCGATCGCGAGCAGGGAGAGGCCCACCAGCCAGTATTGCTGCGAATGGAATCCGCCGAGCACATTCTGCCACGCGACCGGCAGGCCGAAGAGCGCGACCAGCAGCACCCACACCCCCGCCTGCCAGCCTGGCGCCAGCGCCCGGCGGGCCAGCAGCCAGAGCCCGACTGCGATCAGCGCGTGCAGCAGGGCGTTGGTCACGGCCTCCAGGCGCGAGTCCCACTGGCCGTTGAGCAGGCCGAGGGCGAGATTCTGGAGTTTGGTGAGGACAACGCGGTGTTCGTTGTGCGGGTTGAACAGGTGGGTGAGAAACTGGTCGCTGCCGTGCCACGGGATGAACAGCTCCACTGCCTCGGCATCCCACTGATCCCAGTCCGGCATCGGCGAGCCGTAGCGGTCGAAGGTCGCCCACTTGGCGGTGGCGATGACCGCAAAGAGGCAGGCGGCGAAGGCGGCGGTGAGGGTGCGGGACGGCACGTGAAACCCGGGACAGCAAACGAACCGGGGCGCGGCTCAAGCCTGCAATGGGGCGCATCCCAATTTCTGGCTATCCACGAGGCGAGACCCGCCTTCGCCAAAGGCTACGGCGGGCAGGCTGCCTCGTCCACGACTGGAAGCAGCCGAAGGGCGCAGGTGGCTGAGGCATCCCGCCTCAGCCTGCCGGTGGGCGAAGCGGCGGCTTGCTGCCTGTGTCCGAAAACTGGGATGCGCCCCCTGCTATGGACCGGGCGATTTGTCGTTTGCCAAGGCCGGGGGCGCTCCTAACGTTCGGCCCCTTCATGTTTTCGTTTCTGCTCAAGCGATTTTCCGGCCGGCACTACAAGAAGTTCCTCGAAAAGGCGCGTCCCACGGTCGCGCGCATCAACGAGCTCGAGCAGTCCTACCAGGCGCTGTCCGACGAACAACTGCGGGCCAAGACGGACGAGTTCCGCGCCCGGGTCGCCGCCGCCAAGGACAAACGCGCCGCCCTCGAGGAGATTCTGCCGGAAGCCTTCGCCACGGTGAAGAACGCCGCGCGCCGCCTGGTCGGCCGCACGGTCATCGTCTGCGACCACGAGCTCACCTGGGACATGGTCCACTTCGACGTCCAGCTCATCGGCGGCATGGCGCTGCACCAGGGGAAGATTTCCGAAATGGCGACCGGCGAGGGCAAGACCCTCGTCGCCACCCTGCCGCTCTACCTCAACTCCCTCACCGGCCGGAACACCCAGCTCGTCACCGTCAACGACTACCTCGCCCGCCGCGACTCGGAGTGGATGGGGCACCTCTATTCGTTTCTCGGCGTGTCGGTGGGCTGCATCCAGCAGCAGATGCCACCCGACCTGCGGCGCGAGATGTACACCCGCGACATCACGTACGGCACCGCGAGCGAGTTCGGATTCGACTACCTCCGCGACAACGGCATGGCCACCCGCAGGGAGGACCAGGTGCAGCGCGACTACTGGTACTGCATCGTCGACGAAGTGGACTCCATTCTGGTCGACGAGGCGCGCACCCCGCTGATCATCTCCGGTCCGGCTCCGATCGAGCGCGAGCAGCCTTTCACCCGCCTCAAGCCCGGCGTCGATCGCCTGGTCAACGACCAGGTGCGCCTCTGCAACCGGATCGTGACCGAGGCGAAAGAACTGCTCGAAAAGGCCGACGCCACCGACGAGGACCGCCAGTTTGCCGTCCGCAAGATGCTCCAGGTCAAGATGGGGCACCCGAAGAACAAGCAACTGCTGCGCCTGATGGAGAACGGCGCCTGGCGGAAGCTGCTCGACAAGACCGAGACCGAGCTGAACTCCGACCTCAACAAGGAGGAGCTCTACCGGATCAAGGAGGAGCTGTTCTTCGTCATCGACGAGCGCCAGCACCAGGCCGACCTCACCGAGATCGGCCGCACCCGGCTGCGCCCGGACAACCCCGACGCCTTCGTGCTGCCGGATCTGGCGACGGAGTTTTCGGACCTCGAAAAGGATTCGCGTTTCACGCCCGAGGAGCGCGAGGCGAGGAAACTGGAATCCCAGCAGAAGTTCGCCGAGGTCTCCGAGGAGATCCATGCCATCTCGCAACTGCTGCGCGCCTATTCGCTGTACGAGCGCGACGTGGAGTACGTGGTCACGCCCGACGGCAAGGTGTTGATCGTCGACGAAAACACCGGCCGCGTGATGCCGGGCCGCCGCTGGTCGGACGGCCTGCACCAGGCGGTCGAGGCGAAGGAGAACGTGAGCATCGAGCGCGAGACGCGCACCTACGCCACGATCACGATTCAGAATTATTTCCGGATGTACGAGAAGCTCGCCGGCATGACAGGCACGGCGGAGACGGAGGCGACCGAGTTCAACGACATCTACCGGCTCGCGGTGCAGGTCATCCCGACGAACAAACCCTGCATCCGCGTCGATCGGAACGACTCCATCTTCAAGACCCGCCGCGACAAGTACGCCGCGGTGGTGAAGGAGATCGAGGATGCCCACAAGCGCGGGCAGCCGGTGCTCGTGGGCACGGTGAGCGTCGAGTCCTCGGAAGTGCTCTCGCGCATGCTGAAGCGCGCCGGCATCATCCACACGGTGCTGAACGCCAAGTTCCACCAGCAGGAGGCCGACATCGTGGCGCGCGCGGGGCAGCGCGGGGCGGTGACGATCGCCACCAACATGGCCGGCCGCGGCACCGACATCAAACTGGGCGAGGGCGTCCGCGATCTCGGCGGCCTCTACGTCATCGGCACCGAGCGCCACGAATCGCGGCGCATCGATCGCCAGTTGCGCGGTCGCTGCTCGCGCCAGGGGGATCCCGGCCTCACCAAGTTCTACCTCTCGCTGGAGGATGATCTGATGCGGCTCTTCCTGCAGGGCAACCTGGCGTCGAAGTTGATGGAGGGCTCGATGCAGGAGGGCGAGGAACTGGAGCACCCGTGGCTCAACCGTTCGATCGAGAGCGCCCAGAAGAAGGTCGAGCAGCAGAACTACTCGATCCGCAAGCGACTGCTGCAGTACGACGACGTGCTCAACCAGCAGCGCGAGGTGGTCTACGGCATCCGCAACGGCGCCATCCATGCGGAGCGGCCGAAGGACATCATCTTCGAGCAAATCGAGGAGGAACTGCACCACCGGCTGGAAGTGGCGGGCTTCGGCGAGAAGGTCGGCCCGACGCAGACCTCCCTCGAGAGCCTGCTCGGCTGGCTCAACGCCCACTTCCCGATCAGCGTGCGGCTGGAAGAACTCGCCGGCGGCAGTGCCGACGCGCTGGTGGCCACCCTGCTGGAGCGCATCAAGAAGGCCTACGCCATCAAGGAGTCGGTCGAGCATCCCGAGGCCCTCGGCTCACTCGAGCGCTACGTGGTGATCAATGCGATCGATCATCACTGGCAGGAGCATCTCACCGAGATGGAGGAGCTGCGCCGCTCGATCGGCCTGCGCAGCTACGGCCAGAAGGATCCGCTCGTCGAGTACAAGGGCGAGGCGTACAAGTATTTCGAGGAGTTGATGGGCAACGTGCGGCTGCAGATCTGCACGGGCCTGTTCCGCAGTGCCTCCAACCTCGAGTCGTTCGAGCACATGCTGGCGCTGCTCAGCCGCACGGCGCGGGCCGTGGGGCCGAATGACGCGCCGGCGGCCCCCGCCGCCCCGCAGGTGACGGCCTCGGTGTCCAGCGGCGGGGGCGCCGTCGCGGCGGCCGCGCCCGCCGAGCAGGAAATCGTGCTGCCCAAGGTCACCGTCCGGCGCGAGTTTCCCAAGGTGGGCCGCAACGAGCCGTGTCCCTGCGGCAGCGGCAAGAAGTACAAGAACTGTCACGGGGCCTAGTCGCGATCATCACGTCCCGGCGGGAGTACCTCTCCCGAGGTGGAGGGGCGGTTTTTCTGTCCGCCGCAGGCCTCGGCGCAGGAGGAATCCCGCGAAGACTCCGCGCGCAGGGCGATTCGCCACTTCGCGGCGTGACGCCGCTTCGGCCACCCGGCAGGAGGCGATGAAGTTTCCGGGTTAATCCCGCCGGGTTGACTCCGATCGTCGCCGCCCTCGTCCTCCTGCAGGCAGGGCGACCCCGCCCCGCATTTTTCGCTCATCTCAGGCCGGCGGCGCGGTCACCCTCGCCGGCGGTGCCACGCGCGTGCGCCCCGCGGGTCTCTTTGGGAGACCAGAAGGTTGCGGTTGGATCGTGGGCGGCGAGGATCATGGTCGCGGCGGCGCCCGGCTATCCCGGCCGGTGGCGCCCCCGTTTCTCCGTGTTCACGCAACCGCCCGCCATCGTCCGGCTCCTGTTCGCTTGCGCGGCGACCGCCGCCGCGGCGGAGCTGCGGCCCATGCGGCCGGGCACGGAGCTGTTCGTTGATGACGTGCAGGTCGCCCGTCGGGAGAACGCCACGCGCCGCGTCGTGCCGGTGCAGCGCCTGCCGCGGCCGGTGCTGGTGGCGGATCAGCCCTGGGAGCGGGGCGGCGCGGTGCGGATTTACGGCACGGTGCACCGCGACGCGGCGACGGGGGAGTTCCGGATGTGGTACAGCCGCCAGTATGCGACCTCGCGCGACGGGATTAGCTGGGTGAAGCCGGCGCTCGACGTGGAACTGTTTGCGGGGCGGCCGACGAATTTCGTGCTGCCGAAGGGCGGGGGCGCGGTCGTGATCGACGAACTCGAGCCGGACCCGGCGAAGCGCTACAAGGCCCTCTGCAGCGAGTCCATCCGCGTGGGCGGATTTTCGGCCTATCACTCGGCGGACGGCATCCACTGGACGCGGTACGGGCGGGAGCGCGTGCTCACGGCGGGCTCGGAACTCGGGCACGTGATCCGGGATCCGGCCACGCGGAAATACCTCGCCTATCTCCGCCCGTATCCGCCGAAGCACTTCCCGAAAAGCGAGCGCGAGAAGCGGCTGGGCGCGGTGGCGACGAGCGACGATTTCGTGCGCTGGTCGGAACCGCGGGTGGTGCTGGTGCCGGATGCGGTGGACGACGCCTGGGTGACCCGGCCGGAGCAGCGGACGGAGTTTTACGCCATGAACGGGTTTGCCTACGGGCAATCTTACCTGGGGATCGTGCCGATCTTCCGCATCACGCAGATCCATGCGACCAACGCGCCCGGCCAGTCGCGCTACGACGGGCCGATGGAGGGGCAGTTGATTACCAGCCGCGACGGCCTGGAGTGGCACCGGATGCGCGAGCGCGACCCGATCCTGCCGGGCGGACCGGACTTCGATCGCAGCATCATGAACGTTGCCGTGGCGCCGATCGTGGTGGGGGACGAGGTCTGGCTCTACTACACCGCGATCAATGCGACCCACGGGGCGCCGATCCCGCCCAAGCGCATCACCATCGGCCGGGCCGCGTGGCGGCTGGATCGTTTCGTGGCCCTCGATGCCGGCGGGGACGAGGCGGTGATGGAAACGGCGCCGCTCGGCGGCCGTGGCGGGCCGCTGGAGGTGAACGCGGACCTGGCGCGCGGCCGCCTGACCGTGGAGGTGATCGACGCGGCCGGTACGGCGCGGCCCGGCTACTCCGCGGCCGAATGCGCGGTCCTGACCGGGGATGCCCTGCGGCACCGGGTGCGTTGGGGCCGGCGGGAGACGGTGCCCGGCGATGAGAGCCTGCGGCTGCGGTTCCGCTTCCGGCACGGGAGTCTTTACAGCTACACCCTGCCCGACTCTCCGGAGGAGCGCCCATGACCCTGATCGACTACACCGTAATCGTGGCCTATTTCGCCTTCGTTTTCGCCGTGGGCATCTATTGCGCGCGCGGGCAGAAGTCGCTGCGGGAGTTCCTGCTCGCCGACAACGATGTGCCCTGGTGGGCGGCGGCGTTTTCCGGCATCGCGACGGTGGTCAGCGGCGTGGCCTACCTGGGGGCACCAGGTCTGGCCTTCAGCTCCAACTATACTTATCACCAACTCCGGCTGGGCGTGCCGGCGGCGTTGTTCGTCCTGTGCGTGGTGATGCTGCCGATTCTGTTCCGGCTGCGGATCTATTCGATCTACGAGTACCTGGAGCGACGGTTCGATCACCGCGTGCGGTTGCTGGCGAGCGGACTCTTCATGGCGTCGAAGATCTGCTACCTGGCGGTGGTCGTTTATGCGCCCTCCCTGGTGGTGGCGGAGATGACGAAGCTGCCGATCCTCTACGTCATCATGGCCACCGGCCTGAGCACGGCGCTGTACACGCTCATCGGCGGCATCAAGGCGGTGGTGTGGACCGATACGATGCAGCTCGGCGTGTTTCTCTCCGGCATCGCGGTCGTCATCGCGGTGGCGGCGCACGCCCTGCCGGGCGGGCTCGGGCAGGTGTGGCGGACGGCGGAGGACGCCGGACGCCTGCGGTTGCTCAACTTTTCGACGGATCCGACGGTGACCTACACGTTCTGGTCGGGTATGATCGGCGGCGCGGTGATGTTGATTGCGCAGTGGGGATCGGATCAGTCGGAGATTCAGCGCTTCCTCACCACCAAGTCGGTGTGGCACGCCAATGCCGCATTGATCAGCTCGCTGGTCGTCTCGACGGCGGTGGGGCTGACACTGTTCTTCATCGGCACCTCGCTGTTCGGATTCTACACGGAGTTTCCCGCCAAGGGCGGCCTCACGACCGAACCCAACCGCATCCTCGCGAAGTTCATCGTCGAGGAACTGCCGCTCGGGCTGCGCGGGCTGCTGATCGCCGCGGTGCTGGCGGCGTCGATGTCCACGATCAGCGCGGTCCTGAACTCGCTCGCGACGGTGACGATCGGCGACTTCTACCCGTTGCTGCGACGGCAGCCGAAGGGACTGGTCGAGGGCCGCTGGCTGACGCTGGGCTTCGGTGTCGTGGTCACGAGCCTGGCCTGTTTTGGCGATCGGTTCGGCAACCTGCTGGATGCGTCGACGCGCGTGATCAACCTTTTCGCGGGGAGCCTGGTCGGGATCTTTCTGCTCGGGATGTTGAGCCGGACCGCGACGGCGCGCGGGGCGTTCTGGGGCACGATGCTCGGGCTTGGCGTGGCGTTGTACCTGAACTTCGGCACGAGGATCTCGTTCCTCTGGTTCGGTCCGGTTTCGGCGACGGTGGCGGTGGTGGCGGCGCTGGGAATCAGCCGGCTCGGCGCGGGCGGCGTCCGAGCGGTGGCGCCGGAGCTGGTGTGCGGAGGAAACGGTGGCCCGCGTACGGCGCGGCCTCGCTGAGGTGCACCCTCCGGTTTGCTGGGACTGCCGACGGGGTTTTGCGTCGTGTCGCGGGCGCCGAAGGACGTGAAGCTGCGGCTGTCGCCGCCGCGACCGTACCTGTGGCGCCGCGGGATTGGCGTCCTGCCTCGACCGGACCCCGTGGATTTTTTCGACCCGCCCTCAGGACTGCTTCCGCTTTTTCTGCGGATTGGCGGCACCCTCGACACGGCCGGGTTCGCGGACCCCCGTGCCGGTGCGCTTCGTGAGCGAGTCGCCGAGGTCGGCGCGGCACTTTTCCGCGAAGGCCAGCAGGCGCTGCACGACGGCCGGGTGGGCGGCGGCGACGTCCTTGGTTTCCTCGCGGTCGGTGCGGAGGTTGAAGAGCTGCGGGGCGGGCACGCTGGCGCTGTCGTATTTCACCGGGATGCCACCCTTGCCGCCGGGGCGGCCGCCGAGCGTGCGATAGCGGTGCGGCAGCACGAGCTTCCACTCGCCGTCGCCGCTGACCACGGCCTGGAGTTCGTTCTGGGCGTACCAGTTGCCGTAGCCTTCGTGGGGGTTTTTCGCGCCGGGCTGCCGGGACAGGAGAGGCCAGACATCGCGGCCGTCGATGGGCCGGGCGGGGAGCTGGGCGCCGATCAGGCCGGCGAGCGTCGGCAGCAGGTCGATGGTCATCACGTAGTCGTCGCTGACAGCCCCGGCAGGAAGCCGGCCCGGCCAGCGCATCACGCAGGGCACGCGGGTGCCGCCCTCCCAGGCCGTGCCCTTGCCCTCGCGGTGGGGCCGGGCGCTGCCGGCGTGCTCGCCGTAGCTGAGCCACGGGCCGTTGTCGCTGGTGAAGATGACGAGCGTGTCGCGCGCGAGGCCGTGCTGCTCGAGGGCGCGCAGGATTTCGCCGACGGACCAGTCGATTTCCATGATGACGTCGCCGAAGAGTCCGCGCGGGGATTTGCCCTTGAACTTGTCGCTGACGAAGAGCGGCACGTGGGGCTGCGGATGGGCGAGGTAGAAGAAGAACGGGCGATCCTTGTGGCGGGCGATGAAATTGACGGCGCGCTCGGTCAGCCGGGTGGTGAGCTGGGCCTGGTCCTCGGGTGTGACCTCGTCGTCGATGATGCGGCCGTCCTCGTAAAGCGGCAGTTTCGGGTAGGTGCCGGGCCGGGCCTCGGGGTGGTGCGGCCACATGTCGTTGGAGTACGGGATGCCGTAGGATTCGTCGAAGCCGTGGCGGTTGGGCAGGAACGGTTCGCGGTGGCCGAGGTGCCACTTGCCGGCCATGCCGGTGGCGTAGCCGCGCGACTTGAAGACCTCGGCCAGGGTCGTCTCGGCGTCGTGGATACCATGGTTGGATTGGGGCCCGAGGGCGCCGTGGATGCCGAGGCGGTTCGGGTAGCAGCCGGTGAGGAGGGCGGCGCGGGAGGCGGAGCAGACCGCCTGCGCGACGTGGAAGCTGGTGAACTTCACCCCTTCGCGGGCGAGGCGGTCGACGTTCGGCGTGGCGTAGCCTGTGGCGCCAAAGACGCCGATGTCGGCATAGCCCATGTCGTCGTTGAAGATGATGATGACATTGGGCGCGCGGCCGGCGGCGGCGAAGCTGGTGGCGGCGGCGAGGAGGGCGAGGCCGAGGAGGCGGGCGGGGTGGAGCAGGGCGGAGCGCATGAAAATCATCTGGGGCACGGTGAGGGCCGCGCGCAAGCCTGCGGGTTGGGGAGCCGGTGGGCCGGCCCACGGAAGACACGGAAAACACGGAAGCGGTGGTGGGCGAGGACGGACAACGCCGTGCGCGGCGTGGAAGCAGTCCCTGCCGCAGGGGGAGCCGTCGACTCCGGTGCGCACGACTCAAGACGGGGTGATCTGGGTCAGTCCCAAATCGTCATCACCGGCGCGTAGCTCCGGATGGCGTCGTCCTTGCTCATCAGCACCAGCCCGCGCAGCCGCGCCGTGGCCACAATGATTCGATCCGCCGGGTCACGGTGAAACGTCCCCGGCAGTTGGGCTGACTCCACGGCCACGCGTTCATCGAGCGGCAACACCTCGACAAAGGGTGGGCGGACGGCAGCGGCGATCCATTCCGCCAGCGGCTGCGACAACTGCAACTTTCCCGCCGTCGCCTTGTGGGCGATTTCCCACAGCGAAATGGCGGACAGACCGAGCGGATGGTGGGTGCCGTCCAGCAGGATCCGTCGAACCTTCGCCGGCAGTTTCTCCGGGGCATCCACGGCCCACAACAAGACATGCGTGTCGAGAAGATACTTCACCGGTTGGCCTCCCACAGATCGTCCTTCTCCGGCTCATCCCAGCCCGGCTGGTAGGTCACCGTACCCCGCAAGCTGCCGAGCCATTCCGCGGGGGTGTCGGGTTTGTCTGCCTCCGGCGGCACGACCACCGCCACCACCTTGCCCCGGTTGGTAATCTGCCATTTTTGCGGCCGCGTCCGCATCTGGCGCAGGAGTCCCGTGCACTGCGCCTTGAACCGGGAGACGGAGATTTGTCTGGTGGTCATGAGAGATGACTATCTGGGCATCGTTGATGGTCAACTGACGAAACCGCTGCAGCACCGGACCCCTTGACGCAACAGCCTGAGATCGGCGAACGCCGGGTGGCGCAGGTATCGCCGACGCGAGTGTTGGCGGTGTCGCCGATCCCGGTGCCCGAGGGCGGAAAGCAAGGAGGTGGAGCCCGAGGTGTCTGGCTGGTCGTGACTGGTCTTGCCGGCGGACGATCGCCGGGGGGGCGATACTTCCGCGCTCTCATTTCCCCTGCCAGATGCAGAGTCCGTTCGGGTCGTTGAGGTTGCCCTCGGGAATGAAGTAATTGTACGCGGGGCGGAACGGTTTCGCGGGGGGTCGGTCCCGCGCGGCCAGGGAGCATCGGGTCGTCCGGAACTGCCCGAGCGCGGTGTCGGACGCCGCCACTGTGCGTGCCGCTCCCGGCACGAGAGGCTCGGGGATGGTCTCGAATTCCGCCTACCCCGTCGCCGACCTGTCGGGTCGCACGCCTCAGCCGGGGCGCAGGCGTGCCCACTCAGCCGCCAAACCGCTCCGGGAGCAGGCGTCCTCCAGGGCCGGCCAATCAAGTTGGTCGCCGCTGACGGCGAGGATTCCGCGGATGTCCTGCAGGTGCTTTTCGCCACCGCCTTCACGAAAGAACCTCAATTTGTGCAGGATCACCGCTTCCGGCGCCGCAAACCACACCGGGCGCCCGGAGATATCGAGACGTCGGCGCCGGGCAAACCACTCCTTTTCCCGTTCGGTCAGTGGATAGAGGTCGGCCTTGGTCATCGACTCGAGGGCAATGACATTGAGGTGTCCCCCGATGGCCCGGCCGATCTCGACGATCACCACTTCCTCGGGGGGGACGTAGAAACGATCGTCGGGAAATGCCTGCACCAGGCGACTGGCGTCGGCCGGCGCGACCTGGATCACGAGGTCAACGTCGTTGGTCGCCCTGGGTTCTCCGTACAGCGACGAAGCGACGGAGCCGACGATGGCGTACGGCACGCGGGCGCGTTCGAGCGGGTCGAGAAACTGGAACAGCCAGTCCCACACGGTCAGTCGCGGGCCGAGAGCCACCAGCGGCGGAGGGCGGCGTGCCGTTGTGCCGGCGACCAATCGGGATGCTGCTGCCGCAGGGCAGACTCCTTGATCGCCGTGAGCGAAGCGTTGAGGCGTGCGACCACCGCCAGTTTTCCAGTCGGGCTGGCCGCCTGATACAGGGCTCGCAACTGTGCATCGGCGGTGTCACGCGGTAGCCGAAGGGGCGATGTCGGGCTCATTCTCCCTTTCATGGTTCGGCACGGGGTCATGTCGAGATTCGAGACACGGGCACAGGAAAACTCCCTCGAGTCGGTCCCGCGCGGCCAGGGAGCATCTGGCCGTCTGAACTGCCCGGCCGCGGTGTCGTACGCCGCCAAGGTGCGTGCCGCTGCGGGCACGAGAGACTCGGTGATAATCTCGAATCTCGATATGACCCCGTCGCCGACCTCGGCTCGGCTCACAGGGGCGCGACGCCCCGGCCACCTTGAAAACCGCCTTATCTTGTCGCCAAACAGGCACGGCGGCGGCGGGGAACAAAATCATGAGGACAAAATCATGTGATTTGGCGGGATGCTCCCGATCCGAATCGGAGCGAAGGAGTCGCATGGGTGGTGGGCGGCGTGCCGGCGGACGATCGCCCGGGGGGCGATGCGTCCGCGCTCCCTCAGGCGGTCTTCGCGGCGGCGTTCCAGGGCTCGATCTGGCGCAGGCGCTTGCGCTCGAGGAAGCGGTAGCAGTCGGGCAGGTCGAAGTGCGCGAGCGCGCCGTGCAGGAGCGAGGAGAGCGGCCACTGGTAGTGCTCCGCCTCGGCGACCTCGGTGTAGCTGGTGAGCGCGTGTTTGAGCGTCACCTGGGTGATCGTATCGGCGAGCACGGCGCCGAGCGCGCCCGGGATGGCGCCAAAGCCTTTCGCCACGAGGTGAACCTCGTCGTGGCCGAGCGATTTCAGCCAGTCGGCGAGGCGGAGCACGTCGTAGGTGCGCTGGGCGACGTACGGGTAGTCGTACATGGTGCCGTGCGCGGCGTAGAAGTAGTCGCTGCCGTAGGCGTGGTCGTAGCGTCCGGTGGTCGGCTGCGACTCGCCGAGGCCGCGCAGGTCGGCGGCGAAGAAGGGCGTGGTGGGCTCGGCGCGAATCAGGTCGGCGACGAGCGGTTCGGCGCGGAGCTCGGCGTCGGCCGACGCGTGCGCGAGGTAAAGGACGGCGCGTTTCCCTTCGCGCGGCGGGCGCGACATGAGCGCGGTGTCGGAAAGCCGTTGGACGATCGCGGTGATGCCCGGCTCGGTCTCGACGGCGTAGGTGGCGGAGAACTTCTTCGGGTAACCCCGCCCACCAACCGGGCGCAGTATCCGGTAATCGGGCACGCCCGCGCGCGGCGGCAGGCGCAGCGCGGCCTGGAGGGCGGACCCGAGGCGGGCGCCGTCCGGCCGGCCGCGCCGCGCGCCCTGGGCGCGTGACAGCTCGGTGGTGATGCTCAACACGGTGCGCGGCTGCAGCTCGGCCACCTGGCCGTGGGGCGTGCACCAGAGGTCCTCGTCCTTCTCCATTTTGAGCGCGGGCTCCTGGCTGATCCTTGAGTGCCCGGTGGCGCGGTTGAACCAGCGGTACATGGCCTCGCGGTTCTCCTGCGAGTAGCCGTGGTAGTCGGAGCCCAGATGCAGCCCGGCGTGGTCAGGCTGGCCGAGCAGGCCATAGAGGTGGCGGAGCCGCTGGTGCGCCTCCTCGAGGCCGCGGGCGTCGAAGAAGTCCTTTTCCTGGCCCATGATCACGACCGGCTTGGGGGCAAGGGCGGCGATGAAGTCGGCGTGGTCGAGACCGAGGGCGAGGGCGCGCGGCGGACATTGCTCGGAGTCGGCCGGGAGCTCGTTTTCCAGGTTGCGGCGGAAGGTCGTCACGAAGCAGCTCGGCGCGGCCATGGTGAAACGCGGCTCGACCCCGCAGAGCCAGGTGGCCTGGGTGCCGCCGCCCGAGTTGCCGGTGAGGCCGAGGTGGCGCGGGTCCACCTCGGGGCGGGTGAGCAGGTAGTCGAGGGCGCGGATGCCGTCCCAGTTGAACCACGAGCCGAGGAACTCGCCGGTGAGGCCCATGCGGGCGCCGACGTAGAGGTGCTCGGAAGTGCCGACGCCGTAACGCGGCTTCCACCCGGCGCCGACATGCTGCATGCGTTCGCCCTGTCCGATGGGATCGTAAATCAGGCAGATATAGCCGAGGCGGGCGAGGCCCTGGGCAAAGGCCTGGTAGGTGCCGCCGGCCTTGCCGTTGGCGGAGTGGCCGCAGGTGCCGACGACGCCGGGCAGTTTGCCGCTGCGGTTGGTCGGCAGGTAGAGATTGGCGGTGACCGGGAAGTTGGGCCGGCTGTCGAAGATGACCTTCTCGACCTTGTAGCCGTCGCGCTCGAGCGTGCCGGTGACGCGGGCGTTGAGCGGCGTCTTGGCGGGGAACGGGCCGAAGCACTGGAGGATCTTGGCGCGGATGTCGCGCAGGTAGGCTTCGGCGTCGGCCTTGGTGCGGAGGACGGCGCGGCGTTCATTGCCGCGGCGCTCGGTCTCGCGGAGGCGTTGCACGTAGTACTCCTGCATCATCCGGCCGAAGCGATTGAACGGGACAAGTGCGGCGGAGGCGGCGGCCGTCTTCGACGCGGTGGAGGACTTCTTTTTCGTGGTGTCGGCGGCGAGCGCGGCGGCAGGGCCGGCGAACGAGAGGCCGAGGGCGCCGAGGCCGGCGTGCTGGAGGAGCGTGCGGCGGGTGAATTGGGGGGCGGGGAGGGAAACGGAGTCCGGTTGGGATGGCATGGCGGGGGGTGAAAGAGGGAGAGAGGGAGAGCAGGAGAGAGGGGGGGAAGAAGACGGGGAGGGTGGAGAGTCGCCGGATGTAGGAGACAAGCGGCTTCACGCCGCGAAGGTTCGGAATGTGTCTCGTGCGGCGCCTTCGCGGGATGAACCCGTTCCTACAGGTCGGAGAATGGTCTTAAAATCTTCCTGACACGCCGGCGGTGACGGTGATGAAGTTGATGATGGTGGTCTGCGGGCGATCGGGATTGCCCCGGTAGATGCGTTGCGGCTCGTTGAAGAGATTGGCAATGTCGAGGGTGAGCGAGACGGAGGGCCGGAGCTGGTAGGCGAGGCCAAGCGAGGTGGTCTTGCGGGCGTAGCGGTACAGGTTCAGCGCCGGGCTGGTGGCGGAGTAGCTCGAAATGTGGGAGCCGGTGAAGTTGTAGAGCACGCGGGCGCTGAAGCCGCGGTGGCGCCAACTCAGGCTGGCGTTGCCGGCCTTGGGGATGAAGCCGGCGACCTCCCCGTTGCGGCGGTAGGCGGTGCCGCCGAAGTCGCCGTGCGTGTTGATGAGGGTGTAATTGGCGGAGCCGCTGAGGCCGCGCAGCAGGCCGGGCAGGAAGGTGAACTGCTGCCGGTAGCTGAACTCCCAGCCCTGGACGATGGCGGTGCCGGCGTTGGCGGAGTGCAGGCGGGTGAAGCCCTCGTACTCGCCGTTGTAGCCGTTGTCGGGGCCGCCTTCGACGACGCCGGCGAAGATGCCGGAGACGATGTAGTCCTGTATCTCCTTGTGGAACCAGCCCGCGGAGATCGTGCCGACCGGCTCGAAGTAATACTCGAGCGTGGCGTCCCAGTTGGTGGCGGTCTGGGGCAGGAGGCTGGGGTTGTTGACGGTGAGGGTCTGGTTGGTCTCGCTGACGGACTCGTTGGGCATGAGGTTGGTCAGGGCGGGTCGGCCGAAGCTGGTGGACCAGCTCAGGCGGCTCTTGAGGTGGCGCGACCAGTCGTGGGTGAGGTGGACGCTGGGGAAGTTCTGGCCGTAGCGGCCGCGGGAGTCGCGCCGGTTGTTGGCGTAATCGCGCTGGGCGGTGCCGACGGGGTCGGCGGTCTGCTGGGCGGTGGTGCTGCCGAAGCGGTTGCGCACCCAGCCGTAGCCCTTGGTATCCGTTTCCTCGCGACGCACGCCGGCCAGCCAGCCGGTGCGCCCGCGCCAGCCGTCGCGGCCGAGGCGGCCCTGGCCCATGAGGTAGACGGCGGCGACGGACTCGCTGGCGCCGCGGGTGCCGGTGAACTTGATCTGCTCGGCGTAGTAGCGATCCTCGCGCCAGAGGGAAGGGTCGGCGGGTTCGCCGTTTTTCATCAGCGCCGCGACCTCCCACTGCGGGATGACGAGGCCGGTCTTCCGGGCGTTGTGCAGCGCGACCGCGGGATTGTGCGGCAGGGGGCCGGCGCCGGTGTAGCTCCAGCGGCGGGAGAAGTTGAGGAGCTGCGACTCCTGTTCGCGCCAGTGGAAGCCGGCCCTGAGGGTGAGGGGCGCGGCGAAGCCGCGGACGGCGTAGCGGGCATCGGCGCGGGCATGGCGCACCTGCTGGACGTTGTGCTCCGGGGTGCGGGTGAGGCCATTGGCGGGCGGGCGGTAGCTGGCGGGGTCGGTGATAGCGGGCCCGGCGGTCTGGATGAACTGCGGGTAGAGGTCCGAGGCGGTGAGGTCGAGGATCCAGCCGATGTTGGTGACGCGACTGGTGAGGTAGCCGACGCCGGTGCCGCGCCAGAGGTCGTTTTCGGCGACGCCGGCGTTGTATTCGAGCTGGAGCGGGCCCCACTCGTGCTCGCCGCCGGCGTAGAGCTGCCAGGTGCGGACCAGGTAGTTGTTCGGGCCGGAGGTGCGGGAGTCGAGCATGGCGCCGGCGATGGGGCGCACCTGGGTGACGCGGTGGGTGTAGCCGGGGATGACGCCCGAGGTGGTGGCGTTGGGGACCGTATTCGCGTTGCCGGTGTAGGCGCGCCACTCGTAGAGGCGGCGCCATTTTTCGAGATTGTCGTTGATCGTCGCGCTGAGCGTGAACTTCGAGTTGAACGAGTAGCGGTAGTCGGCCTTCACGTTCAGGCTGCGCTGCTTCCGGTTGTTGTAGTTGTCCCAGACGCGGTAGCTCCAGACGTAGGCGGGGTCGGTGAGCGTGTTCTGGTGTTCGCGGACGGTGCCGAAGCCGCCGACGCCGTTTTCGCTGTAGAAGAGGTTGGCGGCGATCCCGAGGTTGCGCGAACCGCCGAGAACGTCGAACACCTCCTGGTAGCCGAGGGTGAGCAGCGGGTGCGCGCGGTGCTCCTCGCGGAGGGGCACCTGTTCGAAGAACGGCGGCGCGATCCGCACGGTGCCGCTGTAGGTGAGGCGGCGCTTCTCGCGCATGCTGAGCGGCGAGCGCGTCTTCATGTTGATGGTGCCGCCGAGGGAGCCGGCGCTCTTGTCCGGGGTGTGGCCCTTGATGAGCTCGAGCGTCTCGAACATCGCGCCGGTGATGCTCTGGAGCTGGAAGCTGCGGCTGGATCCGATGGCGGGCAACAGGCCGCCGTCGACGGTGACGCTGTTGAGGCTGGGCGCCATGCCGCGGACGTTGAACTCATAGGCGAGGCCCTCGTCGGTGAGGTTGCCGGCGATCCCGGGCAGGCGCATCACGACCTCGCCGGCGCTCAGGTTCGGCAGGTTGCCGAAGGAATCCATCGCGATGATGTTCTTCACGTTTTCGGCGTTGCGTTCCTGGGTGATGGCGGCGGCGTCGCCCTCGCGTTCCCCGACGACGCGGAAGGCGTCGAGCTGGTAGATGCCCGTGGTGAGGTCGAAATCGCAGACCGCGCGGCCGCCGGCCGTGACCGCGACCTGGCGGCGGAGAGGATCGAGTCCGAGGTAGGTGGCGACGACCTCGTGGGTGCCGGGGGGCACCGCGGTGAGCGTGTAGCGGCCGGTGTTGTCGGTCAGCGCCTTCAGCCCGAGAGTGGGAATCTCGAGTTGGGCGCCCTCGAGGAGGTTGCCGGTGGCAAGGTTGCTGACGTTGCCGGTGATGCTGCCGGCGGCCGGAGCAGCGGCGCGGGCGGAGGTGAGGGCGGCGAAGGCGAACACAACCAGCGTTCGGTAGGCGAGGGCGGTGACGGAGTTCACGGGGGGTGGAGTTGGGGGTGAAGACCGTGCCGGCGGGGCGTCCCCGCCCCGCGGCGATGGACCAGCTCGCAGGCCGGAGGCGGCCCGCCCGCAGCATCCGCCGGACGGCGGGTGCGCTCATGACCAATCACTTTTGGGAGGGCCGAGGCGAGAGCTAATTCACCGATCGGTTATTTCCCGTTGACGGTGCGGAGGGCGGGGCGCGTGATGGCGCGGACCTTCCTTTCCACGCGCACATGATCACGAACCACCACTCGAGGAGGCGGGCGGCGCTGGCCTTGACGCTGCTGCTGGCGGCGGCAATCGGCCGGACGGCGCCCGGCGTGCATCCGGTGCCGGCCGAGCTGCGGCCCTTTTTTTCGCCGCCGGCGGAGTTTGCCGGGCAATACGGGACTTATGTCTCGCCCCTGAAGTTCTACGATGGCCGGCCGGTGGCCTCACCGGCGGAGTGGCCGGCGCGGCGGGCGGAGATTCTGGCGTATTGGCACGGGCAGTTGGGATCCTGGCCGGAGCTGCTGGCGCGTCCGCGCCTGGAGTTGTCGGAAAAGCAGGACCGCGAAGGCGTGACGCAGTACCGCGTGGAGGTGGAGATCGCGCCCGGGGTGTTGCAACACGGCTACCTGCTGCTGCCGCCGGCGCGTTTCCGGGGGCCGCGGCCGGCGGTGCTGGTGCCGTTTTATGCGCCCGAGGTGAGCGTGAACTACGCGGGACCGCGGCCGTACACCGGGCAGGCGGCGCGCTATTTCAAGGACGGCCCGCCGGTGCACCGCGACTTCGCCTGGCAGCTCACGCGGCGCGGCTTCGTGACCCTCTCGATCGGCACGCCGGGCGATAACGCGTACCAGCCGCTCCTGCACGGCGCGAAGTGCCAGCCGCTGAGCTTCTACGCGTACATCGCGGCCAACTGCCACACGGCGCTGGCGCAGCGCCCGGAGGTCGACCCGGCGCGCATCGGGGTGATGGGGCACTCGTATGGCGGCAAGTGGGCGATGTTCGCCTCGTGCCTGTACGACCAGTTCGCCGCGGCGGTGTGGTCGGATGGCGGCGTGGTGTTCGACGAGCAGCGGGGCGCCGTGAACTACTGGGAGCCCTGGTACCTCGGCCTGGACCCGGCCGTGACGCGCAAGCGTGGGCTCGTGACCGCGGCGAACGGCCGCACCGGTCCGTACAAGACCATCATCGAGAGCGGGCACGACCTGCATGAGTTGCATGCGCTGATGGCCCCCCGGCCGTTCCTGGTGTCGGGCGGCTCGGAGGATTTCCCGGCGCGCTGGGTGGCGCTCAACCACGCGGTGGCGGTGAATCGCTTCCTCGGATACGAGCAGCGCGTGGCGATGACGAACCGCCCCGCGCACTCACCGACGGCCGAGTCGAACGAGCAGGCTTTCCGCTTCCTCGAGCACTGCCTCCGCCCATGACCGCGCCCGTTTCCGCCCCCGGCTACTTCGACCTGCAGGCCAACGGCTTCGCCGGCGTGGACTTCCAGCGCGCCGTGCCGCCCGAGGCGATGGAGCAGGCGGTGGCGGCGCTGCACCGGCACCGCACGACGCGCATCCTGATCACGCTGATCACGGACACGGTGGATGCGTTTGCCGCGCAGCTCGCGCACCTGGAATGCCTCGCGGCAGCGAGCCCGGCGGTGCGGACGATGGTCGCCGGCTACCACCTGGAGGGACCCTACCTGCTGCCGGAATCCGGCTACCATGGCGCGCACGATCCGCGGAAGATGAAACGGCCGGACTGCGCCGAGTTTGACCGGCTGTGGCGGGCGTCCGGAGAACGCATCCGGCTGATCACGATCGCACCGGAGTGGCCGGGGTCGCCGGAGTTCATCCGGCACGTGGCGGCCCACGGCGTGCGGGTGTCGATCGGGCACTCCAATGCCGACGATCGCGCCATCGACGCCGCGGTCGAGGCGGGGATGACGCTGTGCACCCACGTTGGCAACGGCGTGCCGATGCAACTGCACCGCCACGACAACATCGTGCAACGCCTGCTGGCGCGCGACGAGCTGACGGCGGTGTTCATCCCCGACGGCATCCACGTGCCACCGGGCACGCTGCGGAATTTCGTGCGGGCCAAGCCGCGCGGGAAGGTGTTGTTCACCTCCGACTGCATCGCGGCGGCCGGGGCACCGCCGGGTCGCTACACCGTCGGCGCCATCGAGGTGGAGTCGGGGGCCGACGGCGTGGTGCGGGAGCCGGGCAAGCCGAACTTCGCCGGCTCGTCGTGCACCATGGATCGCTGCGCGGAAAACGTGCGGCGCTTCCTCGGCTGGAGCGAGGCCGAGGCCGACCATGCCTGCGGCGCCGGCGTGGCGGCGACCCTGGGGCTTGTCACGTAATACGTGACCAGATGGGTGCGGGCTACCGCTTCTCCGCCGGCAGCCGCTCGACCTTCACGCGGCGCGCGTGGTCCGCGGTGACCTCGAGGGCCGTGAGGCGATAGTCGCCGACGACGAATGCCTCGCCGCGGCGCAGCGGCTGGCCGCGCTGGCGCTCGGCCCAGGCGGCGACGGTTTCGCGCGGCTGCCAGTCGAAGGCCCAGCCGGTTTCCGCCTGCAGCTCGTGCATGGTGAAGAGTCCGGCGACCACGATCTGGCTGTCGTCCTGGGCGAAGACCGGTCCGCGGCCGAGGTCGAGTTCATCGCGGATGTCGCCGACGATTTCCTCGAGCACATCCTCGAAGCTCACGATCCCGGCGGTCTTGAGCTCGGCGTCGAGCACGACGGCGAGGTGGACGCGCGAGCTGCGGAAAAGCTCGATCATCGTGTGGATGGGCGTCTTCAGGGTGAACGTGAGCACGGGTCGCACGAGCGGCTCGAAGGAGGTGTCGGGGCCGAGCAACTGGATCTGCCAGAGCCATTCCCGCATCAGCACGATGCCCCGGACGTTGTCGAGGGAGCCGACGCAGACGGGGAAGCGGCTGAAGCCGGCGGTCTGGGCGAGGCGCAGGCTCTCGGCGACGGGCCGGTCGAGAAACAGGGCGGCGATCTGGTCGCGGGGGCGCATCACCT
This sequence comes from uncultured Opitutus sp., assembly GCA_964504885.1. Classification (GTDB taxonomy): domain Bacteria; phylum Verrucomicrobiota; class Verrucomicrobiia; order Opitutales; family Opitutaceae; genus ER46. The sequence goes on from CAZDGC010000008.1 coordinate 28,188, forward strand.
GCTGGGCGGTGACGGTGCGGAGCCGCAGCGAGCGCACCATGATGCGGTTGATCAGGGCGTCGCCGGGGTGGGAGTGGCGCGCCTGGCTGAAGACGTATTCAAGTTCCTCGGAGCTGAAGGAGTGTTCGCCTTCGCCGGCGGGTTGCAGCCCGCCCCAGCGCAGGATGCGGTTGGCGGCGCCGTTGAGCAGCCAGATGAAGGGGAAGAAGAGGCGGTAGAAGACGACGAGGGGGCCGGCGACGTTGAGGGAAACGACCTTGGGGCGCTGGATGGCGAGGGACTTCGGGGCCAGTTCGCCGAGGACGATGTGCAGGAAAGTGATGACTGAAAAGGCGACGGCGAACGAGATCGACTTGATGGCGGCCGGTTCGGTGACGCCGAAGCGGGCGAGCAGGGGTTCGAGGCGGTGGCCGATCACGGGTTCGCCGATCCAGCCGAGGCCGAGGCTCATCAGGGTGATGCCGAGCTGGGTGGAGGAGAGGACGGCGTCGAGGTGCTCGGTGGCAAACAGAGCGAACTTCACGCGCCAGCCGCCGGTCCGGGCCATGGGGCGGAGCTGGCTGGCGCGGATCTTGACCAGCGCGAATTCGGCTGCGACGAAGAAGGCGTTGCCCGTGACGAGGGCGAGCACGAGCACGACCTCGAGAAGGATCTGCAGGGACTCCGGCATCAGGGGACGACCTCCGCGCGCAGGTGGAACGGCATCGGATTCAGCGTGCGCCCCGGCCCGGCGGCGCTCAATGGGAAACTTTGCACGGGTGGCCCACCCGGGCGCTTCTCGCGGTGGTCGGTGGCCTTCCTGGAGGGCGCCGCTTCGTCGGCGCCGGGAAGGTGGGACGGAGCCGCGATCGCGGCAGGCGGCTGCGACGGAGCGCAGCCCTCCAGGGGGGCCTGAGCTGCCGCCGCCAACCGGCAGAGGCGCGCGGCCTACCCGCTCACGCCCGTGACTACGAGAGAGAGGAAACCTTGCGCGATTACGGCGCGAGCTCCCGCAGCGGCGTGAGCGTCACGGGCCCGAGCAGGCCGGAGGGGGTGAGGGGCCAGCCGGAGGCGTCGAAGGGCTGGTAGTTGATGTTCACGAAATTGATCTCGCGCATGATCTTCCAGCGCTCCTTTCGGATATCCAGATCCCGGATGCGGTTGGCGGCGAGGTTGGTGACGTCGAGCTCGAGCACGTTGCGGCCGGGCCGCAGGTGGGCGCCGACGCGGAGGCGCAGCGGCAGGCTCCACACCGTGCCGAGGTCGGCGCCGTTGAGGCGGACGCGCGCGCTTTCGCGGACGTCGCCGAGGGTGAGGCGCCAGTCCGCGGTGGGGGTGGCCGGGGCGTTGAACTCGAGGCGGTAGCGGGCGGTGCCGGCGAAGCGTTGCGCGTCGGGGCCGCCGAGCTCGGTCCAGGAGACGAGCCGGTCGGTGCGGAGCGGAGCGGGGAGCGCGGGGCCGCCCTGGGTGAACTCGATCGTCCAGGTGCCGGCGAGGCGCACGGGAGCGCCGGCGGGTTCGAGGACGGGCCAGGCGGGCAGGGTGGTGGCGGCGGCGGCGGAGCTGGCGCGGAGGAGGAGCGATTCGCCGGGCGCGAGCTGGAGGAAGACCTCGAGCTCGTTGTCGGCGTTGGAGCGGCTGCGGGCGACACCGAACCGACCGTCGAGCGGATCGAGCACGAGGTAGCGGGCGGCGTTGGCGAGGGGGATCCAACGCTGGACGGGTTTGGCGGTGAGGTTGGTCACGAAGTAGACGCGGCCCTCCGGGGTGGCGCGACGGAGGAAATTCAGGCCGGCGTCGGCCAGCGGCTCGCGTCGGGCGTGCGGGGCGAGGGCGGCGAGGAGGTCGCGGTTGACGATGGCGCCGGCGGCCGGGAGTTGGGCGAGCGCGGCGCGGAAGGCGGCCCGGCGTTCGGCGAGGCGGCCATAGCCGGGGACGTCCTCGGGGAGCTTCTCGAAGAGCACCGTCGCGCCGGCGCGGGCCAGCGCGACTAGCTTCTCGAGGGTGGCGACTGGTAGGCGGCGGGCGGCGGGTACGACCACGGCGCGGTAACGGGATCCAGGGGTGACGAGGGTACCGGACTCGACGCGGGTCTGGACGAGTTGGGCGTCGGAGACGTAATCGAAGGTGAAGCCGCGGTCGGCGAGCTGGCGGGCCAGTTTCCCGACCGGCTGGGCGGTGAGCCAGTCGACGTGGTGGACGGTGAGCATCTTCGCATGGCCGTCGGCGGTCTCCCACACGTCGGCGGCGGGCCAGTAGAGCAGGAGGTCGTTGTCGGGCCGCGCCCGCTGCAGCACGGACTGCACGCGGGCGACGTAGCGGTTGAGGGCGGCGAAATCGTCCCACCACGGGTTGTGGGGGTTGAACTGGGTGGAGGCGTAGAACAGCCAGCCCGGCCAGGGCGCGTCCTGCGGAGAGAACACGGTACCGTGGTAGAAGATGTGGTTGATGCCCTCGGCGAGGATGCGGTCGAGCTCGGGTTTCACGTAGGCGAGCGCGACCTTCCAGTGATCGCGCAGCCAGGTGGCGCTCTCGCTGGAGGCGAGCGGCCGGCCCATGACGTGAGCGGCGGAGGAGGCCAGGCGCACGACGAGCGATTCGGGCAGGTCCTGGTCGTGGCGCACTTCGTCGGCGGCGCGGCGCAGCCCGGGGATCGGGAACGGCGTGGAGCCGAAGACCTCGGTTTCGGGGATGTCGACGGCGCCGTAGAGATCGAGCAGGTTGGCCGGGGCGCCGTGGGACTGGTTGCGGACGACCCAGCCGTGCCGGTGGGCCCAGGCGACCCAGGCGCGGAGGTAGTCGAGGTGCAGGAGGCCGAGCGTTTCGCGGTAGTCGGCCTTGACGCGGGCGAGGGTGTCGGGGTCCAGATCCCTCACTTCGGCGGCGCGGCGGGCGGCGACCGCGGCGGCGTAGGGTTGGATATCATACCCGTGCATGGTGCGGAAGACCTCGGGCAGGCGGGCGGTCCAACTGGCGTTGAAATACTCGAAGGAGTCGTGGAACTGGCCGCGGATCAGGTCGCGCGGGAACGAGGCGAAGGCGCGGTCGAAGGGGGCGAGGTAACGTTCGAGGGCCGCCGGGTTGAACGGATCGAGCACGAGACCCTCGCCTCCGGGCGCGGCGCGTTTGACCCTCATCTTCCCGGGCTCGCCGGTGAGGCGACCGTCCTTCAGCGCGATGCGCTGCATGCCGTCTTCGGGCGCGACCCACGGGCCGCCGAAGGGCCAGCCGGTGCCGGTGGCCATATCGACGCCAAGCCCGAGCCGCCGCGCCTCGCGGCCGGTGTGGGCGAGCAGCTCCATCCATTGCGGCGAAAGGAACTCGACGTAGCGCGACTCGGAACCGGTGGCGCCGTAGATCGGCGTGATTTCGACGCCGCCGAGGCCGGCCTGTGCGAGTTTTTCGAGCTGCCAGGTGAGGCTCGCGGGGTCGACAGCGCTGCCCGGCCACCACCAGCGGGTCCAGGGTTTGTTCTCGCGGGTGAGCTCCGGCCAGGGGGCGGTCTGAGAAGGAGAGACGGAGAGAGGAGGAGTGGAGGAGGCGGCGAGCGCGGTGGGCAGGGCGAGGAGTGCGAGCAGGGCGGGCGGCAGGCGGAGGGGGCGCATGAGGACAGCGTAAACAAGTCCGCGCCACGTGCGCCACAAGGGAACGCGACGCCGGACAGTCGGGGGGGGCGGAAGGGCGGTCGGACGCTCGGAGATCGCGCTCCTCACGTACTCCGGCGATTCGGCAGCTTTGAGGCTCAAGTGCGGCCGGCTGCGTCGGAACTTCTTACAAACTCGGAATTCTTTTTTCGCGATTGCGCCGAGAGAGTCGAGATTTGTGATTATGTAAAAAGCTAACAGACAGGTGATAAGGTAAAACTTATTCGTGTGATAACCGGCTCTAAACGATTTGGCAGGTCCAATGCTAACGACTGCCACTTACCCTAGGATCCCGAAGTTAATAACGACTCCGGATGGGGTTAGGTGAAGTTCAAACATCCCGAAAATATGAAAACTCAGATGAGAATCCTTGCACTGGCTTTGGGTCTCGGGGCCAGTCTCCCCCAAGCGTCCGCGATAATTGTTGCCCAAGATCTTGGCACCGCCAATCCGCCGGCGACTCTCGGTGGGTTTACGATGAATCCATTCGACCCGGGTCCGGGTGCGATCACCGGTACAGGCGTTTATGAAGCCTTTATTGGCGCCGGCTGGGCGACTTGGGGACAGGGGTATACGGGTCGCGTTTATGTCAGCCCGAACGGAAACGCCGCCCTCACGCTTTCCCTGAGCGGTGCCAAGGCGGTGTATTTTTACATGGAGCCGAATACATTCGCCGACTTCACGATGACCGCAATCGAATCTTCAGGTGCGTTTGTGAGTACCACGATCAATGGCTATTATGGTTCTGCAGGTGTCGGTTTCTATTCCACCGCCGGGGAGTTTCTGTCCCAAATCGTCGTGACCGCCACTGACTCGTCGGGCTTCGCGATCGGCAACTTCGGCGTCGATTCCGGCCGTATCACTGGAACCACCGATCCGGTTCCGGATGCGGGTTTCTCGTTGATGTTGCTGGGCTTGGGAATGTCCGGATTGGTTGGGTTCTCCCGTTTCATGCGCGGAGCCTAGGCCGGTACCTTCAATTGATTCGACGACTGGCACGACCAGTCCAGGGGCCACCCACTAGCGATCGGGGTGGCCTTTTTCGTTACCGGCTTGGTGACCTTTGGCTTCGCCAGGCAACCTTGCGCCTACCCGCCGAGGTAGGTGGCCTTGAGGCGGGGATCGGTGCGGAGCTCGCGGCTGGGGCCCTGCATCGCCACGCGGCCGGTCTCAAGCACGAAGGCGTGGGACGAGATTTCGAGGGCGAGGTTGGCGTTCTGCTCGACCAGCAGGAGGGTGATGCCGTGGTCGCGGTTGATCTCGACGATCTTCTCGAAGATCGTGCCGATCAGGCGCGGGGCGATGCCGAGCGAGGGTTCGTCGAGCATCAGAAACTTCGGGTCGCCCATCAGCGCGCGGCCGATGGCGAGCATCTGCTGCTCGCCGCCGGAGAGGGTTCCCGCCGTCTGGCGCAGGCGCTCCTTCAGGCGCGGAAAAATGGAGAAAACGTAGTCGCGGTTGCGGGCGATCCGCGCGGCGTCGCGCTGGAGATAGGCGCCCATGGCGAGGTTTTCGTCGACGGTGAGGTTGGCGAAGATCATCCGGCCTTCGGGCACCTGGGCGAGGCCGCGCGCGACGATGCGATGGGGGGGGAGCGTGGTGATGTCCTCGCCAGCGAAACGGATGCGCCCGGCCCGGGCGCGGCGCAGCCCGGAGATGGTGTGCAGCGTGGTGGTCTTGCCCGCGCCGTTGCCACCGATCAGCGTGGCGATCACGCCCGCCTCCACGGCGAACGACACGCCGGCGAGCGCCGTGATGGCGCCGTAGGAAACGTGGAGGTCCTCGACCTGGAGCATCGGCGATGGTGATATCACGACCTGCGATTCTCGGAGTGGGCGGTCCGGCTGGTCGTAAATCCAAGATGGTCGATCGTCATTCGTTTCAATGGTGCGCGAGCGAGTGCTGGTGGTCTTCGCCCAGGTAAGCCTCGATGACCTTGGGGTCGGACTGGATGGCGGCGGGCGCGCCCTCGGCGATCTTCACTCCGTAGTCGAGCACGGCGATGCGCTGGCAGCAGTTCATGACGACCTTCATCGAGTGCTCGACCAGCAGGACGGAGAGGGCGAACTCGCCCGGCAGGCGTTGGATGAGACGGACGAGATCGGCCTTTTCGACCGGGTTCATGCCGGCGGCGGGTTCGTCGAGCAGGAGCAGTCTCGGCCGCGTGGCGAGGGCGCGGACGATTTCGAGGCGGCGCTGCTCGCCGTAGGGCAGGCTTTTTGCCGGGGCGTCGCGGAAGCGGCCGAGGTTGAACAGTTCGAGCAGTTCGCCGACGCGGCGGGCGATGGCGGCCTCGTCGCGGCGGTAGGCCCCGAGGCGCACCAGCGTCTGCAGCGGACTGGTGGCGCGGTGGAGGTTGCAGGCGGCGCGGACGTTGTCGAAGACCGAGAGCGAACCGAAGAGGCGGATGTTCTGGAAGGTGCGGGCGATGCCGAGGGCGGCGATCTGGTCGACCCGGAGTCCGCGCAGGTCGCGCCCGGCGAAGGTGATGGCGCCTCCGGTGGGCGGATACACGCCCGTGATGAGGTTGAAGACCGTGGTCTTGCCGGCGCCGTTGGGGCCGATCAGGCCGCAGAGTTCGCCCTCGCCGATCGCGAAATCGACCGCGTTGACGGCGGTGAGGCCGCCGAAGCGGAGGGAGACCTGGTCGAGTTGGAGGAGGGCGGGCATGGTCAGGCGCCCTTCGGCCGCCCGATGCGGAAATTGAACAGGCCCTGCGGGCGGAGGATCATGAGCAGGATCAGGAGGAGCGAATACAGGATCATGCGGTACTCGGCGACGGGTCGCAGCACCTCGGGCAGCAGGGTGAGGAGGACGGCGGCGAGGACGACGCCGACGGTGTTGCCCATGCCCCCGAGGATGACCATGACGACGATCTCGATACTCTTGGTGAAATCGAAGCCGGTGGGGGTGATGGTGAGCTTGAAGTGACCGTAAAGGCCGCCGGCCACGCCGGCGAAGAAGGCGGCCACGACGAAGGCGATCACCTTGTAGCGCGCCGGGTGGAGGCCGATGGCGGCGGCGGCGATTTCGTCGTCATGGGTGGCGAGGAAGCCGCGGCCGAAGGTGGAGTGGACGAGGCAGTGCACGACGAACAGGGTGAGGGCGACCGCCGCGAGCACCCAGAAGATCGAAGTGAAGGCGGGGATGGCGTTGAGCCCGAGGGCGCCGCCGAGGACCTCGACGTTCTGAAAAATCACGCGGATGATCTCGCCGAAACCGAGCGTCACCAGCGCGAGGTAATCCCCGCGCAGCCGGAGCGAGGGCCCGCCGACGAGGAGGCCGGCGAGGGCGGCGGCGAGTCCGCCGGTGAGCAGGGCGGCGAGGAAAACGGCACCCTGCACCAGGGCGCCGGCCTCCGCGACGTCGCCCCACCAGCGGGGGGCGAGGAACACCGTGACGGCAGCGGAGAGATAGGCGCCGACGGACATGAACCCGGCGTGGCCAAGGGAGAACTGGCCGGTGTAGCCGTTGACGAGATTGAGCGAGACGGCGAGGACGACGTTGATGCCGACGCCGGTGAGCACGTCGAGGTGGTAGGGATCGAGGTGTCCCGAAAAAAACGAGAGGCCGGCGGCGGCGAGCAGCGCGAGGAGGAGGGCGAGGTGCGGGCGCGGCATGGCGGTCAAACCTTCTCGACGGCGAGCCGGCCGAGCAGGCCGGCGGGGCGGAAGAGCAGGATGACGATCAGGATCGCGAAGGCGATTGCGTCCTTGTAGGTCGACCACTGGCTGCCGCCGACGAAGGTTTCGATGGTGCCGAGGAGGAGGCCGCCGAGCGCGGCGCCGGGGAGGTTGCCGATGCCGCCGAGGATGGCGGCGACGAAGGCCTTGAGGCCGGGCATCACGCCCATCAGGGGATCGATCGACGGGTAGTTCAGGGCGTAGAGGACGCCGCCGGCGCCGGCGAGGGCCGAACCGAGCCCGAAGGTGAAGGCGATGACGACGTCGTTGTTCACGCCCACGAGCTGGGCCGCCGCCGGGTTGAGGGAAAGCGCCCGCATGGCGGTGCCGAGGCGGGTGCGGTGGACGATGAACTGCAAACCGAGCATGAGCAGCACCGCGACGGCGATGACGAGGAGCTGGCTGGATGAGAGCACCAGCCCGCCGGCGGTGAACTGGTGCACGGGGAACACCGGTGGGAACAGCCGCGGAGCGGCGCCGAAGCCGACCTGCCCGGTGTACTCAAGAAACAACGACACGCCAATGGCGGTGATCAGCACGTTGAGGGTGGGCGCGCCCCGCAGGGGCCGGTAGGCGAGGCGCTCGATGGTGATGCCCAGGACGGCGCAGCCGGCCATCGCGGCGGCGAGCACGACCAGGCCGCCCCAGACCGTGCCCTCCGGGACAAGCCGGCCGGTGAAGTAGCCGAGGAAGGCGCCCACCATGAAGACGTCCGAATGCGCGAAGTTGATGAACCGCAGCACCCCGTAGACCATGGTGTAGCCGAGCGCGATCAGCGCATAGATGGCGCCGAGCGAAAGGCCGTTGAGGAGCTGCTGGAGGAATTCGGACAAGGCGGAGGTGTCGCCGAGGTTGGGTCGCGCCGCCCGGGGGTCAATCGCGGGGTGGGGCGCAGCGATCGCGGGCCGATGCGCCGGCGCTCAGCCCGGCCGCTGCGGAGGCGGATCCTGCGATCCGCCGCCCAACGCACGTCGCCTGCCGCGGGAGAAACGGGAGCCCCCGCCGCCTCGTGAGCTCAACGTCCGGCGCGCCGCCGTCGCCGCGCGACGGCCCACCCGCCCAGGCCCGTCAGCAGGAGTGCCCAGGTGCCCGGCTCGGGAATCGCAGCCACGCCGTAGAAGAGATCGTCGCTGTAGCCAACCTGGCGCGAACCGCCCGAGACCAGGCCGTCCATCTGAATGCGGGCGACCCAGGTGGAGGGATTGCCGAAGTCGGCGAGATAACCGACGAACTCGCTGCCGACGGTGTTGAAGTGGGTCGCGAGCAACGTGCCGTCCTGACTGTAGAACCGGGTCAGGGAATTGCCGGCCTGCCAGAGGCGTTGCAGTCCGGCGCGCGCCTGCGGGGTCGTGAAGGTGATGTCGTAGCCAACGCGCCCGTCGTCGCTGCCGCCGGGAAACGGTGTGCCGACGATTTTGATGGTGCTGTTGCCGGCGACCGGGGTGCTGGTGACGTAGACATTGTGCGGCGGCTCAATGGGCGCGCCGTTGGTCTGGATGGTCGAGGCGAAGAGCAGGCCGTGACTGGCCTGCAGCTCGGTGTCGAGGGCGAGGCCGGGAGTCAGAGAATTGAAGTCGAGAAACGAGTCGCCGAAGGTGGTGACGTAGCCCTCGAAGGTCGTGCGGGCGGAGGGGCCGAAGACGACCATCTGCGCCGTGGCGGAGGAAGCAAGGCCGAGGAAGAGGGCGAGGCCCAGGCAGCCGGCGAAGGCGGAGTGTCGCGCGGAGCTCATGAGGCTACTTTTCCCTCGGGGCGCATGGGGTCAACGCCGGACTTGGGACCGCGTGAAAAGGGGCAGGGTGTCCCTGGACGCCGCGGGGAATCGGGCCGGCCGCCCGTCCGTTGCGAGGGCCTACGGCGCGACGGTCTCGACGAAACGGAACTTGCCCTCCTTTACCGTCAGGACCACGGCGGCCTTGGTGGCGTTGCGCTGGGCGTCGAGGGTGGTGGTGCCGGAGACACCGGGAAAGTTCCGGGTGGCGGCAAGCGCGTCGCGCAATTTCGGCGCCTCGGTGGTGCCGGCGCGCTTGAGGGCGTCGGCCAGGACCATCACCGAGTCGTAGCCGAGTGCGGCCATGGCATCCGGCGTCGCGCCGTTCCAGCGCTGCCGGTACCGCTGCACGAAGGACTGCACCGCGGGCGAGCGATCCTCGGGCGAGTAGTGGGTGGAGTAATACGTACCTTCCACGGCGGCGCCGCCGATCTCCATGAGTTGCGGCGCCTCCCAGCCGTCGCCGCCGAAGATCGGCCCGGAGAACCCGAGGTCGCGGGCCTGTTTGCAGATCAGGGCCGCCTCGGTGTAGTAGCCGGGTACGAACAGCCCCTGCACGCCGGCGGCGCGGATGGCGGTGAGCTGGGCTTTGAAGTCCTTGTCGCCTTCCGAGTACTTCTGCTCGAGCGCCACGGTGCCGCCCAGCTTGGTGAAATGCTCCTTGAAGAAACGGGCGAGCCCGACGCTGTAGGCCGAGGAGACGGAGGTGAGGAGGGCGACCTTTTGCACCTGCAGGGTCTGCCGCGCAAACTTCGCCATCACCACGCCCTGGAAGGGATCGATGAAGCAGACGCGGAAGATGTAGTTGCCGATCTCCGTGACCTTCGGGTTGGTCGAGGACGGCGAGATCATCGGGATTTTCGCCTGCTGGGCGATGGGGGCGGCCTCCAGCGAGCGCATCGAGGCCACCTCGCCGAGCAGCGCGACCACCTTGTCGCGGGAGATGAGCTTCTTTGCGATCGTCGCGGACTCGCCGGCCTTGGACTGGTTGTCCTCCGTGACGAGTTGAAGCGGCCGGCCCAGCACGCCGCCGGTGGCGTTGATTTCCTCGACGGCGAGCGTGGTCCCCTTGTGGGAGGCCTGGCCGAAGGCGGCCTCCTTGCCGGTGAGCGAGGCGTACTGGCCGATCTTGATTGGGGCGGGGGCGGCGGCGCCTGCGTGGCCGGCGAGCAGGGTGGTGGCGAGCAGGGCGGCGAGGGAGGGGCGGAGCGAACGGGTCATGCGGGAGGGATGGCGGTGGAGACAACCCGGCGGGGACGGGATTTCAATCACCGTCTTGGGGCCGGCCCTGGCCGACGCGGCGACCGGGCCGCGCTGCCTCCGCGGCGGCGCGAACGGTCCGCCCGTCGCGCACCGCCGGGCGGCGGAGGTCCAATCAAAACTGATACGCGACGATCGCCTTTTTACCCTTGAAGTGGAAGACGCGGTTCATCGGTTCGTCGACCGTGTACTCGGGCTCCTTTTCCTTCAGCACCAGTTCGCGGTCGGTCTCCCCGGTGGCGAGGTTCACGCCGACCACCCCGATGTCCTTGTCCACTTTGGTGAGGATGTAGGTGTAGGCCTGCGACGACCGGGAGCCTCCGGCCCGGCGCGCCCGTTGCTCGGTGAACTGGTTGTAGCGGTCGAGGTTGCTGTGGATGGTGTTCACGCCGGAGCTGTAGCCGCTGGAGGCGAAGCCGCCGCTGGCCGCCACCTGGCCGTTGCCATACAGCGCGGCGGCCGCGGTGACCGCAAACATCGCGACATTGGCGAGCGCCTCGCTGGGTGCGGCGTAGAACAGCGACCAGGCCGAGGCCCTCGCCTCGGGATCGAAACTCAGCAGGTGCTGCTTGCCCTGCACCACGACCCGGCCCGCGGCGAAATTCACCGCCACCGGCACGTCGAGCCGGCCCTTGTTTGCGGAGACCGCGCCCTTGACGAGACCCGAGACGCCGCCGAGCGCCCCCAGCCCGATCTTCGCCACGCCGGCCATGCCCATCTTCCGTTTGAACTCGATCGGCGCCCGAAAGATCTCCGCGGGCGTGGCGGCTCCGGCATCGAGGCCGTAGATGTGTGCGCCATCGGCAAACACCACCGTCTTGCTCGGCTCGATCACCACCAGGTTGGTGATGCCCTCCTTGGCCTGGTCGAAGTGGTAGAGTGACTTGCCGTCGGCCGGATCGAGGACCACGACGCCGAGCGGCTCCTTCAGCATCGCGGTCTTGCCGTCGGAGAAATTGCCGCCGTATCGCGAGAAGATCTTGCCGCCGACGATTTCGAGCTGCGCCACGATGGCGTTGTCGCGCGCCTTGAACAGGCCCGCGAAATCGGAAATCCGGTCGCTCTTCCAGATCTGCGCCCCGGTCCGGCGGTCGATGGCGTAGACACTGCCGCCTCCGCCGCCATAGACACGATCACCGTCGAGACGCAGGGGCGCGTAGGTCTTCTTCAGGCCCTTGGCGCCGGGCGGAAACTCCAGGCCCCACTTGATCTGCCCGGAATTCAGGTCGAGGCAGTGCACACCGAGGTAGCCGAGGAACAGTTCGTCGCCGTCCACGATCGGATCGTGGTATCCGGAAAGGTCCATCGTGGGGATGAAGCGACCGCTGTTGTCCGCCAGGTGCAGCGGGATGCCGCCCGCCTGGGCGAACTTGGTCGACCACCTGGCGGCGCCGGTGGCGAGATCGTGGGCCTGCAGGTACACGCCGTTGTCCTTCCCGTCCATCGTGTTCACCACGAAGACGACGAGGTCCTTCTGCGGCACGGGAATGGTACCGAGGTACTGCCCGAGGATCTGGGGCGCGGTCCAGATCGTCTCCCCGGTCCGGTAGTCAATCGCCAGAAAGGTGACCTTGCTGTTCATCATCCCGTCGTAGGTGTTGCAGATCAGCACGGGGGTGCCGGGAATCTCGCGGGCGTTGTGGCGGTTCGACTTCTTGATGTCGGTGCGCTGCCAGGCGATCTTGCCGTCGTCGGGCGTGATGCCGAGGAGCGCGTCGTCGGTGCCGACGAGCAGTGAGCCCAGGCCGGTGAGGGCGTGCCACTTGGCCTCGGCGCCGAGGGCGGTGTTCCAGAGTTGTTTTGCGGCGGCCGCGCCCAGGGGGGCGACCGGCAGGCTGAGCAGGAGCCCGCCGACGATGAGGGATCGGAACTTCATGAGGGTAGGTGGGAAGGAAGGCGGCCATCCTGCCGTGCCGTCGCGGTTTTGGGAATACGCAGACCTGCGTAGCACCGGCAGGGAAAATTGCGGAGCGCCCGCGCCCCGTCCGCGCCCGCGGCGCCTCCCACCTCCGCCACCGACCGCCCCGTTTGTCATCCAATGGATGACAAGCGACGGGGGGGCTTGCCCGTGGGGCGGAGGCCGGGGCGCGGTTCGTGCGGCGTGCCGCCGCTTGCGCCCGGTCGGGCGGGCGTGGCACGCTGCGGTCATGACTTTGCTGCCCGACCGTGCCGCGATCGAGGCGGCGGCCGCCTTGGTGAACGCGGTCGTGCCGCCCACGCCGCAGTATTCCTGGCCGCTGCTCAACGCCCGCGCCGGGGCGGAGGTCTGGGTGAAACACGAGAACCACACGCCGCTCGGCGCGTTCAAAGTGCGCGGCGGGCTGGTGTATCTCGACGCCCTGCGCCGCCGCGAACCGTCCTGCCGCGGAGTCGTCGGTGCCACGCGGGGAAATCACGGTCAGTCGGTGGCCTTCGCCGCCGCCCGCGCGGGGTTGTCCGCCACGGTGGTGGTGCCCCGCGGCAACAGTGGGGAGAAGAATGCGGCCATGCGCGCCCTGGGCGCGAGGCTGGTCGAACACGGCGATGACTTCCAGGCGGCCCTGGAGCACGCGCAGTCCCTCGCCGCGGCGGAAGGACTGCACGCGATGCCCTCGTTCGCGCCGGAGCTCGTGCTCGGCGTGGCGGTTTCCGCCCTCGATTTCCTGCGCCAGACACCGCTGCTCGACACGGTCTACGTCCCGATTGGCCTTGGCTCCGGGATCTGCGCGATGCTGGCGGCGCGGGCCGCGCTCGGTCTCGCCACGCGCGTGGTCGGGGTGGTGTCGGCGCACGCGCCCGCCTACGCGCGTTCGCTGGCGGCCGGCCGGCTGGTCCCGGTGCCGGCGACGACGCGCCTCGCCGACGGCCTGGCCTGTTCGACGCCGCATCCCGCGGCGCTCGCCGCCATCGCGGCCGGGGTCGAACGCGTGGTCGAAGTGTCGGACGACGAGGTGGCGGCGGCCATGCGCGCGTTTTTCCATGACACCCACAACGTCGCGGAGGGCGCGGCCGCCGCGGGTCTCGCCGCGATCCTGCAGGAGCGGGCGGCGGTGTCCGGCCGCCGGATCGGCGTGGTGTTCACCGGCGGCAACGTCAACTGCGCGACCTTCGCGCGCGTCCTGGCGGGCGGCGGCGCCGACGAGTTACGCCCGGCGTAAGCCACGGGCTGCGCGCCGTGGGTCGGGAGCCAGGGCGTTTTCGCGATCCTCCCGCGGAGGGAGGGATGCCGGCGGGGCGACTCCGTCCAACGAGGCGAGACCCCTTGTTCGCCCCCTCCGTGGACGAGGCCTCCTGCCTCGTCTTCGGCCCGGACACGGGCGAGACGCCTCGTCCACATGGGCCAGCCACGCCTCGGGGTCGCGACCATGACTCGGCCCCGCGATTCGCCCCGGGACAAGAACCTGGAATTGACTCGGACGGGTCCAGGGAGCTGAGTTTCCGGGCCGGCCCGGATCGGGCGCCCTCTTCCCTCCACCTCCCAACTCCTTTTCCCGATGAACGAGCGTGTCCTTGCCCCCTTCCCCCTCCCGCCGGAACGCCCCGTCGGGTGCGGTTGACGCACCCCTCCTCGAATCTTTCGATGCCGACGCAGGCCGCCCGACCGGGCGGCCTTTTTGTTTTCCCTCCGGGCGCCGGAGCCGCGCCCGTTCTGCCGGACTCCCCGTTTCACTCGTTTCTTTTTTCCGATCATGTCCCTTACGTCTCTCGGCTGGGATGGGTATTTCGCCCAGACCTTCCAGCCCTTGGCCGCGGACGGCTTCGTGCCGGCGCGCGTGTCCGTCCAACACTATCAACTCTTCGAACTGCTCACTGAGCGCGAATCGCTCGCCGCGGAGTGCACCGGGCGGCTGTGGCATGCCGCGGGCGGGAGGAGTGAGCTGCCCGCGGTGGGCGACTGGGTTGCGGTGCGGCCGCGTCCCGGCGAGGCGCGCGCCGACATCCACGCCGTGCTGCCGCGCCGCACCAAATTTTCGCGCCGTGCGGCGGGCGCCGCCGCCGTGGAACAGGTCGTGGCCGCCAACGTCGACGTGGTGCTGCTGGTGACCGCGCTCGACCAGAACTACAATCTCCGCCGCATCGAACGCTACCTCGCGGTTGCGCGGGCGAGCGGCGCCGCGGCGGTGGTCGTGTTGAGCAAGGCGGATCTGCATCCCGATCCATCGGGTGCGTGCAGGGAAGTGGCCGACGTGGCCGGCGGCGCTCCCGTCGTGGCGCTGTCCGCCCTGGACGGCGCGGCCGTCGAGTCGGCACTGGCGCCCTGGCTGATCCCCGGCCGCACGCTGGCGTTGCTCGGCTCGTCCGGCGTGGGCAAGTCCACCCTGATCAACCGGCTCCTCGGCGACGAGCGCCTCCGCACGAGCGCGCTGAGTGCGGCGGTGGGCAAGGGCCGCCACACCACCACCCGCCGCGAGTTGATCCCCACGCCTTCGGGGGCGCTGGTTCTCGACACCCCCGGCATGCGCGAGCTGCAGTTTTGGGACGTCGCCGCGGCCGCCGTCGACGAGACCTTTGCCGACCTCGCCGCACTCGCCGCCCGCTGCCGCTTCCACGACTGCGCGCATGGCGCTGAACCGGGCTGTGCGGTGCGGGCGGCGCTCGACGACGGTTCGCTGGATCCGGCGCGGTGGGCGAGTTTTCAGAAACTGCGCCGCGAGCAGGCCTACGCGGCGCGGCGCGCGGATCCGCAACTCGACCGCGAACACCGGGACCTTTGGAAACGCCGCCACCGCCAGTTCCGCCAGACCACCCGCTGGGAGGAGCGCGGCGAGTGAGGGGACAGGCGCGGGGCTCCCCGTCGGGCGCGTCGTGCCGCCCGGGTGGCGGAGCCGTCGCGGCGCTGCGCTCCCGGCCCGGTGCGCTCGCGGCCGGCGCGTACGCGGACCTGCGTAACGCGGCCCGCGTGCCGTTGACGCCGGGTGCCGCGGCCGGCTTTGTCGCCGCGTGTTGGTTCGCCGCCCTGTCCTTCTACCCCTTGCGGTCGCCGCCCTCGCGGCGGCGGGGCTGCGCGCGCAACCGGTGTTCGATCCGGAGGCGGGCCGCCCGCACCTGCGCCTGTTTTCGCCGGCGGATTACGAGGCGCATTACCAGGTCTGGTCGATGGTGCAGGGGCCGGAGGGCATCGTATACGTGGGCGCCTTCGGCGGCCTGCTCGAGTACGACGGTTCGACCTGGCGGCACCTGCCGATCGACTCGGGTTCGGTGCGCGAGCTCGTGCTGACGCGCGACGGCCGACTTTGGGCGGCGGCGAACAACGATTTCGGGTGGTGCGATCGCGATGCCGCGGGCGGCTTGCGGTTTCATTCGTTGCGCGCGGCGGTGCCGCGTGCGGCGGGGGCGATTGGGCCGATGCCGGATCTGGTGGAGGCCGGCGACGAGGTCTGGCTGACGACGGCCAACGGAATCGTGCGCTGGCGCGGGGAGCGGCCGACCTTCGAGGCTCTGGAGGGGAAGGCGTCGGCGCGCCTTTACCAGGTTGCCGACCGGCTGCTGATGCGCCGGCGCGGGGCGACGATGGTGTCCGAGCGCCGCGGCGATGCGTGGGTGCCGCTGATCGACGATCCGGCGCTGGCGGATCGCACGGTCACCTTCATCCTGCCCGCGGCGGACGGCGCCCTGGTCCTCGGCCTCAACCAGCAGGGGCTGTGGCGCTGGGCCGAGGGCCGGCTGGCTCCGTGGCCGACGCCGGCAGCGGCCGCGCTGGCGGGTGCGCGGCTGTACTGCGCGCTGGCGTTGCCGGACGGCACGCTGGTGATCGGAACGGTGGGCGAGGGACTGTTTTTGCTGGCGGCGGATGGCACGCGGGCGCGCCGGCTGCGGATCGCCGACGGCCTGCCGAGCGATTTGATCGAAGGGCTGGGGCGCGATCGGGCGGGTCGCGTCTGGGTCTCCACCTACAACGGCATGGCGGTGTTCGACTGGCCCCCGGCCCTGACGCTTTTCGACCGGCGGGAGGGATTTGACCTGGCGACGATCCAGACGATTTCGTGGCAGGAGAACCGCCTGTTTCTGGCGGGGATTGGCGGCGTCTACGGGCTGGCTCCGGCGGAGCCCGCGGGGGTGGCGCCCGCGCGGATGGAGCGGCGCCGTCCCGCGGAGGTGATCGCGGGCGACACGCTCCGGCACGCCAGCGGCACGCTGTTTCCCACCAATGGCGGCATCAAGCGCCTCGGCGGGGGGGCGGACGATTTTGCATTGAAGCTCGACGACATTGTGATGGCGCTGGCGCTTTCGCGGCACGACCCGGATCGCCTGTTCTTCGCGAGCGGGAAGGGATTGGGCAGCGCGCGGTTTGTCGACGGCGTCTGGCGGCTGGAGGGGTACGGGCCCGCGCTCGGCAGTTCGGTGCGGCTGTTGAAGGTGGATGAGACCGGCGCGGTGTGGGCGCGCACGATGGACAGCCATTTCTGGCGGCTGCCGCCGGATGCGGCCGGGGCGCTGGACTGGTCGCAGGTGCGTCCGGTCCGGGCGGATACGTTTCCCGGCTGGGTGCCGGGCGGCTGGGTGCGGGTGTCGGCGGCGGAGACGCCGCTCGGCCTGGTCTTTTTCAGCGGGCGGGCGATCCTGCGGTTCGATGCGGCGGCGCAGCGTTTTGTGCCCGAGGAGCGTTTCGACGCCAGCGGGCGCCCGCCCGGGGATCTGCTGCCGATTTCGGCTCCCGGGCGGGAGGGACTTTGGTGCACGGCTTATGTGGAGGGCGAAGTGGCGGGGCGACGGCATGGCTTCGGACGCTTCGTGTTTGGTGGCGACGGTCGGGCGCGCTGGGAGGAGATGCCGGCGGACTATGCGGGCATCATCGGGGGCTTTGGGGTGGAACTGGCAGTGGCGGATCCGACGCGTGCCGGGGTGGTCTGGCTCAAGGGAACCAACGCGGTCGGGCGGCTGGATCTGGCCCACCGGCCGCCGATGGCACCGCCCGCGGCGCCGTTGATCCGGCGGGTGCGGTTCGGCGAGCGGCGGCTGGCGCTGGGGGAGCCGGTGCGCGTCGCCTGGGGACCGGTGCCGCTCGTGGTTGGATATGCCGCTCCGGGGACGATGGAGCCGCGCTTCCGCACCCGTTTGCGGGGCTGGAGCGAGGAGTGGAGCGAGGCGACGACGCGGTCTCTGGTCGAGTTTTCCGGTCTGCCGCCGGGCCGCTACACCTTTGAAGTGGCGGTGCAGACCTCGGATGGGCGGCTCGGGCCGGCGTCGCCCCTGGCGGTGGCCCTGATGCCGCCGTGGTGGCGTTCGGCGGCGGCCTGGGCGGGTTACGGCTTCGTCGCGCTTGGGGCGGTGGCTGGTTTGGTGCGGTGGCGGCTTGCGCAGGCAGCCCGGCGGGAGCGCGAGCTCGAGGCGCAGGTGGCGGCGCGCACGGCGGAGCTGGCGGCGGCCCGCGATCAGGCGGAAGCGGCGAGCCGGGCCAAGAGCGCCTTCCTCGCCGCGATGAGCCATGAGTTGCGCACGCCGCTCAATGGCGTGCTCGGTTACGCCCAGGTGCTCCGGGCGGATCCGCGGCTCACCTCCGACCAGCAGGAGCGCCTGCGGGTGGTGCAGAGCAGCGGCGAGCACCTGTTGCGCATGATCAACGACGTGCTCGATCTCGCGAAGATCGAGGCCGGCAAGCTCGAGTTGCGCCCTGCGCCCCTGCCGCTCGGCGAGCTCGTCCAGGAAGTCGCCGCGGCCCACGCGCCCGCGGCCGCCGCCAAGCGGCTGAGCTTCCTGGTCGACGTCGCTTCCAACGTGCCGGCCTGGGTGACGGGGGACGGGCAGAAGCTCCGCCAGGTGCTCGACAACCTCGTGGGCAACGCGATCAAGTTCACGGCGCGGGGGCGGGTCGAGTTGCGGGTGGCGGCGCTCGACGGGGCGGTGGGCGGCGACGGGCGAATCGCGTTTGCCGTCGAGGACACCGGTCCGGGCATCGCCCCGGAGGATCAGGCGCGGCTGTTCCAGCCGTTTGAGCAGGCGCGCCAGTTGCGCCCCGAGGTGCCGGGGGCGGGCCTGGGGCTCGCGATCAGCCGGGCGCTGGTCGAGCGCCTCGGGGGCTCCCTGTCGCTGGCCAGTGCGCCCGGGCGCGGCAGCACGTTTTCGTTTGCGGTGGCATTGCCCGCGGCCGGCGCGGTGGCGCCCGGGCGGGCGGCGCCGGCCGTGATCGGCTACGACGGTCCGCGGCGGCGCATCCTGATCGTCGACGATCACCAGGTGAACCGCGATCTCCTCGCCGACCTGTTGCAGCCGCTCGGCTTCGAGTGTGTGGCCGAGCCTGGCGGCGAGGCGGCACTGGCGCGGCTCGCGGCGGCGGATGCCGCCTGGCCCGATCTCGCCATCATCGACGTGCGCATGCCCGGAATCGACGGGGTTGAGCTGACGCGCCGTCTCCGGGCCCTGCCGCGGGGAGCGGGGCTGCGCGTGTTGCTCACGTCGGCCTCGGTGCTGACCTTTGATCCCGAGGAGGGGCGGCGTGCGGGGTGCGACGGTTTTCTCGCCAAGCCGTTCCGGGCGGACGATCTGGTGGCGCAACTTGGACGGCTCCTCGGCCTCGACTGGCGGGAGGCCCCGGCGCCGAAGGCGGTGGGAGCGACGCCGGGGACCTCGCGCGGCCCGTGGCCCGAGCCGGCGCGTCAGGTCCTGCGGGAGGCGCTGGCCCAGGGGGACCTGGACCAGTTCCGGCGGGAATTGGCGCGGGTGCGGCAGGAGCATGCCACCGAGGCGGCGCGCTGGGACGAACTCGACGCGGCGGCGGCGGCCTTCGAACTCACGCGCCTGCGCCACCTGCTCGAACAGCCATGAACACTCCGGCCGTCCTGGTAGTTGACGACACCCCCGCCGGCCTCGGCGTGGTCTGCGACACCCTGCGCCACGAAGGGGTGCGCGTGCTCCTGGCGGAGAGCGGGGCGGCGGCGCGCGCGGTGCTGGAGCGTGCGACCCCGGATCTGGTGCTGCTCGACGTCGTGATGCCCGGGGAGGATGGTTTCACCCTGTGTGCGGCGCTGCGCGCGGACGCCCGCTGGCGGGAGCTGCCGGTGATCTTTCTGACGGCGATCGATGATCCGGAGCAGAAGGTGCGGGCGTTTGCGGCCGGGGCAGTCGATTACGTGACCAAGCCGGTGCATGTGCCGGAGCTGGTCGCGCGCGTGCGGGTGCAGCTCGCGTTGCGCGCGGCGCGGCGGGCGCTGGAGCGGAAGAACGCCGACCTCGAATCGGAGGTCGCGCTGCGGCTGGATGCCGAGCAGCAGCTCGCGGCGTCGCTCGACCGGGCGGTGGTGGTGCTCGGGCGCGACGGCGGCCTGCTGTTCGCGACCCGCCTCGCCCACGACTTGATGGCGAAATTCGGGCTCGCGGTGGCGGCGCTGGGGCGGACCACGCGGGTCACGGCGGGGGAGGGCGCGCTCGCGGTGCGGCGGTTTACCGAGCCGGGCCGCGACGACCTGCTGATGCTCGCGCTGGAGGAGGAGCATGCCCCGCCCGGGCCCGCGGCGCTGCTCGCGCTAGGGCTGACCCCGCGCCAGGCGGAGGTCGCGTACTGGGTGGCGCAGGGCAAGACCAACGCCGAAATCGCCCTGATTCTCGATGCCAGCCCGCGCACGATCGACAAACACATGGAGCGGATTCTCGAGCGACTTGGTTTCGAGAACCGCGCCGCGCTCATCGTCCGCGCCGGCGAACTCCTGCGGCCCGCGCGCTGAACGGGTCGGGAGGCGTTGCCAGGTCCGCGCGGATTGGTCCCGGAAGGGCGCCAGTCGACGCGGCGGATCGGTGCGCGGCGGTGACGTGCCGGCCCGCCGCGATCCTGACGTCCGCTGGCGCGCCCCTGCAGAAGAACCGGCGCGGCTCCGGGCCGTCCTTCAGGCGCGTCTTTCCGAAGCGATCACCTCGCGCACGACCGACTGCGGGCGTTGGTTTACGGCCAGGAACATGCGACCGAGGTATTCGCCGATCAGGCCGAGCATCACGAGCTGCGTTCCGGAGAAGATCAGCACCAGCGCGGTCGACCAGCCCCAGCCGTACTGCGGGCCAATGCCCCGATACCACAGCCACGCGATCGTACCGAGGGCGACAACGCCGAAGGCCGCCACCAGCAGGCCGAGCAGAGTCGCCAGGCGCAGCGGCAGCAGCGAGAAGTTCACCCAGGCGCTCAGCCACAGGCGGAACAGTTTGCCGAGCGTGTAGGTGCTCCGGCCCGCTTTGCGCGTCTCGTGATGGACCTGGATGGAGCCGATGCGCTGCGTGACCTGCAGGATCAGGCCGTCGATGTACGGGTAGGGCCCGGAGTAACCGACTACCTGCCGGGCGACGAAGGCCGACACGCAGCGGAAACTCGAGAGGTAAAAGCCGTGGGGCTTGTCGAGCGCCCAGTCGGTCATCCGATTGGTGAACCAGCTCCCGAGGTTGCGCCAGGCCTCGTGGCGCTTCTCGTCGTAGTGGCCGAAGACGACGTCGAGCCCGGTCTCCCTGGCGTGCTGCCAGAGGCGGAGGGCCTCGCGCGGCGGGTTCTGGCCGTCGTCGTCGAGGTTGACGACATGGGCGCCGCGGGCGTGCCGCCAGCCGGTGAGCACGGCGTTGTGTTCCCCGAAATTGCGCGCGTGCTCGATCAGGGTGATCGGCACCTTCGCCTGCCGGACCAGTTCGCGCGCGACCCGACTCGTGTCCTCGCCGCTGCCGTCGTGCACGAGGATGATTTCGTGGCCGCCTTCCACCGCGAAGCCTTCGATCTCGCGGACGACGTCGCCGATCGTCTCGGCGCTGTGGTAGAGCGGAATGACAAAGCTGAGCGCGGGGTCGGCCATCGCCGCGATTACCCGGCAAGCCGCGGAGCGGCGCAAGACTGGGTTTTTTGGCTGACGTTGTGGCTGGCCCGCGGGGTTTCACTTTCGCCGAGAAGTGCGGCCGCGGCCCAACACCACCGTGCCCGCGCGCGTCGCGTTACGAACTGCGTGAGATGATCACAGGTGAAGTGTCGTACCTTGACCGCCAGTCGACCGGGGAGTTGACTATGGACATGGTGAGGTTCGAGTTCCACCGCTCCGGGCAGCGACTGAACCCACCTTCCCGTTTCCCGCACGCATCTTTTGGATCCGGGATTTCGCCTCAATCCTGCGCCGCGCGTCTTCGTGGGCAGTGGGTGGGAGGGAACTGACATGGCTCTGTCTGTGCTTATTCCTCGCGGCATTGTCGTATCAGATCCTGTGAGATCCAATACCCGCGGCAAGGTGCTGGGTGTCCTGCTCTTCGCTGCTGGATTCGCACTGCTCCACGCCCAGGGCCTGCAGCCAGATCACAGCTTCGCTCCCCGGTTGCTCTCGCCCGCCTCCCTGTCGTCCATCACGGCCTTGCCCGACGGAGAGTTCCTCGTCTACGGGTTCGATGCCGTCGAGGCCAACGACACCGTGATCGCAAGGCTGGCGCGTCTGAAACCGGACGGCTCACTCGATCCGACGTTCAATTACCAGGAATCGGTTTGGGACTCGTCGCTGCAGTTTGCGCCGCTGGCGAACGGCCAGATCCTCGTCTTCCGGCTGCCGCGAAACGGAAATCAACCGAATGCCTTCTTCCGGCTCAACGCGGATGGTTCGATCGATCCGAGCTTCGCCACACAGTCGACGCTGACGCCGGCGGTCTTCTCCCCGTGGATTGTCGACCCCGAGCGTAGGGTCTATGCGGTCACAATTATCGGCAGCCGCCGCGAAATTGTCCGGTATGGCGCCGATGGCATCCTGGACCGCAGCTTTACCGCTTCCTTTGTCCGGTCTGATGGTGTCAGCGCAGCAGTTACCGGAATGGTGCCGCTGGCGGGCGGAAAATTACTGGTGGCGGGCTTCTTCGACACGCCATCCGGCAGCATCTCCAGCCTGGCTCGTCTGGCGCCCGATGGGACCCGGGATTCGAGCTACGTCTTCAGGGGCAGTTACAGCGGTATCGGCCGACTGGCCGCGTTGCCGGACGGAAGGCTGCTGCTGCAGGCCACTCGTAGCCCGTCCTCCTCTGCGACGCTCCTCCGGATTGAACAAGACGGCACGGTCGATCCCTCCTTCGCGTTTGGCGTGGCGAACGTAAGCGTGAGCGCGTTTCAGCCACTGGCGGGCGGCCGCGTCGTGGTTTCATTCGTGCGTAATGCCCCGACCGCGGGAGCCCGCTTGAATACGCTGGGCCTGTTTCGCGCCGATGGGAGCCTCGAACGCGAGCTCGGCGCCAGCCTGCCCGGCACCGCGTTCACGCTCCTTGGGTTCACCCTCGATGGCGGCGCGGTGGTCAGCATTTCCTCCAATAGCGTTCCGACCACCTATTTGCTGCGGCCGGACGGGTCGGTGAGCACGGATTTCTTTCCCCGGATGCGCACGGTGGCGGCGATCAGCAGCGTGCTGGGACTGCGGGATGGCGGCGTCCTGGTGGCGGGGCGCTTCTCTACGGCCAACGGGGTCCCTCGTTCGGGCTTGGCCCACTTGCATGCCGACGGGTCGGTCGGCACCGCCTATCAGGCGGCGAATCCCCCGTCGGGCACGCCGAGTCCGACCAGCCTGACTCCCATCGCCGAACGGGATGACGGCTCAATTCTCGTGCAGGCAA
Source organism: uncultured Opitutus sp. (assembly GCA_964504885.1). Taxonomy (GTDB): domain Bacteria; phylum Verrucomicrobiota; class Verrucomicrobiia; order Opitutales; family Opitutaceae; genus ER46. The sequence goes on from CAZDGC010000008.1 coordinate 51,041, forward strand.
TCCGTCCGACAGGCCGAGTCCTGATGTTTCTTCGCCGCGACGGCACGGTCGATCCGGGATTCGTGCCGGACACCGCAATCCGCGAGGTCAGCGCGGCGCTGATTCTGCCCGGCGGTCAAGTCCTCTGTGGCACCGTCAGCGGTGTAGGCGCCGACGTCCAGGGTGGCCTCGCGCTGCTGGGGCCGAACGGCAGCCTCGTGCGGGCAATCGCGCTGCCCGTGCAAGGTGCCCTGGTGACGGCACTGCGCCGCAGTGCGGCCGGACGTATCAGTCTGCAACTGACAGCCGGCTCGGCGACTGCGGCGCGCACGCTGACGCCGTTCCTCCGCTTGAATCCCGACCTGACTCTCGATCAGACCTTCGAACCGGCCAGTCCGGACCTGGTCCGCGATCGAGCGGTGTTCGAGGATTTCCCTGCGGTCGAGCCTACGGGTGACGGAGGGTTCGTCGCCTATTCCTCCGCGGGAAATCTGAATCAGCAGGTTCGTCGGTACACGGCCGACGGGGCCGCGGTGGCGTCGTTTCCGCGCGTCCCGTCGTTCGGCCAGATCTTCGCGATCCTCCTCGCGCGCGAGGATGATACGGTCGTTTCGGTCGAACATCGCTACGCTGACTTTGCCAAACAGATCCGCCTCCTCCGCCACGATGGCAGTCGTGCTCCCACGGATGTCCAACTCGATGCCGAGTTTAATGCCTTTCGCCTCTCCAACGCCCCGGGCGGCGCGGTGTACATTTTCGGCCGGCTACGCACGGTCGGCGGACAGCGGAGCTTCGGCCTCGCACGGCTGGTGCCGGACCCGGCGGAGTTGATTGCCGAGTCACCGCGCAGTGTCACCACCGTCGCCGGGCGGGAGGTAAGCCTCCGCGTGACCTCGGGCGCTCCGATGGTGGCGACCTATCAATGGAGGCGCGACGGAGTGGCGGTGCCGGACGCGACCCGGGCGGAGCTGGTGTTGCCGGCGGTGGACGGGGGCCAGGCTGGAGTCTACGAGGTCGTAGTGTCAGTTGGCAGCCGCCAGGCGGTCAGTGCGACGGCCCGGGTGGAGGTAACGCCCAACACCGCGCACCTACTCAATATTTCAGGTGCGGTTGCGGTGGGACCGGGAACTGCCAACGCGGTCACGGGTTTCGTGCTGCACGGCGAAGCGCGGCGCGTACTGGTGCGAGGTGTCGGTCCCGGCCTGAGGCAACTCGGCGTCCATGATCCGCTCGCCGCGGCGCAGTTGAGTGTCTTCAGTGGTTCGCACCTCGCGGGCGAAAGCCGGCAATGGGGCGGTGGGGCGGAACTGCGCGAGGTGTTTGCCGCGGTGGGGGCGTTTCCCTTGCCGGCCGACAGCCTCGACGCGGCGCTGACTCTCACCCTGCCGGCCGGCGATGCCAGCGCGGTGCTGGCGCCCGTTGAGGGTGGTTCCCGCGGCACCGGGATCATCGAGTTCTACGATCGAGCGCCGGATGGCACGCGCGCCATTCGCAACGTCTCGGTGCGCGGGGAGGCGGGGCGGAACGGCGCGACCATCACCGCCGGTTTCGTGATTGGAGGGTCGGGGCCGGCCTGGGTACTTCTGCGCGGCATCGGTCCGCGTTTGCATGATTTCGGAGTGGAGCAGGCACTCTCGAACCCGCGGCTCAGGCTGTTCTGGCAGCGTACCAATTCGGTCCCCTACGCCGAGAACGACGATTGGACGCCGCAGACCGGCGACGGTGCTGACATCGCCGGTATGGCAGCGCGCGCCGGGGCCTTTTCGCTTGCGGCGAACAGCAGCGACAGTGCCCTGTCCCTTCGGCTCGAGCCCGGCGCCTACACGGCGGTGCTCGACAGCGTCGACGGCACCAGCGGGATCGCTCTGGTCGAGGCGTATCTCGTCGAGCGGTGACGCACCTCACCCCTTGTCCCCGACTGTCGCGCCAGCGTTCGCTCCGATCGCCCGCAGAGTCCTTGGTCAGCGCGCCGCCGGACTTGTTTCATAGTGAAACTCCTCACCCCAGGTCATGAGGACGGCCCGGTGCGGCAACACGCGCTGCAGGCGATCATAGGTCAGCCAATGCGGCTCGCGGTGGAGCACCTTGTGCCCGAGCTCGTTCTCGTGGCCGGGGATGACGACGCGGGCCGCCGCGCCCTGCACCAGGTGCGCGAGATCGGGGGACCAGCAATTGGGTAACAGCACGTCGAGGCCCGCGCCCCCGCCGAGGCGGGGCATCCAGGCGCGATCCGCCGCCTGGTTCTGGTCGCCGGTGTGGCAGAAGACCAGACCTTCGGGTGTGGTTACCACAACGACGTTGTTCTCTACCGGTCCCTGGTGCCCCGGATGCACGACGACCTGAAGTCGGACCGCTCCGCCCCGCACGGGCAAGACGTGCGTCACCGCCGCGTCGCGCGCCAGGTGCGTCACGCCCCCGTGGAAATCGAGCCCGGCCCATGCACTCACCGGCGCCACTACGGATTTGCCTTGGCGTAGGAAGATCCGCGCCACCGTCGCATCGGCGTGGTCCGCGTGCCGGTGGCTGACGAACAGCGCGTCGCATTCCGCCGCGATCTCCTCAAGCACCGCGGACGGCAGTGAGAAGTCCGGCACACGCGCGGTGCCGGCGCTGCTGAGGTCGAAGGCGAATGTGACCGACGCCGTGCGCACGATGAAGGCATGGTTGTACAGCTTCCAGACGGTCGCGCCGGAAGCGCGCCGGGTCGTCTTCATCCGCGCGAGGGCGCGGCGCACCTGGGCGTGAAAAAACTCCCGCACGGCGGGCCGCGACGGTCCGGCCTCCTCGTGCACCACAAGGTCGACGACGGCCAGCGCGGCGCGCCGGGCGGGATCGTCGCCCGTGCCGGGAGGATGCCGGGCCAGCGTCGCTGCTGCAGCGTCGAGGCCGAACTCCGCCTGCCGCGCGAAGAATCCTTCCGGATCCTTCCAGTAGTCAGACGGACGTTGGGTGGGGGAACCGGCCTCCGCCGCGCCAAGCCCGGCCGGCAACAGCAGCAGGCCGAGGCCGCGAATCCAGTTTCTCATGACGGGGCGCGGGCTCAGTGGCGATAGGTGGCGCCCAGCCAGAAGCTGCTGCCGAAATCGACGTCTTCGTGCAGCTTCGCGAGCCCGAGGCCGCGCAGGTGGACGCGGTGCTCGTTGCCGAGGTTGCGCACGGAAAAGTCGATGGTCAGCTTCTTCGTGGCCCGGTAGCGGGCGGTGAAGTCAAACTGGCCATAGCCGGCCCAGCCTTCGTTATTCCAGGGCTGGGTGGGGTTCAGCGCCGAGGTGTATTCGCTGCGGTAGTCGTAGGCGAGGCGCACCTCGCCGCGATTCTTCCACTCGTACGAAAGCGCGGCGTTGAGGCTCCACTTCGACTGCAGCGGCATCCGGTCGGCGGACAGACGCTCGCCCTGCGGCGTGAGGTAGTTGAACTGGGTATCGTAAAGCGTGACGTTGCCGTTGAAGCCGAGGCCGGGGAGCACGGGAGCGAGCACCGGGATTTGATTGCGCACGAGGCCGAACTCCAGGCCCTGGATGCGCGAGCTGGCGGCGTTGACCGGTTGCCGGATGTTCACGGTGGCGCCGTTGAGGGTTTCCTGCGAGGCCAGGTCGAAGATGTCGTCGGCGATTTCTTTGCGGAACACCGCGAGCGAGACCGCGCCCCCGCCTTTCGGAAAATAATACTCGAGCGAGAGGTCGTAGTTGCGGGCGTGGCGCGCCTGCAGGTCGGGGTTGCCGCGCGTGATGCTGAGGCCGTCGGCGCTGACGCGTTCGAGGGTGGAGATGTCGGAGGGGTCGGGGCGCCCCACCGACTTGGAAATGCCGGCGCGCAACCAGAGTTTATCGGTAATTTCGTAGCGGGCGGTGGCCGAGGGCAACAGGTCGTGGTAGCCGGCGGGCAGATTGACGGGGATGAAGAGGTCGGGCACGGGCGCGACGAGGCGGCGGAAGGTCTTTGCCGTGGCGCCGACGTTTTCGTAGCGGGCGCCGCCCGCGGCGCGAAACCGGTCGGTGTGATAGGTGGCCATCAGGTAGCCGGCCGTGATCTCCTCGAGGTATTTGAAGTCGCCCTCGGCCGACTGTTCGAAACTGGAGGGCTGTGCGAGCGTGAAGCCGGGGCCCGTGCCGTGGGCGAATTGGGTGAGGAAAGCGCGGTCATCCAGGAACAGAAACGGCGCGGTGCGCGCCGGCGGCGTGTAGGCAAGCGTCCGGTTGGCGGACGAGAGGCGGTAGGTCGCGTTGGTCCAGTTGAAGCGATCGTTGTTGACGCGCCGGTCGAGGCGGCGGAATTCGCCACCCGCTTCGAAGCCCCAGGGGCCGTCCTCGCCCTTCGCGTTGCGGCCGTAGGAGAGTTTGTAGCTGTCGACGTATTCCTCGGTCTTCAGCTCGCGGTGGTTGAAGTTGTTGAGCGTGTAGTTTAGCGGGTCGCCGAGGAAGGTGGCCGCGCCGGCGTTGGTGAAGCGATAGGTCTGGATCAGCGCAGAGCTGTCGTAGATCATCCCGAGCAATGGGCTGGCGGCGGTGCGGAAGCCGATGAACGGCGTCGAATTCCGGTAGCGGGTGCCCGACCGCGCGGCGTCCGCGACGAGGCGGTGGGTCGGGGCCGGGGTGAACTCGGCATGGTAGTGCGCCCCGTCGAGCCGGCGGCGAATGTCGTTGCGGGTGTAGGAGACCTCCGAGGCGGCCCGCGCGTAGGTGCCGCTCGTCGCCGTCTGGCCGGTGATGCCGGTGAGGCTGATCACCTGGTGGCCGTGGCGATCCTCGTCGTCCGACTGGCGGAAGCGGTAAGCGCTGAGGTAGCTGCGGAAGCGGCGGGACGGGTTGAACTCGAACTTGGCGTTGAGGCCGAGCCGGACGAGATCGTTGTTGTAGACATACCAGCGGAACTGCGCGGGCGCGGCATAGCCGTTGCCGACCAGGGGCGAGCCGGTGCTGACCCCGGCGGTGTTGAAGTAGTTGTAGGCATCCTGGATGATCTTCACCTGGTCGCGGGACTTGCGGAAATCCTCGGCGGAGATCATCAGCCCGTAGCGTTGGCTGGCGCCAAAGGTGCGGCCGAACATGAGCTGCGCCCGCGTCGAGAGCGGGTGCGAACGCGCGGGCACCTCGCGCTGCGTGAAGTAACCCGCCTGCGCGCTGACCGTGGCGAACATCTCCTCGCGGTCCGAGGCGCTGCGCGTGGTGAGGTTGAGGTAACTGCCGATGGAGCCGCCGTCCATGTTCGGCAGGAAGGTCTTGAAGGCCTCGAGCCGGCGCACCGAGCTGGCGGGGATGGTCTCGAGGTTGACGTTGCGGCCGCCGCCGCCGAAGGCGCCGTGTGTCGCTACGGCCACCCCCTCGAAGGTGATGTAGTTCAGGCTCGGGTGCATGCCGCGGGCCAGCACGAAGCGGCCTTCGTCCTCGTCATTCACCGCCGAGATGCCGGGGAGGCGGCGGAAGGAGTCGGCGATGTTCACGTCGGGCAGCTTGCCGATGTCGTCCTGGGCGATGGAGTCATAGACGCCCATCTCCACGCGCTTCGAGCGGATGGCGTCCTGGTTGACATAACGCTGGCCGATGGCGGTGACGAGATAGGCGTCGAGCTGCAGGATTTCGTCGGCGGAGGATCTCGGGGCGGCGGCACGGGTAGTCGCGTCAGGATTTTTTTGCGCCGCCCTTGGGGCGTTTGGGAAGGGGGCCCGGGATACAGCGAAGGTGGCGCTGGCTTCGTCGTAGGTCGCCACCAAGCCGGTGTTGGCGAGCAGGCGGTCGAGCGCCTCGCGCAAGGTGTAGTCGCCCTTCACCGCGGTCGTCTTCACGCCCATGAGGTCGGCGGCGGGATAAACCACCTGCTGGCCGGCCTGGCTGGCCAGGCGTTTCAGGCTGTCGGCGGCGGCGCCGGCGGGCACATCGAACGCCTGTTTTCTGACTTCGGCGGAATACGCCGCGAGGGTGAGGCCAAGCGCCAGGGCGAGGACGAAGCCGGTCCGGCAACGAGCGCCGAGGAGCCTGGAGAAGAGGGCGGGGAGGGATCGCATGGAGGTCGGGTTTCGGACCCAAGACGCGATCCGGGCGCCGACCCCCTACGGGATTTTCGCACCGGCTCAGCGCGCGGGTCTGAGTACGATCACGCCGTCGCCGCGGCGCTCGGCGCGCACCGAAAAGCTCGTCTCGAGCAGCCGTACGAAACCTTCGACGTTGTCGGAGCGCAGCGAGGCGCCGATTTGCAGCGCGGCCAGCGCCGGATCGTCGACGACGAGTTTCACCCGATTGTCGCGGTTGAACTCGGCCACCACCTGCCCGAGCGGCGTGTCGTTGAACTCCAGTTGCCGGGGCTGCCAGGCCAGCAGGCGCGCGATCTCCGCGGGCGCGACTGCGGCGATTTGCGGCGGCCGGTCGGCGCGGTCCTCTTCGACCAGCACGCGCTGACCGGCCTCGAGTAGGGGCAGCTTGGTGTCCTCGTGCGGCCGGTTCACCTGCACCACACCCGCGGTCACCAGCACCTCGACCGCGCCCGTCTGCCGGCGCACGTTGAACGCCGTGCCGACGGCCCGCACGCTCACGCGGCCGGCCTCGACGGTGAACGGTCGCGCCGGATCTTTCGTCACGGTAAAGTACGCCTCGCCGCGCACGAGGCGTACCCGCCGCTCCGCGGCGGTGTAGCGCACTTCGACCTCGGCACCGCGGTTGAGATCGATGGATGAGTCGTCCTCCAGCACCCGGCGTGCGATGGGCGGCAGCGGCGCCGGGGCGGTAGCGGGCGCCTCCGGCCACAGCGTCAGCGTCAGGCCCGCGGCGGCCGCGAGCGACGCCAGCCACCACGCCCGCCGCCAGCGTCCCAAGCTGCGCCGCGCCGGGGGCGCGAGCAGGTCGGGGTTGGGCCGCGTGCCATGCTCGGGTCGCCACTGGGCCAGCGCTTGCAGGCCGCGCACCGTGCGCTGGTGGCGCGCCAGCCATTCGCCGTGGCGCGGGTCGTCGGCCAGCCATTGGAAATACTCGTCCTGTTCCGCGGCGCTGAGCCCGCGGTCGCGGCGCGCCAGCCACGCGGCGGCCTCGTGCTCGATGGCGCGCTCGCGGGCCGCGCCGGAGGGATCGCGGCTCATGGTTGGCTCCTCCTCAGGCGGCGGGCGACGAACTCCGTGCACCGCTTGATGCCCGCCGTGATCTGCACCTCCACCGTGGACACCGAGATGCCCATCTGCGCGGCGATCTCCTTCTGCGACAAACCGTAGACATTGCGCAGGGTCAGCACCTGCCGGCAACGGTCAGGCAGCGCTTGAATGGCCTCGGTCATGAGTTCGATTTCCTGATTGCGGGCGACGGCTTCGACGATGTCCGCCGTCTCATCCAAGACGGAAAAACCCTCCCCATCCCCTAGCGGCACATGCGTGGCGCCGGGCGTCCGCCGGAACTGATCGCAGGCGAGGTTGCGGGCGGTGGCGAAGAGAAAGGCCTTGGGCGACTGAAGTTCGCGGCCGGCGCGAGCGGCCAGCACCCGGGTGTAGGCCTCCTGCAGGATGTCGTCGACGTCGCGCAATTCCGGAAACCGGCTGGCAAGCCACGCGCGCAGCATCGGCTCGTGCGGGCGCAATTCACGCTCGAACCAGGCGGCTTGTTCGGGGTCCTGCGGAGGCATGCGGCGACGGAGCGGCCAGGAAGTGCGCTCCTCGGCGCGAAAAATCAACCCGGGACTTTGCATGGGCCGGATAAACGCCGCGACCGGAGTTTCTCGTTCCATCCCGGCAGCGGCGCCCAGCACCGGGTGTTGGCCGGCCCTGGCGTTTTTCACGTATTACGTGATGTGGCCGCCCGGGCGCCCCTTCACGGATTGCGTGAGATGCGGGTGGCGGGGCGGGAACGAGCCGAGTCGCCCGCGGGTACGCTACACGTAGTGTTTCAGCTCGCGGCGGTAGAAGGCGACCGTGCGCTCGAGGGCGGTGCGCAGGTCGGTGCGGGGGCGCCAGCCGAGCTTTCGGGCGATCAGCCGGTCGTCGGCGTAGTAGTCGCCGATGTCGATTTTCTTCCGGTCGGCCGGAAACGTGCGCACTACGAAACTCCCGCCGCGGTTGATTTCGACCAGCAGTTCAGCGAGCTGTTGCAGCGTCACGCGCGGCGGGCCGCCGAGGTTGAATACCTCGCCCACCGCCGCGGGCCGCGCCGCCGCGAGCAGGAAGGCCTCGACTGCGTCGTCAACGTAGGTGAAGTCGCGGAACTGTTCGCCGCCCCACACTTCGAAGGGCTCGCCCTCGACGAGCCGGCGGATCCACACGCCGACGAAGGTCTGCCGCGCGTCCTTGATGCGCATGCGCGGGCCGATGGTATTGGTCAGCCGCAGGGCGGTGGCGGCGATCCCGTAGACGCGCGAATAGAGCAGGTGGAACGACTCGCCCGCGATCTTGTTGATGCCGTTGACGTCGACCGGGCGCAGCGGGTGCTTTTCGTCGACGGGCAGGTAGTCGGGTTTGCCGTAGATCTGCCGCGTGCTGGCAAACACGATCCGGATGCCGGGGTTGTGCTGGCGGCAGGCCTCGAGAATGGCGAGCTGGGCGCGACAGTTGATGTCGAGATCAGTCTGGGGATCCGTCATCGAGTCCATGTGACTCGTCTGGCCGGCGAGGTTGAAGAGGTAGTCCTGTCCCTCGATCAAACTGGGCAGGCGCGGCCAGTCGCGGACGTCGGCGATGTGCACTTTCACCCGCCCGGCGAGCCCGGTGAGATTGCGGCGGTTGCCGCCGTATGCGGAGGCGAGACAATCGACGACGGAGACGCGGGCGCCGAGGGCGACGAGGGTGCGGGCGAGGTTGGAGCCGATGAAGCCCAGGCCGCCAGTGATCAGGACATTCTTGTCAGTATAGATCGGGCGGAGGGTTTTCAGAACGGCCATGGGCGCCGAGCAAAAACGCCGGGCGCGGCGCGCGTCAATGCCCGCTTGCGGTGACGGCGAGCCGGTGGACGGAGACGGCGATGGCACGCGGATCGTCGGGCGCGGCGCGGGTGGCGGGCTGCACCGAGTGCAACACCCAGTGCGAGCGGCCCGGCGGGATTTCCCAGTCCCCCAGCTCGATCCGGGTGCGTTCGGCGCCGAGCCGCACGGGGCCGGCGACGAGGGCGCCGGCGGCGTCGCGCACCTCGATATCGCGGGTGCCAAACGCGCTGGCGTCGAGACTCCAGCGCACGCGGCGGGGCGTCGGGTGCGGGTTTTCGATTTCGACGACGGCGTTGCGTCCGGTCCATTGCCAGGCGTCGGGGGCGTCGGGCGGCTGTTCGGGGTCGTACCAGCCCTCGGTGGCGCGGGCGCGCAGGTGCCGGGGATCGCGGGTGGCGACGAGGGAAAAGCGCGGTGAGAGATCGCGCTGGCCCTCGCCGTTCACGCGGGCGGCGACGAGGCCGCCGGTCAGGTCCCAGGCGCCGCCGAGCGGGGTGTTGAGGCGGCCCTCGTAGGTGTGCGTTTCGAAATACTGAGCGCGCCGCAGGAGGAAGGCGTTGGCCCAGAGGCGCGACCACATGTCGGGGATCAGGAGGTTGACCGACGGCACGTCGGGCATCGACTCGATGCGGTGGAGGGCCGCGAGTTCGGGGGTGACGCGCAGGGGCGGACGGCTCAGGTGCCAGGCGAACAGGGCGGCGCCGGCGAGGTTGGCGGCGGTCACCACGGCGAGGGCGCCGACGACAAGCGCCCACTCGTGGAGCCGCCGGCTGCGGCGCAGGGTCACCCACCAGCAGAGCGACGGCAGCAGCACCGGGTAGAAGACGGCGAACAGCTTGTAGGCGTCGTAGCTGGCGTTGGTGCCGAGGCGCGCGCCGCGGGCCTGCAGGAAGAGGTACCCCGCGAGCACGGGCAGGCTGAGGGCGAGAGCGACCCAGAGCTGGCGATGACGCTGCTGCGCGGCGCGCAGCCAGGCCCACACCAGCAGGCCGATCACCGCGGCCGAGAGCAGCCAGCGCAGTCCGAACGCGGACCAGGGGGCGAGGTCCGGCCCCTGCACCATCCCGAGCCAGCCCTCGGCGGTGAGCGCGGGAATCCGCCAGCCAAAATCGTAGGTCTGCAGCAGGGTGAGGCGTTCGGCCAGTCCGGCGACGCGGCCAAAAAACAGCAGGGCGACGCCGGCCAGCGGCAGCGCGAGGATCGCGGACCACCGGGCGAACCGCCTCCAGGCGCGCTCCCAAAGCGCGAGGCCACCGGCGTAGATCGCGGCCGGGATGAGGCAGGCCAGCAGGAAGAAATTGTAGCTGCCGAGCACCAACCAGTACCCCAGCGCGAGCACCCCGGCGAACTGCCGGCCGCGGCGCCACGTGAGCCGACCGCGCCAGAGCGCGATCCCCGCCCAGTTCAACAGGGCCACGGCCTGGGCGGCGAGCAACTGGCCCGGTGCCACATGCGCCACGGCATACCACAGGATCGGGCTCAACCCGAACAGCACCGCCAGGATCAGACTGACCCCTCCGCTGTAGCCGGTCACGGCGCGTGCCACCCAGAAGGCGGGTGGAATCGCTCCGGCCAGGATGACCGCCACCAGGATCGACGTGAGCTCGTGCGGCGCGAGCCCGAGCACGCTGGCGTGAAACGCGAGGAGGGCCGAGGGCGTGAAATGATTCAGGCGGAGCCAGTAGTCGAAGAAGTTGTCGACGGAGTGCACGCGCACGACCTCCGCCAATCCGAGAAACCCCTCGCGATCGCTGCGGGCGAACTCCTGGAGTACGCGCGCCCCGGCGGCATAATCGGCGGCGTCGCAGCTCCCGAGGGAGACGGTGGTGAGCGCGGGTGACGCCACGGCCAGGGGCAGCACGAGGACGGCGAGGATGCCTCCGGTCGCGGCCCAGATCAGGCCGAAGCGGCTGAGGTCAATCCAGGTCGCCCGGGGGCCGTGCCTCCACACCGCCAGACCGAGCAGGGCGAAGGGCGCCCCGGCGAGGGCGCGGGCGTAGGTGTCCGTGCCACGCAGGCCGGCGAGGGCTCCGAACCAGACTATTGCGGAGATCAGGGCGAATCCGGCGGGAAAAACCAGCACGGGCCAGAACCGTCGCCAGGGCCGTGGAGCCAGCAGCAGCGCGGCCCCGGCTCCCCAGAGGAAGACGTGGAGCAGCACCGCGAACGCGACGGGCAGGTGAATCATGGGCGGAGCCCGGGCCGCTGGGCGCGGGACGGACGCGGGCGAAGGCGAGGGCGATCAGGGCTTCCGGGCGATGCCGTGGACCGAGCTGCCCCACGACCAGCGGAAGCCCATTTCCCGCCAGGCGTGCTCGACCAGCATCAGGCTGCGGAAGAAGAGCTCCACGGGGAAAAAGTACCGCTTCACGTCGCTCGTGTCGCTCGCGGAGCGGAACAGTTTGCGCCGGGCCCAGATGAGCGGAAACGGCAGCGCGTTCCAGTGGGTGGTGCGGATCCGGATGAAGCCGGCGGCGTCGAACATCGCTTCGAGCTCGGGGCAGGTGTAGCGGCGCTTCGTCTGGCACGACTCGTCGTGGTACGACCACATCCACATGTAGGCCGGCACGTTGATGACGACCACCCCGCCCGGGCGCAGCACGCGGTAGAATTCGCGGAGCGCCACCTCGGGATTGTCGACCTGGCAGATCACATCGGCGGACACGACGGCGTCGAAGCTCTCGTGGTCGAAGGGCAGGTCCGTGATCGATGCCGCCCGGATGTCGACCTTCGGGCCGCACCGCCGCCGCGCGAGTTCGCAGGCGACGGGCATGAAGTCGATGCCCGACAGCCGCCAGTGGGGATTCCAGCGCCGCAGCCGCAGGAGCAGGCCGCCGGTGCCGCATCCGGCGTCGAGCACCGGGCTGATGGGGTTCTTCAGCGGGCGCAACGAGCGGCGAACATGCGCGTGGAGCGAGCGGAAATACCACATGCGATCTTCGACCTCGGCGAGCTTCAGGTATTCGTCGTTGTTCATGCGCGTTCCGGATGCAGGACGGTTTTGACGCGGGGTGCAGTCACTTTTTTTGAGGCGTGCCGGTCGGGAAACTGCCCGGCGGGGATCAGCCGGAGGGGCGGGCGGGATCGGCGGCGGTGACGCGCGTCTCGCGGAGGCCGACGGCGCGGAGCTGGTTGCGTCCGGTTCCCTGGCGGCGGGCGGGCTCCGAGGAGAGGATCCGGAAGGTGTTGACGCCGGGGGCCAGAAGGACTCGGCGCAGGGCGATGGTGGTGGTGGTCGGGCCGACGGCGGCGGAGTCGAGCACCCGGTCTCCCAGCCGCACTTCAATCGTGCGCGGCGACACCGCCTCCAGATCGAGTTCGATGTCGACCGGCACCGGAGTGCCGGCGGGATTGAAATAAGAGAGTGTCGCCTGATCGCGGCCCCAGCGGACGCCGCGGTCCGGGCGCAGGTACCAGCCGGAACCGAAGGTGAGTGCCCGGCCGAAGGGCGGACGCGGCGGCGATTGCGGCCGCAAGGGGACTACGACCTGGTGGCCCTGGTCGCTCTGGAGGCGGCGGTCGTAGCCGAGATCCGCGAGTTCGCGCAGGAGGCGGTCGCCGCGGTCGTCGAAGCCCTTGCGGTTGAGGTAGAGTGCGGCGAAGCCAAAGGCTTCGAGTTCCCGCACGAGGGTGGCGGTCGGCGCGTTTTCCAGGTCGCGCTGCCAGCGGCTGCGGGAGCGGTATTTGGCGGCGCCGTAGCTGAAGCGGAGCGAGTCCGTGACCAGGTAGGGCCGGAAGTGCTCGTAATCGGTGAGACGGAACGGGGGCACGACCTCGGGGAAGCCGAGCACGGGCAGTTGGAAAATCATCGCGCCGGCCGGCAGCGTCTCCTCGAGGACGCGGCCGAGGTTCCGATCGGAGGCCACGAGGGCGTCGATTTCGCGCCGTCGGGCAGAGGCGTCGGATCGCGGGAGCTGGTCGGCGAGTCCGATCGCGGTGAGGCCCAGGGCGGCGGCGAGCCGCCCTGTGGCGGGCCAGCGGACGGTGAGGCGCGACAGCCGGACCACGAGAAACGCGAGCACGAGGGCCGAGAGGAACACCGCCACGCGGTTGGTGGCGCGGAACAACTGGAACCCGAGAAAGAAGGCGAGGATATTGGTGATGCCTCCCACGCTGGCGTAGGCGAGCAGCCAGCCGGCGGACCAGGCCTGGCCGGGCAGGGGGCGGCGCTGCAGCAGCCGGTGCATGCTGTGGCCCGCGAGCCAGAGAAATCCGGCGATCCCGGCCAGACCGAGATACGGCAGGAAGGCCTCGCCCTGCCAGTCGGACCACCGGCGGTAGCGCTGGCCGAAAAAGGCCAGCCAGTCCCAGCGGTGAAACTCGGGCGGGATGAACATTTCGACCGGCTTGAGGGCATAGCGCTCGGTGCCGCCGTAGTTGCGCAGCAGCAGGGGCAGCCCCTCCGCCTCCTGCACATGGAGCCAGTACTCCAGGTTGCAGGCCGCGAACACCGCCAGCGCGAGCGCACCGGCCGCCAGACCGATTTGAAGATTGGGGCGGCGGCGCGGGCCGAACCATTGGAACAGCAGCGCCCACCCCAGCAACTGCCCCCAGAACAGGAGCAGGTACGGGTTGCCCGCCCCCAGGCCGGCGGCGACGGCGAGGCACACCCAGGCGCCCCGGTGGCCCCAGGCCAGCCGGCGGCTCTGCGCGATGAGCCACACCGCGAGCAGGCCGAGCGGCACCGTCCACGTGAACACGAAGGAGAAGTGCGCGAGTCCCCGGTGAAAGGTCTGGTAGGTGAAGGAGAACAGCAACGCCCCGGCAAGGGCCCACTCGGCGCGCGCCCGGAGCCAGCGGGCGGCGAGATAGAAGGCCAGCGCCGCGCTGATCTGCGCCAGCAGCAGCCCGAGATTGGCGGCGGCGAAGAGGCCGGTGAGATGCGAAAGCGCGCCCAGCGCCAGCATGAGCGGCTTGTCGGGCGTCGGATAGGCGTTCCAGTGCGCCCCGAACGGGGCGCCGAGCCGGTCGATCACCTGCGGCAGGAGGGGCCACGTGTCGCCCTCGGAGGCCGCCTTGAGGCGTGCGAGCACTTCGTGGGCGTCGCCGGCATAATCAGTGGGTACACGCCACGATTCCAGCGTCCAGCGACCGTGATGGGCGACCCACACGAGCGTCGTGACGAGGATGAGCAGACCGGCTCGCCAGAGGGAGATCCGGGCGGCGGCGCAGGAGTTCTTGGGAGGGGGAAGCACGCCGTTGGCTGAGCGCGCGGAAGGTTCGCAGCAGTCCTCCGGGAAGAACGACACCGCCGTCCGCGCGCGCAAGCCTGCAGTTCGGTTCGCGCCGGGCGAATCCGCAAGCAGGGCGGCGTCAGCCGCGGCGCCGCCCTACTGCCATGCAATCTCCGCGCGGCGGAAGAAATGCACGCGGCCGTCCTCGTCGCCGACCAGCAGGTTGGGGCCGCCGCCGCCGAGATCGGTGACCGCGGCGCTGCACTCGTGCTGCCCGAGGTAGACGGGCTTTCCGCGCACGTGCAACAGGCGGGGAAACGCGAATCGCGGCGACGCGTTGCCGCCGGTGTTGCGCAACCAGAGCACCGCCGCGCCGCGCAGACCCCGCGACTGTGGCAGGCCGGTCCGGGGATTCGGCACCGAGCCGTGGCGCGGCGTGCCGACGATCAGATCGACCGCACCATCGCCGTCCCAGTCGGCCAGCGTAATCTTCGAGCGGCCCGTGCCACCCGCGGAAAGGAAGTTGGCGCCGATCGGCGATCCGTCCTCGAGCGGCAGCTTGCCGGCCGCGCGGAGATTGAAGTCATCAATTCTCCAATACAGGTGGAACTGGTCGTCGGCATCGAGGGCGACATACGCCATGCGCCCGCCGATGAGCCCGGCGCCGGGCCGCACGCGCCAGGTGCCGTGCAGGTCGAGGCCGTCGCAATACAACGGCCGGGCCACGTCGAGCCGCGGCGCGCCTGCGGTGCCGAGGTTCAGGAAAACACTGTGCCGTGCGGTCGCGTCGCTCGACACCAGATCGAGCCGGCCGTCGCCGTTCCAGTCCACCACCGCCGGGCTGACATACCCCCAACGCGCCTCACCCGGCCCCTGGATGCCGCCGTAGCCCTGCTGCACGTGGATGACCTCGCCGCCGGCCGCGAGCGGCACGCCGGGGGCGAAGTCGGGCGCGACCGTCGATCCCCGGTTGCGGAAGAACAGGATCCTCCCCTCCGAGTTTCCCGCCACCAGATCGGTCGCGCCGTCGCCATCCCAATCGACGGCGTTCACGACCGGCAGGGAGCCCGTGTAGAGCAGCGCCCGCTCCTCCCGCACGTCGACCGGCAGCGCGGCCCGCAGCCGGCCCGCGGCATCCGGCCCCGGGAGGTGCAGGAAAAAGAGCGCCCCCTCCCCGCCGACGACGAGCCCGCGACCGTAGGCAATCGGGGTGGGGGAGATGATCGGGCTGCGCAGCACGCGGCCGTCCGGCCCCCGCACAAATTCCTGCGGCGCCAGGTCGAGCCGATCGGGCGAGCGGTTCGCGTAGTACGAAAAATTGCCAAAACGCGATCCGGTGACGACCTCGTAACCGCGCCCGTCACCGCGTGCCACGATCGCCAGTCCGCCATGGGTGAGCAGCGCTTCCCGCCGCGTGGACGAGACCACTCGAACCTCGGTGAGTGCCGCGACGCTGGCCCCGGGCCCTGGCAGCCGGCCCGCGCGCAAATGCACGTACGGCCAGCCGCCGCGCCAGAGGCCGCGGCCGTCAAACGGCTGATACGCGGGATCGCGGTGGCCCGGCGGCTCGGGCGGACGGAACCGGATGCCATCGCCCACCGAGAGCACCACGTCGAGCGTGCCATCCGCCTGTTCGATCACCGCCAGACGTTCCGGCGCGCGGGCCTCGGACGCCGGCGCGCCCGCCGGCGCCGGTATCTTCACCGGCGATACGGGTAGCGGCTGGAAGGTCCGGGCGGCGCGGTCGAATCGGGTGCGCAGGATCGCGCCGCGCACCAGCCAGAAGCCAAAAATCGTGCCGTCCCTCGTCTGGAACACCGTCCCGGCCGGCGGCACGCCTGCCGCAGTCGGATACTTGATGGGCTCGCGTTGGCCGAACACCGGCGCGCCGTCCGAGGCCGTCGCCACCCAGCGATAGAGGAAGAGGCCCGGCTCATGGCTGAAACGCCCCGCCGCCACAAACAGGTCCGGCCCCCGGTTCCCGCCCGCCGTGCCGTGGACGAATGCCGCGCCGAGCGGGTGGTTCGACAGACCTGCCGACAACGGGCCGCGGCCGTCGCCGCCCACCACGAGACGGTCGCCGCGCAGCCAGGACGGGGAGCTGGCGGCAGTTGCCACGACTGCCGTCAGGGCCAGTCCAGACGCCACGATGGTTCCCCTCACTGCGGCTCCGAACCGGACGCTGCGGTTTCGAACCGCTGCCGCCGGGCCTGGTTGCAGCGGGCAGGTCCCGCTTCGCACGCAGCGGGCCGCCACAACCGGGCGGGACGCCGCCCCCATGCGCTTCATCGTCCGCCTCCGGGTGGCGCCAGATCCGGTGGGGAGTCGGCCATCGTCCGCCGGCGGAAGTCCGGCACGCGGTGAAAGGTCATGAGATTGGCATTGTGATAATTCTGCCCGCCCCACGAAGTGCGCGACACCGCCACCAGATCGGCGCCGTCGAACTGCCAGTCGAGGTACTGCCACGCCACCCGATCGGTGCCCCGGAGGATTTCGCCCTGCCGCCAGCGCAACACGATGCTCTCCTCGCGCCAGGCGCGGAGGTCGGCCGACGAGGTCAGCATCAGGACATTGCGCTGGTGGATCGGGCTCGTCGCCCAGTCGCGACCCTCGTGCGGGTGCGTGATCTTCTGAATGAGCGACCAGTAGCGACGCGTCACCGGGTCGAACCGGATGGTGAATTTCGACTGCGAGCCCGGCAGATGGATGAGGCCGCGCCGCGGGTCGAAGGCCAGCGTGCGCCCATCGGGCGCGATCTCGCAGCGCGCCCCGACCTCATAGCGCGGGATGCCGGCGGCCCCGCCGGCCGAAGCGAACCCGTCCTCCGGTCGCGGCTCGGTGTGGACGCGCAGGAAGTTGGCGAGTCCGCCCTCGGGCGTCACCACGACATTGCCCTCGAGCCAGCCGGGACGACGGCCGTTGTACCAGGCGGGGTCGAAGCGGATGCCGTTGGTGCGGGTCCAACTGGAGGCGTCCAGCAGGTCGGCGTCCTCTCGCGCAGACACGACCACGGCGGAGAAATGGAGCGGCCAGGACTCGTCGTTGACCCGCTCCTCAACCGCGCGCCAGAGGCGACCGCCATGCACCACGACCGGCACCGGCGCGCCGTGGAAACGGCCGCGCACGAGCAGGCCGTTGCGGGAATCGCGCGGGTCCGTCCAGTTCCGCCCGCCGTCAACCGAGCGTCGGATCGTGAGGTCGCCGTACCGCGCAGCGGTGCCGTGCAGGTACAGCGCCCCGCGGTGCACAAACAGGGAAAACCAGGCCTGGCCGCGAAGCTCCGCCACCCGTCGCCAGGTGACGCCGCGATCGGCGGAGGCGTAGACGTGCGTGGTGTCGGTGAGCGGGCTTTTTCCGAAGAAATCGTGCGCCGCGACGTAGGTGCCGTCGGGAAGAATGGCGATCGCCGGCGTGCCGACGTAGGCGCGTTCCGGGTCGGGGCTGGCGGCGATGACCACGCCGGGCGGCGGACCGGAGGGCACCAGGCCGGGCGCAATTGCCGGGGCGGCGGACGGCTCGGGACGGCCGCCACCGCTACAGAGCCCAGCACGACCAACCACCACGGGAGACGCAGGAGATGGTGGTTCATCGCGTCGGCAGCCGGGCGCCCACGGTGCGCAGGTGTTCGTCGAGCTGGCGTCGCAGTTCCCGCCTCCGGGCGGGCTCGCGGACGACAAGATCGCGCTGCTCCGAGAGATCGTCGGCGAGGTGATACAGCTCGTCGCGGTCGTCCTCGTAGAAATGCACGAGTTTCCAGTCGCCGGACCGGAGCGCCGACTGCGGCCGCGTCTGGCTCACGGCGAAGTCGTCGACGCCGATCGCGCGGCGCGCCTTCGCGAAGCCCGTTTCCGGGTGGTAATAGGGGAAGTGCCAGATCAGCGGCCAAGCCCGCTCCTCGGCCGTGGGCGTGCCTCCGCGCCAGAGGTGCAGCACGTTGCGGCCGTCGAGCGCCACCCCCGCCGGCAGGGTGGCGCCGGTGGCCGCCGTCAGCGTCGGCAGCAGATCCGTGCCGATGAAAGGAGCGTCGCTCACAGCCCCAGCCGGCACCTGGCCCGGGTGGCGCACGATCCACGGGACGCGCACGCCGCCCTCGTAGAGATTCCACTTGCTGCCGCGCAGGGGACCGTTGGCCGCGTAGACGGGATGGCCGCCGTTGTCCGAGGTAAACACCACCAGGGTGGACGCCGTGAGCTCGAGAATATCGAGGGCCCCGAGCAGGCGCCCGACCAGGTGATCGAGGGTTTCGACCATCGCGGCGTACTCGATCCGGCTCGGATCGACGTCGGGGGGAAACCGGGCGCGGTACTTTTCCACCAGCCAGGGGGCGCGGGTGTGGATCGGATCGTGCACGAAATAGTGACTCACCGTGAGAAAGAACGGCCCGACGCGGCGCTCACACAGGAATGCGATCGCCTTGTTGGTCAACGCGTCGGTGCCGTAATCACCGGCCGCGAGGAGCTGTGTCTTCTCCGCCGGTTTTTCGCGGTAGGTGTACGGATGCAGGCCGAACTCCGAGTCGCCCGCCCGGTAGCCCTGCTGCCGGGGGCCGTGCGTCGGCGACCAACCGAGGTAGCCGCCATGGTGTTCATTGACGTGCCATTTGCCGAAGAAGCCGGTCGCGTAGCCGGCCGCGGCGAATACTTCACCGGCCGTAACCTCGGAGAGCGGAAGGTTGAGCGGATAGGGAGGCGTCCGCAGGGGCAGGCCGGCGGGTGGCTTCGCGTTCGCCGACTTGGTGACGAACTCAAACCCGAGGCGCGCGGGTGAACGACCGGTGAGCAGCGCCACGCGCGAGGCGGAACAGATGGGCGCGGCCGCGTATCCGTTGGTAAAACGCATGCCTTCCCGCGCCAGTCGATCGAGGTGTGGCGTGTCGTGCCAAGGGCTCCCGTAGCAGCGCAAGTCGCGCCAGCCGAGATCATCGGCCAGGATGAACAGAATATTGGGGCGCGGCCGGGTGGTCGCGAGCGCGGCGGCCGCGGACGCCAGCACAGCAATCAGGGTTTGGGGGAAAGACATGGGAGATACGATCGAGTCACTTCAGCACGTTTCGAGAAGGTCCGTCAGATCGCGTAGCCGCGTGGGAGTGCAGCGACCACGTGGCCCCATGTACCGCCACGCTTTCGCGATGCTCAAGCGCGGCTACCGCGTTGCTGGCAGCGAATCGCACCGGCTCAAAACCTCCCGTTGAGTCCGAAGCTGATGAACGGGCCGTTGTAGATCGTGCTGATGCGTGTGCCGGTGAGGAAGTGCGCGGTGCGTTGCGGTTCGTCGAAGAGGTTCGCGACGTCGAGGAAGAACTCGAGCTGGCGCGGCAGGCGGAGCGAGAACCCCGCGTTGACGATGCGGCGCTCGAGGCGATTGGTCTGCATCTGCGGCAGCACGTTGTAGGAGCCGAGCGTGCGGCCGACGTAGCTCCATTGCACATACGGTGCGAACCACTGGTACTTGTAGCTCAGGCGGAGGTTGGCGGTGTCGGGAACGAAGCCCACCAGCCCGCCGGGACCGCCGCTGTCCTGGCCGTAATCGCCGGTGGCGCGCAGATGGGTGTAATTGGCCAGCACCGTGAAGCCGCGGAGAAAGCCCGGCAGGAAGGTGAGCTGCTGCAGGTAGGAAAACTCGAGGCCGTCGACGCGCCCGCGGCCGCCGTTGGCGTTGGAGATGATGTCGTAGCCGCCGTAGAGGCCGTCATAGCCGTTGTCGGGGCCGGAGGGCACGATGCCGATCTCCTGGCGAAAGACGAAATCCGAGAGGTCCTTGCGGAAGTACCCGAGCGAGAGCTGCCCCATCGGCTTCAGGTAATACTCGAGCGAGAGGTCGAAATTGTCGGAGTACTGGGGCTTGAGCGAGGGGTTGTCGATCGTCACCGTCTGGTTGGTGACGTTGGCGGCGAAATTGGGCACGAGGTCGCCGAGGGAGGGCCGGCCGATGCCGGTGGACCAGCTTGCGCGGGCGAGGAGGTTGGCGGTGAAGCTGTACCGGAAGTGGATCGAGGGGAAGAAGCTGTCCGATCCGCCGCGGCGCACGATCGGGGTCGTGCCGAACTCGGCGTCGACGCGCGCCTGCGGGTCGGTGATGGTGTTGAAGGTTCCGCGCTGGATGAAGCCGCGGGAGAGGTTGCGCGACTCCTCCCAGCGTACGCCGCCGAGCACGCCCAGCTTGCCGAAGCGCGTCGCCCCCATCGCGTAAGCGGCGCGGATCTCCTCCTGCACGTAGGCGTAGTTGCTCAACTTCGAGGAGAGCTCGGTGTAGGGGTTGGTCCGCCATTGCGCCGGCTCGTTCTCGATCGAGGGGCCATACTTGTTGGGATCAAAGGCCGGCACGGGACCAAGGCCCAGGCGCGGTTCGAGGCGCGGGGCGGAGGCGAAGCGGCTGAGGTCGTCGTCGTTGACGCGCGTTACGGGGTTGACGCCGGCGACGCCATCGGGGCCGAGGTAGACAAAGCTGCGGTTGAAGGAGTCCCGGGCGAAGGACTGCCGGGTGGCCATCACACCGCCGCTGAGCTGGACGCCGCGGCCCTGGAGGACGACGTCGCGCTTGGCGTTGAGCTCGGCGCTGAGGGCGTGGTTGCGGGAGTTGGCGCCGCCCTGCGAGACGGTGCCGTTCACGTAGCTGCGGGCGTCGTAGATGCTCGGGCCGGCGGTCTGGGTGAAGCGCGGGAAATCGGCGCCGCCGGCCTTGTCGAGGATCCAGCCGACGCCGGGGACGTTGGCCGTGAAGTTGCGGCCGGCGCCGGGGTGGAAGCGGCGGGCGGTGTCGCGCTCGGCCCGGGAGTAGCCGAAGAGGGCGTCGAGCCGCCAGGCGCCGAGCCGCTGTTCACCGCCGAACTGGTAGAAGTTGGTCTGGTCGCCGGCCTCGAAGGGGTTGGTGTTGGCGACGAAGGTGGCGCGGGTCGAGGGCAGCACCTCGGTGCGCCCCTCGGTCGAGCCGGGGCGGATGTTGCCGCCGCCGGAGGGACCGCCGGCGGCGTTGATGCCGGTGGCGAAGGCGCGCCCGGCGGCGGTGAGGTTGGCGAGGTAGTCGACCTGGAAGTTGTCCGGGCGGGCGGTGCGCTGTTCCTGCAGGTTGCGCATGACGTTGAAAAAGAGCCGGCCCTCGGGCGACAGGCGGAAGTCGGCGCGCAGGTTGGCGGTGCGCAGGAGCCGGTCCTGGATGCCGTCGTAGCGCTGGAAGCGCTCGGTGAAACGGGGCGCGGTCGCGGCGGTGTCGAGGTTGGAGATGGTGCGCGTGCGCTGGGTGATGTTCTCGTTGTACACGGCGTTGGCGCCGATCCCGAGGTTGCGCAC
Organism: uncultured Opitutus sp.; assembly: GCA_964504885.1. Lineage (GTDB taxonomy): Bacteria > Verrucomicrobiota > Verrucomicrobiia > Opitutales > Opitutaceae > ER46. The sequence goes on from CAZDGC010000008.1 coordinate 72,369, forward strand.
GCCGCCGAAGATCCCGAACGCCTCGCGGTAGCTGACCGAGACATTGGGCAGCGCCTCGGGCGTCGAGCGCCGCGGGGTGAAGTCGAAAAACGTGGGCGACCACTTGCCGCCGGCGCGGAAGGTGATCTCGCGCCCGCCCTTGAGATTGAGGGCGGACTTGGACTTGAAGTTCACGCGGCCGCTGATCGAGCTGGCCGGCAGGTTGGGCGTGAGCGCCTTGGTCACCTGGATTTCGTCAAAATTGCTCGCGGTGATGTTGGTGTAGACCGCGCTGCGCGTCATTGCGAACTGGGGGGCGAGCAAGCCGCCGTCGACGGTGGTCGAATTCATCTCGCCCGGCAGTCCGCGGATCACGGGCCGGTCGAAGTTTCCCTCGGTGGAGGGCAGGGCGTAGATGCCGGGCAGGCGCATGAGGAGCTCGGCGGGGTTGTCGTTGGCGAGGACCCCGAGGGCGTCCATGGCGATGACGTTCTCGACGCTGGGCGCGTTTTTCTGGCGGGTGAGGGCGGCGGCGTTGCCTTCGCGTTCGGCCGTGACGACGAACTGCTCCAGCCGCACGGCGGCCTCGGCCTTGAGCACGACGGGCACGTCGACGCGCCCCGGGCCGGCGACGCGGACCGGCGCGGTGGCATCGGGGAAACCCTCATGCGCCACCCGCACCGTGTAGTCGCCGGGCGCGACGTTCAGGAATTCGGCCACGCCGAAGGAATCGGTGAGGGTCTCGCGGGCGCCGGGGGAGAGTTCGACCCGCGCCCGCGGCAGGTACTGGCTCGAATCGGCACTGCTGACGCTGACGGAAACGACACCGCGGGCGGAGGTCTGGGCCGGGAGGGCGGAGGTGAACAGCAGCGCGAGCGCGGCGGCGAGGAGGCCTTTGGGATGAACAGAGACGTTCGGGTTCATGGCAGGTGAAGAGAGGAGGGCCCGCGGAATACACGGAATACACGGGAAACGGCCGACCGGAGTTCCGTGTCTTCCGTGTGTTCCGTGGGCAACTTGGCTTGGGGGTTATCGATCAGGGCAATTCCAGTGGTGCTGCGAGCGGCGAGGCCGACCCTCACCGATCGAGCGGGGGCGGGGCGTCGGCGGGAGCGAGCGTCCGGAAGTTCCGGATGCGGTGAAAGGTGATGAAGTTGGCGTCGTGGTAGTTGAGGCCGTTCCAGGCGGTGCGGGCCACCGCCACGAGATCGTCGCCGTCGAACTGCCAGTCGACATATTGGAAGCCGACGCGCGACTCGGCCTTGGTCACCACCTGGCCCTCGCGGAAGCGCAGCAGGCGGCAACGTTCCTCCCAGGTGCGGAGGTCGGAGGAGGTCGTGAGCGCGAGCACGTTGCGCTGATGGTGCGGTGTGTATTGCCACGCGTAGCCGGAATGCGGATTCGTGATCTTCGAGCCGAGGCTCCAGTAGCGCCGGGAGACCGGATCGTAGCGGACGGTGAACTTCGACTCGCTGCCAATGAAGTGTACGTAGTCCCGCGTGGGATCGAAGGCAACGGTGCGGCCATCGGGTGATACGCGCAGCGCCGCCGCCACCTCGAAGCGTGGAATTCCGGTGTTGGCGCCCGGGAGCGCGAACGGCGCGCCGATGGCCGGGTGCGACTCGACGCGCAGGAGGTTGCGCAGCGCGCCGTCGGGGGCGACGACGAGGTTGCCCTCCAGCCACTCGGCGTTGCGGGTGGCGAGCCACTCGCGGCGGTGCACGAGGGAACTGCTGCGCGTCCAGTTCGCGGCGTCGAGCAGGTCGGCCGCCTCCGGCGCGGAGACCACGAAGGCGCGGAACTCGCGGGTGGGCGCCGTGGGTGCGAATTGCTCGAACGCGCGCCAGATCCTGCCCTGGTGTACGACGACCGGCGTGGGTGCGCAGTGAAACTTCCCCTCGGCGAGCAGTCCCTGCCGCGGACCGATCGGGTCGGTCCAGGTGCGGCCGTCGTCGGTGGAGCGACGGATGGTCATGTTTCCGGCGCGGGCCGAGGTGCCGAGCAGGTAGAGGGCTTCGCGGTGCCGGAAGAGCGTGGACCACTTCTGGTCGCGCACCTCGGCCAGCGCCCGCCAGGTGGCGCCGCGGTCGGCGGAGACGTGGATCACCGTGTTGCCCGTGCGATCGTGCCGGCCGCCGAGGTCGTGGGAGACCAGGTAGCGCCCGTCCGGGAGGATTGCGATGCTCGGCGACGCGCAGAAGACCTTCTCCCGATCCGGGCTGGCAAACACCACGACGCCCGGGGGCGGGCCGGAAACGCGGTCGACCGGCGGCAGATCGCGCGCGTCGGCGGCGACGAGGCGGAGCGCGAAGCAGAGCGCTCCGGCGAGGCCCGCGACCAGCCTCCCGTTTCCTCCGAAGCGGGCCATGGCTGAGCGGAGGCCAGGGTGGGGGTTCATGGGATTCTTGCCGGATCGATCACGGCGTGGCGGACGCGCTCGCGTTTCCAGGTGTAGGAAAGATGCACGCGGCCGTCGGCGGTCTGGATGATTGCCGGATACGAGTACTCGCCCGCCTGATCCTCAAGCGTGAGAAACTGCTTCCATGCCCGGCCATCGCGCGAAACGGCCACCACAAGCGGCGTCCGCCCCTTGGGCACGGGGTTGTAAATCAACAGGTGGCGGCCGTCCCGGAGGGTGACGGCATCGGTGCCCGAGTTGGGATTGGGCACACCGTCGAGCAGCGCCATCGGCCCCCAGGTGCGGCCGGCGTCGTCTGACGAGACCGTGAACACCCTGCCCTGCCGGGTGCGACCGAGCGCCTGCAGTTTGCTGCCGCCGAGGCGGTCATGGAACAGGATGCTCGGCTGGATGGCGCCGATCGCGACGCCGTCGTTGAGGAACGGGGTCTTCGTCCACGTGCGGCCGCCGTCGGTGCTGCGTTCGAAATAGACGCGCCACTTGCTCGGGCGCTCGTCGGTCTCGTCGCTCGTGGGCGAGAGGATCGTGCCATCGGCGAGCTCCACGGGCTTGTTCTTGATCGGCCCGTAGATGCCGTCGGGCAGGCGCCGCGCCTCGCTCCAGGTGCGGCCGCCGTCGGGGCTCGTGCGCAGCATGCCCCACCAGGTCTGCGGCGAGGGGCCGACCTTGTAGAAGAGCATCAAGGGCGCGCCGCCGCGCGGCTGGAACAGCACGGGATTCCACGTCGGGTGGCGGGTGCCGTCGGCCTGCACGCCGTTGGCGACCTCGACGCTGGGCGTCCAGCGTCCGCCCTCGCGGCGCGACACCCAGATGCCGACATCCGGGTGTTTCTCGCGCGTGCCGCCGAACCACGCGGCGACGAGCTGGCCGGGGGCGGGTTCGACGAGGGTCGAGGCATGGCAGGACGGGTACGGGGCTTGTTCGTAGATGAACTCGTGGGACACGAGGGCGGGCGACGGTGCGGCGAGGGCCGGGGCGATCGCGGCGAGGAGGAGGGTGAAGACGGACGGACGGGAGGGCAGGAGGTGCATGGGGTGGAGGGTAAAGTTGCGATGCGGGGCGCAGCGTCCAATCAGTAAACGAGATCGCGAAACGCCTGCACGCGGTGAAAGGTGATCAGGTTGCCGTCGTGGGCGCTTTTCGCCCGGGCATCGCCGCTGCGGGAAAGAATCACGAGGTCGTCGCCGTCGATGTCCATGCTGGCGTAGTGGCGCGACTCTTTTGGCGAGTCGGTCTTCGCCACGAGGCCGGCGAAGCACCAATCGACGAGGTTGCGCGAGAAATGGAGCACGAGCCGGTGCCGTTCGTTGTAGGGCAGATCGAAGCGCTCGCGTGGCAGGCGGTCGGGGCGCGTCATCGAGTCGGTCGCCTGCGAGCCGACGAGCCAGTAGAGCCGCGAGGGCGCGTCGTAGAGCAGATGGAAACGCATCTGCCCGCCGGGCACCGGCAGGTAGAGCATCTTCTTCCCGGACGGCGCCTGCTCGAGCGACATTGTCATGGCGCCGTCGGAGGCCTCGACGACCTTGGTGAGGCAGGCGAAGCCGGTCCCGCCGGTGTGTGCGCGGGCGAGAACGTGAAAGGTGCGGCCGGTCGGATCGAACCAGACGTGGTCGGGATCCAGGATCTGGACCACGGCGGGTTCGACCCAGCCAATGGGCGGCATGGTGCGGCGCGGCGAGGAGGCGACCGGCGCGCGTCGGGGATAATCCTGCCGGAAGAATGGAATGCCGAGGAAGTCGAGCCCGGTGTGATTGATGGCGTTGTCGCGGATTCCGGGTACGACGTCGGCAAAGACGAGTTCGCTCGAGAAGCTCCACGCCTCCCGGCGTGTCAGATCGTCGCCGGCGCGGGCGCGGAGCAGCACGAGTGCCTTTTCGCTCGGCCCCCAGGCGTCGATGACGCGCCCGCGTCGCTCGAAGGCGAGATAGACGTGCCCGCGGGTGTGCCAGACGTTGGCGGCGGTCTGCTGGCCGACGAACTCGCGCGCGGCGATGGGCACGGGCGCGGACCAGGTGAGGCCCTGGTCGTCGGAGCGGCTGATGGGCAGGCCGGCGCCGGTGGCGAGGTAGTAGAGCGACCGGCCGGCGGCGAAGAGGCGCCCCTGCAACGACGGCAACTCGGCGCGTTTGATCCAGGTGCGGCCGCGGTCGTCGGAGGTGAGCAGCACCTCGGCGCTCGGGCCGTGCGCGGCCCGGTTGTCGCTGGCCCGGGTGTAGCCGGCGACGAGGCGGCCGGTGTCCAGCCGCAGGATGGTCGGCGAATACAGCGGCACCTCGCCGGGCGCGGGCGATTCTCCCACGACCACGTGATCCTGGGCCAGCGGGCGGATCGGATGGGCAGCGGACGCAACACCCGCGGCGAACGGCAACAGCAGCGTCAGCCGGAAGGAATCGAGCCGGAGCGAGAACCTCATGGCATTCGCGTGAGCGTCTCCAGTCGGGGCGTCGGAGGGGGGCGGAGCGGCCGTGTGGGACGGCGTCGGGTCAGCCGGCGGGTTTTTCCTCGGTCGGCTTGATCAGCAACACGATGACCACCGAGAGCAGGGCCACGCCGGCGAAGACGCCGAAGATCAGGTTCAGGGGCACGTGGTGATCGCGGAGGTAGCCGAAGGCCCAGTCGCCGAAGCCGCCGCAACTGATGCTGACGAGGTTCATGATGCCGTAGCCGGTGGCGCGCCACTCGGGTCGCGCGATCTGGCAAAGGATGGGCATGTTATTGCAGTCGAAGAAACCCCAGCCGAGGCCGAACACCGCCAGCCCGATGATCGCCATGGTCAGCGTATCCGCATTGCCGACACCGAACAGCGCCGGCAGGAACATCATCATGCCAATCGCGCTGGTGAAGATGCGGCCGCGGTTGGTCCGGTGCATCCATTTGTCGGCGAGGGCGCCGCCGAGGACGGCGCCGACGAGCGAGGCGATTTGCACGTAGAGGATGGCGCTGACGCCCGCCTTGCCCTGGCCGAGGTTGAATTTTTCACGGAGGATCTCGGGCATCCAGTCGCGCACCACCCAGCCCGCGATGGCCGGCAGCGTGAAGTACATCACCAGCAGGATGAAATTCCGATTGGTCAGCAGGCCGCGGAACACCGCCGACGCCGGTTCCTTGACGGGGGTGCCCCCACCCGCCGGCGCGGCCCGCACGGGATCGCGCAGCGCCGCCAGGAGCGGCAGCGCGTAAATCACGCCGATCATGCCGCAGGTGGAAAACGCCCACCGCCACCCGTGATCCGGGGAGTCGGCGGCGTAGCCGGCGAAACCGCCGAGAATCTGTCCGATGTAGATGCCGGTCTGATGAAACCCGACAGCCTTCGAGCGCGTGAAGCCCTGGTGGTATTCGGAAATCAGGGCAAGGGCACAGGGGATGTAGAAGGCCTCGCTGATGCCCATCACCATGCGGGCGGCGACAAGTTCGTTGAACGTGGTCACGTGACCGGTCCACCAGGTGACGGCCGACCAGACAAAGAGGCTGAGCGTGATCACCCAGCGTTTGCTGAAGCGATCGGCGATGAAGCCGCCGAACGGACTCAGGACGGCGTAGGTCCACTTGAAACATCCGAGCACGAAGCCCCAGTCGGCCTTGTTGGCGATGGTCGGGATGTCGCCGACCATCGAGGCCTTCATCGTTGCCAGCATCTGCCGGTCGAGGTAGTTGAGCAGCGCAACCGGGAAGAGCAGGGCGACGACGAACCAGGCGTAGCGGGTGGCGTTGGCGGCGGAGGGCATGAATCGGGGCAGGTAGGGAAGGACAAGGAAGGTGAGAGTGCCGGGGACGGTGCGCGGGAGGCTGCCGTCTGGAGCGGAGACCGGGCGCGGCCCGGGCCGGCGCGTCTCAGGCCGCCGGCGCGAGCGGCCCGAGCGTCAGACCCCACTGCCGGAACAGAGCCCGGAGTTCGGACTCCACCTGGCGGGACAGTGCCCGGGTGCGTGCGGAGAGGATCGATTTGGCGGCGCCGGGTTCGTAGCCGCGCGCGGCCAGGCCGGCGGCGACGTTGGGCGGGAACGCAAACTGATCGATCACCCGGCCGAGTTCGACCATGCGGGCGGCGGACACCGCGGCGTCGGCGGGTCGGCCGGCCGTGCAGCAGCGGTGGATGTCGAGCATCAGTTCCGGCACAAGGTTCACGAGTCCGCCGGTGCAGCCGGCGCCGCCCAGCGCGAAGACCTCGGTCAGCCGCGTGTCGGCGCCGGACATCACCGCATAATTCTTCTCCCGGCCGAGGGCGATCAGGTCGCGGTGGTAATCGAATTCCCCGCCGCTCTGTTTGATGGCGCACATGGGGGCGCGGTCGGCGAAAGCGGCGATGGTCGGCAGGTCGATGCGTTTGCCGGTGAGCTCCGGAAAATTATAGAGCATCACCGGCAGGTCGACCGCGTCGGCGACGTGCAGGAAGTAGGCGAGGATATCCTCCTGCGCCATGGGGAAGAAGCTCGGTGGCATCAAGGCGACCGCGGGAAGGCCGAGTGACCTGGCGAAGCGGCCGAGCTCAATCGCGGCGCGCGGACGGAGGTCGGTGATGTTGGCCATCACCGGCAGCGGGGCGGCGAGTTCCGCGACGGCGGCGAGGATCTCCTTGCGCTCGTCGACCGAGAAGTGCGGAAACTCGCCCGTGCTGCCGAGGCCGAGCACGCCGTCGATGCCGGCGGCCTTCTCAAAGGCGAGGTGCGCCGCGAGACTGGCGCGATCCAGGCGACCTTGGGCGTCGACCGGAATCCATTGGGCGGAGTAGATGCCACGGGGGCGGTAGGGAGTGGACATGAAGCAGAGTGAAAGTGAGGGTGAAGGTGAGGGTGGAGGGGGCGGCTCGCGGGTGGCGCACCGGCCGCGCCACGCCGGCCCGCCGGGACGGGTTGCGAGCGGGCCTGCCTCCTACTTCTTCGCCCGCGGATTCTTCACCTGATAGAAGAAACCGTCCTCGGCGCCGATGAGCAGGTCGGGAATACCGTCCTGGTCCCAGTCGCCGACGGTCGGCTTGGTGGCATGTCCCGCGAGCACGTGTGTGCTGACGGGGCCCTGATCCTTGAAGCGCCAGCGGCCCTGCGCGTCGCGGCCGAGCCCGCGGAAGAAGTTCACGTTGGGGCTGCTGTTCATCAGGATGTCCATCTTCCCATCGCCGTCCCAGTCGACGGTGCAGAACGTGCGGCGCCCGCCGCGGCCGTTGACGCCGTTGTTGATCTGCAGGAGCCCGGATTCCTTGTTCTGAGGGAGTCCGTTGCTGTTGAAGACGCTGGAGCCCTCGCTCCAGAACACGCGCTGCGCCGCGGTGAGCGTGAGCGAACCGTCGGCGGCCCGCTTGCGCTCGAACAAGGCGAGGTAGCCCTCGTGGTCCGACATGACGAGGTCCATGAGGCCGTCGCCGTTCCAGTCGATCATCTGCGGGGTCGTGCGCCACTGGGTGACGAATTCGCGGCCCGGAGGGTTCCACCAGTTCCAGGCGGGTTTGGGCGAAGTGGTGCCGGGGGCGACCTCGACGGGGCGCGCGGCGGCGAGGCGCGGCGCGGTGCGGGTGCCGACATTCTTGTACCAGACCACCTTGCCCCAGATGCCGTTGGTCATGATGTCCGGCAGGCCGTCGCCGTCCCAATCGGCGACGCTGAGAATCGAATAACCCCACTTGGCCTCGGCCGGACCCTGGATGGAGCCGTTGGGGCCCGCCTGTTCGCGGATGATGCGTCCGCCGGCGGTCAGGTAACGCGGCGCCGCCCAGCGCGCCGGCGTGCCGCCAAGGTTCTCGATGAAGGCAATGTAGCCGGCGGAGTTGCCGCTGATGAGGTCGTCGTCGCCGTCGCCGTCCCAATCGAACGCATACGGCGTGGCGAGCGCGCCGAACTTCACGTCGGCGGCGAACTGCCGGAAGTAACGCGGCGGCAGGAACTGCGGGATGCCGTTGGCCACCTTGCCCGTGTGTTCGAGGAAGGCGACGCGGCCATCCTCGTCGCCGCAGACGATGTCCAGATCGCCGTCGCCGTCGAAGTCGACCGCGGTGGGGGTGATCATGCAGAGATCCATCAACAGCGGCGCTCCGCCGATCAGGAGCTGGCGGCCAGCCGCGTAATACGGCTTCGTGCGCGTGCCGGTGTTTTCGTAATAGGTGAAACTGTCGCGAAATTCGCCGCACAGCAGGTCGAGGTCGCCGTCGCCGTCGAAGTCGCCCCACATCGGCGAGGGCATGCCGAAGGGATCGACGGGCTTGCCGCCGGCGTGGAGCTTGACGGGCTCGGCGTAGACGGGCTTCGCCGTGGTGCCGGTGTTGCGCATCAGGTAGACGTAGCCGTGGAGCGGCCCGCGGATCCAGTCGCCGGCGGAGTTGAAGGCGGCGTCCCAGCCGTAGTCGCCCCAGAAGTCGATGCCGATCGTGAGGTCGAGGGCGCCGTCGCCGTCGTAGTCGACGAACTTCCACTGGTTCTGGCGGACGTTGCCGGCCTCGGTGAGGATCTTTTCAGGCGCGGCGATCTTCACGGGCTTCGTGAACTGCGAATTCAGGAAGTCGGGGAAGAGGTTGCCGCGATAGGCGTAGGTGTCGCCCTGCTTGACGGAGGCGGTGGCGGTGACGATCGGCTGGCCGGTGACGTAGGAAATGCCGGCGGACGGGGCCGATTTGCCGAGGAGTTTCGCCGGCTTGAAGATCGGCAACAGGAGCTGCGGATCGATCTCGCCGCTGTTCTCGAAGTACCAGGTGCCGTTGTAGGGCTTGTCGGTGCAGACGACCACGAGGTCCATGAGGCCGTCGCGGTTGTAATCGATCGGCAGCGGCCAGGCCCAGAGGCCAACGCCAAGGTCGGCGAGCAGGCCGGGGTTGTGGTGCGCGAGGCGCGGAAGGGTCTCGGTGGGCGTGGCGGGAGCGGCGGCCGGTGCCAGCGAAATCACGGAACCACCAAGGGCGAGGCAAAGGATGGGGAAGCGCAGAAGCATGGGAAAAGGTGGGTGGGCTGGTGTCCCTCAGCCCGCCGGGGTGAAACTTCCTAGCAGTGGAAGGCGCGCAGAGGGACCTGCGCGCCCACCCGGCGTGGGTCGGAGTGGACCGAGCCGGGAACGGAGGGACATGGAGGCGCCCGCGTTCAGAAGCGGCCGCTGACGCCGAAGTTGATCGTCGTGCCGTGGATGAGGGTGCGCTCCATCTGGTCCTGGATGCCGCGGTACTGGCGGATGGGTTCGTTGAACAGGTTGGAGACGTCGGCGGTAAGGCTGAGGCGCGGATTGAGCTGGAAGGCGACGCCGAGATTCACGATCTCGCGCTTGAACCGGTACTGGTTCCGGCCGGGCGAAGCGGCGGAGTAGGAGAGGATGTAATCGCTGGTGTAGTTGTAGAGCAGCCGCGTGCTGAAGCGGCGGTGGCGCCAGGAGAGGCTGAGGTTGCCGGTGCGCGGGACGAAGCCGGTGACTTCATTGGTGGAGCGGTTGGTGGTGCCGCCGAAATTGCCGTGGGTGGCGAGCGACGTGTAGTTTGCCGAGAGGGCGAGACCCCGGAGCAGGCCCGGCAGGAAGGTGAACTGCTGCTGGTAGGCGACCTCCCAGCCCTGGACATAGGCGGTGCCGGCGTTGAGGGTGGTGCGCAGCGAGAATCCGGCGTATTCACCGTTGTAACCGTTGTCCGCCCCGCTTGCGACGGTGCCGATTTCCTGGCCGGTGACGAGGTAGTCCTTGATCTCCTTGTGGAACCAGCCGACCGAGAGGTTGCCGACCGGTTCGAAGTAATACTCGAGGGAAAGATCCCAGTTCTTGGCCATCTGCGGCAGCAGGCTGGGGTTGTTGATGGTCAGGATTTGCTGGGTCTCGTTGATGGATTCGTTGGGGACGAAGTTCGTCATCGCCGGGCGACCGAAGCTCGTGGACCAGCTTACGCGCCCCTTCAGATCCTTCGAGAAGTCGTAAGTGAGGTGCGCGCTCGGAAAGGCCTTGGTGTAGCCGCCGGAGAGGCGGCGTTGCGTGTTGGCGTAATCGCGTTCCGCGGACCCCTGCGGATCGGCCTGCTGCTGGGCGGCGGTCGAACCGAAGCGGTTGCGGACCCAGCCCCAGCTCTCGGTTTCGGTCTTCTCGGAGCGCACGCCGGTGAGCAGGCCCATGCGGCCGAGCTTGCCCTGTCCCATGAGGTAGCCGGCCTTGACGGTCTCGGTGACCTGGCGGGTGCCGACGTAGCGCTGCTGGAGGGAATAATACACGTCCTCGCGCCACAGGGCAGGCGTGACGGGGGTCTCGTCCTTGATGAGCGCCGCGGTCTCCCATTGCGGGATGTTCCAGACGCCCTTCTCGGATGCCCAGGTGCGAATCGACGGATCGTGTGGCAGGGCAGCCGTGCCGAGGTAGTTCCACCGGCGCTGGCGGTTGACCTCGCGCACCATCTGCTCGCGCCAGTCGCCGCCGGCCTTGAGGTGCAGCGGGAACGAGGTCGGGAGGCGGTAGCGGAAATTCGCGCGGAGGTTGCGGATCTCGACGTCGCGGTCGTTGTTGCGGGTCGTGAGCTGGGTGCTGGGGCGGTAATTGGCGGGATTCGTGATGTCCGGCCCGGCCGTTTGCGTGAAGCTCGGGTAGAGGTCGGAACCGGTGCGATCAAGGACCCAGCCGATGCCGGTGATCCGGTTGGTCAGGGTGCCGCCGTTGCCGACACCGAGATTGTTGTGCGTGCGGCTGTAGTTGAGGCTGTGATCGATGTCGAGACGGTCGAAGGTGTGTTCACCCGAGAAGTCGATCTGCCGCGTGCGGTTGAAGAAGCTGAACATTGTCTCCGTCACGGTGATCACCGAGGCGGCGACCGGGCGGACGCTGGTAATCCGGCCGGTGTAACCGGGGATGACGCCCGAGGTGGTGGCGTTGGGCGCGGTCTGGTTGGTGAAGGCGCGGGTCTCGTAGAGCCGGTTGTAAGGCTCGTTGGCGTCGTTATAGATGGTGTTGAGGGCGAAGCGGCTGTTCGGCGAGAGGCGGTAGTCGAACTTCAGGTTCAGACTGCCCTGCTTGCGGTTGTTGAACGCGTCCTGGGTGCGGAAGTCCCACAGGTAGGCCGGCTGGTTGGTCGTGTTTTCGTAGTCGCGGATCGTCCGGAAGTAGCCTGCGACATTCTCGCTGTAGAAGGTGTTGACGGAGACGCCGAGGTTGCGCTGCTCACCCAGCACATCGAAGACCTCCTGGTAGGCGACGTTGATCAGCGGATGGATGCGATGAGCTTCGCGCAGCGGAATCTGCTGCGTGAACGGCGGCGCCCAGCGGGCGGACGCACTGTAGGTGATGCGGCGACGTTCGCGCATCGACAGCGATGAGCGCGTGCGCAGGTTGATCGTCCCGCCGAGGGAATCGGCGCCCTTGTCGGGGGTGTGGCCCTTGATCACCTCGAGTTGGTCGAACATCGCGCCGGTGAGGGAGTGGGTCTGGAACTGGCGGTTCATGCCGCCGACGTTGGTGATGAGGCCGCCGTCGACGGTGACGCGATTCATGGTCGAAGCCATGCCGCGGACGATCACGCCGGTGACGTTGCCTTCGTCGTCGAGCTGGCCGGCCACGCCTGGCAGGCGGATGGCGAGCTCGCCCGCGCTCATGTTCGGCAGGTTGCCGAAGGAGTCCATGGCCACGATGTTCTTCACGTTGTCGGCGTTGCGCTGCATCGTGATCGCGGCGGCGCCGCCCTCGCGCTCCCCGGTGACCTTGAATTCCGGCAATTGATAAATCGCCGTGGTCAAATCGAAGCTTTGCGCGGTCCGCTGGCCGGCGGCGACGGTCACGGTGCGGCGCTGGGTGTCGAGGCCGGTGTACGAGACAACGACGTCGTGGGAACCGGCGGGCAGCCCGGAAAGCAGGTAGCTGCCGGAGTTGTTGGTGAGGGCGCTGACGCCGAGGGCCGGGATTTCAACCTTCGCGCCCTCGAGGAGGTTGCCGGTGGCGGTGTTGCTCACGGTGCCGAACAGCAGCGCCGCGCCCGCCTCGGCGGCGCGAATCGGGAAGGCCCCGGCGGCCAGGAGGACAAGCGTGGTCAGCAGACCGGCGGCACCAGCGCGGAGCCGTCGCAGGGGGGATTGGGAGCAGGGTGTCATGGCGTAGGGTGTGACGGTTTTGAGGTTGAGCCGCCGAAGGGGTCGGAGGCGGGGGCCGGCGCCGGAAACGCCGGGACTCCCGGCATCGCTAAATCGATTTAGGGTTCTGTCAAGCCGCCCCGGATGATTTTTCTGTCACCGGTCGCGTGCGCCTCAGGTGGAGCCCCGCAGGGTGACGTCGGGCGGCACGAAAACCTCGGCCGGCTTGACCCGCCGCCGGCTCATCAGGCTGAACAACAGGGCCACGATTTCCGCCACGATCCGATCGTAGCTGGGGCCGACACAGGTCAGCGGCGGATCGAAGTAATCCGCGTGCTCGTGGTCCCCGACTCCGACCACGCTGACGTCCGCGGGAATCCGCCGGCCGGCGGCCTTGAGCGCCTGGTAGGCGCCGAGGGCGAGCGTATCCGTGACGGCAAACAGTCCGTCGCAGGCGGGATCGGCGGCGAGGTGGTCGCGCACGGCGGCGGCCCCGCATTCCGGGGTGAAGCCGCTGGCGGCGACACGGAGCGGTTCGCGCACGCCCGCGGCGGCGAGGGCGGCGCAGCAGGCGGCCGCCCGGTCGGCCGTCGTCTCGGTGAGCAGCGCCGGGGTGAGGACGATCGGCCGGCGGCAGCCGGCGCGGAGGAGGATCTCGGCGGCGCGACGTCCTCCCTCCCCCGGGGTCTCCAGCACGCAGCAGGTGTTCGCCAGGCGCCGGCCCTGCACGACCACCGCGTAGGGCAGCGGGGTGGCGCGCAGGAACGCGTCGTCCTCCGGCAGCGTATTTGAAATGATGACCCCGTTGAACCGGCTTGCACTCAGCAGGCCCGGCATCTCGCGCAGGCGGCCGGCGTGGAACATGTCGATCGACACGGAGAACCGCCGGTCCGGCGCGCTGCGCTGATCGACCGCCCGCTGCACCTCGCGCAGGGTGCGGCTGACCAGGAACAACGGCGCCTCGAACGAGGTGAGGATGCCGAGATCCAGACTGTGCACCCCGGGGTCGTGGGCGCGCAGGCGCCGCGCCGCCACGTTGGGGACATAGCCCAGTTCGCGCACCGCCTGCCGGATGCGCTCCACCGTGGCCGGCGCGAGGCGGCGTTCCTCGTGGCGGTTGGCCAGCACGGTGGAGACCGCCGCCGGGGACACGCCGACATGCTCGGCGATCGTATGCACGGTGACAGGACGCTTCTCGGCCCGGGCCATGGGCGCGATCTGACAAGGCGCCGCCGCGTTCGGCAAGCGGCAATCCGGGGAGGTGTGTTTTCGAAGCGGAATCCGGTGCGTTTTCTCCTCTGAAAACGGGCCACGCAATTTCTGCGCAGACAACGGCAACGCCTGCGTGGCGAGGCGTACGCCAGCGCGCTAGAGTGGCCCCATGAAAACGATCCTCGCCCCGGTGGACTTCTCCGGCGCGACCGATGCCGTGGTGGCAGAGGCGACGGCCCTCGCCCGCGCGCTGGACGGACGGATCGTGCTGCTCACGGTGATTCAGCCACCCGCCATCACCAACGAGTACTCGGCCCTGATGGACAACTTGGCGGAGATCGTCGCCGCCGGAGAAAAGAACGCGGCCAAGCGGCTGACCGAGCTGGAGGCGAAGCTGCGGGGCGAGAAGGTGCCGGTTGAGACGCTGCAACTCAACGGCCCTCCCATCCGGATCATCGTCGAGCAGGCACGCAAACTGGATGCGGATTACATTGTGATGGGATCGCACGGGCACACTGCGCTTTACGACCTCCTGGTGGGCAGCACCACCCACGGGGTGCTGATGCGCGCGACGTGCCCGGTGGTGATCACTCCCGGCGCCAAGGAGACGCCGAAGAAAGGCCGGAAATAGTCATTTTTTGGGTATGTGGGAACACCGGGCGCGAGCGTGGGCTCGCGCCCGTTTTTTTTGCTCCGTTTCGCCCCCCCGTTGGGGAAGACGGAATCCGCCGCCCGGTGCCACCGGCAGCGCTCAGGCGCGGCGGCGGAAGGCCGGACGCATTGCTACCGTCACCAGCGCGAGCGTGAGCAGGGAACTGATCGGCATCAACGCGGCCGCCACCAGCGGATTCATCCGTCCCGCCACCGCGAGTCCCACCGCGAACAGGTTGTAGGCCACCGAGAAGACCAGGATGGCGACCTGCGCACGGCGGCGGATGCCGTCGACAGCGAAGAGCGCGCGCAAGCCACCGATGCCGCGCCCCAGATAATAGAAATCAGACTTCCGTTCGAGGACCCCGCGGTGGATGACGGGCGTGCCCCGGCACAGCGCCCGATCAAAGGCCAGGCTGTCGTTTGCTCCGTCGCCCAGCATCAGGGTGCGGTCGGCCGCGTGTGCCGTCAGCCAGCCGGCCTTGGCTTCCGGCGACAGCCCCCCGACCGCCCGTGCTGCCGGGAGTCCCAGGTCGCGGGCGAGCCCGGCGACCTTTTCGGGCCGGTCCCCGCTGAGGATGCCGACGGTGAAGCCGAGCCGCTGCAGCGCGGCCACCTCGGCGCGGGCGTCGGGGCGGGCCGCATCGAAAAAATGAAAGCGGGCCACCACCCGCCCGGCCTGCGCCAATTCCGCGTCGTGCCCGCCGTCCGCGGATTCCGGGAGCGCAGTTGCCGGAGGCAGGCTCCGCCAGCCGGGACGGCCGAGGCTCCAGTCGCCGCTCTCGACGCCGACGCCGACGGTCTCGCGAATCTCTCCGCCGCCCGCCGCGGGCGGCGACGGAACCGGCCCGGCCGCCAGGAGGTGCTCCAGCAGGGTGCGGGCGACGGGGTGCGGGTTGTCATGGACCAGCCAATACAAGGCCGCGCGGGCCCCGGGCGCGAGTTCGGCCAGTGCCCCCGGGTTGCCCAGGGCGGGATCCTCGAGCGTGAGCGTGCCGGTCTTGTCGAAGATGATGTGGCGGACGCGGGCGAGTTTCGTCCAGAGATCCCCTTCGCGCACATAGACACCGCGACGCCGCAGAGCCACGGTCGCCATTTCGTCGGCCAGTGGAAAGGCCAGGGCGACTGCGCAGGGGCAGGACACGACCAGCACGGCCGTAACGACGGCCCCGGTGCGGAGCAGGTCGCCGCTCGCGTGGTACCAGGCGAGCCCGGACAGGGCGGCGAGGGCGAGAATACCGATGACGTAGCCGCGCACGATGCGTTCAAGCAGCAGATGCCGCGCGCCCGGTCGCTCGCCCGCCTCAAGCAGGCGGGCCAGCAGGGATTCGGTCCAGGGCTGCCGCGTCGTCAGACGCACTTCGGAGCGGCCGAGGCTGACGGCGCCCGCCGGGACGGTCTGGCCGGCGCGGAGCACGCGCGGCTCGGACTCACCATTGATCGAGGCGAGGGAGAACGCGGCTTCGGGGCTGTCGAGACGCGATTCGACGACGAGCGTCTCCCCGGTGCGCAGCAGCAGGTTCAGGCCGGTGGTGACCTGCTCCGGCGGCAGTTCGCGGCCGTCGGCGAGCTTTACGCGCGGGGGCCGGGGCTGGTGGGCGAGCAACCGGCGGCGGTTGCGCTCGACGGCGGCGACCTGCGCCCAGCGCCCGACCAGCATCAACAGGATGAAGGTGGCGACAAAGTCGAAATAAACGAAACGCTCCTCGCCCGCCAGCCAGCCGTAGAGCGAGCCCGTGTAGGCGCCGACGATGCCGATGGCGATGGGCAGGTCGATGTGCATGGCCCGCTCGCGCCAGGCGTGCCAGGCGCGGGCCAGGAAGTAGGTGCCGCCGACGAGCAGGCTGAGCGTGCCGAATGCGACGTTGAGCAGTCCGAAGAGCCCCGCCCACTCGAAGGTGGGTTCCATGCCGAAGTACACGGGCAGGGAGAAGAGCATGACGTTCATCGCGAACGCCGCGCACAGTCCGATGCGTTTCACCAGGCCGCGGCTCTCCGGCTCCGCGACGGCCTCACCCGGCGGGCCGAGCAGGTAGCCCAGCGCCTGGAGCCGGCGGGCGAATCCGGCGGCGGAAAACTCCCCCGGCACCCAGCGCAGGCGGGCGGTGCCGTATTGGGGGTTCACGACGATGTCGCGTGCGCCCGGGGTCTGCTGGAAAACCCGCTCGATCAACCACACGCACCCGGCGCAGGAAATGCCCTGGACGTCGAGGGTGAGGGACGGCACCGCCGGCTGCCGGGGCGCGGCTTCGCCCGCGGGTGGTGGGACCGGTTCCACGGTGGCCTCCGCCTCGCGTTGCAGCGACTCCAGCCAGCCGTAATCGCGCGGCTGGAAGACGGTGGGATCGGCCGGCGCGGTGATCTCGTCCTTGATTTGATAATACCCTGCCAGCCCCTGTTCGTGCACGAGGCGGTAGACATAGCTGCAGCCGGCGCAGCAGAATCCGCTGGCGCGCATGCGTTCGTCGATCAGGGGAGCCCCGCAATGCCGGCAGGCCGGCGCCGCCACCCGGCCGTCAGGCGAAGCCCCCGCGCGCTCCGCCTCCGCCATCGGCAATGCACTCATCTTAGTGGCAGACAAAGTTCATCGGGTCGGGCCCGGGGAATCCCAGGGTGGCGCGCAGACGCCAGCCGATCATCGCGGCGGTGACCAGCGCCAGGGCGACGCGCGTGCGGTTGAGCCACAGCGGCGAGAGCTTCTGCCGCACCCAGTGAAACTGCGATTGGGCGAGCCACAGCAGCGGCACCGTCCCGAGTCCAAAGGCGAGCATGAACTCGAGTCCGCGCAGCGAAGATCCCGACATGAGGGCGAGGGCGACGAGGAAGTAGAGTGGCCCGCAGGGAAGCAGGGGGGTGGCCAGCCCGACGGCCGCGGCGGCCTCGACACGCGATCGGCCGCGCATCCAGGCTTGCACGCGCCAGACCACGCGGCCCAGCGCACCGATTTTCGGCAGGAAACGATCGAGCCGGAAGGCGAGCGCCAGGAAAAACAGGACCAGCAGCCATGGCAGCCAGCGCAGCGAGGACTGGGAGAACCAGGTCAGGGGAGCCTGGCCGACTCCACCGGCGAGCGCGCCGAGCACCGAGTAGCCGGCGAGGCGGGCGAGGTGGTAGGCGGTGGCGACCGTCGAGCCATCGGTACGCTCGCCGCGCAACGGCATCAGCCCGCAGGCCAGCGGTCCGCACATGCCGGCGCAGTGCAGGCTGGTGATCAGGCCGGCGAGAAAGGCGGCAGCGGGGGAGTTGACGGCCGCGAGTTCCATGGCCTCAACGCGCCGGCGCGACCGGCACCTCCTGGACGCGGTGCTGCGAGGCAATGGTCAGCCACACCGCCCAGGCGGCGAACTGGAGGGCAAACGCCGCTACAAACCAGATCCACAGACGGGAGGGCCGGGGCTCCAACGTCCCCGCCGCCCCGTCCTTGCGCGGGACCGGCGGGCCCACCCGGTCCGCCCCGGGAGGTGGACCGGGGAATTGCCCGTCACTTGCGGCCACGTTTCTGTTCCTCCTCCTCCTCCTCGCGCAGCAGCCGGGCTTCGGGGCCGAGGAACTCCACCTCACGACGCAGCGTGTAGGTGCCGGAGATACCCCGCACCTCCACGAACAGGTGAAAGAGCCCGGTGTAAGCGGCACGATCCTGCTGCAGGATCAGCGGCTGCACGACCTCGCCGAGCGGTCCGACCTCTACCGTGGTTTCGAAGCCCGAGCGACGCAGGTTTGCGGGAGCCCCCTCCAGGCGGACCTCAAACCGCTCCGGCTGGTTGCGCTTGTTCACGATGCGCACCATAAACTGGTTTCGCACGGTCGTCGAATCGACGATGTACGGGGCGCCGGTCATGCGGGTCACGCTGAAGCTGGCCGGTTTGACGGTCGTGAGCGCCCATGAGGCCACGGCGGCTCCGGCGAGCAGGAGGATGAAATAGAGGATGGTGCGCGATCGGATCCACTGGGTCGGTCGGCCGGTGAAGCCATTCTGGGAGTCGTAGCGGATAAGCCCGCGCGGCCGCTTGAGGCGGTCCATCACCGCATCGCAGGCATCGATGCAGGCCGTGCAACCGACGCACTCCATTTGCAGGCCCTGGCGGATGTCGATGCCGGTCGGGCAGACATGTACACAGCGTTCACAGTCCACGCAATCGCCCGCCCCCGCCGTGCCGGCCCGACCGCGCGGTTCCCCGCGCTGCGCATCGTAGCCGATGACGACGGTGTGGTCGTCGGTGAGGGCGGACTGAATACGGCCGTAGGGGCAGAGCACGATACAGACCTGCTCCCGAAACCACGCGAAAACGAAGTACGTGATCCCGGTGTAAGCAGCCATGAACACGAAGAAACCCCAGTGCTCGGAGGGCGCGTGTCGCACCATCTCCCAGACCTCCGGCACCGAGACGAAGTATGCCAGGAACAGGTGGCAGAAGACGGCGGAGATCAGCAGGTAGATGCCGTGCTTGAGCGTACGGCGGAGGAACTTCTCGCGCGACATCGGGGCGGCGGCGAGCGCGCGCCGCCGGACGGCATCGCCCTCGACCAGGCGTTCGATGGGCCGGTAGACAAATTCGAGGAAGACGGTCTGCGGACAGGCCCAGCCGCACCACACGCGCCCGAAGAGGGCGGTGACAAAGAACAGGGAGAAACCGGTGCCGGTAAGTACGAAGAACAGGAGCCACAGGTCCTGCGCCGCCAGCGTGATGCCGAACAGGTGGAAGCGGCGCTCGGCGAGATCGAGCAGGACCGCCGGGTAGCCGTTGATCTTGATCCACGGCAGCGCCAGATACAGGACCAGCAGGACCGCGGCCACGACCCGGCGGAGCGAGTTGTACCGGCCGTGGGCATCCGCCGGATACAGAAAGGGGCGCGATCCATCCGCCTGGATGGTCGTTACGGAGTCGCGGGTGGGGTGGGGAAAATGGGCGATGCGGCCGGGACGGGGAGTCTTCGCGGCAGGAGGCGGGGTTGGGGTCGGGCTGGCGTCAGGCGCCATGAGGTTGACCGGCCGGTGCCGGCGGCTAGGGCGCCGCGGGGGCGGCCACGATCGGTTCGCCCTCCTTGTGCTTGCTCATGATATAGGCGGTGACCTCGCCGATCTTCTTCGCGCCGAGCACCGGTCCCCAGGTGGGCATGCCCTTCGCGAGCACGCCCTTGTTGATGAGTTCGTAGACCTCGGTCGGCTTGCCGCCATGGATCCAGGTGGTGTCGGTGAGATCCGGGCCGATGGCGGCGGCACTCTCGGTCTTGCCCCGCAGGCTGGCGAGGTGGCAGGCCGCGCAGTTGGCATCGTAGACGGCCTTGCCAGCGGCCAGAATGTCGGCGTTGCGGCTCATCTTCCAGAGGCCGTCGTCGTCGAGCTTGGCGGTCGAGAGCCGGGCCGCCTCGATCCGGGCCATTTCACTGGCGATGGACTGGGCGCTGGAAGGTCCGACGCGGAACCACTCGTAATAGGCCCAGTATCCCACCCAGAACACGATCGCGATGTAGAGCGTGTAGAGCCACCAGTTCGGCAGGCGCTTGTCGTATTCCTGAATGCCGTCGAAAACGTGCGGCCGGACCGGATCTTCTTCAGGAGTGGCGGGAGGACGTGGCATCATGGCTGGCAGGAGGAGTGGCCGTGGCGAAGGGCAGGTTCTCGAAACGCTCCACCTGCGAGCGTTTCATCCGCAGTGCGCGCCAGGTGATGGTGACGTAGATCGACACGGCGGTCAAAAACGCCGCGAAGGTGAAAAGAGCGGCAGTGTTTTCAAAAACGAGGCGGCGGAACATGAGGTGGGGGGCGGAAGGCGGTGGGGGCGGCGCGCGGACGGGCGCGGTTCGCGCCCTGGAGGGCTATTGGGCGGCCCGCCGGTCGGCGGGAGCGGAGAACGACTCGGACTTCCCGAGGCGCTGGAGATAGGCGATCAGGGCGATAATTTCCTTTTCAGGGGCGACATACGCGCCGGCAGTGCGGAGTTCGGCGGAAATCGCCTTCGCCTGCTCGTCGACCTTGGTTTTGAGCTGATCGGGCGTCCAGTTCGGGAAGGGAACGCCGAGCATCCGTTGGACGGAGAGTTTGGACGGCAGGGCGGCGACGTCGGTGTCGTGCTTCAACAGCCACGGGTAGGCGGGCATGTTGGAGCCGACCGAGGTCGAGCGCGGATCCTCCATGTGGCGGAGATGCCAGACGTGCGGGTACTTTCCTCCCACCCGGGCAAGGTCCGGACCGGTGCGGCGGGAGCCCCACTGGTACGGATGATCGTAGATCGACTCGCCGAGGCGTGAGTAGTCGCCGTAGCGGAGCACGTCCGGCACAAGCGTGCGGATCATCTGCGAATGACAGGTGTAGCAGCCTTCGCGCACGTAGATGTCGCGCCCGGCCAGTTCGAGCGGGGTGTAGGGCACCTGGCGGCGATCCTCAACGTTGGCGGCCCGGTGGGAGATGGCCAGCGGGACAATCTGGATCACGCCGCCGGCGGCGACGGCGATGAAGGTGAGGATGGTGAACGGCGCGGTGTTGACGAGCAGCCGATCGTACCAGTCGGCCCACGCCTTGCCGCGGGATTCCCAGTGCGCGTAGGCCATGACGACGCACAGCATCGTGCCGACGAGTCCGAGGATGCTGAGAACGTTGCCGCCGAACATCCACGCGCAGGCGAAGCCGGAACCGAGGATGGAGAAGAGGACGGGCGGATTGAGGAAGGTAGCCAGGGCGCTGAGACGGCCGCCGGCCGGAGCGTGGGCCGTCTCGTCTTCGAACACCTCGACCGTGCCGTTGACGGGCTGGGCGCCGCGCAGGGTCTGCCACATGTTGTAGGCCAGCAGGATGAAACCGGTGAGGTAGAGCGCTCCGCCAACGACGCGCATGAGCATGAGCGGACGGATGGTGTTGAGGGTGTCGAGGAAGTTGGGATAGGCGAGCACGGTGCCATTCTCGGTCGTGGCACTGAGCATCAGGCCCTGGGTGATGCCGCTGGTCCACATCGCGCCCATGTAGAGGAGGATCCCAACCGTCCCGAGCCAGAAGTGCTGGTTGGCCAGCCCGATCGAATAGAGCGGCTTGTTCCAGAGGCGTGGCAGGAGCCAGTAGATCATGCCGGCGGCCATGAAGCCGTTCCAGCCCAGGGCACCGCCGTGCACGTGACCGATGATCCAGTCGGTGTAATGACCGATGGCGTTGACCGACTTGATCGAGAGCAGCGGCCCCTCGAAGGTCGCCATGCCGTAGAAGGTGACGGCGGCGGCCATGAACTTGAGCACCGGGTCGGTGCGCAGCTTGTGCCAGGCGCCACGGAGGGTGAGGAGGCCGTTGAGCATGCCGCCCCAGGACGGCGCCCAGAGCATGAGGGAGAAGGTCATGCCGAGGGTCTGGAGCCAGTCGGGGAGAGCGGTGTTGAGAAGATGATGGGGCCCGGCCCAGATGTAGACGAAGACGAGTGACCAAAAATGCACGACCGAGAGGCGGTAAGAGTAGACCGGACGCTCGGCCGCCTTCGGGATGAAGTAGTACATGATGCCGAGGATCGGCGTCGTGAGGAAGAACGCCACGGCGTTGTGTCCGTACCACCATTGCACCAGCGCGTCCTGTACGCCGCCGAAGATCGGGTAGCTGTGCGTGAGACTGGTCGGAATGGAGAGGTGGTTGACGATATAGAGCATCGCCACCGTGATGATGGTCGCGATGTAGAACCAAATCGCGACGTACAGGCTCGGTTCGTGGCGGCGTGCGAGGGTCCAGAAGAAATTGACCGCAAACACCACCCAGATGAAGGCCACCGCGATGTTGATGGGCCAGATGAGCTCGGCATATTCCTTGCCGCGCGTCAGGCCCAGCGGCAGTGTGAGGGCGGCGGCGACGATGATGGCCTGCCAGCCCCAGAAGTGGAGTTGCGAGAGGAAATCGCTTGCAAGCCGTGCCTTCACCAGCCGCTGGGTCGAGTAGTAGATGCCGGCAAACATCATGTTGCCGACAAAGGCGAATATGACCGCGTTGGTGTGCAGCGGCCGGAGGCGCCCGAAGGTGAGCCAGGAGGTCGAGAGGTTGACCTGCCAGAAGTTGAGCTGGGTGGCGACAATCACGCCGACCAGCATGCCGACCACGCCCCACAGGACGGTGGCATAGACGAACTGGCGGACAACCTTGTCGTTGAATTCGAGGGTGATTTTCTGGGCGGACATCGGCGGGAAAGGGCAGGGGAGAACAAATCGCCGGAACCCCTGGTCCCGGCGCGGACGGAGACGGAATCAGCGACCGATCGCGGAACGATTGGTCGCTTGAACCTCCCGGCTCGCGTCTTCGGCGGGATGGCCGACGACCCGGCGGTTTTCGTCCGCCAAAGGGAGCAGGGAGTCGCGCTCCGCACTGCTCAAGTGCCCGCGGGCATGCTCGCGCAGAAAGAAGATCACAAAGGTGAAAGCCAAACAAAGGCTAATAGTAAGAGTAAGAGGAACGACGGCCATGATCGGAGAGGATTAAGTGGAAACGGTGGGTGCGACGGAAAGCCCGGTATGCAGGTGGCGCGACTTCGCGGCGACGCCGTCGTAGCGGCGTTCCGGTCGGCCCCGGCCGTGCCGATGTTTCAGCAGTTCCTTGGCGGCGAGCCAGTTGTCGAGATCCCGCCCCGGGGGTTTGCCGCTCTCGATCCAGAGCAGGTAGGCCGCGTGTTGGATCTCTGCCTCGGTGGGTTCCGGAATGATACTGGTGGTGTTCGCTCTCATGGGGGCCTCCGGTTGAGTTTGGCTTCCTTAGCTTAGGCCGCGCGCGGTGCGCTCGCTCCGCGCGCTTTGGCCTGCGCTGTGCATATCTTGCCGAAGGCTCAGGCGGCGAACGCCATGGCGTGGCTCGGCCGCGGCGGCACCGACGCGGTGCCGTGGAGATGCTCGCGATAGGTCGAGGGCGATTCGCCGGCCACGCGTCGGAAGACGCGGTTGAACTGCGACAGCGACTGGAAACCGGCTTCGTAGGCCGCCTCGCTGATCCTCACGTGCGGATTCAGGAGCAACTGCTTGGTCTTCTCGATGCGGGCGCGGGCAACATAGTTGGTGAAGGTCAGCCCGGTGGCGGACTTGAAGACCTTGCAGAAGTAGAACGGGCTCATGTTGGCGGCGCGTGCAACCTGCTCGAGGGTGAGCGACTCGCCGAGATGTTCGGCGATGTAAGCGCGGGCTTTGACCGCCGCCGGTGGCTCCGCACTGGCCGTCTTGATCATCAGTTCGTTGCTGAGCAGCGAAAGATGCTGGGCAAAACTCGTGAGCAGGCGCAGCGCAGCCGCGTAACGCGGCGCCGGCAGTACCCGGGTCTCGAAATACGCCGCCCGGAGAGTGGCCACATCGAGAACGGCCTTCCACTTCTCCAACTGGGCCATCGCCCCCTTGAAGCCCCGCTCCGTCGGCGTCCGCATCATCACCTGCCCGGTCTGCAGATAGGCGAGCACCCGCTCACCCACCCGCACCGGCACGACCGATTCGCTCATTCCGGCGAAGCACCGCACCGTCTTGCCTCCCGCCCCGGCGTCGGCCTCCACCTCATGCTGCACCTGGAGGCACGCCGCACAGGTCCGGCTCGTCCCGGACATCAAGGCGCAGAACGAGTTAATCTGCCGGGAGCCGTGCATGGGCGGCTGAAACGAGCCCGCCTCGCGCAGGATCAGCGGCAGCCCGGTGGCGGTCTGGAACGCATCCTGATAATCCCGGAAGATTTCCGATTGCTGCAAACGGGCCACGACGTTGTCGCGGCGCGAATTCCCCGTCTCGGGGGCACTCTGGGTAAGGTGGGTGGGCTCCATGGCGACGCCAGGATAGCGGGTTCCAGCGCGAAGGGGAATTGGAGCCCGGGCGGCATCTCGCTAAGGAAATCCCTTAGCCCGAAAAGGCCGGCGTTGGTGCCACGCCCGGCGCGTCGCCGCCACCGCCGCCGGGGCCGGCGGGCTCTCACTGCGGCCGGAGGCGATGACTGAAGGGCGCCACCTCGCCGGCATGAACCCTCTCGAGCCGCCGGTGGGTCTGCCGCATGGCGTCCACCAGTTCCGGATACGGCCGATCCGTGACGTCGACGATCCCGATGTTGTAGTTCTCGCCGTCCATGCGGCCGGTGCACGGCTGGTCGACCCACTGAAACCAGCTCGTGCCGACCAGCGCCGGAAACGCCGCCGCCTGCTCGACGTAGTGCCGGTACGCCAGCCCGCGCTCCGCCTGATCGCGCACCTGCACCAGACCGGCGGCGAGCCCCCGACCCGGCACGCCGAAGTGAAATTCGCCGATGAGGATCGGCCGCCCGGTCACGCGATGAATCTCCTCCAGGCGCCTGGGATCCACCTGCGGCGCGTAAACGTTCAGGCTGTAAACATCGAAGACGCGGCACGCCCGCAGCATTTCGGCCGGCAGTGCTCCCCCGCCGAATCGCAGGCCAAGAATCAGGTGATTCGGGTCGTGACGGCGGATCGCGGCCATCGTCACGGCGAGAAACCGCTCGAACGCCCGATAGAGGAACTCCTTTCGCCGCTCCGGGGTGTCGCCATCGGCCAGAAACGCCCGCGCCTCGCGCTGGGTCTCCGTCGGGCGGCCCTGGAGGATGAGATCGACCACCAGCGACTCGCGCCCCGGCCACGGAGGCTCGTTGGCGATGAAGTATCCGAGGAGCCACGGATCGTCGCGTCGCGGGGCGCATTGCGTGGCGGCCTCGCGATCGGCGGTCCGGACAAATTCTTCGCCATAAACATCGGGCATGCCGAGGTACCCCTCGCGCATCCCCCAGCCGCCGAGGTTCACCTGGTAGGCCTTCCGCCCGCGGTCCCAGAGCCGGGGGTCGCTCCAGTTGCCGATGGTATTGAACCCCCACGCGTCGAGCCGCCGCACGGCAAGATTCATCCAGCCGTCCGTCGTCTCCGGACCGTAACGGCGCTCAAGGTTCCATCCGTAGAAACCCGGCCCGGCACGCCCGCCGGCGCCCCGCGGCGGCAAAGCCTTGAAGAAGTCCTCGCGCCCTTGCAGCCGCGATTCCCCGCCCTCACCGCGAATCCCGGTCGAACTGGTCGAAAAGAACAGATGCCCGTCCGGATCAACGAACCACCATCGTCCGTCGACCTCCTCCACCCGGAAAAACCCAGTGCCGCGTACCTGCCGGCCGCGGTATCCGCCGTGCCGGCTCCAGCCGTAGTGGCCCGGCGCCAGCGCCGCCGACTCGGCCGCCCACTCGGACCTCAGACTCGCCTGCTCCCGCGCCTTGCCCGGCCAGTCAGCAGGTATCCATTGACCGAATTCATCCACCACCGGCTTGGCGTCGAGCAGGGCGGAGCCGGGATCCTCCCGCGCCAGGTGCACCGACCGGAGTTCGAGGGTGGGCCGGCCCAGCGGCTGGTTCATGCCCACGCCGAGGGCGGTCACGGCGTCGAGTGGACCGTAGGTTCCGCCGGTTGTCACCCAGAAGGTCGCCGCCGGCACCTTGCCCACGGCGGCCAGGCTCGCCCCGGTCCGGTTTGGCTGGCGGAAATAGCGCAGCGGCACCGCCGCCCGGATCCACACATTGGGCAGTGGTTGCAGGGTGCGTCGTTGCACAGTGCGGCCACTGAACAGGGCCAGCGTGAAACGCTGCGGCGATGACGCCCGCAACTCCAGCACGAGGTATTCGTAGCCCCTCCAGTCCGACGGCAGCGCGGGGGCGAACTCCGCCAGTTCCCAGCGGTGCTCGGAGGTCGCGCCCTCGAACACGACCCGC
The DNA here is from genome assembly GCA_964504885.1 of uncultured Opitutus sp. GTDB lineage: Bacteria > Verrucomicrobiota > Verrucomicrobiia > Opitutales > Opitutaceae > ER46. Next base: position 98,305 of record CAZDGC010000008.1, read on the forward strand.
CGTTCCGCCGCCGTTCCCGCCGCCGCAGCGGCGCCCAGCAGGGCACACACCCCACCCACAAATCCACGCAGATGTCTCATGGTGCCGGCAGGCTGCCCGCCGGTGGGCGGCGGCGGAAGTGCGTTGGCCAATCCGCGCCGCCGTTCCCGCCGGTTAGAAGCGGCGCTTCAAGCGGGCTTGAAAGCGCCACCCGCTCAGTACGAGTATGTCGTGGTGAACCGGAATTCGCGCGGCTGGATGAGGTCGAAGCGGCTGTACGCGAGGCCGCGGCCTCCGGGCACCATGAACCCGTCCGGCGCCGTGGCCGAAGTCGAGATCCGCGACGGGATGATGCCGTCGCGGTCAAGGAGGTTGGAAATGTTGAGCTGGAAGCGCACGCGACCCGGCAGGCCGCGGAAGCGGCGCGTGTAACCCAGCATCAGGTCTGCTGCCGTGATCGTGCGGCCAGTGATCTCCTGGTCCTGGGAGTTGGAGCCGATGATGTTGGCGCTTCGCCAGCGCCAGCCCCCGCCCACCGTGAGTCCCTCCAGCCGGCCGCGGCGAAAGTCGTAGGCGGTGAAGAAGCTGATCTTGTGGGGCCGCACGCCCCAGCGCTTTTGTTGTGCTTCCTTCTCGTCGTTGAGCCGGTCCACGAGATTGAAAATCTCCTGCGCGATCGGGATGCCGGTCGAGGTCGTCAGGGTGCCGAGGTCGGCGGCCGGGGAGAGGCGCGACAGCTCGATCCACTTCGCGACCGCCCCGCTGGCGGCGTAGCCGTTGGCGTCGACCAGATACGCGCCGTCCGTGCCCTGCGACACGCCCTGCACGAGGACGACCGGGTCGGCCTGCTTGAATCCGTACCAGTCGATCGCCTCTTGCGCGAGGCCGATCCGGCCCGAATCGGTGTAGGAGTAATTCACGACCAGGCGCCAGTTGCGGGTGAAGTTGGCCGTGAGCCGCGCCTCGTAGCCCTCCGCGTCGAAGTCGTTAGAAATCGAGTTCACCGGCGGCGTGTATTGCCGGCGGATGGGCTCCCACTGTGCGGCGGTCAGCGCCCCCCCGGGGCCGACCAGCACGCTCTCGAACGCCTGCATCACCCGCACGTTGGCGTCGCGCAGCACGTTGGCGACCGGGGCGGTCACGCGGCCGCGCTCGCTGCCCTGAAAATACACCACCCGGGCGTTCACCCGCCCGTCGAGCAGGTCGAAGCCGAGGCCAAAATCCTCGCCGCGTCCCTTGGACAGCGGGGCGAGGTTGCCCTCGGGAAAGGTGGTGCGGGCGAGCGGCGGCACGCCCACGTTGGAGGAGCGGTTGGCGATGGCGGAAAGCCAGGGCAACGCGTGGAAGACGACGCCGGCGGTGCGGGTCTGACCGCGCATGTGGTTGACGATGCCGTTGGCGGGGTTGCCGTCGACGACATCGCCGCGGATCGGGTCGTTGATATAACCGAGCTGGATGTTTTTCACCTTGTCCTCGCGGTACCCGAAGGTCGTGACCAGCCGGCCGCCGGCCCAATAGCTCTGCGCGGCGGCGAGCCGCGAATCGATCTCCTGCATCATGCCGCCGTTGTCGGCGCCGCCCGAGGCGACGTTGGCGTAGGCGGTCTGGAAGGTGCGTCCGTCGAAGGTGATCGTGGACGGCAGCTTGCGCCAGTCGCCGGCGCGATAGGTGCCGAAGTCGCCCTCGGTGAGATAGTGGCGCACCGTCACGCGGTTGTTGGCGTTGATGGGATCGTTGTTGTACGGACGCCCGGCGAGGACGAGCCACGAGTTGGCGCGCCGGTCGGTGACGTCGTTGCGCGACAGCGCCGCGGCGAAGCGGTGACGGCCGAGCCACTTGTTCCTGGTTTCGAGGCTGTAGGACGCGGAAAGACGGGTTTCGAGGGTCTCGCCGAAGTGGATGTCTCGGGTCCACGTGCCGTCGAAGTAGAGCCGTCCGGCATAGGGATTGGCCGGTCCGCCGATCCCCAGGGTGCGGTTGGGATCGCCGCGCAGGAGCGGGGAGTTGCCGTTCATCAGGTTCACCTTGGCGAGGGTGCGCTGGTAGTTCTGGCCAAGGTTGAGGATGAGATTGCGCACCGGTTGCCAGTCGATCGTGACCGTGTAGTTGCTGAGCGTCTGGTCGCGATACATGCCGGGCCCGGCGCCGTTGCCATTGATCGGATACAGGCGCGGATCGTAGAGGCGGGCGACCCCGGCAGTCACTCCGGGCGTGCCATCGGGCGCCCGCACGACGGCGTTGTTGTAGCTGCCGGTCAGGAACGTGCCGATGGCGTCAAAGAAGGTGCCATTGTTTTCGATATAGACCGCGCGCCGGTTGTTGCCGCCGCGCGTGCCATCGCGGGCGGTGACGCCCAGCGCCTGCATCGCCGCGGTGGGTGCGGTCGTGCCGGGCGCAAACGTCACCGCGTCCACCCCGCGCGCCTCCCGGTTGTCGTACCAGGCCAGCACCTGCTCCATGTCGGAGAACGAACGGATGACCGCACTCGTATCGCGCCCGGTTTCGCCCATCGCGGTGATGGTCAGCGTGCGCAGCGGGCGGTAGGTTACCGACCCGAAGATGCGGTCCTTGTCCTGGAAGTCGAAGGCCCGCCAGCCGCCGTTTTGCTGGTGCAGGGCCGCCAGCGAAATCGCGAGCTGGTCCTGGCGCAACACGCGGTTGACGTCGAGTTCGAGCCGGTTGCGGCTCCACGAACCGGTGCCGTAGCGGATCATTCCGGAGTGCCGGTGCGTTGCCGCGATCTTCGAGGTCTGGTTGAGCAGGCCGCCCGGCGAACCGATGCCGAAGAGGATGCTGTTCGGTCCGCGCGCGTCCTCGAACCGGCCCACGCGATAGGGATCGGGCGGCGTGATGCTGGAAAAATAGTCCATGCCGAGCCCGGCAATCAGTCCGCGGCTCTGCACCCCGGCGGTGAGCGCGTGCCCGCCGATGATACGGTTCTGCTCCGAGCTCGCGCCCTGCGAGTTGGTGTCCATCTCGCCGTTGACCGTGTACTCCATCAGTTCGCGAATGTCGGTGATGGCGATGTCGTCGAGGAACTCCTTGGTGAACACCGACACCGAGCTCGCGGTGTCGCGCAGGCGCGTGTTGAGCCGGCTGCCGGCGAGCGTGTTCTCGGCCACATAGCCGACATCGCTGCTGGTGTTGACCACGAAAGGACTGAGCTCAACCACTTGGTCGGACGGAGTCTCGCTCGGCACCACCGCCGCCGGCGCCGCGGCGCGGATCGAGAGCGGGACGGCGAGGCTGAGGCCGGCGAACGCAAGTACAGGGAACGTTTTCATGGCGGGGGAGGTTTGCGGGTGGGGCGCGACGCCCGGCGGGGGCACGCATCGCGAACGGGGTCACACTGATGGACACCGCAGAAAACGCCCGTCGTCCGCCGACCGTCAATCCCCGACTCGCCCGCCGCCGCGGAAAGCCTTTGGACATCCGCCCTTCCGCCGGCCATTCTGCCGGAACTGCGCATGTCCTGCCTCTCTGCCTTCCTTCCCTCTGCCCACAGCCAGCGCACCGCGATCCTGTTGGTGCTCGCTCCGCTGTTCGGCCACGCCGCCTCTGCGCCGGAGGATCGCGTGCTCACACCGCACCGCGTGGCGGAGCTGCATCAAGTGGCGGCCGCCGTGGTCTCGCCGGACGGCCGGCACACCGCGTACACCGTTGCCGTGCCCCGCCGACCCGGCATCGACGAGGACGGCGAGGCGTGGACGGAGCTCTGGGTCGCCGCCCGCGCCGAGTCCGCGCCGCGCCGCTTCGTCGCCGGCCGGGCCAAGCCCGGCACCGTGCGCTGGACGCCGGATGGGCGCGAGATCGCCTTCCTCGCCAAACGAGAGGGGGACAGGGCGCGGTCCTTGTATCTTGTGCCGCTTGCCGGGGGCGAAGCGCGCCGCATTCTCGCGCCCGCCGTCGATATCGCGGACTACAGCTTCGCCCCGGACGGCGAGCGCGTGGCATATCTGCTGCGCGACGCCGAAGACGAGTCGGTGCGCAGGCTGCGCGACAAGGGTTTCCGAGCCGAGGTCTACGAAGAGGACTGGAGGTTTCAGCGGGTCTGGACGAGTCGCCTCGGCGAAGCCGGCGGCGCCGCAGTGAAGCTCAATCTTGACGGCCACGCGCGTGCCGTCCGCTGGTCTCCGACCGGGGATCGCCTGCTCGTGGTGGTCACGCCCACCCCTGGGGTCGACGACAGCCTCATCCGACAGCGTCTGCGTGTGGTAGCTGCGGATAGTGGCGGGCTGGTGGCGCGGATCGACAACCCGGGCAAGCTTGGCGCGTTCGCCTGGAGCCCCGACGGAAGGCGGATCGCTTTCATCTCGGCGGTCGATCAACACGATCCGTCCGCCGGCCGGCTGATGGTGGCGGACGCCTCGACCGGCGCCTTTCAACCGGTGTTTGCGCTCGACTGGGCCGGCGACGTGAGCGACGTCGCCTGGCTCGACCCGGACACACTTGCGTACCTCGCTACCGAGGGTGTCGAGACCTTCGCGGGGCGCGTGCGCGCCGATGAGCGTGCGGCTCGTCCCCCTCCTCCGCTCGTCGCGACCGGCGGGGTGGCATTCAGTCTCAGCGTGGCCGGTGAGGGTAGGGCGTGGGCCTGGGTGGCTCACACACCGGCCCACCCGGCGGAGCTTTTCCATTGGACTCCGGGAGCCAAGGCGGCCCGTCGCACCATTTCGAATCCCTGGCTGACGCAACTGCGGCTCGCGCCGCAGGAAGTGGTCCGACATCGCGCCCGCGACGGACTGGAACTTGCCGGGATCCTTGTGCGACCGCTCGGCGAACAACGCGGCCGGCGTTACCCGCTCATTCTGGCCGTACACGGCGGGCCGGAAGCCTACATCGGCCATGGCTGGGTCACGAGCTACTCGAATCCGGGCCAGGTGGCGGCGGCGCGGGGAATGGCCGTATACTATCCCAATTACCGGGGGAGCACCGGGCGAGGGGTGGCTTTTTCAAAGCTCGGCCAAGGCGACGCCGCCGGCCGCGAATTCGACGACCTGATCGACGCGGTCGATCACCTGGTTGCAGCCGGGTTGGTCGATCGCGCGAAGGTCGGCGTGACGGGCGGCTCGTACGGCGGTTACGCGACCGCTTGGTGCAGCACCCGCTTCTCCGAGCGCTTCGCCGCCGGCGTGATGTCCGTCGGCATTAGCAACAAGATCTCCAAGGTCGGCACCACCGACATTCCCGACGAGGAGTTTCTCGTCCACGCCCTGAAACGGCCCTGGGACGACTGGCAGTTCCTGCTGGAGCGCAGTCCCATTTACCATACCGCCCAGGCCCGCACCCCTCTTTTGATCCTGCACGGCAAGGACGATCCACGCGTGCACGTGGGCCAGTCGCGCGAACTCCACCGCCACCTCAAGCTGCGCGGCCAGGCGCCGGTGCGCCTGATTCTGTATCCAGGCGAGGAACACGGCAATCGGAAGGCGGCCGCCCGCCTCGACTTCGCGCTCCGGCAGTTGCAGTGGCTGGAACACTACCTCACCGGCCCGGGGGGGCCGCCGCCGCCCCATGCGCTCAACCACGGACTGCCGGCCCCGGTCCGGGACTGACCAGGCTCGCGTTTAGGGTTGGAGGCGTAGAGTCTGTTCCCGTTCGCCCGACCGATGAGCGGAGCGAAAGCGGGGCCGATCAACAGACCGCGCTGTCGCCGGGATCCAACGCGCTCCACCCGCCGGGTTGCGGCTGCGGAAGCGACTTTTCGACGCTGGCTCAGACCGCCTTCACGGCGGCATCCAGCTCGAGCTCGAACAGCAGATCGTGCCGGCAAATATCGCAATGCACGGGGACGTATGGCAGGTGGCGCAGGTCCCGCGCGTCGCACCAGCGCTCGAAGTACGGGACAAACAGCGGATGCTGGAAGTACGCCAGCGCCCGGGTCACGTCGCGGAAGTTCATGCCCCGCGACTCGAGGATCGCGGCGATCACCTCCATCGTGAGGTCGATCTGCTTCTTCGGGTTGTCGACCCACGCGGTCTGGCCTCCCGGGTGGATGCTGGCGGTTCCGGAGATGAGCAGACGCCGCCAGCCGCCCGAATCGATCTCCATCGCGCGGGCGAAGGAACTGCCATAGGCGGGCGCCGGGCACTGCAGAGGAGACGCCACTTCAAACGCCTTCGCCGCAGGATCGGTGGGGCGCATCGCCCAGGCTGCCACCGCGAGGGCGGCGCCGGCGGGATTCCGGCCGGAGACGCCCGTGCTGGCGGGAATCGATCCGGTGCGCCACGTCACGTTGGAGTAGTGCTGCGTGCGCACGCGGTTGAAGTCATCGTACCAGCCGAGGATGTTCTCGTTGTAGAACCAGGTGCGGATCACATCGCCGAGTTCGAACCCGGCCAGGTCGAGGGCGCACTCGAGGTTGCCAAACATCTGCTGCACCTGCGCCGGAGCCCGCAACGCCACCGAGTTGGGCCCGAAGCCGCCGAGCAGGCAGTGGCGCGCCCCGCCGTCCTCGAATACCGACGCGACAACCCGGTTGCCCAAGCGCACGCGCGTCACCGGCCATCCGCTCACCGCGAACACTTGCACGCCGGCGAGCGGCCCGCCGTCGCAACTGGCGCCTTCCACAAAGGTCAGCGGCCACGAAATCGGCCCCAAGGCTTCGACCATCGCCCGCTCCGTCGCCTCGCGCGCCCCCATGGAACCATAGAGCATCACGCTCAGCACCTCGGCGCCTTCCGCTCCCAGACGCTCGGCCACGCGCTGGAACACGGCCGACATCGCTTCGCCATTCACCGGGCGTTCTGAAATCACGAACTCCGGCGACCGCTTCGTCGCCCCACTCAGCAGACACTCGGACTCTGCCTGTACCCGGCCTGCTCCCAGTGTTTCCAGTCCTACGGGGTGTGAACTCATGCCCCCGCAGACGACTGCTCCCGCGGCATGTTACGCGCGGAGCGGCGCCATCGCGGGTATCACTTTCCGCACTGTTGGGAATTAGAATTGATGCATTGCACGCCGCGTCTGTAGCGCCTCCGGTACGACACCGTCTCTGCTTGCCGGCGCCTCGCGACCGTGCCCCCGCCGGTTTTCGCCCCCGCTCCGATCATGACCACTCAGGCCCTCGATCCCCACCCCGGCAGCGCGCCGCCGGCGCGGTTCCCGTTCTGGTGGTTCTGGCCTGTCCTGATCGCAGGCGCGCTCTGGAGCGAGGACTCCCGGGCCGCCGGCGACCGTACCCCCGCACCGGCGGTCGAACGCGCGGCGAATCCCTTCGAGCGGCCGCTTCCGCCCCGGCCACAGGGCGAACTGGACCGCGCGGTCTTCGCCCAGTGGGAACGCCTCGGCATCGAACCGGCCCGCGGCTGCACCGACCCGGTCTTCGTGCGCCGCGTCTACCTCGACGTCATTGGCACGCTACCGACTGCCGCCGAGGTGAAGGCGTTTCTGCAGGACCGCACGCCGGACAAGCGCCGCGCGCTGATCGAAACCCTGCTGGAACGCCCGGAGTTCGCCGACTACTGGGCGATGCGCTGGAGCGACGTGCTCCGGGTCAAGGCCGAGTTTCCCATCAACCTTTGGCCCAATGCGGCCCAAGCCTACTATCGCTGGATCCACACTGCGGTCCGCGACAACCTGCCGTTCGATCAGTTCGCCCGTGCGCTGTTGACCTCGAACGGCAGCAATTTCCGCGAAGGCCCCGTCAACTTTTTCCGCGCCATGCAGTCGCGGTCGCCGGATGGCATCGCCCGCACGGTCGCTCTCACCTTCCTGGGCGTGCGCGCCGAAAAGTGGAGCGAGGCGCAGCGGGCCGAACTCGCCGTGTTCTTCTCGCGCCTCGGATACAAGAGCACGGGCGAGTGGAAGGAGGAGATTGTCTTCTTCGACCCGGAGAAACCGCTTGCGGCGCCGAGCGGAAAGTTCGTCTTTCCCGACGGCTCCTCCGCTCCCCTCGACTCCGCCCGGGATCCGCGCCGCGTGTTCGCCGACTGGCTGATCACGCCGCAAAACCCGTGGTTTACCCGCGCCATCGTCAACCGCGTCTGGTCCTGGTTCCTCGGCCGCGGGGTCGTGCATGAAGCCGACGACCTTCGGCCCGACAACCCGCCTGCCAATCCGGACCTGCTCGCCGCGTTGGAGCGTGAACTCGTCGCCGCCCGCTACGATCTCAAGCGCTTGTTCCGCGCCATCCTCAACTCGACCACCTACCAGCTCGCCTCCGTCGCCCGCAGCAATCATCCCGCCGCCGAGGCCAACTTCGCCTTCTACCCGCTCCGTCGCCTCGACGCGGAGGTGCTGGTCGACGCCCTCAACCAGATCAGCGGGCTGACGGAGAAATACTCCAGCCCGATCCCGGAGCCATTCACCTTCATCCCCGAGGACCAGCGCTCGGTCGCCCTGCCGGACGGCAGCATCACCAGTTCCTTCCTCGAGACCTTTGGCCGGCCCGGTCGCGACACGGGCCTCGAAGCCGAGCGCAATAACAAGGTTACGGCCGCCCAGCGCCTCCACCTACTCAACTCCACCCATGTGCGCCGCAAGATCGAGCAGGGCCCGAAACTGCAGGCCATCTACCGCTCCCGGGGCGGTCCGCGCGAGATGATCGAGACGCTCTATTACACCATCCTCTCCCGCCCGCCCACCGATCACGAGCGCCAGGCCGTTTTCGACTACGCCAAGGCCCAGGGCGGGGAGGCCCGCATCGCCGCCCAGGATCTCGCCTGGGCCCTCGTCAATAGCGCCGAGTTTCTGTTCCGCCACTGAACGCCCCGTCCGTACGCCCGTCTCCTTTCAAACCCCGCAGCCACTTCCGCCCATGTCCCTCCACCACAGCATCGACCCGCGGCTCTGGAACCTCGCCACGGAGATCAAGATGTTCGCCCTCGACGGCCCACCCGTCACGCGACGCACCGCGATCAAGGCCGGTCTCCTTGGCACCGCTGGGGCTGCGCTTGGGCACTCCACCCTTGCGCGCGCCCTCACCCCGGCCACCCCGCTCAAGGCCCGGGCGAAGTCCGTCATCCAGATCTGGCTCTGGGGCGGCCCCTGCCACATCGACACCTTCGATCCCAAACCCGGCGCCGGCGCCGATTTTACCGGTCCGCTGGACAAGGCGATCCCGACCAACGTCAGCGGCATCCAGATCGGCGAGCTCCTCCCGCTGCTGGCCAAACAGGCCGATCAGTACTCGCTCATCCGCAGCATGACGCACGGCAGCAACGCGCACGAAACCGCCGCGTACATGGTGCAGACCGGCCGCGCCTCCGGCGGCCGCGATGTCTTCCCGGGCGTCGGTGCCGTGGTGTCGCTGTTCAAGGGGTACGATGCCGGGTACAAGGGCCTGCTCCCGCCCTACATCGTGCTCACCGAGCTCCAAGGCCGGTTCTCCGAGTCGGGCTTTCTCGGCCCCAAGTACAAGCCGTTCGCCACCGGCGGAGATCCGGGACAGGCCCGCTTCGTGGTCGAGGGCGTCGTTGCCCCGGGCATCAGCGACGAGCGACAGAAGGCCCGCCGCGAGCTCCTGCATCAACTCAACACCCTCGAACGCGCCACCCAGCGCGGCGATCCGCGGCTGGCGGCCTTCGGCCAGTGTGAGGCCGACGCCTACGAGATGATCCTCGGCGATGCGGGCAAGGTGTTCGAACTCGCCCAGGAAAAGGACGACGTGCGCGAACGATACGGCCGCAACACCTTCGGGCAGTCCTGCCTGATGGCCCGGCGCCTCGTCGAACGCGGCGTGCCGTATGTGACCATCAACTACAAGGGCTGGGACACCCACAAGCAGCACTTCCAGATCATGCGCCGCAAACTCCCCGAGCTCGACCGCGGCGTCGCCACCCTTCTGACCGACCTGAAGTCACGCGGCTTGCTCGACACCACCGTCGTCTGGGTCGGCGGCGAGTTCGGCCGCACTCCGCGGGTGCAATGGGAGCCGCCCTGGAACGGCGGGCGCAACCACTTCGGACGCGTCTTCTCCACCTTGGTCGCCGGCGGCGGATTCAAGGGCGGCCAGGTGGTCGGCTCCTCCGACGCCCGGGGCGAGGAGGTCGTCGACCGACCCACCCACCCGTGCGACCTGATCGCCAGCATGTACGAGTTGCTCGGCATCGAGCCCGAAGCGCGCCTGCCGCACCCGGAGGGCTCCGACGTCCGCGCCATTCCTTCCGTCGGGCCCGACGTGAAGCGTGGCGGCCGCCTCAGCGAAATCATGTGAGTCCTCCACTCCCATGATCCCAGCCTGCCCGCTCCGCCTCCGCCCGTTCGCGATTCCACTCGCGGCGGCGATCGCACTCACCTCCGCCGGCCTGGCGCAGCAGCGCACCGGTCCCAACCTTGGTTATGTCTATCCCGCCGGCGGCCAGCGCGGCACCACCGTCACGGTGCACGTCGGCGGCGAACGGCTGGCCGGGGCGAACGCCGCGTACACCTCGGTGCCGGGAGCCTTGATCCGAGTGGTAGGCCACGACCGACCGCTCTCGCAGCGCGAGTTCAGCGACGGGCGCGAAAAGATGCAGGAGCTGCAGAAGCGAAAGAACGCCGCGCTTTCCGCCGAAAAGTCCCGGGGCAAGAAGGGCAAGTCCGGCGCCACCGCCAAGACGGGCGCTTCCACCCCGGCGTGGACCGCCGAGGATGAAAAAGCCATGGAGCAACTCCGCACGATGCTGGCCAAACGCCACGTGCGCAACGCCACCCCGCCCATCGCCGAGACCGTCACCCTCGAAATCAACCTCCCGCCCAACGCCCGCGCCGGCGATCACGAATTGCGCGTTCAGACCCCGGCCGGACTCTCCAACCCCATGGTCTTCCAAGTCGGCGATCTGCCCGAGTCCGTCGACCGCGCCATCACCTGCTCCGTCGTCCCTCCCGTGCTGCCCGGCGCTCGCGAAGCCGGCCTGCCCAATCCCGCGCGCAAGTCCGCCCGGCAGGTTTCCCTGCCGACGGTCGTCAACGGCCAGATCATGCCCGGCGAGGTTGACCGCATCCGCTTCACCGCGCGCAAGGGCCAACGACTGACCCTGGCCGTCAGCGCCCGCGCGCTGATTCCCTACCTCGCCGACGCGGTCCCGGGCTGGTTTCAGGCCACGCTTGCGGTGTTCGACCCCGAAGGCCGCGAAGTCGCCTACGAGGACGACTTCCGCCATCATCCCGATCCGGTCCTTTCGTATACCGCGGCCGCCGATGGCGACTACACAGTCGAAATCAAGGACTCCATTTTCCGCGGCCGGGAAGACTTCGTCTACCGCCTGGCCGTGGGCGAGATTCCGTACCTCACCGACATCTTCCCGCTCGGCAGCGCGCCGCAGCCCAGGGCCACGTTCGACCTCGCCGGCTGGAACCTGCCCTCGGAAAAACTCACCATCCCTGCGGACAAGAATTCGCCCGGCACTTTCCTGCTCGCCGTCCGCAATCAGGGCCATCTCTCCAACCCGGTGCGCTTCGCCATCGATCACCAGCCGGAGTCCAACGAGGCCGCCGCCCCCAACGACCGCCGCGAGCAGGCGCAGTCCCTCGCTCTGCCGACCGTCGTCAACGGGCGCATTGAAGCTCGCGAAGATCGCGACTGGTTCGCGTTCGATGGCCGCGCCGGCCAGCAGATCGTCGCCGAGGTCTTCGCGCGCCGCCTCAACTCGCCGCTCGATTCAATCCTGGAACTTACCGATGCCACCGGCCAGCGGCTCGCCTACAACGACGACCATGAGGACAAGGGTGTCGGCCTCCTCACCCATCACGCCGACTCCCGCCTGACCGCAAAACTCCCCGCTGACGGACGCTACTTTCTCCGGCTGACCGACGCTCAGCACCGCGGCGGCGCCGATTACGCCTATCGGCTCCGCCTCGGCCCGCCGGAACCGGACTTCGAGCTCCGCGTCGTGCCGTCGACGATCAACGTTCGCGCCGGCGCCAACGCGCCCCTCACGGTCTACGCGCTGCGGCGCGATGGATTCACCGGGGAAATTACGCTCGGTTTGCAGGACGCGCCCCGCGGCTTCTTCCTCAGCGGCGCGCGCGTTCCCGCCGGCCAGGACAAGATTAATCTCACCGTCACGGCGCCGGTGAGTCCGCTCGACCAGCCGTATAGCATTCGCGTGGTCGGCCAGGGCAAAATCGGTGATCAGGTCGTGACCCGCCCCGCCGTGCCAGCCGACGATCTCATGCAGGCTTTTTTCTACCGGCATCTCGTCACGGCGCGCGAACTGAAGGTCTGCACCCCCGGCCGCGGTTCACCGAGCCGCCTGGTGGGTACGATGCCGCTGCGGCTCGCCGCCGGCGGGGAGGCCCGGGTGCAGATTCTCTCCTCCAACGCGCGCAACGTCGCCAACCTCAAGGTCGAACTCACCGAGCCACCCGCAGGCGTCACAGTAAAGCGCACCCGCGTCACCCGGGAGGGATTCGAAGTCGTGTTCGCCTGCGATGCCGCCAAGGCCAAGCCCGGAACGCAGGGCAACCTCATCCTCTCCGCCCTGGCCGAGCGCTCGGGTGGCAAGACCTCCAAGGGCACCAAGCAGGCGCAGCGTTCGTCGCTGGGCGTCATGCCGGCCGTGCCGTTCGAGATCGTCGCCGCAACGTCCAAACGATCGACGGAGTAGGACGCATCAGGCGGCTGGCCCGGCAGGAATCACGCGCACCGGGCGACTGGCCTGAAACCGCCACCCCGAGGACTGGGAGCGGGGCGATCGGCCGGCTCCGCCGGGAGGGTTGGTGGGCAGTGGGAGAAACAAGCACGCCGGACCTTCGGTCCGGCGTGGTGGTGAAAGTGAAGTCTGCTCCCGGCAGCCCACTGAAAGGTTGCCGCACGGTCGTGGCGGCGGCGTTCGATCAGGCCACGCCGTCGGCGAAATCGCGACTCGACAGATTCGTGCGCCCACGGGAGCCGACGCCGGCCGCGGAATCGAGGGCCGAGGCGATCACGAAGTGGAAGCCGGAGTCGTCTTCGATGCCCTCGCGCGCGTTCAGGACGGCACGGATCGTGACGATACTCGCGACCACGGTCAGCAGAAGGAGGGTGGAGAGTAGGATCGTCATGGCACTTCCTTTGTACTCCCCACATCGGCACGGTTCCGCTTTCACTCCAGTGGAAACTGCCGGTTCGCAATTTTTGACAATTGTTCGACAAATCGCGCCCATCCGCCGGCCGAGTAGCGTGCTGCT
>CAZDGC010000009.1:0-103541 GCA_964504885.1 uncultured Opitutus sp.
CTACGATGGATCCGTCACGCGGCCGAGGAACAGGCCGGTGCCGCTGGCGCGGTGCTGGAGCAGGAACAGGAACGGCCGGTCGATCCGCACCTCGATGGGCGGCGGCGGCACCGAGGTTACTCCAATGATCACCACGGCGGTGGCCGCCGCGGCTTCCGTACCACCTTCGTCGAGGGCGACAAACGTCTGGTGGTAAACCTCCGCCATCGCGAGGTACTCATCGGGGCGGCGTGGGGCGATCCGCTCGAAGTTGGCGCTGCCCCGTGGTTCGTCGAAGGCCTGGCGAATGCCGAGCGCCCGCAGACCTTGCCCGAGGCGGAGGGTTTCGCCGCGGACCGTAAATCGGGGGAGTTGCAGGTTGACCTCGCGGCGGCTGGTGTCGCGCAGTCCTGCCCAGCGTGCGAAATGCCCCGGCGTGAGGCGGGCCGCGAGAGCGTCGACCGTGGTGCCTGCGTCGGGCAGCACCACCACGAACTGCAGCGCGCCGCCGAGGTAATCGAGCGCGACCACGGTCGCGCCGTCCTCGCGGGTGTAACCCATCGGGCCGGTGCGCTGCATGGTGGGCACGGACCGGCTCGCGCCCGGGGCGGGATGGAAGGGGCGCGGCGCGGTGGCGGCCGGATCGAACGGAACATCCCACGGCGCCTTGAGGTACAGCGCATTCACGAGCACGAGGCGGGTGTCGTCGGTCAGGCCGCCCGCCGGGATGAGGTTGACGATCCGGCGTCGGGTCTGCTCCTCGACCCAGGCGTTGATCGCGAGCCGCGGCGGCTCGGGATCCGCCCGGAAGTTCCAGGCTTCGAACGGCGCGCGGAAGCCGTCGCGCATCAGGGCGAGAAACGGCTCGCGAAAGTCGTAGCCGGTCTGCCCGAACAGCCGGTTGGCGGCGCTCCACTCGACCGGGTCGGTGGGCCGGCCCGCCTTGGTGCGGGCCTCGGCGAGCGGACGGGTATCGGCGGCCGCCTGCTCCAGGGCGCTCCGCAGGGCGGCAAAGCCTGCCTGCAGCGGGGCGTCTTCTGAGGGGAAACGCAGCGCGGACGCCATCTCGCGGCGCGTGGCGCCGTCGGCCCCGGCGTACGCCAGGGCGAGGGCGCTGGCGATCGAGTAGGGGGAGACCACGAGGTTCTGCGCCGGGCGGTCGGCCGCGAACCAACGAAACAGATCGAGCCCGCCGGCATTGATGGCCTCGGGGGCGTCGAACCCGCCGCGGTTCACCTCGTAAAGCTCGGCCAGCGCCAGCCCGCTCGAACTGCCGGCGCCGCGCACTTGCAGGGTGTAGGCTCCCGCCGGGAGCGTCACCACCAGCGCCGCGTCGTTCGCGCCGCCGGGGGCGGACACCCCCACGGCGCGGTGCGCTTCCTCGACGCGCGCGACGTCCACCGCCGGCTGCTCACGCCAGTTGTCGTTGGCCGCGATCAGCCCGCCACTGCCGTAGAGCGCGAGGGCCGGGTCGCGCAGGACGCCGTCCACACCCAGGGCAGCCAGGCCGGGGCCCACGCCGCGCAGCAACAGCGTGACCCGCCCTTCGCCCGCAATCACAAAACCGGCGATCAGGAGGTGCTCGTCGCCGGTGACCTCGGCGCGGGCGGAGAGGTTGACGAAACGGGCGGCGCCTTCCGGGGGCGAGGCGGCGGCATCGTAGAACTCAAGCAGGGCGACGCCGGGGGTTCCGCCAGCCGCCGCACAGTGGGCGGTGAGCGTGCCGGCGGAGGATGCGCCGATCAGCGCCGCGTCTCCGCCGGCGAAGCCCGGCGGGGCATCCACGAGCGGAAAAGCGCCGACCCAGGCGGAGGCGGCGGCGACCGCGGGAGCGGCCGTGTTGGTGTGGGCCGCGAGCGTGGAACCGCGGTACACCTCGAGGACGGGATCTCGGAGGGCGTCGCCCACCCCGAAACGGGCCAGCCCGGGGCCGATGGCGCGCACCAGCAGTGGCAGGGGACCTTCGCCGCGGAGGGCGGCGCCGGCGATCAGCGTGGCGGCGCCCGTCCCGGCGCGGGCCCGGACGGAGACGTTGGCGAGGCGGGCGGACCCGGAGGCGGAGCGGGTGCGGGTCAAGTCCAGGGCCGCGGTGGAGCCGCTCCAGGCGGCGTCGAAAATCACGGTTTGTGCCGCGGGCGGCGGGGCCGGTTGCGCAGGCAGGAGGGTGCCGGCGGCGACCAGGCCGGCGGCGAGGCGGGCGATCGGGCGCATGGAGCAAGGTTATCCGTCTGGAGCCGGGCGACAAGGTCGGAACGGGCGGTGGACAGACGCCCACAGGCGCCTTCGCCGGCAGTGTCAAAGTCGGCTTCACTCCTCGCGATCTTGCTCCCGGGTGCCCAGGCTCCGGCCGCAAGAGGGGGATAAAGTCCGCCGACCGGGGGATTTGCCTCCGGCCGGCCGGCTTGCAGTTCGTCCTCGCGACGGCGGAACGGCCGCACTATCACTCCCGGTCTCGCGGGGCGCGATGCCCCGGCTCTCGCTCATGAAGCTGCTCCTCGTCAGTCCAAAAACACCGGATACATTCTGGAGTTTCAAGCACGTGCTCCGGCTGGTGGCGAAGAAGGCCGCCTTTCCGCCGCTGGGGCTGCTGACGGTGGCGGCCATGCTGCCACGGGAATGGGAACTCCGGGTGGTGGATCTCAATGTGCGGCGGCTCGACGACGCGGATCTGCGGTGGGCCGATGCCGTGCTGCTCAGTGCGATGATTGTGCATCGGGAGTCGGTGCAGGAGATCGCCCGTCGCTGCGCGGCGCTCGGCCGGCGGATCGTGGCGGGCGGGCCGCTCTTCACCACCGGGCACGAGGAGTTCCCGGAGATTCCGCACTTCGTGCTCGGCGAGGCCGAGGAGGTGATGCCGCAGGTCGTGGCGGATCTGCAGGCGGGCACGCTCCAGCGCTGCTACCGTGCCGGGCGGTTCCCGGACGTGCGGCAGACACCGCTGCCTCGCTACGACCTGATCGACTTGCGCGATTACGTCACGATGGCCGCGCAGTTCTCGCGCGGCTGCCCTTACGACTGTGAGTTTTGCGACATCATTGTGATGAACGGCCGCGTGCCGCGCACCAAGACCCCGGAGCAGTTCGTGGCCGAGCTCGAGGCCCTGCGCCGCCTCGGCTGGCGGGACATGGTGTTTGTGGTCGACGACAACTTCATCGGCAACCGCGCCCGCACCCGGGAGCTGCTCCAGGCGATGATCGACTGGCGCCGGCGTACACGGCCGGCGATGGGCTTCCTGACCGAGGCCTCGGTGAACCTCGCCGACGATGCCGAGCTGCGGGCGCTGATGTACGAGGCCGGTTTTCGCAAGGTCTTCGTGGGCATCGAAACCCCCTCGCTGGCCGCGCTCGACGAGTGCCGCAAGCTGCAGAACCGCGGCCGCGATCTGGTGGCGGCGGTCCAGACGATCCAGCGCTCCGGTCTGGAGGTGATGGGCGGCTTCATCGTCGGCTTCGACAGCGACACGGGCGACGTCTTCAAGCAACAGTTTGAGTTCATCCAGCGCTCGGGAGTGGTGACCGCGATGGTCGGCCTGCTCACCGCGCTGCCGCAGACCCGGCTTTACCAGCGCCTGAAGCAGGAGGGCCGCCTGCTGGCGGAGACCACGGGCAACAACACGCTGGCCGCCCTCAACTTCCGGCCGGTGCTGAATCGCGAGACCCTCGAGCGCGGCTACCGCGAGCTGATGCGGCGTCTGTATGAGCCGCGCAACTACTACCGGCGGATCAAGGTCTTCCTGCGCACGCACCGCGCCGCAGGGGGCGAGCGGCTGCGCCTGTCGCGGGCCGATCTGCGCGCCTTCGTGAAGTCGTTCTGGCTGCTCGGCGTCCGGCACCGCGGCCGGCTGGCCTGGTGGTGGTTCTTCTGGACGACCCTGCTGCGCCGTCCGCGCCAGTTCCGAATCGCGATCGAACTGGCGATCGTCGGCCACCATTTCCGACGGGTGGCGGCAACTTTGTAGGGGGGCAGGGCGGATCGGCCGACCGCGCGGGGCGGGGACACGGGCCGGGCGAACCGGGAACTGCCGATCGGCGACGATTGAGTCGTCGAACTCAGGTCGGCGGCGGTGAGCCGCCGGGTGAGGGTCGAATGGTCGGATGACCGGCCAGCACGGCGGTGCGGGCGGCGGCGTCGAGTTCGCGCCATTGCCCGGGGGCGAGTTCCCCCAGCGGCAGGGCGCCCACCGCCACGCGGAGGAGGCGCAGCGTCGGATGGCCGACGGCCGCGGTCATGCGGCGCACCTGGCGGTTGCGGCCTTCGGTGAGTTGCAGGGCGATCCAGGCGTCGGGGACGTTCTTGCGAAACCGGATGGGCGGGATGCGCGGCGGGAGGACGGGAACCGGATCGAGGAGGTGCGCGCGGCAGGGCAGGGTGGGGCGGCCGTCAAGCAGCAGGCCGCCGGTGGCGAGCCGACGGAGCGACTCAGGGGTCGGGATGCGCTCAACCTGCGCCCAGTATTCTCGCGGGTGGGCGTGGCGGGGATCAAGGAGGCGCGAGTTGAGCCCGGGCTCGTCGCTCAGGAGCAGGAGTCCCTCGGAATCGGCGTCAAGGCGGCCGAGCGGGTAGACGCGGGACGGGAAGCCGAACCCGGCAAGCGTGCGCCAGCGCGAACCGGGTTCGGGGCTGAACTGGGAGAGCACGCCGTAGGGCTTGTGAAACGCGAGGAGCACGGGAGCGAGTCACGTGGGCGGAGGCCCGGCTGGCAAGGGGGCGCATCAGCCGGTTGGCGGTACTCGTGCGCCGGCGGAGCCCCCAGTCCGCGCCCTATCCTTGACCGAGCCTCGTTAGTGGTAGGGCGGCGAGTTCCTTCGCCGCCGCCGAAACCGGTCCGACTGCAATTCACCGCCAACCGGCAGACGCGCGGGTGGCAAGGACGGGGCGGTGGTGCGGCTTGCGGGCAGGGGCGGGCGCACTATGGTCGTTGCATGCGTGCGGTACAATTCCTGGCGGCCAATCAACTCACGGTGGCGACGGTGGCGGACCCGGTGGCGAAGGAAGGCGAGGTGGTGGTCGCGTTGCGGGCGGCCGCGCTGAATCACCGCGATGTCTGGATCAAGGGCGGGCAGTATGCGGGAGTGAAGTGGCCGTGCCTTCCGGGATCGGATGGTGCCGGCGTGGTCGCGGCGGTGGGGCCGGGCGTCGACGCGACCTGGGTCGGGCGCGAGGTCGTGATCAATCCGAGCTTGTTTTGGGGGGGCGCGGAGCGGGCGCAGGGGCCGCAGTTTCAGATCCTCGGGTTGCCGCGCGACGGCACACTGGCGGAAAAGATCGCGGTGCCGGTCGAGCAGTTGGAGGCCAAGCCGGGGCATCTCAGTTGGGAGGAAGCGGCGGCGCTTCCGCTGGCGGGCCTGACGGCGTATCGGGCGTTGTTCTCGCGGGCGCGGTTGCAGGCCGGCGAGCGCGTGCTGGTGAGCGGCATCGGGGGTGGGGTGGCGTGGTTTGCGCTCCAGTTTGCCGTGGCGGCGGGTGCGGAGGTGTGGGTGACCTCGAGTTCGAGGGAGAAAATCGCGCGGGCGGCGGCGCACGGGGCGCGGGGCGGGTTCGATTACCGGGAGCCCGGCTGGGTGGAGGCGGCCCTGCATGCGCCGGGGGCGTTTGACGTCGTGGTGGACAGTGCGGGCGGTGAGGGTTTCGGGCGGCTGATCGATGTGACGGCGTCGGGCGGGCGCCTCGTGTTCTTCGGGGCGACGCGGGGGGATGCGGCGCTGCCGGTGCGAAAGATCTTCTGGCGGCAGATTTCGCTGCTCGGCACCACCATGGGATCACCGGCGGACTGGCGGGACATGATCGCCTTTGTGGCGCGCCACGGCATCCGGCCGGCGGTGAGCGATCGTTTCGCGCTGGAGGAGGCGGCGGCGGCGTTCAGCCGCATGGAGCGCGGCGAGCAGTGCGGCAAGATTGTGCTGACGATGTGAATCCGCCGTTTGGTCCCTTTCCTCACTTCGACCCCATGAAGACGACTCGACGGAAGTTTCTCTCCACGGCGGGGCTGGCGGGACTCGCCGCGCCCGCGTTGTCACCGGCGGCGCACGGAGCCGCGTCCCGCCCGGGGGACGCCGTGTTGCAACGGCGCGCCCGAATCGACGCGGCGTTCGCCCAGCCGGTGCTGCGCCGCGAGCTGTTTCGCAGCCCGGTGATCATTGAAAGCGTCGAACTGCTCCGGCTCGACAATCGCTACCTGTGCCGGGTGCGGTCGAAGGATGGTGCGGAGGGACTCTCCGTCGCCCACAACACGATGAGCCGGCTGTATCCCCTGTTCCTGCGCAACCTGCAGCCGTTTTTCATCGGCAAGGATGCCCGGGATTTGGACCTCATCCTCGAGCGGGTTTTCATCTACGGTTTCAACTTCCGCTACCACGGTATCTCGCTGGGCATCCCGCTCGCCACGATCGAGTTTGCGATCCTGGACATGCTCGGCCGGATCGCGGGCGTCTCGTTTGGACGGCTGGTCGGGGAGATTCACCACCCCGAGGTGGCGGTTTATGTTGCGACCGAGTATCGCGAAAAGCCGCTCGAGGAGCACCTCCGGCTCATCCGGGAAGCCGTGGCCCGCTACGACGCGACGGCGCTCAAGATCAAGGTCGGCTACCTGATGTTCATGACCCCCGACATGTACGCCCCGGAGCCGCGTGGGAAGACGGAGAAGCTGATTCCGCGGGTGCGCGAGATGTTCGGCGACAAGATGACGCTCTATGCCGACGCCAACGGCTATTACGACGTGGCCGGCGCGATCCGGGTCGGCCGGATTCTGCAGGAGAACCGGTTCGCCTATTTTGAGGAGCCGGTGATGTACGATCACTTCGAGGACATCAAAGCGGTGGCCGATGCGCTCGAGCTGCCCATCGCCAACGGCGAGCAGGATCAGAGCTTCGTGAACTTCCGCTGGCTGCTGGCCAACGAGGGGCTGGAGGTCGTGCAGCCGGACAATTACTATTTCGGCGGTTTCATCCGGTCGATGAAGGTCGCGCGGATGGCAGCGGCGTGCGGGAAGGAAATCATCCCGCACATGTCCGGCGGCGGGCTCGGTTTTCTCCATAACCTCCACTTCACGTCGGCCATGCTGAACGCCGGCGCGCATCACGAGTTCAAAGGCTTCAACACGCACGTACCGTTCGAGTGCCAGACCTCGCCGCTCACGATGGTCAGGGGCCGGATCAAGGTCCCCACCGGCCCAGGCCTGGGGATCGAAATCGACCCCGCTTTCGTTCGCAAGCACGAGGTCGTCAGGGTGTGAGCCGGATGGCGCCAAGAAACGGCTGCATCAACAGATCCCACTTTTTCCATGTCCACTTCCAATCGATATTTTGTCTGCATCATGGCCGGCGGCAGCGGTGAGCGGTTCTGGCCGATGAGCCGGGCCCAGACGCCGAAGCACCTGTTGAAACTCCTCTCCGATCGCACGCTCGTCGAGGAGACGGTGCGACGGGTCGGTGGCGTCATCCCGCC
The DNA here is from genome assembly GCA_964504885.1 of uncultured Opitutus sp. Classification (GTDB taxonomy): domain Bacteria; phylum Verrucomicrobiota; class Verrucomicrobiia; order Opitutales; family Opitutaceae; genus ER46. Next base: position 7,423 of record CAZDGC010000009.1, read on the forward strand.
GGAAAACGTCTTCGTGCTGACCAACGAGGTGCAGCTCCCCGCGACGCGGGCCGCGCTCGCCGGGTTGGTGCCGGCGGAGCAGATCGTGGCCGAGCCGGCGAAGCGCGACACGGCTCCGGCGGCGGCGCTGGCGACGGCGCTGGTGCGGGCGCGGGGCGGAGAGGGGGCGGCGCTCGCGCTCCTGCCGGCGGATGCCTACATCGCCGACCGCGCGGCGTTCGCGCGGCAGCTCGCGCAGGCCCTGCCGCGCGCGGCGGAAACGGAGGCCATTCTCACGATTGCGATCCGGCCCGACCATGCGGCCACCGGCTTTGGTTATCTCGAGATGGGCGAGGAACTGGCGCGCGGCGAGGGCGGGGTGGTGCGCCGCGTGCGGCGATTCGTCGAAAAGCCCGACGCCGCGACGGCGCAGCGCTACCTGGAAAGTGGCCAGTACGCGTGGAACGCCGGCATGTTCTTCTGGAGTGTGCGCACCTTCCTCGCCGAGGCCGACGCCCAGGCGCCCGAACTGGCGGCGTTCGTGCGGGAATTTCCGTCCGGGGAGCGCGGCAGTTACCTTGCCGCCCGCTTTCCGGCGTTGCGGAAGATCTCCGTCGACTTCGCGATCATGGAGCAGGCGCGGGCGGTGGAGACGCTGCTGGCGCAATTCGACTGGGACGATGTGGGTCTGTGGACCGCGCTGCCGAAGCACCTGCCGGCGGACGCGGCGGGCAACGCGACGCGCGGGCCGGTCTTCACGGCGGGCGCTGCGCGCAACATCGCGGTGAGCAACGGCCGCACGATTGCGCTGTGCGGCGTGCAGGATCTCGTGGTGGTGGAGACGGCGGATGCCGTGCTCGTGTGCCACCGCGACGCCGTGCAGGACATCAAGCAGATCGTCCAGCAGTTGCCCAGGGAACTGACCTGACTGCGGCGGCACGGGTCGGCGTCCCGGACGGAGGGAAGCCACCGGGAAACGGGAACCGCGCCCCCGGGCCCAAGGGCGCCGCAGTTTCTGTTTGCCCGTGGGTGTGGCCGGGCGCTTAGTTTGCCGGTTTACGCCCGCATTCATTCCCATGCACCGCACCCATCACTGTGCCCAACTGACCTCGGCCGATCTCGGCACGACCGTTTCGCTCCTCGGCTGGGTCGACACCATCCGCGATCAGGGCGGAATCATCTTCGTCGATCTGCGCGACCGCAAAGGCGTCACCCAGATCCAGCTCGAACCCAGCGAGAATGCGGCCCTTGCGGAACAGGTGAAGCTCCTCAAGCCGGAGTCGGTGATTGGCGTCACCGGCAAGGTCATCCGCCGGCCCGCGGGAACGGAGAACCCCGCGCTGGTGACCGGTGAGATCGAGGTGAACGCCGCCAGCATCGAGATTCACAACCTCTCCGACACGCCGCCCTTCCCCCTCGACGACGCCGGCGGCGACAAGGTCAACGAGGATCTCCGGCTCACGTATCGCTACCTCGACCTGCGCCGGCCCAAGATGCGGAAGAACCTGGTGGTGCGCCACCGTGCGACGAAGTCGATTCGCGACTACTTCGACGCGCAGGAGTTCATCGAGGTGGAGACGCCGGCGCTGTTCAAGAGCACGCCCGAGGGCGCGCGCGAATACCTCGTGCCCTCGCGCATCCACCCCGGGCAGTTCTATGCGCTCTCGCAGTCGCCGCAGCAGTTCAAACAGATCCTGATGGTGGCGGGCGTGGAGAAGTACTTCCAGATTGCGCGCTGCTTCCGCGACGAAGATCTGCGGGCCGATCGCCAGATGGAGTTCACGCAGGTGGACGTCGAGGCGTCGTTCGTGACACGCGAGGACATTTATGCGCTGTTCGAAGGGATGCTGAAGAAGGTGTGGAAGGACGTGCTCGGCACCGACATTCCGACCCCGTTCCCGCGCCTGGCGTTTCACGAGGCGATGAATCGTTTCGGCGTCGACAAGCCGGACGTGCGTTTCGGCCTGGAACTGGTCGACCTGTCGGAGACGTTCCGGAGCTCCGCGTTCAAGGTCTTCCAGGCCACGGTGGCCGGCGGCGGGGTGGTGAAGGCGCTGAACGCGAAAGGGCTTTCCGATGTCACCCAGGGTGAGCTCAAGAACCTGGAAGACATCGCCAAGTCGCTCGGAGCGAAGGGACTTGCCTTCATCAAGGTCGAAGGCGGCGAGTGGAAGTCGCCGATCGTGAAATTCTTCACCGCAGCCGAAAAGGCGGAGCTGACCCGGAAGCTCGGCATCGAGGAGGGCGACATCATCTTCTTTGCGGCGGCGCCCTGGGAAAAGGCCTGCGCGATCCTCGGCCGGTTGCGGCTCGAGGCGGCGCAACTCCTGGTCCGGCGCGGCAAGCTCACCCTGCGCCCCGATGACTGGAAGTTTCTCTGGGTGATCGATTTCCCGCTGATGAGCTACGACGAGGCGGAAAACCGCTACGTGGCCACGCATCACCCGTTCACCGCCCCGGTGCCGGAGGACGTGGCGCTGCTGGACAGCGATCCGAAAGCCGTGCGCGGCCAGCACTACGACGTTGTGCTCAACGGCATGGAACTTGGCGGCGGCTCAATCCGCATCCACCAGCCGGCGCTGCAGAAGAAGGTTTTCGAGGACGTGCTGAAGATCCCGGCCGACGTCGTGGAGAGCCGGTTCGGTTACATGCTCAAGGCCTTCACCTACGGCGCGCCCCCGCACGGTGGCATCGCGTTCGGGCTCGATCGCATGGTGGCGCTGCTCTGCGGCACCACGAGCATTCGCGATGTGATCGCCTTTCCGAAGACGCAGAAGGGCCAGGATCTGATGGCGCAGAGTCCGACGCCGGTGACGCCGCGCCAGCTCAAGGAGCTGCACATCGCGGTGGCGGCGCCGGAGTGACGCTCCGGAAGACGGCGGATGTTCGCGCGGCCGGCCCCCCCTGGAGGCCGGCCGTTTTTGTAGTGAGGGTCAGGATACCCAGGGTGATCGGCCCCGGCTTCGCCGGCCGCGGCCCGGTGGGCGGGATCTGGCACGCCCTCTGCTTGAGGGGGGGTGCTTACTTCGGTGGTAGGCGCGCTCACTTCAACCACAGTCCTCACCCTCCATTATGAAGCATCTGCTCAAGCACTGGTCGGGCGTCGTGAAGATCACAGGCATCTTCGCCGCGCTGGCTCTTCTTTCCCCGGTCGTCGCCCAGGTGGCGGCGCCGGCGGCAACGGCTCCGGCCGCGGCAGAGGCCGCCGCCGCGGCCGCGCCCAAGTTCAAGGATTATGCGGCCTTCCAGGAATCCGCCGGATTCTCCCTCTTCACGGCGAACAACATCTGGATGCTGGTGTGCACCGCGCTGGTCTTCATCATGCATCTCGGTTTCGCGACGGTGGAGTCGGGCCTCACGCAGTCGAAGAACACCGTCAACATCCTCTTCAAGAACACGCTCATCCCCTGCATCGGCCTGCTGACCTACGCGCTGGTGGGATTCAATCTGATGTATCCGGGGGCGGACTTCGCCGGGAAATGGTTCGGTTTCTCCGGCTTCGGCATCTCCGTGTCCGACGAGGTGGCTTCGCTCACCAGCGTTTACAACGCGGGCTACACCTACTGGACCGACTTCCTCTTCCAGGGCATGTTTGCGGCCACGGCGGCGACGATCGTATCGGGTGCGGTGGCCGAGCGGGTGAAGCTCGGTTCGTTTCTGATCTTCTCCACGCTGTTCGTGGCGATTTCCTATCCGATTACCGGCATGTGGAAGTGGGGCAACGGCTGGCTGAACACCCTGGCCACGCCGTTCTATGACTTTGCCGGCTCGACCATCGTGCATTCGGTCGGCGGCTGGGGCGCCCTCGCCGGCGCCATTATCCTCGGGGCCCGCCGCGGCAAGTTCCGCGACGGCAAGGTGCAGCCCATCCTTGGCCACTCCATGCCGCTCGCGACCGTCGGCGTCTTCCTGCTCTGGTTCGGCTGGTTCGGCTTCAACGGCGGCTCGGTGCTTTCCGCCAATCCGGGCGCCATTTCGCTCACGCTGGTCACCACCTGCCTGGCGGCGGCGGCGGGCGGGCTCTCGTCGACCCTCGTCTCCTGGATGGTGCTCAAGAAGCCCGACCTCTCGATGGCGCTCAACGGCATCCTCGCCGGCCTCGTCGGCATCACGGCCGGGGCCGACCAGATGGCGGCGCTAAGCTCGGTCATCATCGGCGGTGTCGCCGGTGCGCTGGTGGTCTTTTCGGTCATCTTCTTCGACAAGGTGAAGGTCGACGACCCGGTGGGCGCGATTTCGGTGCACCTGGTGTGCGGCATCTGGGGCACGCTCGCGGTCGGCCTGTTCGGCAAACTGGCCGGCGGCGCGCAGTTGGTGTCGCAGCTCAAGGGCATCGTGAGCGTCGGCGTGTTCACCTTCCTCTTCGCGGCGATCGTGTTTTATGCACTCAAGGCGACAATCGGCCTGCGGGTCGATCCCGAGGAGGAGAGCGAAGGCCTCGACATCGGCGAACACGGCAACGAGGCGTATCCGGACTTCACGCCCGCCCACAAATAACACTCAAGGCGCCGCCGTTCCGGCGGAACGAGTTCTTGCCCTGCGCGCGGCGCCAAACCAACTTACCCGCAACTTTCCAGGATCAATTCTCGCATGAAACTCATCATCGCCATCATCAAGCCGTTCAAGCTCGAGGAAGTGAAGGAGGCGCTTTCCGCCGCCGGGGTCGAGGGCATGACGGTTACGGAGGTCAAGGGCTTCGGCCGCCAGAAGGGCCACACTGAGATCTACCGCGGCAGCGAATACACCGTCGACTTCCTCCCCAAGGTGAAGCTCGAGGTGGCGGTCAGCGACGAGACTGCCGGCAAGGCGGTCGAGGCGATCGTCAAGTCCGCCAAGACCGGCAAGATTGGTGACGGCAAGGTCTTCGTCGTGCCGCTCGAGGAGGTCGTCCGCATCCGCACCGACGAGCGCGGCGAGGCCGCCATCTGATCGGCGGTTCGCTCCGCCGCGATTGACTTCCGCCGGGCCCGATCGTCGGGCCCGGCTTTTTTTTGCCGAATTCCCGGGGCGAGGCCGGGTCGGCATTGTTCGTGCTAATCCTGCCCGTCCTCGCATGAAAAACCTTCGCCCAACCCCCCTCCGATTCTGGCTGGCCGGCGCCGCGCTGGCCGTCTTCGCCGCCCTTCCGGCCGCCGCCCAGGCCACCGCCGCCCCCACGCCTCCGCCCCCCGCGCCTTCGCTGGAGCAACGCGTGGCCGGCCTCGAAGCCTACCTCGGCAACGGCGACCCGACCGCCCCGCTCAAGGACGCCAAGGGCAAGATCCCGGACGGTCTCACCACGCCGTCGGTCGGCGTGGCCGGTCCGGGCCACAACGGATTCATGATGGTCTGCGCGGCCCTGGTGCTGTTCATGACCCTGCCCGGCCTGGCGCTGTTCTACGGCGGGCTGGTGCGGACCAAGAACGTGCTCTCGGTGATGGCCCAGTGCCTCGGGATGGCGGGCCTGGTCACCATCCTGTGGTGGGCCTTCGGATACAGCTTGGTGTTCGGCAAGAGCTTCGACAGCGCGATCCTGGGCGGGAGCGAGTTCTTCTTCCTGCGGGGGGTCGATAGCGCGCCCAACACCGACTACGGGATGTGGGTGTCGCAGAATGTCTTTGCGATGTACCAGCTCATGTTCGCCATCATCACCCCTGCGCTGATCGTCGGGGCAATCGCGGAACGGATGAAGTTCTCCGCCCTGCTGCTCTTCATGGCGCTCTGGATGTTCGTGGTCTACTTTCCGCTCGCCCACATGGTGTGGGGGGCGACCGGCCTGATGAACGGGGTGTGGAACGCGGGGGCGGCGGTAAAGGCGATCGACTTCGCCGGCGGCACGGTGGTGCACATGTCCTCCGGCTGGTCGGCCCTCGCCCTGTGCCTGATCCTCGGGCCGCGGCTCGGTTTCGGCAAGACCCCGATGCCGCCGCACAGCCTGGTGCTGTGCATGGTCGGAACCGGCATGCTTTGGGTCGGATGGTACGGGTTCAACGCCGGCTCGGCGGTGGCCGCCGATGGGGTGGCGGCCAACGCCTTCGCCACCACCACGCTTGCGACCGGAGTCGCGTCCTTCACCTGGGCGGCACTGGAGTACCTCACCCGCCGCAAGGCCAGTGTGCTGGGTTTCTGTTCCGGTGTCGTGTCGGGCCTCGTGGTGGTGACGCCCGCCTGCGGCTTCATCACCCCAAGCGCCGCCGTGCCGCTGGGGATCTTCGCCGGGGCGGTGCCCTTCTTCGCCTGCATCAAGCTCAAGGGCTGGCTGAAATACGACGACGCCCTCGACACCTTCGGCGTGCACGCGGTCGGCGGCACGCTCGGCGCACTGCTGACGGGGTTCCTCGCCAGCGCCACGGCCAACGGCAATCTCAACCTCAACCTCAAGGATATCGTGGGCAAGACGCTCTGGCTGGAGCAGGTCAAGGCCATGGCCCTCACGGTCGTACTCTCGGTCGTGGCAACGATTGCCATCGCGTTTGTCGTCAACGCCATCCTCGGACTGCGGCCGTCGGTGGAATCGGAGCAGGAGGGGCTCGACCTCAGCGACCACGGCGAAGAAGGTTACATCTACGAGCCCAAGTCCTGATCTCCCCAGTCGCCCCACCCAGTTGCCAACCTCATGAAACTCATCACCGCCATCATCAAGCCCTTCAAGCTCGAGGAAGTGAAGGCCGCCCTCTCCGAAGTCGGGGTGGAAGGCATGACCGTCACCGAGGTCAAGGGATTCGGCCGTCAGAAGGGACACACCGAAATCTACCGCGGCAGCGAGTACACGGTGGACTTCCTGCCGAAGGTAAAGATTGAGGTCGCCCTGGCCGACGGCCTGGTCGGCAAGGCCATCGACGCGATCGTCGCCTCGGCGCGCACCGGCAAGATCGGCGACGGCAAGATCTTCATCACACCGCTCGACGAAGTCGTGCGCATTCGTACCGACGAACGCGGCGAAGGCGCGGTCTGAGCGGAGCGCAGATCAGTCCGCACCGCCGAGTCCGGCGGTGCGGGCGGACCAGGCGGCGAACGGTTCGGCGTCGGGGCGCAGGGCGGCGCGCGGGTCGCCGCCAGTGCGGAGGCGAAAGGCCTCGGCCTGGGCGCGGGCCAGCCAGCCCTTGTGGAGGCGGAGCACGGCGAGCACGCCGCTCGGGGTATCGCGCGGGAAGCCGTCGACGAGCTCGAGGATTTCCCAGGCGAAGCGCGGCGCGGGGCCATCGCGGAGGCGTTCCAGGAGGTCGCGGACAGTGTACGGCTCGAAGGTGTGGAAGTGCAGGTTGATGCCTTCGCCACGGGCAACGGTGGCATGCAGGCCGCGGGCCAGGTCGGCGCGGCGGGCCGGCACTTCATCGACAGGGGCGCCGGGCTCGTAGAGCTCCCAGTCGATCCCGAAGGCGAACTCGTCGATATGCGTGGCGTCGCAGGCGGTGGTGCCGCGGGCGAAGTCCTCGAAGAGATGGTTGACGGGCGTGAGTTCGCGGGTGCGGTCGAAGGTGGCGCGGCGGTTGGGCACGACGAAGTAAATCACGCCGCCGGGGCGGACCACGCGGACCCATTCGGCCAGGGCGGCGATGGGGTTGGCGACGTGCTCGAGCACGTGCGACGCGACGACGTAGTCGAGGGAGTGATCGTGAAACGGCAGGGCGCAGGCGTGGCCGTAGAAGTCGGCGCGCGTGGCGGCGGGGCCGAAGGCCTTGAAGCAGTCGACGTAGATCGGCCGCGGATCGAGCCCGGGCACAGGCGCGGTGCCGGGGCCGATTTCGACGCCGTGCAGCCCGCGTCCCGGCGGCAGCCAGCGGGCGGTTTTCTCCTCGTGAGTCATGGCGTCCTGCCGGCCACGTTGTTGTTGCACTCCCACGCGGCTGCCTGCGGTGTGGAAGTCGCGATTGCGAGCAGGTTGTAGTGGAGCGTGGTGCCCTCGACGGTGCGGAGGGGATACGGGGTGTGGAAGCGGAGTTCGACCTGCGGGTAGAATTCGCGCAGCAGGGCGCCGAGGCTCCAGCGGGTGAAGAAGTTCACGTGGGTGGCCTCGAGCATGTGCCAGGGCGTGGCGAGGTGATCCCAGAGGTAACCGAGGAGCTCGCAGTTGGGGACAGAAACGAGCAACTGCCGCGGGGCGACGCGGGCGACTTCGCGGAGGAATGATCGCGGGTCGTCGATGTGTTCGAGCACTTCGAGGCAGAGCGCGGCGTCGAAACTTCCGTCGGCAAACGGCAGCGTGCGGCCGTCCACCTGGCGGTGCGGCAGTCCGAGGCGGGCGAGTTCGGCGCAGTCGGCGGGGTTCACTTCGACGCCGAGCCAGTCGTAGCCGTCGGCGAGCAGGCCGCGGCCGTAGGAACCGAGGCCGCAGCCGACGTCGATGACACGGCGCGGCGGCGGGCCGAGGTAGCGGCGAAGGAGCGTGGCCAGTTCGCCGCTGCCCTCGTGTTGCGACGGGCCGACCGCCCAGATGTTATCGTGGCGCTGGATTGCCGTGGTCTGGCGATCGAGCAGCACGCCGAAGTGGTTGGTGCGGTAGTCGCGGGTGATCGCGGTGGCGGTGGTGCGGGCGAGCACGGGCGTGCGGCTGCCGTCGCGGAGCCGGGCGCGGATCTCGATGGCGAACGGCGCACCCGGGGCGGCCGCCGGGTGGTGGGCGAAAAGCTCGAACCCGGTGCGCGTGCCGGCGGGCAGCGCGAGGGCGGCGGTGACATCGGGGCGGTCGTAGAGGGCGCCGGTCTCGCCGAGCAGGGTGTCGCCCGACCAGGCCTCGACGGCGGCGAGCGAGTCGTGGGCGGACTCGAGCCAGACCCAGCCGCGGACGAAGCTGCACAGCGGATCGACCGGGGTGCCGGGAAGTGGTTCGTCAAGGCAGGCGGGCATAGGCGCGGAGTTTGCCGGGGCAAGATCGACTGACGGGCGAGAGTGTCGGCACGGTGCGGCGAGGCGCTTGGGCCGGGGGGGGAACTCGCTATTTCGTCCCGCCGAGGAGGGCGACGAGGCGGGGTAGCTGCTGTTCAACCCAGCGGCGGATCCTCTCGTGGGGCGAGGTCGAAAGCGAACTTGGGAAGATTGCTGACAGGTCGAGGCCGTGTCGCCGGGTGACCGTTTGCGCATCGGAGGAACGGACAATTTCGGTGACGTAGGCGATGGCGCCGAGGAAATTGCGTTCGGTCATGTCGGGGCGGCCGATGGCGGCATGAAGTTCCAGCAGGTAGGCGCGACTGATCGGAATGAGCATGCGCGCGTGCTTCAGGTCCTGCGGGCGCTTCGCGACGGAGAGATGGGCGACGTTGGCGAGCTTGGCCTTGAGGAGGACGAAGGGATCGGGAATGCGACAAAGCTGTCCGGCACTGATTTCGCGCTGCAGGTTGCGAGAAAGATCCTCGGCGTTGAGGCCGTGGACGGAACGGATCACTTCGATCCGAAGTTCGCGGCCGGCGCCGGCGATGGATTTCGTCAGGACGGCCACCGCGGGTTGCCGGACTTCATCGAAGAAGTGGCAGGCCCACCCCGTGCGGCGATGAAGGATCTGAGCCAGCTCGCGGGTGCCGTGAATGTCAGCATCCTTGCTGGTGAACGGTTCGAAGTCATGAAGTGCAGGCTCCGTTGGCGCATAGACTTCAGCCCATAGATTCACCGCCTGACCGCCGACAATCAACGGCTGCGCCGGATCGGTAAGCACGGCCATAAATGCGGCCGGGCGGTGCAGCTCAGACATATTGGGGATACTTGACCACCCGATGAACGGTCGAGTGATCGACCTGTACGGCGGAGTTGATCCGCTGCATCTCCGCCGGCGTGATGAGGCCGAGATCCATCTGGGCCTGGTCGAAGGCGCGCTCGAGCATCTTGGATTCGCGGAGCTCCTCGTAAGTCGAATACCGAAATGGAGGCCGGGGCGCCGCGGGGTCCGCGCGGAGCTGAGTGGTGAACAGAGCGACAGCCTCGGCGAAAGTCATGCGGCGACGGTATGCGGACGCTTCGGAGCGTCAACGGCGGGATCGGGATCCGCTCCGGGCAGGGGCGGATCACCCCGCGCTGCGCAGCCGCGACGCAAAGACCGCCCCAGACATTCTCATCGCGGACAAACCGGGTTTGCTCTCCTCACCCCAGCGGCGGCCAGGGGCGCGGCGGGAGGGCGAGGGTGAAGTCGTTGATCGTGAGGGTGAGGTTGGGGTTGTACGCCGGATCGTTGTCCAGCAGTTCGCCCCAGGTGGCGCGCATGTATTCGACCTCGCTGCGGAAGCGGTCGCGTTTCTCCAGCGTATCCTCTTTCCCGCGACTCGCGCTCTCGTGGTGATAAAGCTCGGCGTAGGGGGTCCAGAGATTGCGGAAGCCGGCGGCGCGGACCTTGAGGCAGAAGTCCACGTCGTTGAAGGCGACCTTGAGCTGGTCGGCGTTGAGGCCGCCGACCTGCAGGTAGATCTCGCGGCGGATGACGAGGCAGGCGGCGGTGACGGCGCTGAGGTTCTGCTGCAGCAGGTTGCGGTGCGCCTGGCCGGCGGCGCCGCGCGGGTGGGTCTGCCAGGCGTGGGCCGCCACGCCGCCGACCCCGAGGATCACGCCGGCGTGCTGGATGCGGTCGTCCGGGTAGTAGAGCTTGGCGCCGACGCAGCCGATCTCGGGGCGCAGGGCGTGCGCGACCATCTCGTCGAGCCAGTCGCCGTGGATGACCTCGAGGTCGTTGTTGAGCAGGCCGACCAGCGGGGCGTCGGTCTGGCTGACGCCGAAATTGTTCAGGGCGGAATAATTGAACTCGCCGGGAAAACGCACCACGCGGACGCGTGGTGCGTTTTCCCCAGCGGCATCGCTCTGCGATGCCGGAGAGGAGGAAGCGGGATCCGAGATCTGCGAGAGGTACGCGAGGGTGGTGGGGTCGTCGCTGTCGTTGTCGACGAGCAGGAGTTCGAAGTTCGGGTAGGTGGTCTTCGTGAGCAGGCTCTCGACGCAGGGTCGGAGGACCTCGAGGCGGTTGCGGGTGGGGATGACGAGCGTGACGCGCGGGGCGGGGTCGGGAATCGGGTAATGGATGCGCCAATACGAACCCTTGGTGGGCGAGAGGGTGGCGGTGACGCCGGTGCGGATGAGGTGTTCGCTGATGACCTTCTCGGCGGACTGGGTGGCGTAGTTCTTGGCCCCGATCAACATGGCGGTGGAGCCGGGCACGCTGCGCCAGTGGTAGAGGATTTTCGGGATGTGCCGGATGCGGTCGGGGGCGGTGCGCTCGATCACGCGCATGGCGAGATCCCAGTCCTGCGAGCCCTCGTAGCCGACGCGGAAGCCGCCGACCTCACGCACCAGCAGGGTGCGGTACACGCCCAGGTGGCTGATGTAATTCTGGACGTTGAAGAGGTCGGGGTTCCAGTCGGGCTTGAAGTAGTGGTCGTAGCGGTGGCCGTTCTCGTCGATCTTGTCCTCGTCGCTATAGATCAGGTCCGCGTCGGGATGGGCCTCGAGTTCGAGGGCGACGCAGGCGAGGGCGTGCGGGCGGATTTCGTCGTCGTGGTCGAGCAGGGCGACGAATTCGCCGTGGGCGAGGGCGAGGGCGGAGTTGGAGGCGGCGGAGATGTGGCCGTTGGTCTCGCGGATGACGATCTTGATGCGCTGGGGATCCTTCTTCTGGTAACGCTCGAGGGTCTTGCGGACGTGCGGCTGCTTGGAGGCGTCGTCGGCGATGCAGAGCTCCCAGTTCTCGTAGAGCTGGCGGCGGACGGACTCGATGGCGCGGACGAGCCACTTCTCCGGCGTGTTGTACGTCGGCATCAGCACCGAGATGAGCGGGCGGCGCGTGAGGGTGGCGAGTTTGGCGCGGATCTGGTCGGCGCTTTCGGGGGTGAGGGAGTCGTAGGCGGCGACCCAGGCGGCGTAGGTGTTGGGCGGGGGCGGCGCGGCGTGGGCGGTGCGCTTGATGGCGCGGGCGAAGGCGACGTGCCAGGCGCCGTTCTGATCCTGCACCTCGATCACGAGGAGGTGGGTGCCGAGGCGGGGGACTTCGGCCTTGACGATCCAGCCGCAGCGTTCGGCGCCGGGGTAGTCGCGGAAGTGATCGAGGACGTCGAGGCGTTCGAGGCCGAACTCGACGGAGGCGTTCTGTTTGCCGAGGCGCGCGCGGACGGCCTGGAGGGGGAGGCGGTCGCGGTGGAGGGACCAGCCGCGGACGTTGAGGGTGGGGGCGATGCTCGACCAGTCGTGGGGGTAATCGATATTGCCGAGCAGGCGGGGCGAGGCGTGGGGCGGGGCGGGTTGGTCGAGGAGGGCGCGGCGCAGGGCGCGGAAGGGGGTGGTGACCTTCCAGGAGAACGAATCCTGCAGCTTGGCGATCTTCTCGTCGCGCGAACGGACGAGGGCCTCGGCCTGGGCAAGCTTGTCGGCGGCGACGGCTAGTTCGGCGGCGTGCACGGCGCGGAGGTGGGCCTCGGCCTGGCGGGCGGCCTCGCGCAGGTGGCCCTGTTCGCGGATCGCGGCGGCGGTCTCCTCCTCGGAGTCGGCGAGCGCGGCACGGGTGTTCGCGAGATCGTCTTTGAGGGCAACAATCTCGGCGTCGGCGCCGAGCAGGGCGTTTTCGTAGGCGGTGACCTGCTGGCGGGCGGTGCGGAGGAGGACCTCGGCCTGGTCGCGGCGGAGTTTGTGTTTTTCGCACTCCTTCGCGATGTGGTCGGCGTAGTTCTGGGTGAGCTCGCGCGCCTTCTCGAGGCCGGCGGCGTGTTCGCGGGCGGCGGCGAGGAGGGCCTCGATGTTTTTGACGTGGTTCTGGGTGAGCTGCTCGCGCTGGACGATGGCGTCGCGGTCGGCGGTGACGGCGGCGATGCGGGCGCGGGCGGCGAGTTCGACGCCCTGTTCGAGCTGGCGGACGACGTGGGCGAGGAGATCGGTCTGGGCGGCGAGCTGGCGGGCGGCCTCGTCGTCGACGGCGGCGGCGGCCTCGTTGAAGCGGGCGGCGAGGCCGGCGGCGAAGAGGGTGGCGTCGCTCGTGGTGGAGTCCTGGATACCGGACCAGTCGGCGAGGGGCGGGCGGTCGGCGAGGGCGGCGTAGAACTCGGCGAGGACGCGGGTGTTGGCGGCGAGATCGAAGTGGCGCCGGGCGAAGGCGGCCGCGTTTTCGCCGAGGGTACGGCCGAGCTCGACGTTGGCGAACAGGCGCTGGCAGGCGTCGGCGAGGTCGGCCGGGGTGCCGCTGGCGGGGAGGAGGAGGGCGTCGCGGCCGTCCTGCAGGAGGTTGGCGAGGTTGGTGGGCGGCAGGGCGACGGGGCGGCCGCTGGCGAGGAACTCGGGGAGCTTGGAGGGTAGCCGGTAGTCGTTAAACGGGCCGGGGCGGCCGGGCTGGACGAGGGCGTCGGCCAGGGCGAGGAGGCGCGGCAGGCGGGCCTTGGCGACGAAGCCGAGATCGATCACGTGGCGCTGCACGTCGGCGGCGAGGCCGGCGAGGAAACGGGGCGAGTTGAAGCCGGTGCGGACGAGGCGGGTGGGGGTGCCGCGCTGGTTGAGGAGGGAGACGGCGAGGTAGAGGTCGCGCATCTCCGGCTCGTTGGCGAAGGTGTTGCTGCCGGTGAAGACGATCACCTTCTCGTCGGGGCGCAGGCCGAGGGCGGCGCGTTCGGCGGCGGTGGCGGGATCGGCGGCGAGGTCGGGGCAGTAGAGGGTGAAGTCGACGCCGGGGAACAGCAGGTGCGTGGGCGTGCCGGGCGGGACGAATTCGGCGAGGCGGTCGATGATGTGGGTGACGCCGTCGGCGAGGCGCAGGAAGGTCTCGCTGCGGATCGGGTGGGGCAGGCTGTCGTGCAGCAGCGCGTCGAGCTCGGCGGCGCCCGCGTCGCGGAGTTGGGCGAGGGTGCGCCCGGTGTAGCTTTCGAGGAGGAAGTGCTCGTTGTCCTCGAGGTGGATCAGCAGACGAGCCTGATCGCGGCCGGCGGTGACGGCCAGGGCGGCGCGCCGGTAGGCGACGGTGAACTTGCGCACGCATTCTCGGGGCGTCCAGGCGTGGATGACGTCGGCGGTGCGGCCGTCCGGAAAAAGCGCGGGGCGGGTGAGGGCTTCGTCGTAGGTGGCGGCGATGAACAGCGGGTCGGCGAGGTGCTGCAGCGTCTCCTTGCGGTCGGGCACGGCGACGACGCAGGCGTGGCCGGAGGCGCACAGGGTGTTGGCGAACCCGCCGATGTGGTTCAGGCTGTTGGTGGTGAAGTCGCCGTAGTTGATGAAGAGGATGTTCAAGGGAGTTTGGCGGTCTTGAGTTGGGCGCTGGCAAGGAGCTTCAGGCTCCTGGCGCGAGGAGCTTGACCCATCCAGCCAAACTCCCTGGTTCGCCGCAGTGCGGCGTAGACGGCAAACGATTCGACGGGAAACGCAGTGCGCAGCGCTGCTTCAGACGCCGGCAGGAGGGCCAGGCTGCGGTGAGGCGCGAGAGGCTGGTGGTTGGGTGAATCACGAAAGTGACAATGGCCGGCGGCTAGAGCTGATAACCGCAATCGGCGGCGTCGCGGGCGAACATCTTCACCGTGTCGAGCGACAGCGCGGTCAGGTCGTGGCCGTACAGCTTGGCGGCCTTGGCGAGGATGTCGTGGGGCACGGTGACGATGGCGCAGCCGCATTCCTCGGCCTGGAAGATGTTGAGCACCTCGCGGCAGCTCGCCCAGAGGAGCTCGGCCTTGGGCTGGTCGGCGAGCAGTGCTCCGGCGGCGCGCAGCAGCGGCATCGGGTCGACGCCGGTGTCGGCGATGCGACCGGCAAACACCGACACGACCGAGGGCACCGCGGGGTTGAGCGCGGCGGCGACGCCGGCCACCTGCGGCAGCGTGAGGAGGGCGGTGATATTCAGTTTCACGCCGGCCTGGCCGAGTTCACGCACGAGCGGGAGGGAAGACTCGCCGCGGGAGTTGGTAATCGGGATCTTGACGTAGACGTTCGCGCCCCAGGAGGCGATTTTGAGGGCTTGGCGGCGCATCTCGCTGAATTCGTCGGAGAAGACCTCGAGCGAGATCGGCTTGGCGGTGACTGATTGGAGGATGTCGCGGGCGAAGGCTTCGTAGTCCTTGATGCCGGCCTTCTTCATCAAGGTCGGATTGGTGGTGAGGCCCTTGATGTAGGGCTGGGCGTAAAGGTCGAGGATGCCGGCCTTGTCGGCGCCGTCGGCGTAGATCTGGATCTTCAGGTCCGCGAGAGACTTCATCGGTAGGTGGTTTTTGGGGGCGGATTGGGGGGCGGGGGGGCGTGAGGGGCAAGGCGGAAGTCCGGGGTGGGGGCGCATCTCCGAGTAGTCGCCGCCCGCCGATCTAGCCGGGATTGCTGACCCTGGTCCGGCTTCGCCGAGGGCGGCTGCAAGGCGACAATGCGGAAGCGCCCGCGCGGCGGGCGCGTTTGGGAGTGCGGCCGGCGCCAGACGGAATAACGTGCGCCGTGCCGGGTCGTCCTCCCCCCGACCTGAATCCCGAAACGATGCACGCCCACTTCCAAGCCTGGTTGGCCATTGCCACGCTGGTGTCGTGGCTTTCGGTCCCAGCCGCGGCGGCCGGCCGGCTGATCAACCTTTCCTCGCGGGCGCTGGCGGGCCACGGGGCGGACACGCTGGCCGCGGGCTTTGTGATCAGCGGCACAGCGCCGATGCGGGTGCTGTTACGCGGAGCCGGGCCGGCGCTGGCGGCGCTCGGCGTGGAGGGTGCGCTGCCGGCGGTGAGGCTGGAGCTGTTTCGCGGTGGCGTGTCACTGGGGACGAACCTGCGCTGGGACGCCGGGGCGGAGGCCGCGGCCATCGCCGAGGCGGGCCGGCGCGCGGGCGCCTTTGCGTTGGCGCCGGGCAGCGCGGATGCCGCGCTCCTCGTGACCCTTGCGCCGGGCGGTTACACGGCGCACGTGACTCCGGCGGCCGCCGCCGCGCCCCCGGGCGTGGCGCTGGTTGAAGTTTACGACGTCGACGCGCCGCCGGGAGCACAGTTGGTCAACCTGTCCACCCGCGCGCGGGCCGCGGCGGCGACGTTGATTGCCGGATACGTGTATGCCGGCGACGGCGGGAGCCGCGTGCTGGTGCGCGCGGCGGGACCGGCGCTGGGTGCCTTCGGGGTGACGGGGGCGCTCGCCGACCCGCGGCTGGAGGTTTTTCACAACGGGGCCAGCGTGGCGTACAACGACGACTGGCAGGGCAACCCCAACCCGGCGCAGCTCGGTTTCGTGGCGCGGCACAGTGGGGCGTTTGAGTTTGCCCCGGGTAGCCGCGACGCAGCGCTGTTGCTGCCGCGGGCGGCCGGAGCCTGCACGGCACAGGTGGTGGAGGCGCCGGCGGAGGGCGGGGTGGCGCTGGTGGAGATCTACGACACGGCGGCGGTGCGCGGCCTGCCGCCGCCCCGCGTGTTCGATTTGGCGGGGTTCGCGCGGGTGGCCGGCCACGGGCTGGCGGGCTTCACCGGCGGCGGCACCCCGACGGTGCCCTACGACCCGGTTGCGCGCACGGGGAACTTCTGGGTGATCGACGAGGGCACCACCGTCGCGGCCGGATTTGCGGGCCAGCTCCAGGCGGCCCTCGGCAGCGACCAGCCGCTGGTGGTGGAGATCAACACGATGATCGACCTGGCGCGTTTCGGCCGGCCGAACAACAGCGCGCCGGCCCTCGCGCATCCCGATCTCTTCGCCGCGGGGCGCACGACCGGCACCGTCGGCACGCTGAACCTCGGTTCGAACAAGACGATCTACTCCGCCTACGGCAACGGCGGCTTCCGGCGCGGCACCCTGTTCGTCGACGGCCAGCGCAACATCGCCCTGCGCAACCTGAAGTTCCGCGAGCTCTGGGAGTGGGACGATGCCACCCAGGGTGCGTACGACCGTAACGGCTGGGATTACGTCGTGCTGCAGAGCACCGCCGGCCCGGGGACGTCGGTCGCGGCGCGCGCCCACCACCTGTGGATCGACCATTGCGACTTCGAGAAATCCTACGACGGCACGGTCGACATCGTGCGGGGAGTGGATCTCGTCACGGTGTCGTGGACCAAGTTCGGCGGCGTGGTGAGCGGCGAGTCGGTGCGGTGGCTGCGCCGGCAGCTCGACCACCTTGAGGCGAACCGGAGCCGGTATCCGTATTATAATTTCCTGCGGGCCCGGCGGAGCGTGGACGGGATTTTTGCGCGCGAGCGCTTCCAGCAGAAGTCGAACCTCGTCGGCAACAGCACCGACGCCATCACGCGGGCCTACGATCTCGGCCACCTCAACGTGACCTTCCACCACAACTGGTACTTGCACGTCGATCAACGGATGCCGCGGATGCGTTTCGGCAACGCGCACGTCTTCAACCTGCTCGCCGAGAGCACCGCGGGGCTGGGGATCGTCGACCTAACCCTCGCCGGGGTGGCGGCCACCTCGGGCGCGGCGGTGCGGCTCGAGAACTCGGTGTTCATCGATGTGCGTTTGCCGGTGAACCCCCAGATCGGCGTGGAGCCGCCCGGCTACATCACCGTGCTGGGCAGCGCCAATCTCGACGGGGCGACCCGGCGCGACCGCGGTTTTGATCCGGTCCGCACCGTGCCGCTGGCCGAGTTCCGGTGGAACCTGCCCGCCGCGGAGACCGGCCTCGGCGCGTGGCCGTTGCCCGACTCGGCCGTGATGCCGGCGGGTTATGTGCGCGCGGGCGCGACTTTGGGCGAATATCTCGACGACCGCGACGCGCTCGAAGCGAACCTGGCGCAGGTGGGCATCCTCGTGCCGGCCGACGAAGCCGAGGCCGAGCTGCTGCGCGCCCGCTGGCAGGCCCCGACGGCGCCGAGGTGAGGGGGAGGCTACAGTGTCCGCAGGATCACCTCCGCCGCCTCGCGGAAGGAGCGCACGATGAAGTCCGGCGTTGCGCGCAGCTCCTCCGCGTAGCCGAAATCGATGAACACGGTGCGGCAGCCGGCGCGTTGGCCGCAGTCGATGTCGCGCCAGCGATCGCCCACCATCCAGGAGCGGCCGAGATCGAGATCGAGCAGCAGTGCGGCGTCGAGCAGCATACCGGGCTCGGGCTTGCGGCGGCGGTCGGGTGCGCCGGATTGATCAAGGCCGGCGGCGTAGCACACTTCGATCTGCGCGATCTGCGGCACCCATGCGCGCAGCTTCGCGTGCATGGCCTCCACCATGGCCTTCGATTGCGTGCCGCGGCCGACGTCCGGCTGGTTGGTCGCAACCACGAGGGTGTATCCGGCGGCGTCGAGCCGCGCGCAGGCCGCCGGCACGTCGGGGAAAAGCGCGAACTGGTCGAGGTTGACCGGCGGAAACGGCCGGCCCTCGCGGATGATCTGGCGGTTCAGGGTGCCGTCGCGATCGAGGAAGACGGCGCGCCGGAACGACGTGGAAGGGGAGGTGCAGGCCATGTTTCCGTGTGGCAGGTCGCCGCCGCCGTGGAGCGGCGGCTGGTCCGTTCGCGTCAGCGAACGGACTCCCACTTGGTCTGGTTCATCTTCACGGCGGGGTGGGAGACGAACAGGTGCCAGAGCACCGCCTGGAAGGCCTCGCTGTGCGGCGTGATGTTGGCGGGGTTGACGACCGGCACGATCACGCAGGCGTCGGCGACCTGTGCGGTGTAGCCGCCGTCCTTGCCGACCAGGCCGAGGATCCGCGCGCCGATCTCCTTTGCGTACTGCAGCGCGGTGACGAGGTTGGGGGAGACGTTTTTTTCCAGGTTGCCACCGCCGACGGAGAGCACGAGCAGCGCGTCCTCCCGGCGCAGGCGCGACCCGCGCAACCATTCGACGAATACGCTGGCCCAGCCCTCGTCGTTGGTGCGGGCGGTGAGTTCGGAGACGTTGTCGGTGGGCGCGTAGCATTCGAGGCCGCCGATCTTGCGGAAATCGTTCACCGCGTGGGAGGCGTTGGCCGCGCTGCCGCCGACTCCGAGGATGAAGAGGCGGCCGCCGCGGGCGCGCACGGCGGCGAGCTCGGTGACGCACTTTTCGCAGGCGGCGGGGTCGATCCGGGCGACGATTTCAGCGGTCTCCTGGAGGTGCTGGGCGGAGTAGGACATGCGGGAAGGGAGTGAGAGAAAAGGGACTGAGGGAGTGAGGGGCGGGGCGGCTGACGGCAAGCGGGGAATGGCAGCTTCAGCCGTCCTTCCGCAGCAGCGCATCGAGCTCCGCGAGGCCCTCGTGGGATCCGATCTCGTAGAAACGCTGGGTAATCTCGTAGCCGGCGAGCTGGCCCCGCTGGCAAAGCTGCGTTTGCACGGCGGCGAGGTCGACCACGGCGTCGCGCGGGAAACCCTCGAAGGCGGCGGCGCGGAAAACACCGAGCCCGTAGTCGATGTGGTGCATTTGCGGCAGGCGCTGCTTCTTGTCGTAGACCTTGAGCTCGCCGCCCTCGAACCAGACGTTGCTGGTGTCGTAGCGCCCGCGGTTCTCGTAGACGGTCATCAGCCCGAGCCGGCCGGAACGCAGGAAGGTCTCGCCGACGGCGCGGTAGTCGATCGGCAGGTAGCTGTCGCCGTAGAGCACGTAGAAGGCCTCGCCGAGCTTCGGCAGGGCGGCGATCAGCGCCCCTCCGGTGCCGAGGAGCTTCGGGCCGTCGAACGCGTAGTCGAGACGGACACCCCAGCGGGAGCCGTCGCCGTAGAGCTCGACGATCTTCTCGCCGAGGTAGCCGACGCAGAGCACGAGACGCGTGAGCCCGGCGGACTTGAGCAGGCGAATCTGGTGGGAGAAGAACGGCTCGCCCGCGACCTCGACGAGCAACTTGGGCACCTTTTCGGTGATCGGTCGCAGGCGGGTGGCGAGGCCGCCGGCGAGGAGGGCGACGGGCAGATCGGAGGCAGTCATCGGCGGTCAAGGGAAGACACGGATTCTGCCGCGAAATCAACCACGGGGCGAAACCGGATCCTGCGGGGGTGGTACGGAGCGGGGGCCAGCGGGGGCCGGCTACCGCACCGACACGTGCACTCGGCTAGCTCACTTGCCTGCGCCTTCCGCTGGGTGCTGCGCTCCTGCCATCCGCGCCTCTTCCCTTGACTGGCAGCCTTGATAAGCATTGCTTACTTGAATGATTGCCACCATGTCCAGTCGAGGGCAGATTGTCATCCCGCAACCGGTGCGGGAACGTTGCCGGTTGGGAACGGGAGATCATTTCGCGATCGAGGATGATCCGGACCGCCAGAGCGTGACGCTGCGCAAGGTGCAGGCGCCGGGAAGGTGGTTCGAGGTCTACATGCAGTGTCCGCACTCCTTCGCCCTGCCGCCGCGCCAGAAACAGTTCTATCGGAGCAAGCATGGCTTGGCTGATTGACACTGACGTCCTAAGCGAGCGGGCGCGAGCCCGACCCGACCCGCGGATGCTCGCGTGGCTCGAGGCGCATGCCAACGAGGTTTACACGAGCAGCCACGCCATCGGCGAAATTCAGGCTGGCATCGCCTTCCTCCCCGAGGGGGCGAAGAAGCGGGCGCTGCAATTGTGGTTGAACCGGCTGATGGATGCGATGGAAGGCCGCATTCTGAATTTCAATACGTCGGTTGCGACGGTCTGGGGTCGGCAGGAAGCCGAATTCAAGCGCAAGGGTTGCCCGATGCCCATGCCCGATAGTTTCATCGCGGCGACGGCCCGCCGGCACAATCTGACGATCGTCACCCGCAATGTTGCCGATTATACGCGCCCGGGCCTGAAAGTTTTCAGTCCGGTCGCCGAGAAAACACCCGCATCCACCGACTGACTCCTGCTGCAGGGCAACTGGAACTTGAGGGGGATCCCGACAGTTGGACAGGTCGGACCGTTAATCCAGAACCAGAGAACGATCCCCCTGTCCAAGAAACGGCATCAGCACCTGGCACCATCCCGGTCATTCGCCGATGATTTTTACCAGGATCCGCTTCCGCCGGAGGCCGTCGAACTCGCCGTAAAAGATTTGCTCCCACGGGCCGAAATCGAGCTTCCCGCCAGTGACCGCGACGACGACCTCGCGCCCCATGATCGTGCGCTTGAGGTGGGCGTCGGCGTTGTCCTCGCCGGTGCGGTTGTGGTCGTAGGCCGAGTGCGGCTTTTCCGGCGCGAGCCGTTCCAACCAGCGTTCGTAGTCGGCGTGCAGGCCGGCCTCGTCGTCGTTGATGAAGACGCTGGCGGTGATGTGCATGGCGTTGACCAGGCACAGGCCTTCGCGGATGCCGCTGGCGCGCAGGCACTGCTCGACCTGAGGGGTTAGGTTGAAGAACGCGCGGCGGCGGGGCGCCTCGAACCACAATTCCTGGCGGTAGGATTTCATGCGGAGTCGGTATGCTGTCCCGAAATACCTGCCCCGCTCACCGCGTCGGAGTCGATGGCAATCGCTGCCGCGCGGCCGGCCGGTTTACCGCCGGAGCCGCGCCCAGACGAAGCCGGCACCCTGGCCCTGCGCGCGGGCCATCTTGATCCAGAGCAGCGTCAGGTGCTCGAGGTGGAGGCTCGACGACAGCGGGCCGGTGTCGACCGGCTCCCAGCCGAGGTCGGCACAGAGCCGGGAAACGGCGGCCTTGGCGCCGGCGTCGTCGCCGGCGATCAGCATGGCGGGCCGCAGGTCGCCGTAACCCGGATACGAAGAGTCGAGGAAGTTCTCGAATCCGTAGATCGTGAAGGCCTTCACGACCCTCGCGCCCGGGGCGGCCGCCTGGATGACCTCGGCGCCGCTGCGGGCGCTGCCGAGGCCATGGATCAGGCCGGGGCCGACGGGGTTGGTGCAGTCGACCAGGATCTTGCCGGCGAGGGCCGGGGCCAGTCCCGCCACCGCGGACCCGGCGGCGGCGTAGGGGGTGGCGAGAAAGACGACGTCGGCGCCGGCGACCGCGGCGGCCGGCGGGAGGGCGCGCAGGCGGGGTTCGCGGGCAAGGGCGGCGCGCACGGAGTCGGATCCGGGGTCGCGCGCGGCGAGGGTGACGGTGTGGCCGCGGGCCGCGAGCGCGGTGGCGAGGGCGCCGCCGACCTGGCCGGCGCCGAGAAAGGTGAGGTTCATGCAGGAGGTGGGTGCAGAGGGACGGGCACTGCGGAGGGTGTCATGTCACGTATTACGTGACATTAACGGTGCATCGAGCTGGGGCCGGCGGGCTGAATTCGCCGGTCGGTTTGTCACCTAATAAGTGACAAAGGGCGGGCTGGGCCACGGCGAGGGCGGTGGAGTCAGGCGAGGGCGGCGAGGACGAGGCGGGCGGTGGCTTCGCCGCTGTGCTGCTGCTGGCCGGTGATGAGGTTGCCGTCCTGGACGGCGTGCGGCTGGAAGGCGGGTCCGGCGACGAAGTCGGCGCCGAGACGGCGAGCCTCGTCCTCGATGCGGAAGGGCATCATCTTCCGGCCGACGGCCTGGTCGGCGTAATCCTCCTCGCTATTGGCGAAACCGGTCATCCGTTTGCCGCGAATGAACGGCGAGCCGTCGGCGTTTCGCAGATCGAGCAGGAGGCAGGTGCCGTGGCAGAGGGCGGCGGCGGGTTTGCCGGCGTCGAGGAAGGCGCGGAACACGGCGAGGAGCGTGGTGTTCCCGCGGAAGGTGAACATGGGCGACTGGCCGCCGGCGACGAGGAGGGCGTCGTAGTCGGCGGGGCGCAGGGTGCCGAGCGCCGGGGTGTTGGCCAGGAGGGCGTTGAACTCCGGGCGTTGCAGGTAGTCGAGCGACAGGGTGTCGTCCTTGGAGTAGCCGGAGGGGTCGCGGGGATCGCTGAAGGCGTCGAGTTCGACCCGGCCGCCCTGCGGGCTGGCGACGGTGACGCGGTGGCCGGCGCGGACGAAGGCCTCGTAGGGGTGGATGAGTTCGGAGGCCCAGCAGCCGACGGGCCAGCCGAGGGTGGTGGAGATCGCCGGGTTGGCGACGACGAGCAGGAAGTGGCGGGAGGGCATGGCGCCAGTGTGCCACGGGCTCCGGAATCGGAAAAATCGAATGAAACGATTGCCACCATCGGAAAGCGCGATGACGAAGCGGGGATGAACCTGGAGCTGCGCTGGCTGAAGTCGTTCGTGACGGTGGCGGAGGAGATGCATTTTTCGCGGGCGGCGCAGCGCCTGAACCTGGCCCAGCCGGCGCTGACGGCGCAGATCCAGCAGTTGGAGGAGGCGGTGGGGGCGGGCCTCCTCGAGCGCACCAACCGGATCAACGGCCTGACGGCGGCGGGAGCGGCGCTGCTGCCGGAGGCGCGGCGGCTGGTGGAGCGGGCGGCGGGGCTGCCGGATCTTGCGGCGCGGGCGCAGCGAGGGGATTCGGGGGTGTTGCGCACCGGGATCATTCCGCCAGCGGCCACGGAGCAGGTGGCGGCGGTGTTCCGTCGCTACCGGGCGGCGCTGCCCGGCATCGAGGTCGCCCTGCGGATGGGGCATCAGGACATGCTGATGGCCGCGCTGGTGGCGGGGGAACTCGATCTGGTGATTGGGCGGCCGGAAAAGCCGCCGGCACGGTCGGGATTGCGCGAGCGGCGATTGTTTGTCGAGGAGCAGGGAGTGTTGCTGCGGCGCGACGACCCGCGGGCGCAGGGGGAGAGCGTGCGTTTGCGCGAGCTGGCCGGGTCGCCCCTGCTGTTGCTCCGCGGCAACCTGCACTTCGGCCAGATTCTGCTGGAGTTCGCCGCGCGGCACGGGGCGGACCTGCGGCCGCAGTACAGCGCGGAGGACTTTCCCGGACTGCACTGGATGGTGCAGGCTGGCTTTGGCGTGGCGCCTTGCTCGCGGTTGCTGGCGGACGCCGTGCCGCGCGACTTGGTGGTGCGGCCGCTGCGGCCGGCTCCGCCGCGCCTGTTCGTAAACGCGATCTGGCGGGGGCGCACTCCACTGCCGCCGACGGCGCGCTGGCTGCAGTTGGCCGGCGAGGCGTTTGCCTGAGGGCGCGCGCCGGCCCCCGGGCGCCGACCGGAGGCCGACTTTACAGTAAAGCCCGGACGCCGCTGGAGAATCGTGCGGGGCGGGGCACGGATGCGGGAGGGTGCGCCGGAACGGGCGCGCCCAATCGACCCGCCATGAAACCAAGCCTCCTCCGACTGCTCCTTTCCCTGTCCGCCGCAACCGCCCCTTCGGTCAGGGACCTGGCCGCCGCGGTGCCCGCTGCGCCACCGGTGCCGCCGGCCGGCGAAGTGATCACGCTGTCCGCCTTCGAAGTGGTCGAGCGCGAGGATGCCGGCTACACGGCGTCAAACGTGGTCTCTGCGACGCGCATCCGCGAGGCGATCAAGGACACGCCGCTCAACATCAGCGTGCTCACGGAGGAGCTCCTGCTCGATCTGAAGGCCAGCACGCTGATGGACGCGCTGCAGTTCACCTCGGGCGTGAACTTCGAGGACGAGCGCAACGGCTCCTTCCAGGTGCGCGGCTATCGGGTGTGGATTCCGCGGCGGAACGGCTCGCGCACCAACCACCCGTACGTGCAGACGGCCAACGTCGACCGCGTCGAGTTCATCCGCGGCCCGGCCTCAGTGCTGTACGGCGAGGCCGACCCGGGCGGCATCATCAACACCCTCACCAAGCGGCCGAAGCCGCAGTCGCGCACCACGCTCGCGTTGACGGCCGGCTCCTGGGAATTCTACCGGGCCGACCTCGACTGGAACCAGCCGTTGAATCGATCGAAAACCGTGCTGGCCCGGGTAAACCTTTCTCTGCGCAAGAGCGACTCGTGGGTGGATTTTGCCCGCGACGATGCGCAGCTCATTTCGGGGGCGGTGCAGTGGAAACCCACGCGCCAGACGATCGTGGTGTTTGATTACGAGTGGGTGGTGGCGAAGCGCCGCCTGCCAGGCTTGATGCCGCGGTTCTCGGATCCGGCGGCGACCTCGTCCTACGCCGACGAGACGGTGCGTTTCTGGGATCGCACGGTGCAGCGCTATGTCGAGCGGCGGCTGGGTGACTCGTATCCGAGGGGACGGTTCTTCAGCTACCGGTTCGTCGACGTGCCGCGTTCCTTCAGCTTCAACGGCCCGGCGTCGCGCGCCGACGGCGACGCCCAGGTGGGGATGCTCGAGATCTCGCACCAGTTCTCCCGCGATCTCCAGGCGCGCCTGTCGTTCTACGTCGCGGATCGCGATGACGACGACTACCGGTTCGGCAGTGCGACCTTTCGCAACGAAAACGGCTTCTTCGCCGCGAACAACGTCAACCCCGCGCAAGCCTACGTGCAGAACGGCCGCAGCATCGGCATCATGGGCCAGACGCACAACCGCGGCCACAGCGTGCAGGCGGATGTTTACTGGAGCCGGCGATTCGGGGGCGTGGAGAACAAACTCATCCTGAGCGCCGATCAGGCGATCAACCGCCAGACGACGCGGAGTTACAATGCCGGGCGGCTCCCCGTGGCGGAGCGCCTGCCTGCGCCGGTCAACCTCGTGCTCCGGCCCGGTGTCCCCGTGGTCTACAACGACCCGCCGTGGAGTCCGGAGAAGTTCACTCTGGCGAGCGACAGCAAGGGCGAGACACGGGCCTTTTCGGTCTCGGATCAGGTCGTCCTTTTCGACCAGCGCTGGCGCCTGCTCGCCGGCGCCCGCTACCAGCGCACCGGCACCACGCAGGTCCAGTCGCTCTGGACGCCGCAGTACGGCACGACCTTCCATCTCACGCCGTCACTCACCCTCTACGGGCTCTACAGCGAGTCGTTCACCCAGCAGTTCCAGCGCAGGCCGGAGGACAACGACTGGGCGGATCCGGTGTTGGGCAAGGGCAGGGAGGTCGGCCTCAAGTTAGAGCTGTGGGAGCGGCGGGTTTCCGGCATGGTGGCGTTGTTTCAGACGGACCGCTTCAACCAGTTCGGGACCATCCCGCTCGATCCCCCGAATCCTGCGCAGTACAACCCGAACAGCCAGACGGTCTACCGTGATGAAGGCAGCGAGGGCCTCGAAATCGACCTGATGCTCGTGCCATCCCGGAACTGGCAGATCACCGCGGGATACGCCTACACCGACTCCGAGGTCACCGCCAACCCGGGCGAGAGGAACACCGCGGCGCAGGACTGGCCGTCGGTGGTGGGTGCGCCGTTGGCGAACACCCCCAGGCACCGATTCAACACGTGGGGCCGCTACAACGTCTCGAGCGGCGCGCTCAAGGGACTCTACCTCGGAGCCGGGGCGATTTACGCCGGGCGGCGGGTGGCGCAGGTCGACGGACGCACTCTCTTTTTCTATCTGCCCTCCTCCACCAGGGTCGACCTTCTGGCTGGCTACCGGCACAAGGCCGGGCGTTACGACCTCGACTATTCGGTGCGGGTGGAGAACGCGTTCGACGAATATTGCCTCCGTTCACAGAACGCGTTCGGGCCGCCGCGCAATTTCAAGTTTACGGTGCGGACGTCGTTCTGAGCAGGCGCCGCAGGGCGGGCCCGCGGCGCGCGGCGGGCGGGCAGGACGCACCGTCGTGCCAGTGCGCGGGCACCCGCAGCGTCGGTGGATCGGTCAGGAGGCCAATCCGCCCCTGAGTGATCGCCGCGATCAGCATGTCCACGCCATGCGCGCCGATCACCTCGGTGCGTTTGTCCACGCCGGCGCAGACGCCGTACCGGGCCGACCAGGCAAGGCAGACAAACGACGGGGGCGAGCGCAGGCCAGCCGCCGCTTCGAGCCAACGCTGCGCCCAGGGATGGGGGTGGTTGCAGATGACAACATCGGGTTGCGCCTGCCGGAGCCATTCCGCCAGGCGCGGCGCGTCGAGGTCGGTCGTCGCGAGCAGCGCGGGCTCAAGCCTGCATTCGTGCAGCCAGCGCAGAAACGGACCCGAATGGAGAAATTGGGTCCGCTCATCGAACGGCGCGGGGGCAACCAGGCCGGGTCGACGATAACCGAGCCGGGCCACGTGCTGAAGTGCGAGGGCGATGGCGCCGGCGTTGTCCGGTCCGACGCGGATCAGGTTGGTGATCACCGGGGAATCGGTGAGAGCGACCCCCGCAAACCGACCCCACTGCAGGGCGGGCAGCGTGGCTCCGTCCGGCAGCGGGGCGACCAGGACACCCTTGATGCCGCGGGCCGATAGGATGTCGGACAACCGCCGCAGGGTCAGACCTGGTTCGTGCAACCAATGCTGTTCCAGACGGTAGCCGAGTTGCTCGGCGCGGTTCCGGGCGCCGCGCCAAAGCCCGCCGAAGTAGTCCTCCCATTCGGCTCGATCCCGTTCCGGAAACGGGTTGAGAAAGGCGAGCGTGGAGCGAAAGCCCGGAGTGCGGCCGGCCCGCATCAGCAGGGCGAGGCGCGTCAACTCTGGATCCGGGTAATACCCGCGCGCTTCCGCCGCGGCCCGCACCCGGGCGACCGTGGTGGCGGCGATGCCCTTGGCGCCGCGCAGGGCGAGCGATACCGTCATCGGGGAAAGCCCGAGTTCACGGGCGAGTTGGCGCTGGGAGGGGCGGGCGGTCACGTGGCGGACAACCACAACGATGCAGGGTATTGCGGTGCGGGCGGTCGGGACTGGCCAGGTTTGCCCGTCCGGTGGGCGCTGTCGATGCTCCTCGCGGCGAGGCCAGGGGGAGGAGGCTTCTCCCGCGCGGCCCGATTCCCGAGAAAAACTGCGCATCTTCGGACTGTCGGCGGGCGTCTTTTGCACCGTGGGATTGACCTTGGGCGCCTCCTGTGGCCGTCTCAGGGTTCGTCCCGAACTTCGTTGCCCCGCTGCGAAAGATTCAACCTCAAGACAATAGCCCGCCTCATGAATAACTGGACCCGCAAAGAGTTCCTCAAAACCTCACTCGTCGGCGGTGGTGCCGCGCTGCTCGCCGGCCACACCCGCGTCTATGGCCAAGCCGGTGCCGCCCGTGGCAGCGCCAATGGCGACATCCGCGTCGCCGTCGTCGGCATCAACGCCCAAGGCCGGGGGCACATGATGGATTACTGCACGAAGCTGAAGGGCGCGCGTCTGGTGGCGATCTGCGACGTGGATACCGCCGTGCTCGAAAAGCGGAAGGGCGACTGCGAAAAGGCTGGGGTCAAGCCGGCCACTTATGTCGATTACCGCAAGATGCTCGAATCGAAGGAGATCGACGCAGTCGTGCTCGCGTCTCCCAATCACCAGCACTCGTTGCAGACCATCTGGGGGCTGCAGGCGGGCAAGGATGTATACGTGGAAAAGCCCCTGTCTCACAATGTGTGGGAAGGACGCCAGGCGGTGGAGGCGGCGAAGAAGTACTCCAAGAACATCGTCCAGGCTGGAACGCAGAACCGTTCGTCCGAGGACATCGTCGACGCCATCGCGTACGTGAAGTCCGGCAAGATCGGCAAGATCAAGTGGGCCCGGGCGCTGTGCTACAAGATGCGCGAGAGCATCGGCAAGACCACCGGTCCGCAGGCCGTGCCGGCGAGTATCAACTACGACCTCTGGACCGGTCCCGCCACCCTCACGCCGCCGCGCCGCAACTCCGCCAAGAACGGCACCGTGCATTACGACTGGCACTGGTTCTGGAACTACGGCGGTGGCGACATCACCAACCAAGGCATCCACCAGATGGACGTCGCCCGCTGGTTCCTCGGCGAGCCCGGCCTGCCTCCGACCGTCATGAGCTTCGGCGGCCGCTTCGGCTACGAGGACGACGCCGAGACCCCCAACACCCTGATCTCGGTGCTCGGTTACAAGAAAGCCCCGCTGATCTTCGAGGTGCGCGGGCTCCCGATGAAGGCCGGCATGCGCGCCATGGACAAGTATCGGGGTACGGACGTCGGCGTAGTCGTGCAATGCGAGAACGGCTATGTCACCATCGGTGCGAACGGCGGGGCCATGGTCTATGGCAACGACAACAAGGTGATCCAACGCTTCTCGAAGAACACGCTCGGACAGCACCGCGCGAACTTCGTCAAGGCGGTGCAGAACCGGAAGGTCGTCCACGGTCTGATTGAGGAGTGTCACTACTCCTCGGCACTCTGCCACCTGGCCAACGTTTCGTACCTCGTGGGAGCCGAGAAGACCAACAAGCAGCTCGCCGACGCGATCAAGTCCGACGCCAACACGAAGGACTCGTTCGCCCGGATGCTGGATCACCTCAAGGTGAACAACGTCAACGTCGACTCCACCAAGACAGTCGTCGGACCGCTCCTGCAGATCGACGCCAAGAAGGAGTGCTTCACCGGTTCCAACAAGACGTTGGTCGATGCGGCGAACAAGAGCCCGCTCACCAAGCGCACCGGTCGCGGCGCCTTCACGATTCAGGACTTCTCGAAGACCACGGTCGCCGCCTCCTGAGGCTGCGAGCGCGAATCGATTCCCTCCCGAGCCCGGCGCCCCGCGCGCCGGGCTTTTTGTTGACCCCTATTCGCCCTTCTTCGCGGCCTTGCGCCGGCCGCCCTTGGCGTTGGCATCCTCCGGCACCGGACCGCTGAACGGCGGTCGGTCGAAGGTGCCGCCGTCGCCGGTCACGCGCGGATCGCCCGCGGCGGTGAGGCGTTGCAGCAGCGCGGCGGCCATTTCGCTCTTCGTCCTCACATAGGCCGGGTCGGCGGCGACGTTTTTCACCTGGTCGGGATCCTTCCGGAGATCGTACAGCTCCTCGGCAGGACGGCGGCCGAAGGCGTGCTCGTAATGCCACCGCCACTTCGGATCGTCGCGGTGCCGCACGAGCCAGGCCTTGGTCGGGCTGGCGTCCATGTCGGCATAGCCGGCAAACGTGTTGTTGGTCAGGGCGTCCTCGGTGGTTCCGGGGGCGTGGGCCTCCTTCTCGTCGCCCATCGGGGTGCGGTCGGGCGCGAAGTTGCGAATATAAACGAAGTCCTTCGTGCGGAGGGCGCGCATCGGATACGGCAGGTAGCCCTCGCGGGCTGCGCCGACGTGGCGTTCGCGACCGGTGATCACCCAGGTGCGGTCGGCTTCGACCTGGCCGCTGCGATCGGAGCGGAGCACGGCGAGCAGCGAGCGGCCGTAGAGCCCGGCCGGCGGGCGCACGCCGCCGATCTCCATGAAGGTGGGCGCGAGATCCGGCAGGCAGACGAAGTCATCGACCACGCGGCCGCCCTTTCCGCCCGGCACGCGGGCGACGAGCGGCACCGCGGTGCCGTGGTCATAGAGGTTGCACTTGCCCGAGGGTACTCCGGGCATCCCGTGGTCGCCGCTCACGATGATCAAGGTGCGGTCCAGCTCGCCGGTGGCTTCCAGGCGCTCGCGCAGCACCCCGAGGCAGGCGTCGACCGCCTGGCATTCGCCGAGGTAGTCGGCGACGTCCTCGCGGATTTCGGGCACGTCAGGCAGGAAGGCCGGCAGGCGGCCGCGAAGTTGCTCCGGGTCGATGCCCCAGAGCGCTTTGCCCGAGCCCTTGATCCACTTCCGATGGGTCGTGGTCGTGCCAAAGAAGTAGTGCCACGGCTGCCCTGGCTTCCGATCCTTGAGGAAGGCTTCGAAGTTGCCGCGCACCTGGGCGAGAATCTCCGCACGGGCCGCCTCCACCGCTAGGCCGCGGCTGACGCGCGCGGTCATTTCCTCCGAGAAATTGTTCGGGGCGCGACCGGCGTTTTCGTAGGCGTGGGTCTGGCCACCGAAGGGGGCGTCGACCGGTGTGCCCGGGCTCCAGACCTTGTAGCTCTTGCCGATGTGGTAGCCGGCGTCGCGCAGGAGCAGGGGAAAGCTCGGAATCGCCGGATCCCAGACGGCGCCCTGCAGAATGGCGGCGCGGCCGGTGTTGAAGAAGTAACGGCCGGACAGCAGCGAACTCCGGCAGGGCGTGCAGGACGGCGCGTTGACGAAGGCACGGCGGAAGGTGAGGCCCTCGCGGGCCAGCCGGTCGACATGCGGGGTCGTGATGGCGTCGTTGATCGTGGGCCGGCCGTCGAGCCCGGCGTACACCCGGGCATAGCGGCCCCAGTCGTCGGCGAACAGGAAGAGAATGTTCCAGCGCGGGGCGGCGCCCTCGGCGGCGAAAAGCGGCGCGGCGAGGGCAAGAGACACCAGCAGCAGCAGGCAGCGGGACGCGCGGAGGGCGGCGGAAGTCAGGCGGGCGGGTTTCATGGTGAAAGTGCGTCAGGGCGTGGGCACGAAGGCGAGTCGCAGTTCCTGCACGCGTGGCTCGCGTTCCGGTGTGAGGGTGAAGAACACGTTGATGCGGCCGGTTTCGCCGACGAGCGCGAAACGGCCGCGCAACTGGTTCTCCGGCGTGAGCTCGCCGGTGGAACGGATGCGGCCGGCGCGGGCGAGGGTTTCGCGGGCGAGGCGCCGCCAGTCGTCCCGCGCGCGGTCGAGGAAGAAATTCTCCGCCAGGATGGCGTCGGCGAGGGCGGGCTCCCAGGTCTGGATCAGCTCGGCCACCTGGTGGTGGCGGCGGGCGAGTAGCGGTGAGGGTGGCACGGTGCGGCGCGGCAGCTTCGCCTTTTCGAGCACGAGTGCGGCGACCCTCGCGTTGATCGGGGCCGTGCCGGCGTAGGTGAGATTGGCGAACGAGATGACGCCGAAGCCGTGCTCGGGAAAAATCATCCAGTGGCTGCCAAAGCCAGGGAGGCCGCCGCTGTGACCGACGTTCAGGTTCTGGGCGTGATCGAACATCACGCGCAGGCCGAAACCGTAGGCGGTGACGGCCGGGGCGGGTTCGCCGGCGGGCGTGCGGGTGGTGGCATCGAAGCGGGCGAAGATGGCGGGGCGGTGCATCTCGCGGATCGTGGCGCGCAGCACCGGCCCGGACTCGGGGTCGTTGCGGGCGGGCCAGGCGGCGAGATGCAGGGCGGCGTAGCGGGCGAAATCTCGCAGCGTGGTAATCAGGCCGCCCATCGCGCCGAAACTGCCGTCGGCCAGCATCGGTTCGAGCTGCCAGTCCCGGCCGTCGGCGGTCCGGCGGTAACCGAGGGCGAGCCGGTCGGCGGGGGCGTCGGCGAATTCCCAGCCGGTGTCGCGCATCCCGAGCGGCTGGAGAATTTCGCGGGTGATATACCGCTGGTAGGGTTCGCCGGCGACGGCGGTGATGACGTGCCCGAGCAAGGCGTATCCGAGATTGCTGTACTCGTAGCCGGTGCCGGCGGGGTTCGACGCGGCGAGGCCGCCGCGGACGAGCGCGCGCAGGCCGGCGGGCGGCAGGGCGAGCTGCCGGTCGCCCCACGGATCGTCCTGCGGGAAACCCGCGGTCATCGTGAGCAGGTGGCGCAGCGTGATCGCCGGGGCGTCTGCGGTGAGCGGTGGCACGGCGCGGAATTCGGGGAGGTATTTCTCGAGGCGATCGTCGAGCGCCAGCCGGCCGGCATCGCGCAGCTTCAGCACGGCGAGCGCGGTGAAGCTCTTCGTCATCGAGGCGATGCGGAAGCGGGTGTCGGGGCCGGCCGGGAGGCGGCGCTCGAGGTGGGCGAAACCGGTGGCGCCGGAGTGGACGAGTTCGCCGTCGAGCACGAGACCCCAGACGAGGCCGGGGTAGTGCCGCCGGGCGGTGGCTTCGCGGAACTCCCGATCGACCTCCGGCAGGACGGCGGCGAGGCGCTCGCGGCGGCCGGGATCGGCGAACCGCGGCGTGGCGTAGTCCGGCGGGGCGGAGAGGGCGGCCGGGGCGGCGAGCAGGGTGCAGAAGAGGGCGGCGGCGAGACGTGAGGTCATGGGGAATGGACAACCGGAGGATTTCCGATGCGCACTCCTCGCGCGTTCCGACACGTCGGCCCTCCGGTACGGTCAGGCGAAGGGCGGTAGTCTCCGGTTGATTGGAAAAGGCGGGCGGCGCGGACCGGCCCGCCTCCCGCGCCGGTCACGCCTTCGGGTACTCCCAGCCCTTGCGGTAGTCGCGGCGGAGGAACTTGTTCGCCGTCTCGTCGTTGGTGATGCGTTCGCGGGCGCCATCCCAGTCGAGGCTCCGGCCCAGCTTGAGCGAGAGCATGCCGAGGAGCGCGAGGTTGGTGGAGAGGTGTACTTCGCCGATGTCGCAGACCGGCTTCCGGCCGGTGCGGATGGCGGCGAGGAAGTCGGCCCAGAGCTCCTTGATGTTCTGATTGTCGGGCGCGTTGAGCTTGGGTTGCTCGCTGATGACCGCCTCCTTGGCGTTGGCCGGGTAGAAGGTCCAGCCCCGCTGCCAGCCCATGTGGAACGTGCCCTTGGTGCCGTAGAAGTAGCAACCGACGTTTTCACCCTTGTCGGTGTTGTTGCCGGCGAAACGCCGGTGCTCCCACTGCACGGTGAGCTTCTCGAAGGTGTAGGAGGCGACCTGGTGGTCCGGGGCGTCGGTGGTCTGCGCCTGCGGGGTGTTGACCACGGGCCCGGCGATGGGACGGCCGCCGGTCGAGTAGACCTTTTTCGGATACTTTTCCCCGGTGATCCAGAGGATCTGGTCGAGCCAGTGGATGCCCCAGTCGCCCAGCGTGCCGTTGGCGTAGTCGAGGTAGTTGCGGAAACCGCGCGGGTGAATGCCGCCGCGGTCGCCACCGTTGTAGGGCCGAAGCGGGGCCGGTCCGCACCAGAAATCCCAGTCGAGTTCCTTCGGCACCGCCACGGTCGGGCGGGGCTTCTCGGGCCCGCCGCCGTAGTGCACGAAGCAGCGGACCATGCCGATGTCGCCCACCTTGCCCGCGCGGATGAAGTCGCGGCCGCTGACGTTGTGTGGCGAAATGCGGCGGTGCGTGCCCACCTGCACGACGCGTCCGGCGGCGCGGGCGGCGTTCACCATCGCCCGGCCTTCCAGGATGGTGTGGCCGATGGGCTTTTCGACGTAGACATGGGCGCCCGCCTTGACCGCGGCGATCATCGGCAGGGCGTGCCAGTGATCAGGCGTGCCGATGATGGCGATCTCCGGCTTCGTCGCGGCGAGGCAGTCGCGGTAGTCCTTGAAGCGCCGCGGTGTCTCGCCCGTGCCGTCGCTGACGTTCTTCTGCGTAGCTTCAAACTGACGCGCATCGACGTCGCAGAGGCCGACGATTTCGCAGGCGCCGCTGGCCATCGCCTCGCGGAGGATGTTGTTGCCCCACCAGCCGCAGCCGATGAGGACCGTGCGGAATTTGCGCGCGCCGGCCTTGTCGGCGGCGCGGATCGAGGGGGCGAACGCGGCCAGGGTGCCGGCCGCGGCGGAGCGGTGGAGGAATTGACGACGGTTCATGGCAGTGAGGGGCGGAGGGGCTGGAAGCGGTGTCAGGGGCTGGGGCGGGGCGCGGGAGTTGCGGGGTGGGAGCGCGCCGCCCACAGGGAAATCCTCAGGTCCGGACACCGAGGCCGATTTCGCGGCGAAGGTAGGCGATGGACTTTTCGATTTCCGATTTCTGGAAGTCTTGCTGCGCCTTCTTGCCGTCGGGTCCAGGCGGAGCCTTGAAGGCGGGAACGGGCCGGCCGCGTTTTGCCAGGGCTTCGAACTTTGCCAGTTTTTCGGGGCGTCTGTCGTAGTGCGTCCAGAACTCGGGTTTCTTGTACGGGAACATCCGCGGGCCGCCCGAGATGGTCTCGATCATGATCGGGGTTTGCGGGCAGAGCTGGTGCCAGCGCGCGGCGTAGGCCTTCCAGTCGATCAGTCCGGCGCCGCAGGCGGTCCACTGCACGGCGGCACCGTCGGGCGTTTCCCACACCATGCTGTCGCGGAGGCTGGAACAAATCGTGACCGGCCCGAGGGTCTCCAGGACGTCCATCGGATCCTCGAGGGTCCAGACGGCGTTGCCGGAGTCCTGGTTCGCGCCGACGAAATCGTGGCCGGCCTGATCGATCAGCTCGCGCAGTTCCCACGAGTGCAGGTCGCCGGCGTGGTTTTCCAAGGCGATCTTGACGCCGGCGGCGAGGGCGTCGCGGCGGCAGGCCTTGAGGACGGCGAGGGTGTCGGCCATGCGGGCGCGGATCCCGCCCGGGGACTTGCGATCCTCCATGTTGCCGAGCACGACGCGGAAGACGGGGGAACCGAGGGTGCGGGCCACACGGATGCCGAGACGGACGTGTTCCTCGGCGGTGCCCCAGGTGGGGCGGAAGGATTTCGAGGTTGGGCAAATGCTCCAACTGCCGATGAAAAGACCGAGGCCGGCGGCGTCAGCCCGGCGGCGGAGGCCGCGGAGGTGCCCGTCGTCGAGACCACCGAGGGCGTCGAGATCGGAGATGAGCAGCGTGTCGCATTTCAACGCCGCGGCGTAGTCGATCAGTTCGGGAGCCTTCCAGGCCATCGCGCGGACCGCGAAGTTGTCGAGGCCGACGCGGATTTTCGTTGCGGCCGCGGGCTTGGCGGCAGCGGCGAAAGAACGGGGCAGGGTGGCGGCGGTGGCGGCGACCGCGAGGCTGGAGACGAAGGATCGGCGATGCATCGGGAGGTTCCTGCAGCGAAGCGCGAAGGCCGGGAGCTGTCGAGCGGAGGTTGCGCGCCGCCTCCGGTCGGGCGCATCGCAGTTTTCCGCCGTCGGCCGCAGCCGAGGGGCACGGGCGCATCGCCGTCGGCGAGCCTCCCCCGGGTGCAGGTGAGGCGAAGGGGGGACCGGCGGCCGGGTCGCGCCTACAGTTGGACCCCGGCGCGCACCAGTTCCGCACGCACCGGAGTGACGAACTGCGCATCGAACTTCTCGAAGCGAAAGGCGATTTCCGTCGGTTCGGCTCCGAGGGACTGGCCGAGGGTGAATTGCAGAACGTCGCAGAGATCCATCAGATCCTGGTCGGTGAAGTGTTCCTCGACGACCGCCTGGCTGGCGTCGAGCGCCGAGAGGGAGGCCAGCGGGCGTTCCTCGGCGGGGAGGGGCGGAAGCAGGACGGCGCGCCCGACGAGCCCGGCGCGGGTGAGGCGTTGGGCGAAGTCGCGGAGGGTGGCGTAGGCCAGCGCGAGGTTGGCGAGGTGCGCCTGCCGGAGGATGTCGGGGCGGCCGGAAAGAAGCGTGTGGAGTTGCATGGGAGGTTTCCGAACGGTTGCGGTTGATGGGAGGGAAAGAACTGACCGGATGACACGACACTCCAGAGTCGCGATCCCGGGTGACGCGCCGGCCGTGCGCAGCAGGCAACGCGGACGCCGCGAGGCACCCGGACTGCCGGCAAGAACCAACGAACCAACTGACCTGCTAGCTTTCGGTCGAACTGCGCGGTCTCTCGGTCGGACTCAAATCACGAACTCTGGCGGACGTGCATCTGAACACTGACTGGACTGGCGGGAGAAAGATGGTAGCGGCGCGGGGCGGGAGGCAAGTCCTGCTTCCTGAAATTTTCGTATCGGGGGCCGGTTCGGCCGCGAGTTGCTGCGCGGCGCCCGGCGGTTGCCGCGGGTTCAGGCTGGTGGGACTGGAAGGTGTCCCGCCTCAGACGATCGGCCCCAGGTCGCGCCGGGGCGGGCGCACGTCGGGCGGAGGGGGGGAACGGTCGGGCGGGGGACGAAGTTCTTCCACGAGCCGCCAGAGGGCGCCGCACATGCGCTCCACTTCGCCTTCACCGGTGCCGCTGGGCAGGGTCGCCAGCACATCGCCGTGGCGGATGCGCTCCGCGGCGAGGCCCACGGTGTGGAGCCGGCGCGAGAGGCGCGCCGCCAGCGTCCACGCCGTGGCGGCGCCGAGCAGCGTCAGCGCGAAACCCCAGCCGTAGACCGTCCGCTGCAGCGACGCGACCGGTGCGAAGGCCAGCGCCGCGGGCTGCCGCACCGTGACGGTCCACCCGAGCCCGCGATACTCCTTGAAGCCCCGGCTGCGGGCGTAGGCGGTGAAATACACGGTGCCGAGGTGGGTCGACTCGAGGAAATGACCGCGCAGCCGGCGGGCGTCGGGCAGGGCCGGGGCGTCCGGCGGCTGCGTCCAGCCCGAGCCGCCCGAGTCCAGCAGGACGTCTCCATCTCCTGAATACACCGTCGCGCCAAGCCGGTCGCGGCGGGCGTTGTCCGGCACCACGGAGAGCAACACTTCGCGCGTCCACCCCCACCGCACCTGGGCGCCAAGCACCCCCGCGAACCGGCCGTCGGGATCGGCCACCGGCACGGCGAAGTCGAGCACGCGCGGGGCGCTTTCGCCGTCGTCGCTTTTCAGCAGGGCGGCCGGCAGCTCCCGGGGTTCGCGCAGGCCGCCGGCATACGGCTGCTCGAAGGCGGCGCGAAACCAGGGGCGGGCTTCGGCGTCGCTCCCTTCGAGCACGCCGCCGGTGGCGGCGACGATGCGGCCCTGCGCGCTGGCCAGGCCGATCCACGCGAAATCGGGAGTCGCGTCCTGCACCGCCTCCAGGACCCGCCGCCGGTCCGCCACGGTGGCGTCGTAGGCCCGCAGCGGGGCGAGGGCGGCGGCGAGTTGCAGCGTACGGTGGCGTTCGTGCAGGGTGCGATCGAGCTTGTCGCTCAACTGCGCGGCCAGGGTGCCGAAGCTGTTCCCGAGCTGCTCTTCGAGTGAGCGTTGCAACGAGCGGCTGGCGAGCCAGCCGAGGAGGAGGGTGAAGGCGGCGGCGGCCAGACCGGTGTAAAGCGCGGCCGCCGCGCGCAGGCTCAGGCGCGGGTCGGCCACCCACCACCAGGGGCGCGGGGCGCGAAGGGTTGCTGCGGGGACTGCGCGGGTCATCGGGTGCAGGACGCGGGGCGGCGCCGGAAGTCTCGTGCCTTGGAACCGGGGCCGCTCACGGCGTTCGCGGCGCCACCTGATCGCGCCAGAGCCAGCGCAGGATGTCGGGGAAGATCGCCCCGCCGTGCCGGCCCGTGTGGCCGCCGTCGCCCCAGGCGTGGCGGACGTCGTAGCGCGGGCCGGGGAGTGTCCTTTCGTCGGCGTTGCGGTTGGCCCAGAGCAGGGCGGCGAGCATCTGCTGGTTGGCGAGGAACCAGTGTCCGTGGCTGTTATCGAGGTCGTTGGCGCCGTCCTGGAGGAAGATCCGCAGCGGCTTGATGGGGGTCTTGCGGATCAGGGTGGGGTAGAGGTCGCCGCCGGGCTGCATCGGCTGGCCCCCGCGTGCCGGCCGGTAGGCGATGGCGGTGAAGCTGCCGATGAAGCTCACCACCTTGCGGAAGGCATCGGGACGTTCCCAGGCGACGGTGAAGGCGCAGATGCCGCCCGAGGACTGGCCTTGGATGGCGCGGCGCTCGGGATCGTCGGTGAGGACGAGGGTCCGGCCGACCTCGGGGAGGAGTTCCTCGATCAGGAACCGCGCGTAACGATCGGAGAGCGTGTCGTACTCGGTGGAGCGGTTGCTGCGCGGGGGCAGTCGCTGGTCCACCGCGGGAAAGGCGCCCGGATTCACGAAGAGGCCGATGGTCACTGGCATCTCGCCGCGGTGGATCAGGTTGTCGAACACGACCGGCGCGCGGATCGCGCCGTCGGCCCGCACCGCGCCGGCCCCATCCTGGAAGACCATGACTGCGGCGGGCGTGCGGCCGTCGTATTGGGCGGGAACGTAGGTCCAGTAATCGCGGGTGGTGCCGGCGAAGATTCGGCTCTGCCATTGGTGCCGGGTTACCTGCCCGGTGGGTACGCCGGGCTGCGGCCGTGCCTCGGGGCCCGGCTGGTAGGCCTCGGCGGCGCGGAGCGAGAGGGCGAGGGCGACGAGCAGCACGGAGAGGAGCGGGCGGGAGCGCATGGGACGGCCAGGGCGGAGTCTGACGTGACGCGACGGGGCGAAGCAAGGCGCGGACGCGGCGTTCGGCACGGGGTCACGCTCGGAATCCGTACCCCGATCGCTGACCACGCCGGTGCGGACATGAGACGTCAGCTTCACCGCACCATCTCCGGTAGGATTCGTCCGGATTGCGGATCCGGCCCCGTCCGCGGTGTGCTCAGCGGCGCACGGGCACGTCGTTGCGCTGCGGCGGGCCGGGCGTGGTGCGGCCGGCGGTGATGAAACGTTCGCGCAGGGCCAGCATGGCCTGCACGCGCTCGGGGTGTTTCGCCGCCAGATCATGTTTCTCCGCGAGGTCGTCGCCGAGGTGGTAGAGCTGCGGTTTTGGCAGGCAGACGAGTTTCCACGGCCCGTCGCGCAGGGACTGGGTGCCGTTCGCTCCGCAACTGATCGCCTGCTGGCGCACCGCCGTCGCGGTCCCGCGCAGCACCGGCAGGAGACTGAAACTGTCCTCGCCGGCGTTGGCGGGCGCCTCGGCCCCGAGCAGGTCGGCAATCGTCGCGAAGAGGTCGGCCTGGTGCACGAGGGCGTCGGAGACCGTGCCCGGCTTCACGACGCCGGGGTAGCGGACGAGAAACGGTTCGCGGTGCCCGCCTTCCCAGACGTCGCGCTTGTAGCCGCGCAGCGGGCCGCTCGGGAAATGCCCCATTGCCTCCAGCGGCTTGATGCCGATGGCGGTCTCGTAGCCGTTGTCGCTGGAGAAAAACACGAACGTGTTCTGCGCCACGCCGGCCTGCTCGAGCGCGGCGAGCACGCGGCCGACGGCGTCGTCGGTTTCCATCACGAGGTCGGCGTAGTCGTTGAGCCCGCTGCGGCCCTGCCATTTCTCGCTGGGGGAAATCGGCGTGTGCGGGGAGGTGAGCGGCAGGTAGACGAGGAACGGCTCCCGACGGGCGGCGCGCTCGCGGATGTAGGTGGCGGCGCGTTCGGCGAGGGTGCCAAGGATGTCCTCGAAGCGCCAGCCGGGCAGCGCCGGGCCCTGGAAGCTGGCGCGGAAGCCGTCGAACGCGGCGGCCGGCAGGAGATCGGTGGGCACGCCGACGGTGCGGTCGTCATGGATAAACGCATACGGCGGCCAGTTGGGCACGTCGGTGCCGAAGTAGTGCTCGAAGCCGCGCGTGGTCGGGCCGCCGGCGATGCGCTGCGACAAGACCGCGGTCCACGCCGCCCGGTGCGCGTCGGTCGGGGTGGTGACGAGGGCGTCCTTGGATCTGCCGCGGCGCCCGCCGAGGCCGCGCATGAGTGATTTCTGCTCGGGAGTGATGGGCCAGTCCCAGCCGAGGTGCCATTTGCCGAAGGCCGCGGTGCGGTAGCCGTGCTGGCGGGCGAGGCCGGCGATCGTGAGCCGGTCGGGCGCGATCAGCGGCGCTTCCCAGAGATCGACGATGCCGGATTGCAGCCGCGTGCGCCAGTGGTAGCGGCCGGTGAGGAGCGTGTAGCGCGACGGCGAACACGCGGCCGACGACGCGTGGCCGTCGGTGAAACGCATGCCGTCGCGGGCGAGGCGGTCGAGGTGCGGCGTGGGGATCTTCCCGCGTGTCGGGTTGTAGCACTGGAGGTCGCCGTAACCGAGGTCGTCGGCGAGAATCACGAGGATATTGGGGCGAGCCGGGGCCGGGGTCGCGGCGGCCGCATCGGCCGCGGATGCGGTGATGGGCGCAAGGGCCGGCGCCAGAGGGAGCAGGAAGACGAAAACGCGAAGCGAGGCGGTGTGCAGGGAGGACATGGGGCCAGGGCGTTGGCCGGGAACCCCAACGAGAACCCGGCGACACCTCGATTAGTTGAGACTCCGGATTGCGGTGTCGACCCCGTTGCCAGGAATACGTTCGACACAGGCGTGACGCCCGCCCGCGCGGGCTCCAACCTCGCCGCGTGTCCCGGATCTCCTCCGCCAACTGCCGTCCCGCGCGCCCAGCCCGTTCCGCCGTGGGCTCGGTCCGCTCGGCGGCCCCCGTGTTTCCCGGGCTGCTCGAAGCCGACGGTTTCGCGGCCCTCGCCGCCGAACACCGCCGCCGCACGCGTTTCCCGCTGGCGGCGGTCGATCCGGAAGGGCGATTTCTCGCGGGAGCGGGGCGCCTGCCGGAATGCGCGCACCACGCGGCCTGCCAGCCGGCCCGAGCCCTCGCCGTCCAGGAAGCGCTGCGCTGGGGCGAACCGAGCGTTACCTGCTGTGCTTGCGGCCGGGCGTTGTGGGCCGTGCCGGTGCTGCGCAACCAGCAGCTCTGCGGCGGCCTCGTGGTCGCCGGCGTGCCCCTCGCGAGCCCGACCCGCGCCGGCGCCCTCGATCGGCGGGTCACTGCCGCCGGCCGTTTCCTGCTCCAGCTCGCGGAGGCGCACGATCTCACCAACGCCGCGCTGCTGGCCGCGCGCCGCCAGTCCGCCCGCCGCGAGCGGGACAAGGCCGAGGCGATCCACCAGTTGAAGGACCGGCTGCACGACGACCTCCGCAGCACCTACCTGCACGAGGAGCCGGCCCTGCTTGCAGCCA
Organism: uncultured Opitutus sp.; assembly: GCA_964504885.1. Taxonomy (GTDB): domain Bacteria; phylum Verrucomicrobiota; class Verrucomicrobiia; order Opitutales; family Opitutaceae; genus ER46. Next base: position 48,137 of record CAZDGC010000009.1, read on the forward strand.
TTCGCCGTGGCGAGCGCACCGAGGCGCGGCGCATCCTCAACCGCGTGCTCGTCGGCATCTACGCCACCGGGGGGGCCAACCTCAACCTCCTCAAGAGCCTCGCCCTCGAGCTGATCGTCATGATGGCGCGCGCCGCCGTGCAGGCCGGCGGCGATCCCGGCGTCATCCTCGGGCTCAACTACCAGTCGCTCACCGCGCTGGCCCGCGTCGGCGACCAGGAGGCGCTGTCCGCCTGGCTCTGCGACATGCTCGAGCAGTTGATCGACGCGATCAAGACCCACACCCGGCACCCCAATGCCGTCCTGCTGGCGCGGGCTGTCGACTACATCGAGGAACACCTCGCCGACGAGCTCAGCCGCGAGACCGTCGCCCGGGCCGCCGGCCTCTCGCCGAGTCATTTTTCGCACCTGATGCGCGCCCGGACTGGGTGGTCGTTCACCGAGCTCGTGACCCGCCTCCGCATCGACCGCGCCTGCCATCTCCTGGCGCACACCGATCAACCGCTCGCGCAAATCGCGCAGGAGTGCGGCTTCGGCGACCAGAGCTACTTCACGCGCGTCTTCCGCAAGCGCACCGGCCGTACCCCCGGCGATTACCGCACGGGAGTCCACGCCACGCCGGCGTGACGGCCCGCCCGTGCTGTCCAATCCTCGGCCGGCCCCAAGCAGACCGCCGTGGCCGAGGGAGGGGGCGGCAGGCCTCTCCGGCGAGGATTCCGCCTTGCCAAAAAATAAAACGTTATGTAACGGTTTATTATGCCCTACGAAGCCCTCGACCGAACGCGCCTCACCCGGGCATTGCGCCGGCTGGGCGAGCGGGCGCAGGAAAGCGGAATCACGCTGGAGGTGTCCCTCTACGGCGGGGCGGTCTTCACCCTCGTGTATGGCGCGCGCGACTCGACCAAGGACGTCGATGCAATCGTCCGTCCGGATGCAATCGGCCGGCGGCTCGCCGCGCAGGTGGCGAAGGAACTGGGACTGCCGGAGGACTGGCTCAACGCCCAGGTGAAGCAGTTTCTGGCCGAAAAGGAGGCCATGCGCCGGCTGTCGGAAGCCGACCTGGGCGACGGCATCCGCCTCTCTGTTCCCACGGCCGCCTATCTGCTCGCGATGAAGCTCCGCGCCTGCCGCCCGCCGCTGCCGGGATACGCCGGCGACTACGGTGACATTCGCTTTCTCGTCCGGAAGATGGGGATCAACTCAGTGGCGGCCGCCGAGGCGATCCATGACAAGTTCTTCCCGCACGACGCGCTTCCGGACACCGCCAAGGAAGTGGTGCGGGGCGCCCTTCGCCCCTCCCCGGCATGACCCGTCGTCCCGCCACCTTGCAGGAGGTCGCCGCGCGCTCCGACTCGATCGCCGATTTTGGCCGGCACCTCCGCGATTGGCTGCACGAGTTGCGGCGGGCTTCTTCGCGTCCGCAGGCGGCCGCGGCCATCGCCGACGAACCGCCGCGCCTGCGGGACAAGTTTCCCCAGGGCCACGTCGCCGATGCCTGGCTGGCCGCCTATGCCGAGCACCTGGCGGGCAGGATTGGGGCCCCCGCGCCGAAGTGGGCGTTCACCCCCTGGCGCACGTGCGAGGAGCCGTGCTTCGACGAGGGCACCACGCCCGCCATGCGCCTGCTCGCGCTCGTGCGCGCGCCGCTGGCGTTCAAGCGCCGGAATCTTTTCACGCCGAGCGTGGATCTCCCCCTCGTGCTCCGCGCGGGCCGGCCCGGCAAATCGGCCGCGGAGAAACGCCAGACCAACGCCGCGCGGCAGCGGCGCTTCCGCGCGGCGCGGCGGAAGGAACTGGCGGACCTTCGTTTGCTCGCCCGCCGGCCGGCCCGGTAAACGGACGGCGCGGCCGGACCGCCAGCCGGTGCCGCGGGACCGGCAGCAAAGCCGGCGGCGGGCCGGGGTCGCCGCGCCTCACCCGCTGCCGGCCCGCGCCGGCTCCCGCTGTCGCCGCGCCCACGAAACCCGCGTTTTACGGGCAAACATCTCCCGGATCGCCGCGGTCCGGGCGATTCTGCTATCCCGGTGGGTCGGAGCAGCCGATCCCCGCATGCAAATCACCTCCTGCCGCACCTTCCTCGTCGAGGGCACGAAGTACAACTGGACCCTGTTCAAGGTGGAGACCGACACTGGCCTCCACGGTTGGGGCGAGGCCACGAACTGGCCCGGTTCGCCGCTGGTCGAGGCCGCCTGCCGGCATGTGGGGGAGCGACTGGTTGGCCAGGACGCTCGCCGCATCGACTACCTTTGGACGAAACTCTACCGCGACCTGAACTGGCTCGGGCAGGCCGGTCCACTGCTTTCGGCGATCAGTGCGGTCGACATCGCTCTGTGGGATCTCAAGGGCAAGGCCCTCGGCGTGCCCGTGTACGAGCTGCTCGGCGGAGCCTACCGCCGCCGAATCCAACTCTACGCCAACTACTGGTTTCTCGGGGGCGCCCATACGCCGGAAGACTACGCCCGGCAGGCCAGGGCCACGGTGGCCCAGGGGTTCACCGCCCTGAAGCTGGATCCCTTCGCCCACATCCATTACGCGTACGGCGACGATCTGAGCGACACCAACGGCCTCTCCGAAGCCCAGAAGCAACGGGCGATCGACGTCGTCGCGGCCGTCGCCGAGGCGGTCGGACCCGCAGTCGCGATCGCGATTGAAACCCATGCCTTTCTGAACGGCCCGACGGCCGTCGAGATGGCGCACCGCCTGGCGCGGTTGAATTTCAACTGCCAGTGGTACGAGGAGCCCGCCGGGCCGGAATTTCCCCAGGCCATTGCCGACATCCGGCGCCGCATCCCTCTGCCCGTCTGTGTGGGCGAGCGGCTGCACTCGCGCTTCATGCTCCGGCCGATCCTCGAGGCACAGGCCGCCGACATCGTGATGCCCGACATCACCCGCTGCGGCGGCATTTCAGAACTGCGCAAGATGGCTCATCTCGCCGAGACCTACAACGTGCCGGTGGCGCCGCACAACCCCAACGGCCCGATCTCCACCATCGCCTCGGCCCACGTGATGGCGACGATTCCGAATTTCTTCCGGCAGGAGTTCATGGTCACCGACGTGCCCTGGCGCGACACCTGCCTCTCGCATCCGCTGCCGATCGCCGCCGGGTACTTTGAGCTTCCGGACCGCCCCGGCCTCGGCTTCGACGTGAACGAGGCAGAACTGTTGCGGCACCCCGGACTGCGCGCCGCTCCCATGGATCGCGTATTCTACGTATGAAGCCGGCGAAGAAGCATTGGACTGACGACGAATCCTTGTTCGCGCTCGCCCGCGCCGAACTCTTCACCGCCGTGGTGGGCGACATCATGGATCAGTTGGGCGCCCGGCACCAGTTTCTGCCGCCCCGGATCCGGCCTCTGCACGACGACATGGTCGTCATCGGACGGGCGATGACCGTCCTCGAAGCCGACGTCTGGCCTCACGAGAGCGGCGGGAGAAAGAACCGCCTGCTGGACCAACCCTTCGGCCTGATGCTCGAGGCGCTCGATGACCTGCGCCCCCGGGAGATCTACGTCTGCAGCGGCGCTTCGCCGTCGTATGCGCTGTGGGGAGAACTGATGAGCACGCGGGCGATCCGGTGCGGAGCGGCCGGCGCCATCGTCGACGGCTACTCCCGCGACACGCGCGGCATCCTGGCGCTCGACTTTCCGGTGTTCTCGTACGGCCCCTACGCCCAGGATCAGGCGCCGCGCGGCAAGGTGATCGACTTCCGTGTGCCGCTGCAGATCGGCGAGGCGAAGGTGGCGTCCGGCGACATCCTGTTTGGCGACCTCGACGGCGTCTGCGTCGTGCCCCGCGCCCTCGAACGGGAGGTCTTCTCCCGCGCCTTGGAAAAGGCCCGCGGCGAGAAGCGGGTGCAGCAGGCCATCGCCCGCGGCATGACCGCCCGCCGGGCCTTCGACCGCTACGGAATCATGTAGGACCATCCAACAAACCGCGCCTTGTCGCGCCGGCTCGGATCGCTTGGGGTGCGGATCGCACGGTGGTCACATCCCTTTGCGGCCGCCCGATTCGTTGCCCGCTCTCCGCAAGTTTGCCTCACGTGTCCCGCCCTCCTCGTCCCTCGCCTTCGCCCTGGCAGTGTGGCGCGCCGGCCCACTTCCGCTCCCTCCGTCCGGCGGCCTTTCCCGACCGCTCGCAGCAGAAGGTCGCGCGGTGTGGGCAGTGCCAAGTTTTCGATCGTGGCAGCGTGCACCTGGCCGGCATCCACCGGCTGGCCTGTCTCGCAGGCATCCTCGCGGTCTCGCTGACGATCGCTGCGGCGTCGGCCCCGCGGCCGAACCTGCTGTTCATCCTGACCGATGACCAGGCTCCTTGGGCGTTCGGCGCCTCCGGTAACGCCCAGGCACACACGCCTCATCTTGATCGCCTGGCGCGCGAAGGGGCTCGCTTCACCCACGCCTTCACCCCAACCCCGGTGTGCAGCCCGGCACGGGCCAGCATCCTGACCGGCCGGTACGGCAGCGAACTCGGCATCACCGACTTCCTCCACCCGCGGGTCGACACCGGGATTGGTTTGAGTGCCGCCAGGCTCACCTGGTCGCGCCTGCTGCTGGAGGCCGGCTATGCAACCGCGCTCTTCGGCAAGTGGCACCTGGGCTCGCTGCCGGAGCAGCACCCGCGGGCCCACGGCTACGGCACCTTCGCCGGTTTCATTCCCGGCGGCGCCCGGCCAAAAGACCCCTCGATGGAGATCGACGGCGAACTCGTCCCGCGACAGGGCTTCATCGTCGATCTCGTGACCGACGATGCGATCGCGTGGCTGCGGCGCCGCGACCGCACCCGGCCCTTCGCGCTGAGTCTGCACTTTCGCGAACCTCATTCCCCCTACCTGCCGGTGCGGGAAGAAGACTGGGCGCACTTCCGGGACCGCGAACCCGCCATCCCCAATCCGGACCTTCCCGGCCTCGACACCGAGCGTGTGAAAAAGACGATGCGCGAGTACCTGGCATCAGTGGCGGCGGTCGATCGCAACCTCGGCCGCCTGCTCGCCGCCCTCGCCGAGCTGCAAATCGACCGCCAGACGCTCGTCGTCTTCAGCTCGGACCACGGCTACAACGTCGGCCACCACGGCTTGCTGTACAAGGGCAACGCCCGCTGGATGCTGCGGCCAGAGGCCGTCCCGCCCGGCACGCCGAACGTGCCCGCCGGCCAGCGTCCCAACATGTTCGATACCTCGGTGAAAGTGCCCCTGGTGCTGCGCTGGCCCGGGGTCATCGAGCCGGGCGTGGTAATCGCACGCACGGTCTCACATCTCGACTGGCTGCCGACCTTCGCCGCCCTGGGCGGCGCGCCGCTTCCGGCCGGGGCCGTCGTGCGCGGCCGCAACCTGCTGCCGCTGCTGCGCGGCGAAGCGCCACCCTGGGACGACGACTTTTTCGCCGAATACTCCATGAAGCACGGCGCGCAGGTTCATCTCCGCATGCTGCGCACCCCGGAGTGGAAGCTCATCCGCGACTTTCACAACGAGGGCCGCGATGAACTGTACCACCTGGCGGCCGATCCGGGAGAAACGCGCAACCTCATCGCCGATCCCGACCCCTTGGCGCGCGAGGCGCGCCAGCAACTCCACACCCGCTTGCTGGCGAAGATGGCCGAGGTGCACGACCCGGTCCTGCCCCAGGTCCGCCAGCGCCTGAGCCCCTAGTCCCATCCACCTGATTTCCTCCCCATGCCTGCCCGCTGTCGTACCGCCGTCCGCCCTCGTGCGTCCCTCCGCCTCCGCGTGCTTCACGTGGGGGCTTTGCTGCTGTTGGGTTGCGCGCCGGTCGCCACCTCGTCCATCGCAGCGCCGGCGCCGGCGCCGGTGCCGAGGCCCCTCGACCTGGGTTCGGCGATCCAGCCTCTCGGCCCAGACAACCTCTTTGCGCTCGAGGATTACTACTGCTGGTGCCCGCATCTGATCCAGGGCGACGACGCACGCTACTACCTCGTCTATTCGCGCTGGCCGAAGAGCTCGCTCAAAGGTGGCTGGCTCACCCGCTCAGAGGTCGCCGTGGCGGTCGCAGAGAGGCCGGAGGGCCCGTTCCGCCATCTCCGGGTGCTGCTGCAGGGCCGCGGCCCCGGCCACTGGGACGAGTTGATGGCGCACAACCCCAAGCTCTACCGTTTCGGCGGCAAGTACTACCTCTACTACATTGCGAGCCGTGCCGGCGAAACCCGCGGACACACGCGCGACAGCCAGCGCACGGGTGTGGCCGTTGCCGATTCGCTCCTGGGACCCTACCGCCGGTTTGACCGCCCCATCATCGAACCCGCCGCACCGGTCTTCAACCTCACCGTCAACCCCGCCGTCGCGCCGATGACCGACAGCCGCTTCCTGATGATGATCAAGGGCGACATCGCACCCAAGCTACCCACCGAACGGATGCCTCAGCGTGTGCAGGGACTCGCGGTGGCGGATCGCCCGGAAGGGCCGTTCGTGCTGCGCCCCGAGCTGGCGATTCGCGACATCGACACCGAGGACGCCACCCTGTGGTACGACCCGGCGCGCCGGCGGTATTTTGCGGTCTTTCATGCGCACCAGTACATCGGCCTGATCGAATCGGAGGATGGTTTCGCCTGGCGGCGCGCCGCACACTACCAGGTGACGACGAGCAACGAGCTGCGACGGGCCGATGGCACCGTGCTGCGCACCCGCGCGCCCCTCCAACGGCCCGGCGTTTACGTGGAGGACGGCGTGCCGCGCGTACTCACCCTGGCCATCGCTGAGGAGGACGACTGGTACTGCGTGACTGTCCCGCTCCGCCAGCCTCCCAATCGCCCCTGAGGCGGCGCACCCACGCTGCGCCGCCTTTCGCACTATTGCCAAGCAGTCGCAATCTCCCTCCTCAACCGCCCTGACACTTATGAACCGCCCCGACCCCACCTCCACCCGCTCCGCCCGGTGCGACGCCACTCGGACGTCCGCCCTCGCCGGCACCGCGCCGCTGAGCCGCCGCCGGTTTCTCCGCCAGTCGGGCGCCGTGGCCGCGGGAGTGCTCGGGTTCCCCGCGCTCCTGCGCTGCGCGTCCCCCAACTCCCGCCTCCAGGTGGCGTGCGTCGGCGTCGGAGGCCGCGGCGGCATCGGCCTGCGCAGTGTGGCGACCCACCCGCAGGTGAAGATCGTGGCGCTGTGCGATGTGGATCAACGCGCGCTCGCGACGGCGGCGAAACTGTTTCCGGAGGCCGTCCGCGTGGCCGACTGGCGCGAGCTGCTGAGCCGGCGCGCGGGCGAGTTCGACGCCGTCACCATCGGCATCGCAGACCACATGCACGCGGCGGTGGCGATGACCGCGCTGCGGGCGAAGAAGCACGTTTACCTCGAGAAGCCGATGGCGGCGACCTTGCACGAGTGCCGGGTGCTGGCGCAGGAGGCGGCGCGAGTGGGCGTTGTCACCCAGCTCGGTAACCAGGGCCGTTCGACCATCGAGAGCCGCATGACCGTCGCGCTCCTGCGCAGCGGCGCGATCGGAAAAATCAAGGAGGCGATCCTCTGGGAGAACAAACCCCTCACCTGGTGGCCGAAGAACACCGAACTTCGGGCGCAGGCCGATCCGATTCCGCCCGGCTTCAACTGGGATCTCTGGCTCGGGGTGCGGGAAGCGCGCCCGTATCTGGAAAAGACCTACCACCCGAAGACGTGGCGGGCGTGGTTCGATTTCGGCGGGGGCGAGATGGGCGACATGGGGTGCCACCACTTCGACATCACCTTCGACGCCCTGAAGCTCTCCGCGCCCCTGCGCGTGCGCCAGCTCGGCGGGGGGAGCACGGGGCCGCTCTGGGGTGACAAACGAGTCGTGGAGATGATCTTTCCCGGCAGCGACGTCACGGCGGGGCCGACGGTGAAGGTCACGTGGCACGATGGCGGCATCGAGCCGGAGCGGAGCCGGATCCAGTTGCCGAAGGGCTTCGCGAATTTCCCGTTGTCGGCCAACTACTGGATCGGGGAGCGCGGCGCGATCTTCAAGCTCTACGGCAGCGGCCGGCCGTTCGTCCTGCCGGAGGAGGATTTCCCGCTCGAAAAGTATCCGCGCGAATTCAAGGGCCAGGATCACTTCCACGACTGGGTCGACGCCATCCTCGCGGGCCGGAAATCGTGCGCCGATTTTTCGCACAGCGGCCCGCTGACCGAGGCGGTGCTGGTCGGCGCGATGGCCGACCGCTTTGCCGGGGAGTGGCTCGAGTGGGATCGCGGGGCGTTGGCGTTCAAGCACCACCCGCGGGCCAACGCGCTCCTGCGCCGGAAATATCGCGACGGCTGGGCCGTGCCGGGCCTGGGATGAGGGCCGGCCGGGCCGCGAGCCTCCGGTGATGTTACCCAACAGCAAAGCTCGCCCTGGCTTCCCCCAGTCCTCCCCAACCGGTAAATTCACCAAGTTCATCATGACAACTCCCGCGCGTGTCCTTACTCCGCATCGCTTCCTCGCGGTTCCGGGTCTTCCTCTCTTCCTTGCCCTTGCCCTGCTGACGCTGCTGGCCGCGACCTCCGCCGCATCCGCGGCAACTGCCCGACCCAACCTCATTCTCATCCTCGCCGACGACATGGGCTACGCCGATCCCGCCTGCTTTGGTGGCACCGCCGTGCCCACCCCGCACCTCGACGCCCTCGCCCGATCCGGCACGAAGCTCACGCGGTTCTACGCCGCCGCCGCGGTCTGCACGCCAACACGCGCCTCGATCCTCTCCGGCCGGTATCCACTGCGCTTCGACATCCGCAAGCACTTCCCCGACGACGAGTCGCACCTGCCGCGCGGCGTGGCGACGTTGCCGGCGCTGCTCCGCGCCGCGGGCTACGCCACCGCGCACGTGGGCAAGTGGCACCTCGGCGGACTGCACCTCGCCCACGCGCGCGACCGGGCCCGGGCGATTCCGGGACCGCGCGAACACGGCTTCGATCATTACCTGTGCCAGAACGAGGAACAGCCGTTGCGCGGAAAGCTCGGCTCGACGCGGCGGCTTTATCGCGACGGCGGCACCTGCCTGCTGCGGGACGACCAGCCGGTGACGGAGGACGATCCCTACTACCGGGCCCACCTCACCGACATCGTCGGCGACGAAGGGATCCGGCTGGTGGAGCGTTTCCACCGCGAGGGACGGCCCTTCTTCCTGAACCTCTGGCATCTCGTGCCGCACACGCCCTACGAACCGGGCACGGAGCCACATTATCGCCAAACGGCCGCCGCGGGCATCACGGAAGACCAGCACTGTTTTCGCTCCATGGTCGCGCACCTGGACGCGACAATCGGCGCGCTGCTGGCCAAGCTCGCCGCGCTGGGCATCCGCGAAAATACGCTGGTCATTTTCACCTCCGACAACGGCGGTGCCTTCGAGGCCGACAACGGACCGCTCAAAGGCGGCAAGACCGACTTGCACGAGGGCGGTATCCGCGTGCCGTTCATTGCGTCGTGGCCGGGCCGCATTCCCGCGGGCCGCAGCAGCGCCGCGACCGGGAGCACCATCGATCTGTTGCCCACGTTCTGTGCCGCCGCCGGGGTACCCGTGCCCGATGCTGCGAAAGTCGACGGCGTCACCCTCCTGCCGCTCCTCACCACGGGCACCGAACCCGCCCGGAGCGGTCCGCTGTTCTGGCAACTGGACCTTTTCCCGCGGATGCAGCGGCACACGCCCAAACCCAAACCCTACGCCACGGAAGTGGCGATGGAGGGCCGTTGGAAACTGCTCACGGCCGGGGCGAAACCGCTCGAGCTGTTCGACCTCGAGGCTGACCTCGGCGAAACGCGCAATCTCCTCGATCGGCACCCCGACATCGCCGCCCGGCTCGCCGCCGGGTTGCGGCGTTTCCTCGATCAACCGCGCGACCGCTCCGGGGCGCCTGCGGCCCGATGACCCCGGATACTGCTCCTTGCCAGCTCGGCGAATAGCCAGGTCCGAGCCGTTTTACGGGCAAACAAGCGCGGGCTGGCCGCGGAACGATCCAGTGGCTTGATGCGGTGGGAACGGTGGCTGTTCGCAACCGACCGTCCTGGCGGGCGCAGGAAGCGACCGGCCGCCGCCGATTTCGCCGGTCAAGCAACACCGCGCCCCATTGCCGCCACTTTCCCCATGAATTCCCTCCGCTTCTTCCTCGCTGCCTCCCTGCTGGTGCCGCTCGCCGCCGCGCAGACCTTCGACAGCACGCAACTCCACATCGGCACCGCGCCGCAGCTCTTCGTCGACAACTGGGTCATCGAATCCGTTCAGGGCGTCACCCGCCGCTGGAATCAGCCCGTCCGGCACGGCGAGGGACCGGTTCTGGCGAAGGACCAGCCCTGGGAGATGTTCCCCTACTTCACCTACGCCAACTACACCGTACTGCGCGACCCGCAGGACGGGCTTTTCAAATGCTGGTGGGAGGACGCCTGCCTGACCGAGCCGGGCGCCTGGCCGCACCGCAGCCGGCTGCTCTACGCGGAGAGCCGCGACGGCATCACCTGGGATAAGCCGGCCCTGGACATCGTCCGCCACGAAGGCCGGCCCACCAACATCGTCGCCGGCCACGACTTCGGCCACGGCTCATCGGAGAAGAACCCCTGGCCCAACGGCGGCATCCACGCCCAGACCATCGTACTCGATCCGAATCCTCCGACGCCCGACCAGCGTTTTCGCATGATCCTCTTCCTCGAGACCACGAGCGCGGGTCGGACGACCCGCCGCGTGGTCGCCGCACACTCGGCCGACGGGAAACATTGGCGTCCCTACGCGTCGCGACCGACCTTCGGCAGCGTGAACAGCCTCGGCGACGTGTGCATGCTCTGGTACGATGCCCAAAGCGGCGACTTCGTCATGAACACCCGCTACCCGTCGCTTGGGCGCGTGGCCTGGCCGGATCGCTTCGCCATGATCGACCCCGCCAGCCCGGCCTTCGGCTACACCTTTCCTTACGCCCCGCACCGCCCCGACCTGATGAACAAACGGCGGATCTTCCAGACGCGCAGCCACGATTTCCTGCGCTGGACCGAGCCGATCGAGCTGCTCTGCCCCGACGACATCCGCGACAATCTCGACGAGCAGTACTACGGCATGGGCCAGTTCCAGGTCGGCCGGATGCACTTCGGCACCCTCGGGGTCTTTCGCTCGGTCGACAACGAGCGCGACGTGCGTCTCGTCTTCAGCCGCGATGGCGTCCGCTGGCAGCACGCCGCTCGCTCGCTCCTCCTCGCTCCGCGCGGCCCGGGCCACTGGGATGCGCACATGGTCGCGATCGCCCCCGCCCCCATCGAGGTGGGCGACGAACTCTGGTTCTATGTCGGCGGTACCACCGGGCACCACGACTACTGGCTGTCGGGCAAGGAAAACCTCGACCACCCGGAGATGCGCGATCTCTCCACGGTGCAGTTTGCGCTGGGGTTGGCCCGGCTCCGGCGCGACGGCTTCTGCAGCCTCGACACCAGCGACGTGCGGCCCGGGGTTGTGGGCACCCGCCCCGTCAACAGCCCGGGTACGACGCTCCTGCTCAACGCCCGCTGCCGCCCCGGTGGTTCGATCCGGATCACGATCACCGATCACAACGGGAAGACCCTCGAAGGCTGCGAACTGGAGAAGAGCGACGCGTTCACGGGTGACAGCGTCCGGCACACCGTGACCTGGGCGGGCCGCGACGCAATTCCCGCTCCCGGCACTTTCCGCCGCGTGGTCTTTCACTTGCGGAAAGCCGAGATCTTCTCCTTCCGTCTCGCTGAAACCGACGGGCCGACCCGGAAGCCGCGCGACGAGAAGCTGCAGCTCTTCTGACGTTCCCCTCCGCACCTTCGGCCATGATGCCTTCCCCCGAGCTTCAGGACGCCACCCTGCGCACGGTCACGCGCCGGCTGTTGCCGTTCCTGATGTTGTGTTACCTGATCGCCTACATCGATCGTTCGAACATCTCGGTGGCCGCCCTTCAGATGAACGCCGATCTGGGGCTGACCGCCCGCATGTATGGGATCGGCGCCGGGATATTCTACGTCACCTACATCGTCTTCGAGGTGCCGAGCAACGTCATCCTCGCCCGCGTGGGCGCACGGCTTTGGGTTGCCCGGATCATGGTCACCTGGGGGCTGGTCGCGTGTGGCATGGCCTTTGTCCAGACGGCCGGGCAGCTTTACACCGTCCGCCTGCTGCTGGGAGCCGCCGAAGCCGGCTTCACCCCCGGCATCATCTATTATCTCAGCCGCTGGTTTCCGTCGGAACGCCGTGCCCGCGCGATGGCGTGGTTCTACATCGCCGCGGCCCTCGCTTCCGTGGTCGGTCTTCCGCTTTCCGGGGCCTTGTTGAATCTGGATGGACTGCTGGGCTTCGCCGGCTGGCGATGGCTGTATTTTGTCGAAGGCGTTCCGGCGGTGGTCTGCGGCTTCGCCGTGCTGAGGCTGTTGCCGGACGAGCCCCGGGCGGCTGGCTGGCTGGCACCCGAGCAACGCGACTGGCTTTCACGGACGATCGCCGCGGAGTCGGCCGGTGCCCCGGGCCACCACGCCGGCGGGTGGCAGCAGGCGTTCACCGATTCCCGGGTCTGGCTGCTGAGTCTCTTCTGGTTATCACAGGCCTTTGGGACCATCGGCGTAACGCTCTTCCTGCCCCAGATCCTCAAGGGACTCTCCGGCGCCTCCCACTTCATGGTCAGCCTGTATTCCGCCCTGCCGTTTGTCCTGGCCTGTATTCTGATGCGCCTCAACAGCCGGCATTCCGACGCCACCCAGGAACGCCGCCTCCATCTCGCGTTGCCCACGTTCTTCGCCGGAGGTCTGCTGGCGATCAGCATCACGATGGCGAACCCGATCGCCACCTACGTTTTCCTGCTCCTCTCCGTGGCGCTGAACTGGGCAGCGACCCCGATTTTCTGGGCGGTGACCACCCGCTATCTTTCCGGCGGAGCGGCGGCGGCGGGAGCGATTGCGTTGATCAATGCCGTGGCGAACCTGGCTGGCGTCGGGCTGCCCCCGGTGATGGGTGCGATCCGCGACCAGACCGGTAGTTACAATTACGGGCTGCTCCTCGTTGCGACCGCGCTGGTTGGTGGCGGTGCGCTGGCGCTGGCCCTGGTCCCTGCGACGAAATCCGCTGGAAGACCTCCGACCTAATTGCCGACGTCGATTCCGTACAGGAACGCACGCTTCAAGTAGAATCTGACCTTCGCCGCCCCAGCGGGCGCCATCCCGCCGCCGCGCCACATCACCTGCAGCGCCTCGTGATCGCCGCGCAGGGGAACACAATCGCCCTTCGCGAAACCAGCCATCGGCTGTCCCGTCGCATCCAGAAGCTCGACCTGCAACCAGCCTGCATCCAACCCTGGCTGGCTCGTGCGTTTTGCCGGCTGGGTACGAAAATTGACGCGCACCGGCTTGCCGCCCAGCTCACGCACCGTGGTCGTGGCCACGCCCACCGTCGGCCCGCCCGCCGCCGACGCCAGCGCGTAAAACCGTCCCGCCGGCCACGAAGCCCGGCACAGCGCGCTGTTGAAGGGCAGAGTCAGATACGGCCGGTTAAGCACCCGCTCCGCCCTAACGGTCGCGAAGCCGTCACCGCGCGTATCCAGGATCGGCCGATGCAGGCCCTCCATCGCGCCGTAGTAGACGTACACCCGCCCCTCGTGCTCCACCAGGTTCTTGCTCTGCCAGAGCATGCCGCCGCCGTAGTCGCCCAGAGGACCGTTGTCCAGGGAGGGACGCCGATCGGGGAACCACCAGTTCCGGCCGTCGCGCGAGACCGCCGTGCGCAGATTCTGCGTCTGGGTGAGCGGATGATACATCGAGACGACGCCGAGGAAGCGGTCGCCCACCCGGAGCGGCACCAACTCCATATACTGCGTGTCGCGGTGGTCGCGCTCGTCGCGCAGGACGATCTTCTCGCCGGCGGTCCAAACCCGGCCGTCGGCGCTCTCCGCCCGGTAGAGCTGCCGCGACGTCAGGCCGGTGGGCGCCTCGAAGATCGGCTTGTGGATCAACGGATCCTCCCCGTGCAGGCGGTAATAGGCGATGTAGCCTTCCGCCCGCGTCCCCAGGAGCGCGGATGCCGGATGCACAAAGCACACGTCGCCGGCGAACGGACCCGCGATGGGTCCGGCCACCTTCTCCCACACCTTGCCATCGCGCGAACGCAGGTGGTGCAGGTGGGTGAGCCCGGGTGTCTTCTTCGTATACATGTTGCGGAAGACGAACATCTCATACGGCCACGGGGTTTTGGCCGGGTCGACCATGACCGAGGCGTACTGCGTGCCGCCCTCGTCGTTGAACACGATGTTCGTCCGCTCGTGCCTCGCGAAGGCGGAGTCGGACAAATCGACCCGCTGCCAGCGCAGGCCGTCCGCGCTCTCGAAGTAGCAAAGCCGTCGCGAGCGGTGGTTCTGACTGTCGACCCGCGCGAGCGTTTCCTCGGCCGGCGTGCAGACCAGCCATCCCTTGAACAAGCCGTCGAGGGGATCCTTCAGCACCGTGCCATGCGTCATCACCCCACCGCGATCCCACGGCGTTTCGCCCTCCAGCAGCGGATTCTGCGGATCAGGCATCGCCGGTTCCACCCGCCACCACACGCCGTGCAGTTCGCTGAAGTCCTCGGGCATCAGCAGCGACATCGGGCGGGGCTCGGCTGCGGATCCCAAATACCCAAGGAGGGCGGCCGACAGGAACAGCGGCGGGCGCGGAGAGAAGAAGTTCGCGAGCATCATGGGGCGAGGTGTCGGTGGCTCAAAAATCCACGGCGAAGGTCATCTGGATCAGCCGCCCGTCCACGGTGGCAATGCGGGTGATGGCGCCGGTGGAAATTGCCGTAACGGGGAGAGGATCGTCGGCATCCAGGAGATTGCGGACGTTGAGCTGCACGCGGTAGTTGAACCCGCCGAAGGCTTTCATCCGCGCCCGGTAAGCGGCCAGGAAGTCAACGTAGGTCTCCGCCTTTCCCTTGTACACGCGATCCAGGTCCATCACCCGGTCGCCGTTGGCGGTGGTCTTGACTCCGTAGCCGATCGTTGGCGCCGCCCGCCAGCGCACGGCGCCGCCCATGCTGAAGCCCTTCAGCCGGCCTTCGCCAAAGCGGTAATTGGTGATGAGATTGCCTCGCGCACTGCGCGCGGTGTCGGTCACCCGTCCTTCCGCCGCTTGCATGAAACCCAGTGCCCGCACCATTTCGCTGTTGTAGTACTGCGCGAGCGTCTGCCCGGATGACTGCGTCACGCTGTAGGGCGCGGTGCTCCAGGTGACCGGCCGGCCCGCAGCGTCGACTTCACCGTTGCGCGCCACCACGGCCTGCCACACCGGGAGCCGGGCGTCATGCCAGGCAAACCAAGCCTGGCCGATGTTGCTCTCCCGCACCTCGGACCGGGCGCCGTTGACCCGGATGTTCCAGTTCCGTACCGGCGTCATATTCAACTCGAGCTCGTAACCGGTCGATTCCCAATCGGCCATGATGAAGTAGTTGTTCCGGCCCATCGTGCGAAACCCCCGCCGGTTGCCGTCGACGACGTTGATCGTCGGTGTCGCCGGGTTCAGCTCGAGCACCCGGGCTTCGATATTATAGAACACATCCCGGAACAGCCCGATCGTCTGCTGGATGTCGCGCTGTGGTCCGAGCGTGTTCTCGTACCGGTTCAGACGCAGGGAGATCTTGTCCGTCCACAGATCCAGCCGGACGCCGTAGTCCTTGCCGTCGCCGGCGGCACCGGGAAGCTCGTTGCCGAAAGGATCGAAGCGCCCGATGTTGAGATCGAAAGTCGTCGATTGGTTGTAGAACACCGTCAGCCACGACAGGGGGCGGCCGACGGCGCCGAGGGAGCGATTGGTGCCGGACTGGGTGGGTCCAAACGCCTCGAAGCGCGCGTCCCACAAGACGGGATACAGCCCGGAAAAGTCCTGGGTGAGGGAGTCGGCATCGAGATTGGCGGAACGGGCCGAATCCTTGCGATAGCCGTAGGTGAGGACCAAGCGATCCATGCCGGTCCGGTCGCGCAGAAAGTGCCCCTGCCACGCGAAGATCAGGGCATCGGCTTTGTTGCGGATGCTATTGATCGCCGTATTGCCGCCGAGTCGCTTCCCGCTGGCGGAACGCAACGGGGTATCTTCGCCGTAGAGGGTGAACGATCGCCCGTTCGCATCGGTCGGACTCCAGTCGCCGAGCATCGAACCGGCGGCAAACGTGGGCTCGTAAGGATCGCCGAAGTAGTGCCGGAAATTGGGCACTCGGGTGGCGTGCACGGCCCAATTTCGAAACGTCTTCGCCCGCAGGGCCAGACCGGCAATCACCGGGTCGTCGAGGATCCGACGGGCGAAGCTCTGGCGCAGATAGGTGTTCGTTCCCGCCGTATAGAGCGCGCTCCAACGATGGCGCCCCAGCCAACGGCCCCAGGCGCCCCGTGCGGCGAACGCCCGGCCGAGGTCCGACTCGTACGACGCGGTGGCCCGCCAATCCTCGCGTTCGCTGTAGACGCGGTCATTGCCGGCGCCACCCTGGAAATAGAGTTGGCCCACGTAGGGATTGGGCGTCGTGGTGCCGGGAAGGAAGCGATTGGCGTCGGCATAGAGCCGGGGATTCGTCACATTCGCTACGCCACCCGCCGCAAGCGAATGACTGAAGGCGTCCTCCCGGTTGTAAGCGAGCTCAACGAAGAGATTCGTCGCCAGCCGTTGCTCGACAATCACGGTCTTGGTGTAGGCGCCCAGGAGGCTCGTCCGCGAGGAGCCGAGGATATTGACATCGAACGGGAAGATGGCCCGGTCGCGAATTGAGTAATCGAGGACCGCCGCGTCGAAAGTCGGGTCGACCCCCGGCAGGGTGGACGGGCTGCGCGTGACGACGGAATTACCCCAATTGAGTGGAGGGCCGGATGCTCCCTGTATCACAATGGGCCGGGCGCTGTCTTGGGCAAAGATCGGGTTGGTGGCGAGTCCCGCGAACGTAGTGTTGTTGTAAACGGGCTTGGGCGTGGAGTAGACGCTGCCCGGAATCCTGTCGGCGGAGAACCAGGGCGAGACAAAGTCGTTGGGCGTGGTCCGCGGCGCGCGGTTCCAGTTCCGCCGCGATCGTTCGCCCTGCAGGATTATCCTGGTGTGTGGGAAGGGGGCGAACGTGAGAGTGCCGTAGATGCGGTCATCGCGGTCGAGGTTCGGCTTCTTCTCGGTGTATTCGGTCTTCGTCAGTCCCATCAACCGAAGGGCGAGCTTCTGCGGTACGACGACCACGTTGGCGTCGAACGAGGCGCGCTTCGAGTCCTCGGAGCTGTACTGGAGTTCGAAGCCGTAGCGGTTCCTCATTTGCGCGCGGGCGGGCGTGGCGTCGAGGATGCCCGAGGGGCTGCCCAGGCCGAAGAGGATGGCGTTTGGCCCGCTTGCGACGGTGGCGCGCTCAATATTGTAATTGTCGGTCGGCGCGAAGGCCTGGAAGTAATTGCGGGTGAGCGTACCCAGTCCGATGCCGCGCACCCGGCCGCCGCGCTCCGGGTTCGCCACCGCGGTTCCCGAGTTGCTTTCCACGTAGTCGTTGTCGTTCTCGACGTTGGCCGTGTACTGGAGCGCGTCGTTGAGGCTGTTCAGGCCGAGATCGATCATGAAGTCCTTCGTCAGCGTCTCGATCTGGTTGGGCACGTCCTTGAAGTTCGTACGCAGGCGGCTGCCGGCGAGCGTCTCGGTGGCGATCCAGCCGGTGTCGGACTTTTCCGCGATGACGAACGGCGAGAGTTCGATCGCCGGTTCGGCGGCGGCCGGACTTGAGGCGGGGGCTGAAGGCGGGAGGGCTTGGGCGGAGGCGAGCGCCGGTAGTAGTACCAGCGCAAGGAAGTCTGACGGGCGGGCGTGGAAGCGAGAGCGGGGGTGGGGGGGATTCGCACTCATGCGAACCCTTCTGCGCCTCCGCCGGTGCCGCCACAACGCCCGCGTTGTTTGCCGGTAAAATGAGCCGACTGCCGCCGCCCGCGATGGGGCAGGGCGAGCCGCGGCGGCGACGTTTTACGGGCAAGCAAAGAGGGGCTCGTCGTAGAGCTCCCGATGGATTCCGTTTCCCCCACCTGTCGTATCCGGAACACGCTCGAGGTGCGCTCCGCCAGCCCGTTGA
This sequence comes from uncultured Opitutus sp., assembly GCA_964504885.1. GTDB lineage: Bacteria > Verrucomicrobiota > Verrucomicrobiia > Opitutales > Opitutaceae > ER46. The sequence continues at coordinate 66,127 of CAZDGC010000009.1, forward strand.
GTTGCCCCTTTCAGTACCGTAAACCATAACCCTGTCGAACCACCGCCGCTCCTCGTGCATCCACCCTGGCGAAACGCCGCCGAAAGCCAGGAGTCATCCTTGTCATACTTCTCCATGTTCAAGCTTCTCACTCTCCTGTTTCTCGCCCCGCTGGCCACACTTTCGGCTGCAGACCGGAAAGCGGCGCCGGCCGCCGCGCAGCGCAACCTCACCACCGACGAGCCGCGGGCGCCGAAAGGCAAGCCGCCGAGTGCGCCGGATTACGTGCCCAAGGTCGCGCCCACCGACGGCCAGCATCTGGCGCTGACCCTGCGCAAGCTCGAGCAGGGTCTCAACCCGGCGCGGCCGTTCCTGATCTGGGCGATCGGTTCGAGCTACACCAATATGCTCGGCAACGGCGAAGCGTGGCAGGCGGAGATTCCCAAGCGTTTCCCCAAGGCACCGCCCATCGAATACCGCAAGATGGTCGGCAACGCCTGTCCCTGGCAGTACCTGCGCGGCTGGGCGCGGCACCTCGTCATCCCGGATCAACCCGACCTCGTCCTCATCTACACGATCGGCGATCCCGCGGACCTCGAAAAGCTCATCGTCGAGCTGCGCACGCACACCACCGCCGACATCATCGTGCCCAGTATCCACTGGCGCGAGGGTGATGCCGCCGAATGGGGCAAGTCGGAAAACTCGCCCCAGCAAGACGTGGCCGCCGTGCGTGCGATCTGCCGGAAGTACGAGGTCGAGTTTGTCGAAAACCGCCGCGACTGGGGCGAGTATCTTCGCGCCCACAACCTCCCGATTTCCTCCCTGCTGAAGGACGCCGTGCACCAGAGCGACTACGGCGCGCACATCATCAACGCCAACATCCTCGCCCACCTGCGGCGCCCGGAGAAGTTCAGCTACTCGCCGGCCGCGCGCGAACGGCGGATCAAACCTGCGCCCTCCGCGGATGGCGCCTGGAAGGTGGCGTTCACCGGCAACCGGATCGACCTCATCGGGGCAAGATCGCCCCGCGGGGGCCTCTTCAAGGTTCTCATCGACGGCCAGCCGGCCAACCAGACCGAAGCCTTTCTGCTGAACTATGTGCAACCCGGCGACAAGAACTCGAAACAACGGATCGGCACCTCGCCGACCGTGCCGCGAGACAGCGCGCCGCACGGAGTCACCCTCGGCCATAAGATCGTGCCGCAGACCTGGACCCTCGTGATGACCAGCGACGCGGGTGATTATGAGTTGACCGGCAGCGTGACGGGCCGGGATGGCCAGGGCAACGCCTTCAAGCCCTTCACCAGCCCCAGTGGACAGATCGTCATCGAGCCCGAGCTGTGGCGGCGCGCGGAGCGCAACCGCACGGGCGATCGCTTCACCTTCACGGTGCGGCGGGCGGTGGTGCGCGAAGTCGACTTCCGGGGAGCCGCGGGCGAACGCTTCGTGGTGCGGTTGGCGCAAGTGCTGCCGAATCGCGCCCACACGCTGGAACTCGTTCCCGCCCGGCCGGGCGAGGCGGCGATCGAGGCGTGGGAGGTCTTTCGGCCGCCGTTGGCGGCTCCGGAGGCGCCGGCGGCGGCCGGGAGGAATCCGTAGATGCTGCCCCGCCTCCACTGCGCGTGATTTCCCAGGACAATCGCCGACATTTTACGGGCAAACAAGAGCGGGATCGCCGCGGTCGCCCGATTGGTTCCTCCTCGCGGCGTCCGCGGCCACTGCCCCTCAATCGCCCGCATGAAAAGCACCCCTGGTCCCGCTTTCCCCGTCAAGGGCAAGGATTACAGCCGGACCCCGATTGTCCGCGGAGCCCTTGGCTCGGCCCTCCTCGATCCCGCCCGCGAGCTCACTCCATGACCCTCCCGCCCGTCACCCTCGATCTCGCCGCGCTGCGCGCCAACCTGCTACGGCAGCGCGAACCGTCGCGCGTGCACCTCTTCGAGCATGGCGTCGCTGAGGAAATCAAGGCCGCCCTCGACGAGCGCTACGGCCTCTCGGCCGGGCTGACCGCGCCGCGTGGCACGCCGGAATGCGGCTGGCAGCGCGACGTCGCCGTGCAGCGGTTCATTGGCAGCGAATTGCTCCGCGTCTGGCTGCCCGGCGCCGAATTCCCCGTCGCCGGCTCGCGTGGCTTCGGCTGGAGCGAGGCGCACACCGGCCCGATCCAGTCCTGGGCCGACCTCGAAGCCTATCCCTGGCTGCGGCCCGAGGCGATCGACTGGCGCGAACTGGAGTGGCACGAGCGCCACCTGCCGCCCGACATGGGCCTCATCCACGTCGTCAAGATCTGGGAGGTCGTGCGTGAGCTGCTGGGCTTCGAAACCTTTTGTTTCCTGCTGGAGGAGGATCCCGCGCTCATCGACGAGGTCATCCGCCGCGTGGGTGAGTTTCACCTCGCGCTGACCCGCGGTCTGTGCGGCTTCCGTTGCGTTTTCGCCGTGTATGCGGCCGACGACTACGCGCACAAGACCGCCACCTTCTTCGCGCCCCATCTCATCGCGGAGAAATTCCTGCCCTGGCATCGACGGATGGCCGCGGAGGCGCATGCCCATGGCAAACTGTTCTTCTTTCACTGCTGCGGGAAAATCGACGCGCTGATGGACACGCTGATCGACGACGTGCGAATCGACGCCAAGCACTCGTTCGAAGACACGGTGGTGCCGGTGACCGAAGCCAAGCGCCGATGGGGCCAGCGCGTGGCGCTGCTGGGTGGGCTCGATGTCGATTTCATCGCCCGCAGCGGCGAGGCGGCTATCCGGCAGCGCGTGCGCGACACCCTCGACGTCTGCCAGCCCGGCGGTGGCTACTGCCTCGGACTCGGCAACTGGGTCACCAGTTACATCCCGGTCGACCACTACCTCGCGGTCCTCGACGAGGCCCATCGCTACGAACGGCGTTGACCCCCGGCGGCGCCCCGCACCCGGCCGACGATGAAACTCGACGACGTTCTCCACACCGAGGAGTTTGCTGCGGATCCGTTCCCGTTCTATCGCGAACTGCAGGAGGGCGAGCCCGTGCAGTGGTCGGAACAGTGGCACTGCTGGGTCGTCACGCGGTACGACGACGTGCGCGACTGCCTGCAGGATTTCCGTCGCTTTTCGAATGTCGGGCGCGTCACCGGGCTGTTTCACCGGCTCTTCGATGCTGAACAGCGGGCCATCCTCCGCCCGCTGATTGACCACTATTCCCACGGCCTGATCAACGTTGACCCGCCCGGACACACCCGCATCCGCCGGCTGCTGCATGACGTCTTCCGTCCCTCGACGATCACCCGGCTCGGGCCCCTCGTGGAGTCGTTGGTCGGGGAGCTGCTCGCCGCCCGCCGGCCCGACGAACCCTTCCGCGTGGTGCGGGACCTGGCGCATCCGCTGCCGGTGAAGGTGATCGCTGGGCTCTTCGGCGTGCCGCAGGCCGATGTGCCGCAGTTTGTCCGGTGGTCGGCGGAAATCGTCGAATTCATGCAATCGCCCCAGCCGGCTTTCGCCGCCTGCCTGCGTTCCCAAGCCGCCTTGCTGGCCCTGCGCGAGTACCTGCGGGCAGCCGTCGCCGAACGCCGCGAGCAGGCCCGCGAGGACGTGCTCTCGCTCATGGTGCGCGCCAAGGTCGAGGGCGAGGTGCTCACCGAGGAGGAGATCCTGGGCACCTCCGTCACGATCCTGCTCGGAGGGCACGAGACGACGACCCGCCTCCTGGCCACCACGGTGCTGGAACTGGCGCGCCACCCTGAACTCCAGACACAGCTCCGGCGCGAACCCGGGTTGATGGAGACGGCCGTCGAGGAATTCCTGCGCTTCTGTGGACCCTTCCACCGGGATCAGCGCGTCGCTCTCGTCGACACCACCGTCGGCGGCAAGCCGGTGCGGGCGGGAGATTTCCTCCTGCTGATGCTCGCCGCCGCCAATCGGGATCCCCGGCAGTTTTCCGACCCGGACCGCTTCGATCTCGCGCGGAAAACGAACCGGCATCTCGCCTTCGGCTTCGGACCGCACGTCTGCCTCGGCGCCCCGCTGGCCCGCCTTGAAGTCGCCGTGGCAATCCGCCGCCTGCTGGAGGGCGCGCGCGGCTGGCGGCTGGCGTCCGCTCCGGTGACTTGGGAATTCGGCTTCCTGCGCGGGCCGCACGAGGTCGCCCTCGAGTTCGATTTTCCCTCATGACCACGAACGACCGTCAAGAACTCCCCCTCGTCCTCATCACCAACGCTGTCCCACCGGAGGTGCTTGCTCCCCTCGCGGGCGTGGCCGAGGTGATCCTCGGTCCCGGCGGCGGCGATCTCATGCCGCGGGACGAAGTGCTGCGACTCGCCCCGCGGTTGTCCGGCATCATCAACCAGGCCGAGTTGCGGGTGGATGCCGAATTGCTGGACGCGGCGCCGCGCCTGCAGGTCGTGGCCAATGTGGCCATCGGGGTGGACAACCTCGATCTGCCGCTGCTCCGCGCGCGCGGCATCGTCGCGACGAACGTGCCGGAGGCGTTCACCGAATCGACCGCCGACTGCGCCATCGGTCTGATGCTCGCGGTCGCGCGCCGGCTGGTCGAGGCCGACCGTTTCGTTCGCGCCGGGCAGTGGCGCGGCTTTCAACCCGGCCGGTGGGACGGCCTCCTGCTGGCGGGAAAAACACTGGGCCTCGTCGGCTACGGCCGGATCGGACAGGCGGTGGAGCGGCGCGCGCTGGCCTTCGGGCTGCGGGTGATCCACTTCGATCCGCGCAGCGACGGGTCCGCGCCCGGCTACCGCCCGCTGGAGGATCTGCTGGCGGAGTCCGATCTCGTCTCGCTGCACGTGCCGCTGACTCCCGACACCCACCGATTGTTGGACGCGGCGCGCCTCGGCCGCATGAAGCGCGGCGCATGCCTGCTTAACGTGGCCCGGGGCCGCGTGGTCGACGAGTCCGCCCTGGTCGCCGCGCTGGAATCCGGCCACCTCGCAGGTGCCGGCCTCGATGTATTCGAGGACGAGCCGCGCGTGCATCCCGCGCTCTTGCAGATGCCGCAGGTGGTCCTGACGCCGCATCTCGGCGGTGGCACGCGCGAGAGCCGGGCGGAGGCCCGTCGGCTTTGCGCGGAGAACGTGGCCGCGGTGTTGCGCGGGCGGCCACCCCTCACGCCCGTGGGTTGACGGGGCCAACGGCGGCGCCTGCCCGCGGCACCAACCGCCCAGTTGAGGTGGGACGTCTCAGTCACCCTGCGCCCTTTGGCTGCCTCCAGTCGTGGAGGGCAAGAACTGGGATGCGCCCCGGTCCCGTGTTCTACCAATCGCTACCTTGACTCCCGAAAAAGATGACTTTTAAGGAGTCACTATCATGTTTGGTCGCCTGTACTCCGCCCGGTTCGCCGCCCAATCGGCCAAGCCCTATGTCAGTCTCTTGTTTGGCGCCAGGCAGACCGGCAAGAGCACCTTGCTCCGAGCGGTACATCCCCAGCCGGCTCTGCGCATCGACCTCGCCAACGCCGAAGACCGATTGCGCTACGGCACTTCGACGGCCGGTTTCTTGGCGGCCTGCCGCGGCCTCACCGCCGGGCGTCAACCCGCCGTGGTGATCGTCGATGAAGCCCAGTTGAGCCCGGAGATTTTCGACGCCGTCCAGCATCTCTACGACGACGACAAGAAACGCTGGCGCTTCATTCTGTGCGGAAGTTCCGCCCGCAAGCTGCGCCGCATCGGCGCGAACCTGCTGCCCGGTCGATCGCTCTACCACCGGCTGTACCCATTGGTGCAAGCCGAGATTGCGCCCGGGCTCCACGCCGCGTCGCCAATTCCGACGCCAGGATGGTCCGAACCCGTGGCCACGCCTTTTCCGGCCGCCGACCTGGTCGAGCGACTCGCCTTTGGCGCCTTGCCCGGCATTGCGGCAGCGCCGGCCGAGGATCGCGCCGCGCTGCTTCGCTCCTACGCGGCGATTTATCTGGAAGAGGAAGTTCGCCGCGAGGCGGCGACGGTCAACCTCGCCAACTTTTCCCGGTTCCTGCAGCTCGCGGCGCTCGAATCGGGCCAAATCGTGAACTACGCGGCCCTCGCCCGAAAAACCGGGCTGACGGGCAAGACCATCGAAAGCTATTACGCGCTGCTCGCCGACATGTTTGTGGGGTTCTCCTTGCCAGCCTTTTCCGGCAGCGCGCGGCAGGGAGTGCTGTCCACGCCACGGTTCTTCTTCTTCGACCTCGGAGTGCGTCATGCGTCCGCGGGCCTGGTGCCCGAGCCGGCGACGGTACTGGCCAATCCCGGTCCGCTGCTCGAGCAATGGGTCGCGCTCGAATTGTGGAAGCGCCTGGGCTACCTCGACGAGGGGCGGCTCAGTTATTTTCGCACGAAGACCGGGATCGAAGTCGACTTCGTGATCGAGCATCGCGACCGGCTGATCCCGATCGAGGTCAAGTGGACCGACCGCCCCGACCTGGCGGATGCGCGCCATCTGCGGCTGTTTCTCGATGAGCACAAAAAGATGGCCCGGGAAGGCTTCGTGATTTGCCGTTGTCCGCAGCCCCTCGAACTCGCACCCAATATTCGGGCCCTGCCGTGGTGGAGGTTGTGACGTGAGCCCGAGGGAGTCAGGGCGGCGCCTCGCTACCGGATCGTCTTGCCCGGGACCCAGCGGCCCATCACCTCGACGATCTTCGCGCGGCGTGGGACCCCGTATTCGTGCGCCTCCAATTGCCCCGCCAGCAGTTCGATGGCCGCGCTGCCCTGCGCCGCCGGGTCGAGGTCGATGCCAGTTCGCTGCGGATATTCCGGCGACCACGCCAGATCGACGACGCCAACATCGCGGGGGACTTTCAGTCCGAGGCGGGCGACCCAATCGAAGACCGGCTGATGGGCAAACAGGATCGCCTCCGGACGATGGAGGGCATACCACTCCGCAAATTGGGATTCGCCGGACGCCTCGGAAACGAGGAGCGCGGGAATCCAGTGCTCGGCCGCAGCCAGATGCTGGTGGAGGTAGTAGCCGGCCATCCAGGCATGCGCCACGCGCCGGCTGGCAGGTTCGTTCAGTACCAGACCAATGCGCCGGTACCCTCGCCGAACCAGGCGGGCCAATGCCAGCCGCAGGTCGTCGTAATGCGAGGAGATGACCCGGTGCATCACGGGCTGAACCACCGAAAGCCCCTTGGTCACGGCGGCAAAGTGGCGCCAGCCCAAATCCACGCGCCCCTCCGGTTCCGGCAGGGGCAGGACGAGGATTCCCCGGATGCCACGGGCCCGCAGGATCGATGTCATGCGCGCGGGTGTCATGCCCGGCTCGCGCAGCCAGAACTCCTCCAGGCCATAGCCGAGCTCCGCCCCGCGCGCGCGGGCGCTCTCGTAGAACTCGACAAAATGTCCTCCCGACCACCGACGCCAGCCGTCGCGCTCGGGCCAGGCGCTCAACAACGCCAGCGGCGTCTCCACCGGGCGCGTTTTCGCGCGCCGCAGTTGCAGCATCAGTTCGGAGACCACCGGATCGCGCCGGTAGCCGAGCTTCGCCGCTGCCTGCGCGACCTTCCGGCGCGTCGCCGGCAGGATGCGCGGATCGTTTCGCAGCGCCATCGCCACGGTGGTGTGCGAAACTCCCAGCGCGCGGGCGACGTCCCGGATCGTGGTGCGGCGTTCCATGATAGGCTCGCGATTTATCCGCCGCACTCCGGCGGTGCAACGCTTCCCACCCGCGCACCAAAGTACCAAATCTTCGCACCGGAATCCAAGCGGGTAGGCCCGCCGTTGTGGTAGTCTGCAGCAACACCACCTTCCTCCTCTTATGACCACGCTCGAACTTCTCGCTCAGGCTGTCGGCACCGGCAAGGCCCGCGACGCCAAGGCCCTCGCGCAACGCGCCCTCGACGAGGGCACCGCCCCCGGCGACATCGTCGATCGCGCCCTCGTGCCCGCGATGGCCGTCGTCGGCGAGAAGTTCAAAAACAACGAGATATTCGTGCCCGAGATGCTCATCGCCGCCCGCGCGATGAAGGAGGCCATGGCGCTGCTCGAGCCGCGCCTCGTGGCCGCCGGCATCACCCCGAAGTTCACGGCCGTGATCGGCACCGTGCAAGGCGACCTGCACGACATCGGCAAGAACCTCGTCGCCATCATGTGGAAAGGCGCGAACTTCAAGGTCGTCGACCTCGGCACCAATGTGCCGCCCGCGAAGTTCGTCGCCGCCATCCAGGAGCACCGCGCCCAACTCGTCGGCCTCTCCGCCCTCCTCACCACCACCATGCCCGCCATCGCGGAGACGGTGAAGGCCATCCGCGCGAGCGGCGCCCCCGGCGTTCGGGTCATGGTCGGCGGCGCACCCGTCACCCAGCAGTTTGCCGACGAAATCGGCGCCGACGGCTACGCCCCCGACGCCGGTTCGGCCGTCGACCGCGCGATCGCCCTGGTGCAGGCAGCCTGATGAACCGGCAATACTTCCTCGACCTCGCGGCCCGGGGCCTGCGCATGCCGATCGGCACGCACCTCGTGCTGCACCGCCATCCGGATCCGCACGCGATCGAACTCGACGGGGCGCGGCTTGGCGACGTCGTGATCGAGACAGCGGAGCGCTTCGCCACGCCGCTGGCGGTGCCGCTGATGGATCTCACGCTGGAAAAGGCCGCGCTCCTGCTCGCCTGCGGCGTGCCGGAGTCCGCGGTCGAGAGCCACCACTTCACGGCGCTGCCCGCCGCTCCGGCGGAAATTCCGCTCACTCCGCGCATGCAGGCTGGTTGCGGCGCAATCGCCCGGGTGGCCGCCCGCCCAGGGCTGCTGCCGATCGGCATGGGCATCGGGCCCTTTTCGCTCGTGACCAAGCTGATCGCGGATCCCATCACGCCGGTCTATCTCGCCGGCACCGGGTTGTCCGCACAGGACGACGCCGAGATCGCCCTCCTCGAGGGGCTGCTCGCGCTCGGCGAGCGCGTCATCGATCGTTATGTGCGGGCCCAAATCGCCGCCGGCGCCCGCGCGATCATCATCTGCGAGCCGGCCGCCAACCTCGTCTATTTCTCCCCCCGCCAGCTCGCCACCAACCCGGAGCCTTTCGAGCGCTTTGTCATGGCGCCGATGCAGCGCCTCGCCCGCACCCTGGCCGGTGCCGGCGTCGACCTCATCTTCCACGATTGCGGCGAGCTCACCCCGGACATGGTCCGGCGCTTCGCCACCCTCGGCGCGGCGATGATCAGCCTCGGCAGCTCCCGCTGCCTCTGGGAGGACGCCGCGCTCGTCCCGAAGGACACCGTACTCTACGGCAACCTGCCGACCAAGCGCTTCTATTCCCCCGAGCTCAGCCTCGCCGAGGTGGTCCGAATGGCGGAGGAGCTGTGCGCGCGCATGGCGGCGGCGGGGCATCCGTTTATCCTCGGCAGCGAGTGCGACGTGCTGAGCATGCCCGGACGAGAGGCGGAGATCCTCGCCAAAGTCGACGCCTTCCGGAGCGCCGGCGCCGCCGCGCCAACCGCGTTTCCCGCCCTGCCATGATGCCCTTCCGCACCCTCGCCCTCCCGCGGCCCGACGATCTCCTGTTCGGCACCGCTGCGCGCCCGCTCCGCACCCGGCACGGCCTGCACCTCGGCGGCGGGCAGGTGTATCCGGAACTCAACTTCACCCTGCCGCCGATGGAGGTGACCGGGGCGACCATGCCCGAGGTGGAGCGCCACTACCGCCAGATCATCTCCGGCGCCCTCCTGCGCGCCGCCGAGCTCGCGGCGCCCGGGGTGGTGATCGAGTTCGAGACGGTGCCACCCATGACCGCGCAGCCCGACTTCGGCGTCGCCCTCGTGGAAATCCTGCTCGAGGGCATGGCCGAGGCGCGGACCCGGCACGGCCTGCCGTCCGTGCTGCGCATGACGCCCAACGACAACCGCGAGTTCGCCCGCCCGCCGGTGCTGCGCTCCGGCGAACATTGGGATCGGATGCTCGAGCTCTTCGAACGCTCGGCCGCGGCCGGCGCCGAGCTGCTGAGCATCGAGTCGGTCGGCGGCAAGGAGCTGCACGACGACGCGCTCATGCTCTGCGACCTCGGCCAGGTGATCTTCGCTCAGTGCGTCCTCGGCGCGCGCGACATGGAGTTCCTCTGGCGGACGCTCGCTGGGGTCGCTCGCCACCACGGCGCGATCTGCGCCGGCGACACCGCCTGCGGCTTCGGCAACACCGCCATGGTGCTGGCCGAGCAGAAAATGATCCCGCGCGTCTTCGCCGCCGTCGTCCGCGCGATCTGCGCGGTGCGCAGCCTCGTCGCCTACGAGCACGGCGCCGTTGGCCCGGGCAAGGACTGCGGCTACGAAAACCCGTACCTCAAGGCCATCACCGGCTGTCCGATGGCGATGGAGGGCAAGACCGCCGCCTGCGCCCACCTCAGCCCCCTCGGCAACATCGCCGCCGCCTACGCCGACACCTGGTCCAACGAGTCCGTGCAGAACATCCGTCTGCTCGGCGGCATGGCGCCCACCTGCTACCTCGAACAACTCGTCTACGACTGCCGCCTGCTGAACCGCGCCCTCGCCGAGGGGCGCGAGTCCGCCCTCACGTTGCGCCGCTGGCTCGTCGACTCCGATGCCGCTCTCGATCCCCAGGCCTGGGTGCTCACCCCGGACAACGTGATCGCGATCGCCGGGGCCATCGTCGCGGCCCCGAACCACTACCGCGCCGGCGTGGCCGCCGCCCGCGCCGCGCTCGCCTGCCTCGGCGCCGGCCACGCGGCGGGCCGCCTGAGGATCGCGCCGCGGGAGGTCGGCTACTTCGACACCCTGGCCGCGCAACTTGACGCCCTGCCCGATGACGAGGGAGACTTCATCGCGCAGCAGAAGGCGGTGGCCGATGCCAACCGGTATCTGCCGGCGGAATACGGTCTCTGACCATGCCACCGCGGTGCGTCGTCGTCACCGGTCCGCGCGGCGCAGGCAAGACGCGCTGGGTGCAGGAGCACATCCGTGCGCTGGTCGCCGCGGCGCCCGGGCAGCGCTGCGGCGTGGTGCTGGCCGAGGAGGGCCGCACGCGTTTCGAACGCTTCATCCGCACGGTGCCCGGCCTCGCCGTGCGCCGCGTGCTGCTGCCCTGTCCGTGCTGTCCCGCGCAGGCGTTTCTGCCCGAGGTGGTGCGCGCGTTGGTGACCGAGACGGGCGTGGCGCAGGTGTATCTCGAACTGCCCGCCGTCGCGACGCTCGGACTGCTGGGCGAATTCGATCGCGAGCTGGGGTGGCCGCGCGAAGTCGTGCTCGTGCTCGACGAACGCTGGGAGCGCCTCTGCCGCCAGGGTGATGCGCCCCCGTTCCTGGCCGCGCTCCGCGAGGCGGCGGACACGATTCTGACTCCAGCCACCGGCGCGCCCGGTCACGCCGCGGGCGCCACCCCGGCCGGGGCTCTGCCGGATTTGACGCTCGATTGAGAGTTCTTCCTCCCATGAAACTGCCTGCACTCGCCCTCCTCCTCATCCTGGCCGCCGCGGCCTGGCGTATCGCCGTCGTGCTGGAACCAGCGCTGTTCAACCTCTCGCCGGTCACCGCCCTTGCGTTTTGCGCGGCGGTGTTTTTTCGCGACTGGCGCCTGTGGTTGGTGCCGTTTGCCGCGCTGACGCTGTCGGATCTCTGGCTCAACCACTACCACGCCGCCACCTTCGGCCACACCTGGACGCTGCCCGAGATGGTGCTGCGCGCCGCGGCGATCGCCGCGGCCCTTGGCATCGGCCGCCTGGTCGCCCGCCGGCCGCACTGGCTCAACCTTGGCGCCGGCTCGCTCGCGGGTTCGCTCGTGTTTTACGTCGTGACCAACACCACCGCCTGGGCCGCCGATCCCTACTATGCCGGCACGGCGGCCGGCTGGTGGCAGGCCATGACCGTGGGGCACCCGGAGTTTCCGCCCACGCTCTGGTTCTTCCGCAACACGCTCGCCGGCGATTTGATCTTTACCGGGGTGTTCGCAGGCGCGCTGGCCCTGGCCGGCCTCCGCGTCCGGGCGCCGGCCCCGGAGCGGCACGGGTAGGAACGAGCCAAGACCTCAGGCTTTACCTCTTTCCATTGGCCGACGAAGGAGCCTGCCACCCTCCGTTCTTCAGGACGGCAAAGGTAAGAGGTATAGCCTGAGGTCTTCGGTCCGCTCCTCCGGTTCGTACCGTCCGACCGGTCGTGCGTGCTTGTCACGTAATACGTGACAAGGCGGTCATGACCCGCCGGCAGCGCGGCCTTGTGTCGGCGAGCCCGATCGGTTCGATGAAGCGCATGCCTGCTGCTGCCACGAGGATCTCCGACCCGGATCTGCAGTGGTTCATGGAAAACATCCAGCCGCACGAGGCAGCACTGCGTTCCTACCTGCGGCATTCGTTGTCCTCGTCTGGCGAGGTGGATGACCTCGCCCAGGAGTGTTTCCTCCGGGTGATCCGGCTGCGCACGCGCGAGGCGGTGGTGTCGCCCAGGGCGCTGTTGTTCGCGGTGGCGCGCAACGCGGTGCGGGATCTGCTCCGCCGCCGCGGCGTGGCGGAAGTAATCCCGATCACGGAAATCGATGGGCGCGCCGTCTTGGACGAGGGGCCCGATGTGGTTGAAATCGTCAGTCGCCGCCAGGAGCTGGGGTTGCTGACCGAGGCGATCGCATCGCTCCCCGAACGCTGTCGTCAGGTGCTCCTGCTCCGCAAAATCCAGGGTCTTTCCCAGCGCGAGATCGCGCTCCGCCTCGGCATTACGGAGAATACGGTCGAATCGCTGGTCGCCAGCGGCACCCGCCGCTGCGGCGAGTTCCTCCGCGCGCGGGGTTTGGGGCGCGAGTGAGATCATGAGCGCGGACTCGCCCATTCCTTTTCCCCACTCACCACGCCCCTCGCCGGAGGGGTCGGAGGATCGGGTTGCGTCCGAGGCTGCGGCCTGGGTGGCGCGCCGCGATCGCGGCTTGACCGCCGGGGAGGCGGCGGAGTTGGCGGCCTGGGAGGCGGCCGATCCCCGCCATGCGGCCGAGTTGCGGCATTTCGCCGCGAGCTGGCGGGACCTGGGCGATGTCAGTGCGGTCGCGAGCCTGGCGGCGGAAGCACGGGCGCTCGACGCGGCGACGGCGGCGCGGCTGCGTCGTTGGCGGCTCCGGTGCTGGGTGGGCGGGCTGGGGGCGGCCGCGGCGGCCGTGGCCTTCGGGTACTTCTGGCTGCCGCGCGCCGACGCCCGGAGGGAAGGCGGCGCTCTGGCGAGCGGCAGTGCGGCCACGGCCGGCACTTTTCTGGAGGTGCCGGGCACCTCGCGGCGGCTGACGCTTCCAGACGGAACGAGAGTGGACCTGAACGGATCGAGCCGGATTGAGCCGGAGTTCTCGCCGGCGCGGAGGCGGGTGCGCCTGTTGGAAGGGGAGGCCCATTTTGCGGTGGTGAAGGATCCCGCGCGACCGTTCGTCGTGGCGGTGGACGGCATCGAGGTGCTCGCCGTGGGCACGGCGTTCAACGTGCGGCACGCACCGGGTGGAATCGAAGTGCTCGTCACGGAGGGGCGGGTGAGCGTCGAGGGAGCGGTGGGAGGGGAAATCTTGCCGCCCAGCCCGGTCGAAGCCGGCCAGCGGGCGCGGGTCGCGCGGCTGGCCCGCCCCGCGCCTGAGCTGCCCGCCCCCGCGCCGGCGGTGTCGGTGACGCCGGTGTCGTTGGCCGAAATGTCGGATTCGCTCGCGTGGCAGGGCACGCGGCTGGTGTTCGATCGACTTCCCCTGGAGCAGGTGATCATGGCGTTCAACCGTCACCACCCGGAGCAACCCCTCCGGCTGAGCGACCCGCGCCTGCGCACCCGTCGGATCAGCGGGATCTTCCGGGCCGACAATCTCGACGGGTTCGTGCGGCTGCTGGGCGAGGCCTTCGATATCGCCGCCGAGCGGAAGGAGGATGGGGAGGTGCTGCTGCGGGCGGCCCGCTGAGACGCGGCCGCGCGGTGCCGTCCGCACCCGGGATCACGGAAATCGGCGCGCGCTGCGTCTTGCAGGGGGAGCGCGGCGCAGCAGTTCCGCCCGGCGCGCGACCGACCCCATGCGACTCCCTGTACTTGTTCTCGCCGCCTTCGCCTTTGCGGGGGCCCTCAATGCCGCGCCGGAAGCGCGTTCCTTCAATATCCCGGCCGGCGACGCCGGCCCCGCCCTGCGGCGATTTGCGGAGCAGTCGGGCCGGCAACTCCTTTTCGACCCCGACGTGGTGTCGGGAGAGCGTACCGCGGCGGTGCGGGGTTCGCTGCCCCCGGTCGTGGCTCTGCGGCGCCTGGTGGCTGGCACGCGACTGACGGTGGTCGAGGACGAACGATCCGGCGCTTTGAGTGTGCGGCGAGCGGTGGGTCCGACCGGGGAAGCGCGGAGCGGCGGCGACAACGGCGAGCCGGCGGCACCGCAACCGGCAGTGGCGGGCGGCACCGGCGCCATCGCCGGCACCGTGTCGAATCGCGCGACGGGCGCCTATCTCGATAAGGCGGAAGTGGTCCTTGCCGGTACCGAACGGGTGGTGTTCACCGAGACGGGAGGCGGTTTCACCCTGGCGGGCGTTCCCAGCGGCGTGCACACCCTGGTGATTTCCTACACCGGGCTGACTCCGGAGCGCCGCGCCGTGACGGTCGCCCCCGGCGCGATCACGCGCGTCGAGGTGGCGCTGGACTCCGAGATTTACGCCCTCGAGGCGTTCGTGGTCGCCGGCGAGCGCGAGGGGCGGGCGGAGGCGATTACCAAGCAGCGGCGAGCCGAGAACCTTGTCAGTGTCGTCGCGGCGGACGAGTTCACCAACCTGGCCGGTGGGGCGCTGGGCGAGTTCATGCGCAACCTTCCAGGCGTGACGGTGGATTACTCCGGCCAGGGAGGTTCGGACGCGCGTTTCATCCGGGTGCGCGGCATGGACCCGGCCCTCAACTCGGTCACGATCGACGGCTTTCGGGCGCCCAATGCCTCCTCGGGCAATCCCACCCGCGCCTATGAGATCGACCAGGTTTCGCTGCAGAACATCGAGCGGATCGAGGTGACGAAGGCGCCCACTCCCGCGATGGACGGCGACTCGATCGGCGGGAGCGTCAACCTGGTGGGCAAGAGCGCATTTGCGCAAAAGGGACGCCGGATCAGCTACAACCTCAGTTTCAACGGGCCCGCGACCGATCAGTTCAGCTTCCGGCAGACCTATGGCGGGGGCGACAACACCTCGGCCAAGATCCGGCCCGGCGGCAATCTGTCCTATTCCGACACCCTGCTGGGCGGGCGGCTCGGAGTGGTTCTCACTGCCAATGCCTACTCGTACTACGCGCCCTCGCCGCGCGCGATCGCGGCCTACACCTATCCCGGCGGCGCCAACGGCCCACGGATCGGAGCCGCCGATGCCTGGCAGCGGCAGCTCCAGATCACGGACGGCGGTCCCACGACTTCGCGCCAGTCGTATTCGATGAACCTGGACTACAAGGTGGACGAGCACACCACGCTCTTCCTGCGCAGCCAGCTCGGCCGCAGCCAGCTCGACAACCGCGGCCGCACGTTCACGCTCCAGTCCACCACCGTCGCACCCGGCTTCACCGATACCGCGATGACGGCCCCCCTCGCCGCGAGCACGCAGTCGACCTCCAATGCCAGCTTTCAGGACAAGACGGGGGAGGGCACGAACTACACCCTCGGGGTAAAGCGCCAGTCCGGCCCGTGGCGCATCGACGCCCGCCTGGCTCTCGGCCGCTCGATGAACCGCTACCGCTCGCTGCCTGCGGGCATCCGCAGCGCGACCCTTTCGGGCAACACCAACATTTCCTACCGGCTCGACGGTCGCCGCGGCGACCCGACCCCGGCCTTCACCCAGCTCGCCGGCCGCGATGTCTGGAATATCGCCAGCTACACGCGCCTGTCCGCCTCCGACGAGCAGGTCGACGGCTTGGATCGCATCCGGGGCGGCACCCTCAACGTCCGCCGCGACTTCGAGGGCCGCTTCCCCTTTTTCCTCCAGACGGGTCTCAACCAGCGACGGCAGCGGCGCGACATTGCCACCGGCACCCGCAATTTCACCTTCGTGGGCCCCGACGGCGTGGCCAACACCGCCGACGACAACGCCCCGGGGGTGTATTCGCAGTTTCGTGACGACGTGTTCGTCCACCGTCCGTTTCCCGAGTACGGGGAGGTGCCGTGGCCGGGCATCCGGCGCATTGGCGAGTACTTCAAGTCAACGCCCCGGGCCTTCAGCGAGAACCTGGCCACCACCTTCATCAGCTACGCGCAGGGACTGCGGGCGACGCGCGAGGAGGTTGGGGCGGCCTACCTGATGGGCGATGTCCGGCTGGGCAAGCTGGGCGTACTCGGCGGCTTCCGCTACGAGGAGACGAAGATCACCGGAACCGGCGCCATCGATGATGCCGCCGCCGGGCGTGCGGCCGCGGCCGCCGGCGGCGACGCCCTCGCCCAGGCGCAGGCGCGGTTCGCCCGGCGCAACACCCAGACCCACGAGTATGACAACCTCTTCCCCAACCTGCAGCTCCGCTACGCGGTGACGAAGAATCTGCTCCTCCGGACCAGCTACACCGAGACGATCGGCCGGCCGGAGTTCAGCAACGTCTTCCCCAGCTTCACGGTGAATCCGGACTTCAACAACGGCCAGGGCCGCGTAACGCTCTCGGGCACCAAGCTGCGGCCGCAGTCCTCGGAGAACCTCGACGCCAGCGTCGAGTTCTACTTCGAGCCGGTGGGCGTGCTGTCGGCGGGGGCCTTCCGCAAGCAAATCGCAGACTACATCCGCTCGTCCACGACGGTGGTGCCCGACGGTCCGAACAACGGGTTCGACGGCCAGTACGCGGGCTACGAACTGGTAACCAAGGCCAACCTTGGGGAGGCGCGCGTCGACGGGTTGGAGCTCAACTACTCACAGGAACTGGGAGGGCTGGCCCGCTGGCTGCAGGGGGTGAGCGTGTTCGCCAATTACACTTATGTGCGCGCGCAGGGTTCGTTCGATGGCACCCAGGGCGCGCTGGAGGGGTTTCATCCGCGCGCGGCCAACGCGGGCGTGTCGTTACGGCGGTCGCGCCTGTTCGCCAGTGTGAAGTACAACTGGCGCGGCGTCTCGATCAGCAGCAACTCCCTGCGCCGCTACACCGACGAACGCGGAATCGTCGATCTGTCGCTGAGCTTCAAAGCCTACCGCCAGCACACCCTGTTCGTGGAGGTGAAGAACCTCCTCAGCGAGCCCACCGAGCAATACATCGACGTTCCCGGCCGCAACGGCCGGTACTTCACCACCCCGGCGCGGATCGATTTCGGGGTGAAAGGCAACTTCTAGGCCGGAACAGTCGCCCTTCGCATGTCCGGACCAACCTGCTGTCGTAGCGGAACGCGTCAGCGTTTCGACGCACCCCGGTCGGGAAAGCCTGACGGCGTCCGCCACGGGGGAGCGCACTCGATCCACCGGGGCAAGTGCCCCAGCCGCCCAGCATGTCTGCCCGACGTCGGCCGATTCCAGTAGCCACGAGCGTGAGCGAGTGGACGAAGAACCACTCTCTCACGCTTCGTGGCTGCACCGACCAGGCCGCGGCAGGTTGTGGGATCTTGCACCCCAATCGTATGAACCTGCGCCCAGTCGCCGCCCGATCGATCCGCCAGCGTTGCCGCCCTGCACCCGTTCCGTTCCTGCGAGGACCGGTTTTCTGGCCGGCGCTCCTCCTGGCGCTCGTGATCGGGTTGCCCGCCCGGGCCGCCCCGGCGGCCTCCAGGCAAATCCCGTTCCACGTCGAGAACACCGTCGCCGTGGCGCACTCCGGCTGGTTCGTGCAGGGAGGCATTCCCCTGCCGCAAGGTGCGGTGGCCGGCGACGCGAGCTTCCGGGTCCGAGACGACCGCGGGCACGTCCTGCCGGCGCAGGTGAACCGCACCGCCTGGTGGCCGGACGGCAGCCTGAAGTGGGTGCTCGTCCTGCTGCGGGCCCCGCTGCGTGCCGCCGGGCGCACGCCGCTGGTCCTCGAGGTGGTGACCGGGGCCGGCGCCGCACCGCCGGAGCCCGGACGTATCCGGGCCGTGCAGACGGAGCGCGAGATCCGCGTCGAGACCGGCGTCATCGCCTTCGCCGTGCCCCGGCGCGGCGACCGCCTCTTCTCTGAACTGACAGCAGTTGCCGGGAGCGGCGCCCAGCCGCTGCTGGGCCCGGGGGGCGGCGGGGTGCCGTTTGCGGAGATCGAGCGGCGCACGGAGACCGGCACCGCGCGGATCGAGTTCGCCGCCGGCCGCGGCGCGCGCGATCTGACCGCGACCCTCGAGGAGGCTGGCACGGAGCGGGTCGTGATTCGACTCGCCGGCACCCACCGGGCGGCAAACGGAGAGGAGTTCGGGCCCCTTGCGCTGCGCCTCTACGCCTACGCGGGGTCCGGCCGGATTCACGGCGTGCACACTGTCGTCTACAACGGCGATCCCGAGCGCGACTTCCTGCGGGCCCTGGGCGTGCGGTTGGCTCCGCGGCTCGAGCGCGTGACGGCGGCGGTCCTCGGCAGCGAGACCGGTCGCGGGCACCGCATCGCGTCCAACTTCGGCACCAACCGGCCGGCGTGGAAGTTTGCGGTGCTGGCCCAGGACGACAGCATGAGTTACTCGATCCGGAAGTGGACCGACCCGGCGCGGCATTCCGCGGTGCGCATGGAGGACGGCGGGCGCAGCCCGGGATGGGGCCGGCTCGAGGCCGGCGGGATCGCTGTTGCCGCCGGGGTGCGGAACTTCTGGCAGGAAAGCCCGAAGGCGATCGCCGTCGATCTGGCACAGCCGGAGATCACGGCGTACTTCTATTCGCCCTATGCCGAACCGCTCGACCTGCGGCGCTACTCGGACTTCACCCACTCCGAGCTTTACGAAACTTCCGCCAGCGGGCCGGAACCGACGCGCCTGCAACCCGAGAGCGACTGGGCGGGCCGGATCGCCGTCGCGGACCTGGGCGCCCGGCACATCGCGAAGACCTCGGAGTTTTTCCTCGCGGTGGCGGCCGGGGCGGCGGACGCGGATTCCGCGCGCGACGCGCTGCTCTACCAGGAGCCGCCGCGCCTGGCCGCGGCCCCGGACTGGATGGCGTCGACGCGCGTGTGGGGCGACCGGGCGGCGCTCACCCCGGAGTTCGCCGCCCGCCACGGCCGGCCCCTGCAGGAAGTGACGGACTTCCTGGTCGCCGAGCCGGCGGCGCGACGGTGGTATTCGTTCCTCGACTACGGCGATCTGGTGCACAGCTACGATCCGGCGCGCGACGCCTGGTGCCGCGACGAGGGTGGCTACGCGTGGAACAACAACGAGCACTGCATTGCCGAGGGGTTGTGGAGCGCCTACCTGCACTCGGGCGATGTGCGGCTCTTCCGCCTCGCGGAGGCGATGACCCGCCACGTGGGCGACGTCGACATGTACCACGGCGGTCCGCTGGCGGGCAACGGCACGCGCCACAACGTCAACCACTACGGCTGCGCCGCCAAGAAGCGCCGGATGACGCTGCCGGAGAACAAGCGGCTCCACTACTTCCTCACCGGGGATGAACACACGGGCGACTTGATCCGTTTCATCCACGATTCGTTCACCGCCAACACGCTCGAGGCCGAGGCGATGCAGGACGGACGCAACACCATGGACCTGGCCGTGCATGCCAGCGCGCTGCTGTTCCTGTGGGAGACCACGCGCGAGGCGCGCTACGGCGAACTGCTCCGCCGAACGACGGAGGCGATCTGCGCGCATCGCATCCGCGGCCGCGGCATCCGGCAGTACGTGCGGTTCGATCCGGCGACCGGCGAGGTGGCCCCGCCGCTCGGACCGGGGCTCGCGCAGACGAAGTTCCGGCTCGATCAGGCGGGGAAAAAGAAGGGGCCGCCCGACGAGTCGGCGGAGGCGCAGACGAAGTCGTTTCTCCTGAAGTTCGGCCCGATGGACCTGCTGCTCGACACCGTCGAACTGACCGGCAGCGCCGTGGTCCGGCAGGCGCTGCTCGACTGGGCGGAGTTGCTCCACCTGCCGGAGGCGGAGGCCGCGCGGTACCAGGGCCGCTTCAAGGCCGGCCTCGATTGCGGCCGGGTGGCGGCCTGGGCCTACCGGCAGACGGGCGATGTCCGCTACCGGAGCCTGCTCGAAACGTGGGCGGCGAATCCGCCGGTCTGGTTCGAGACGATCGGACGCGAAGGCGATCCGTTGCAACCGCCGCGCCGGGTGCCGCGCAACGGGGAGCCCGGCGCCACCGGTGCGGCGCGGGATCGCGAGCGCTTTCAGTTGCGCGACATGGCCGACTGGCTGCGCAACGTGCCCTCCATGCTGGCGGCGATCGATTCGCCCGCGGCCGGCGCGCCCGCCGGGGCCGGCCGCGACAGAGTTACGACCTGGCGCCTCGATCGGGCGGAGGAGGTCGGCGGCCACCGCACGGAGGTCTGGGGCGCACCGCGGGCGGAGGGCGGGGCGCTTGTCTTCGACGGCCGGGACGACGGCGTGTTGGTGCCGGATCTGCCGCTGGCGGGCGCCGGAGCCTTCACCATCGAAGCGCACTTCCGACCGGACGAGGGCGGGGAGCCGGCGCAGCGGTTCCTGCATCTGCAGGATGAGAAAAACCTCCGGGCCCTGCTCGAGACCCGGCTCGACGGCCAGGGACGCTGGTGGCTCGACAGCTTCCTGGGAGCGGCGGCGCCGTCGGCGCCCGGCGGCGTGGTCCTGGTGGACCCGGCGCGGATGCATCCCACCGGACGCTGGTATTGGGCGGCGCTGCGCTACGACGGCACGACCCTGGCGCACTTTGTGAACGGAGCCAGGCAGGGCGAGGCGCCCGCGCGGTTCGAGGCCTTCGGCCGCGGGCGGACCTCGCTGGGCGTGCGGCAGAACCGGGTGTCGTGGTTCAAGGGCGCGATCCGCGAGGTGCGGTTCACCCCGCGTGCCCTGCGAGAGGAGGAATTACAGCGATGAAACAGTGGCTTCACTGGCTGGGGTGGGGGGTGATGGCGGCCGCGCTGCCGCTGCTGGCGGCGGACTTCGTCGTCGATCCGCAACGCGGCAGCGACTTCGGCCCGGGCGACCGCGAACGCCCGTTTCTCACGCTGGAAAAGGCCCTGGAGCACGTTCGCGCCCGCGCCTCCCGCGAGCAGCGCTCCGACCGGATCTTCCTCCGCGGAGGCGTGTACCGGATGACGTCGACGGCGACGCAGTACTGGCTGACCCTGCTGGGCCGGCCGGGGGCGCCGGCGGTGTTGTCGGCGATGCCGGCGGAACCCGGGGCGAACGGGGCGGTGCCGCGCCGGAGCGGGCGGTGGTACGAGCGGGTCGTGTTCGACGATGGCTGGCGCATCACCACTCCCTGGATACCGACGCCCGGCCGGCCCGGCGTCTGGGAAACCCGGCCGGGGTTTCACCTCAACGAATGGACCCCCGACAAGCTGAAGTGGGCGCTGGCGGCCAACCGCCTGCCGGAGCAGGTGCCGGGCGTGCACCGCTTCACGCTGGCCCCGTACATGGTGCTGCAGGACGACCGGCCGACCGTGTGGGCCGACGGCCTGGAAGCGCTGCGGACGCCCGGTGACCGCTGGTACGACTTCGTCTCCGGCACCCTCTACCTGCGGCCCTTCGACGGTCGGGATCCGAACGCGTGCCGGCTGGAGTCCTGGTACGGCGGGCCGGACAAGAACGGCCACCTGCTGCGCGACGGCGAGGGGCGCGGGCTGTTCGACGGCAACCTCGAGCACGCCGAAATCCGCGGCGTCGAATTCCGCCTGTTGACCCGCACCTTCGAATTTCACCGGCGCGGCTACGCCGCCGAGTGGGAGCGGGTGCGCCAGCGGCATGTGCTCTTCGAGGACAACGAGTGGCGGTATTGCTTCATCCACCTCCTGCTCGATGCCAACACCGTGCTGCCGCGCGGCGAACCCACCGGCGACGGGCTCATCCCGCCGGCGTTCGCCGACCGCGCGCACTGGACGGTGCGCCACAACCTCTTTTTCCGGCCGACCAAGGAGTGCTTCCAGGTGCACGGGGAGGGGCACGTTTTCGAGCACAACGCCATCGTCGAACACGGCGGGCCGTGGGCGGGGCCGGCGGCGCGGGTGGGCGCGGTGAACTGCCGCAACATGCCCGGCGCGATCATCCGCCACAACTTCATCTGGGGACACGATCAGAACCAGTGGGACGCCGGCTCGGTGTTCATGATCGAGGCGCAGGGGCGGAGCCACGCCGACGCGCAGGGCGACAACCTCTTCGGCGGCCAGGTCTACGAGCACAACGTGTTCGCCGGCATCAACGCCGGCCCCGTGCTCGTGTTGGGCAAGGGCGGGGTGCGCATGCGCGGAATCACGGTGCGTTACAACGTCTTCGCCGGCACCCACCGGGGCGACACGATCGCGATCGCCTCGCCGCACCAGGGACTGCGCATCGAGCATAACCTGTTTTTCGACCAGGAGCGGCCGATCGCGGTGGCGCGCTCCGGGGCCCTGCGCGAGCCCGCGCGGCCGAGCACGATCGCGGTCCGGCACAACGTCTTCGTCGGCAACGGCTCGACGATCAACCCCTGGCTGCTCGAGGCCGCCTCCGGCAGCGAGATCGAGATCACGGGCAACCACTTTCACGACAACCGCGGAGCGTCCCTCGGAAGCGCGGCAAGCGCCGGCGATCCGCGCTTTCTCGCGCCGGCGGCGCTGGACTTCCGGCTTGCGCCCGACAGCCCACTCCGCCGGCTGGCGCCGGTGCCCGGGCCGTACGCCGCGGACGGTTCGCCGGCCGGCGGGGCCGAGTGGTGGCGGCAGCGTGCGGCGTATCCGGCGCAGCCCTTCGTGCGCTGAATCATGAGACCACACCTCGCCCTCCTCGGCCTGGCGGTGGCCGGTTTTTGCTGCTGTGGGAGCACCGCCGAGCCACCCGCCGGCGCGGTCGCGGCCTTGATCGCGCAAGCCGGCAACGCGCGCGAAGACCGCGTGCGGTTCGAGTTGCTGCGCGAGTTGCGGCAACGGCCGGATCTCCCGGCAACGATGGCCGCCGATCTCGATCGCCTGCTCCCGATCGCCGAGCAGTACGCCGCCCTGAAACGCTTCACCACCGAACCGGGCGACGGCGTGCGGGGAGCCGAGAATGGCTACCTGTGTTTCTTTTACCTGCCGATCCGGCGCACCAAGGACACGCCGGCCGACGACTTTCCGCCGCGGATCGACCCGGCTTCTCCGCTCTACCCCCTCCACTGCCTGTACCGCGGGCGCATGCTCATCTGGTATCCGATCCAGCGCGGTTCGATCGCGCAGAACCCGGCGCAGCGCGGTCCCTGGTTCGACGAGGGCCGGCGACTGCTGGCGATCGCGCGGCAGGCGTTCCCCGACAATCCGGTGATCGGGATGTACCTCGGCACGCCGATTCCCTGGCCGCGGCGGATTGAGCCGGACCCACGGGCCCCGGAATGGGCCAACCTGCAACGGTCGGGCCTCGAGAAGTGGGCCGACGTAGTCGAGTGGTGGATCGACCACCGCCAGTTGCCCAACGGCGAATTCGGCGGGGGCTGGGGCGACGACGTGGAGTTGTGGCGCACCTGGCCGGCGGTGCTGGTGGCTTTCCAGGAGCCGAAGATCGAGGCCGCGCAGGAACGGATCAGCGCGGGCATCTTTCGTCTGCCGCACCTGCAGGCGGGTTTCATGGCGAAACCCTTCGACGCCGAACACTCGTCCGAGGACACGGCCGACTCCCTTACACCCATGATGCTGATCCGCCCCGACGATCCGGTCTGGGGCCGGCGGACGCTCCGGCTGGCGGAGCTGATGCGCGACGTGTGGATGGGCGTCAACGCGCGCGGCCGGCTGCAATTCAAGAGCAGTTGGATCGGCGCGGGCGGCGTGGACCTGACCGGCGGCCGCGCGAGCGACACCGCGTATCACTTCCGCACCATGCAGCCCACGCTGCTGTACTGGCTGCGCACCGGCGACCCGGCTCTCACGGCGCTCTTCACGCGGTGGATCGACACCTGGGTGGACGCGACGGCGCGCGCGGAAAACGGCAAACCCGCCGGCATCCCGCCGGCATCCCTGCGCTGGCCCGACGGGGTGGCGGGTGGCCACGGCGACCGCTGGTGGAAAGCCGGTTTCTACGACACCGGGCTGTACGATTTCCCCGGGGCGATCGACGAGATGCTGCCCCACTTCCTGCTCGCGTACCACCTCACCGGCGAACGACGGTTTGCGGAGCCGGTGGCGGCGCTCGCGCGCCTGCTCCGGCGCCAGCGCCAAGGCGAGCTCGGCGAGGGTAAACCGGGTTCGCTGCCCTGGAGCGTGCGCGCGGCAGGCCGGGCGGTGCTTGGGGTCCTGCCGAAGTACCGCACCCTCACGGGCGACACCGCCTTCGACGACTTGATTCGGGAGGGCGGCAGCGCCTACGCCGCGTATCGCCTCGATGGCGACACTGCGCGCCTGGAACGGGCGCTGCGCGAGACGGCGACCGCGCTCGCGACCAACTTCGAGGCGTACACCAGCGAAGTGCGTTGGACGGATCGCATCCAGGCCTTCCACGGCAAGTACCTCAACCTCTACACTGCCGAGCGGCGCCCCGGGCTGGCGCTCGACTTGCTTTACACGATGGCCTCGGGCGACCTGGGCAGCCCGCGTTTCTTTCCGATGAACGCCGTACGCTGGCTCACGCCACCGCGCGAAATTGCCGCGCTGGTCACGGCCGCGTCCCCGGAGCGATTCTCCGCCCGGCTGTTCCACTTTGGCGCCGAGCCGCGGCTCCTGGAGGCCGAACTGTACGGGCTGAAGCCCGGGCGCTATCGCCTCACCGTCGCGACGGCGGCGGAGCACGGAGTGGCGACGGAATGGTCCGCCTTGACGATCGAGATTGCCGGACCGCGCACGCGGGTGGCGCTGCGCCTCCCGGCGCGGCAGCTCTGCGAAGTGAAAGTCGCGCCATGAGACGGCTGGCGGCTGGAGGCGAAGGATGGGGTCAGGTCCGGAATCCGTACCGCGGTGCTCGCAACCGACCGGGCCAGGGATCGGTGGCGGTGGCGCCCCGCCGGATGGCGCTCCGACTGGTGCGGATTCCCGGTGCGACCCCATTTTGGCCGCCCGACCGGGAGTCCGCGCTTGTCACGTAATACGTGACGAAGTGGCCATGGCGCGCCGGAATTTCCGCGACAGGCGGGCAATCCTCGGCAAGGGCTTGGGTGTTCTTCGCTCATGGTCTCCGTTCGCTCACCCCTTCGACGCGCGGTCGCGTTCGCCGCCGGCGCCGCTTCCGCCCTCCTGCATCTCCCGGTCGCCTCCGCCGCCCAGACGCGGAGCGCCGACTTTGCGGCCGCGGGCACCGGCGAGCTCGTGCTGCACAAGTGGTCCGGCGAGATCAACGTCCCCGATCCCGTGGCCTGCACCGTCGACTCCTGGGGGCGCGTGTACGTCGCGGCCACGACCCGCCGCAAGGTCGGCGACCTCGACATCCGCGAGCACCCGCTGTGGATCCCGGATGACGTCGGGCTGACGAGCGTTGACGACAAGCGGGAGTTCCTCCAGCGCGAGCTGGCGCCGGGCAAACTGCGCGCGCCGCGCGGCATGCTGAAGGACCACAACGGCGACGGCACCATCGACTGGAAGGATCTCACCCACCACTCCGAGCGCATCTACCAGCTCCGCGACACCGATGGCGACGGCACGGCGGACCAGATCACGGTGTTCGCGGAGGGCTTCAACACGGAGGTCACCGGCATCGCCGCCGGCGTGCTCTGGCACGACGGCTGGGTGTACGCCACAATCGCGCCCGACTTGTGGCGCTTTCGAGATGTCGACGACGACGGCGTGGCCGACGAGCGCGAGATCGTGGCGACGGGCTTCGGTGTGCATATCGCTTACGCCGGCCACGACATGCACGGCCTTACGGTTGGGCCGGACGGGCGCATTTACTGGAGCATCGGCGACAAGGGCCTGAACGTGGTCTCGCGCGAGGGCCGACGATTCGTGCTGCCGCACGAGGGGGCGACCTTGCGCATCGAGCCCGACGGGAGCGGCTTCGAGATCTACACGCGCGGCAACCGCAACGTGCAGGAGCCCGCGTTCAACGATTTCGGCGACTTGATCGGCGTGGACAACGACGCGGACCAGCCCGGCGAGCGCGAACGGTTCGTGCACCTGGTGGAGGGCAGCGACAGCGGCTGGCGCTGCCACTACCAGTACCAGAAGACGGACAGTCCCTGGATGCGCGAGGGCCTGTGGAAGCCGCACTTTCCCGGGCAGGCGGCGTATCTGCTGCCGCCGCTGCTCAGCTATTCGGACGGGCCGGCGGGGTTCAAATACAACCCTGGCACCGCGCTGGGCGAGGCGCAGACGGAGCTTTTTCTGCTAAACGAGTTTCCTTCGGGCAAGATGCGCGGCTTCCGCGCCGCCCCGGCGGGGGCAACCTACCGCATGGTCGACGCGCGCGTACTCAACGACGGTGTGATGGGCATCGGCATGGCGTGGCAACCCGACGGCTCCCTGATGATGGTCGACTGGATCGGCGGCTACCCGCTCGACGGGCTCGGGGCGCTCTGGCGCGTCGACGCCCGCGAGGGCACGCGCCACCCGTGGCGCGAGGAGACGCGGACCCTGCTGGCCGAGGGCTTTGCCGAGCGGACGAACCTGGAGCTGCTCGGCCGCCTCGGGCACGCGGACCAGCGGGTGCGGCTCGGCGCGCAGTTCGAACTGGCCCGCCGCGGGCGCAAGGCGGAGCTGCTCGCGGTGGCCCGTGTGCCGACGGCGGAGCTGCTCGCCCGTCTCCACGCACTGTGGGGCTACGGTCAGTTGCTGCGCCGCCGCGCGGCCGAGCCCGCGCCGGTGCAGGGCCTGCTGCGCGACGCGGAGCCGGAGATGCGCGCGCAGGCGGCCAAGATTCTCGGCGACGCGGCGCGCACCGGCGCCACGGGGAGCGGCCCGGCGCTGGTGTCGCTGCTCGCCGACGAGTCGGCCCGCGTGCGCCTGCAGGCGGCGATCGCGCTGGGCAAGTTCGCAGAGCCGGCCGCGGTCGACGCCCTCTTCGCCCTCGCGGAGCGCGAAGGGGCGGACCCGGTGCTGCGCCACGGCGCCGCGGCCGGCCTGACCGGCTGCGCCGATCGCGCCGCCCTGCAGGCGCGCATCCTGCATCCGAATACGGCCGTGCGCCGGATCGCGGTCGTGGCCCTGCGCCGGCAGGCCGACGCCGCCGTGGCCGGTTTCCTCCAGGATGCGGACCCGCTGGTGATCGACGAGGCGGCGCGGGCGATCTACGACGACACCTCGCTGCCCGCCGCCCTGCCGGCGCTGGCCGCGCTGCTGGCAACACCCCCGCGCGGAACGCCCGCGCTGCGACGGGCGCTCTTCGCCAACCTGCGCGTCGGCACGCCGGAGGCCGCCGCGCGCCTGGTCACCTACGCCCTCGACGCTGCGCAACCGCGCGAACACCGCGTCGAAGCGCTCACGGCGCTGCGCCTCTGGGCCGCGCCCCCACGGCTCGACCCGGTCGACGGCCGCGCGCGCCCGCTGCAGCCCCAGCCGATCGCGACAGTGCTGACCCCGCGGATCGACGCCCTGCTGGCCGAGCCCGACCCGGGGTTGAAGACCCTCGCGGTGGAGATCCTGATCGCGCACCGTCTCCCGGCGGGAGCGTCGCAGGTCGCCGCCATCATCGGGGAGACGAAGGCGTCGGGCGAACTCCGCGCCCAGGCCTTGCGGCTGCTGGCGGGGGCATCGCGGCAGGACCCGGCGTTCGCTCGCATCCTTGATCGGGCGCTGGCGCCGCAATCTCCGGCGCCGTTGCATCGCGCGGCCCTGGAACTGCTCCTGCCGGACCAGACCCAGCGGTTGGCCCGGGAGGCGCAGACGGTGCTGCAGTCGCGCGGCCTCGCCGAGCAACAGCATGCGACGGCGTTGCTCGTCCGCGCCGCCGCACCCGCGACCGACGCCGTGCTGGAATCACTCGCCCGGGAACTCGCGGCGGGCACCCTGGCCGCCGGCCTGCAACTGGATGTATTCGAGGCGCTCGGCGCCCGCGCGGCGGCGAACCCAGCGCTGGCGCAGGTCTTTCAGGCGCGGCAGCGCGCCTTAGAAGCCGGACCCCGCGCTGACCTCCTCGCGGGCGGCGATGTGGTCCGCGGCCGCGACCTCGTGGCCAATCATCTCGCCGCCAACTGCACCGCGTGCCACACCGTCGAATCGTCGGGTGGCAGCGCGGTCGGCCCCAGCCTCCGCACCATCGGCAAGGAGCGCGACGCCGCCTACCTGCTGGAGGCGTTGCTCAATCCGTCGGCGACGATCGCCCCCGGCTACGGCATCGTGAACCTGACCCTGCAGGATCGCACCGAGGTGACCGGCACCCTCGCCGCGGAGACGCCGGGGGTGGTGACGGTCCGGTTGTTCGACGGGCGCCGGCAGATGATCCCACGCGGGGAAATTGCGCAGCAGACTCCCCCGGTTTCGATCATGCCACCGATGCTGGGCATCCTGCAGCCGCGGGAGATTCGCGATGTCGTGGCGTACCTCGTGAGCCTCAAGGGCGGTCGCGGCGCGCGGGCCGCCAGCCCCGAGGGCGGGGAATGAGCAGCGGGCGCGCTCCTCCCGTTTCCCGCTGAGCGGGCCTCACCGGTGGCAGCGCGGGGTGGAGATGGCTCTCCCCGGGAGTGGCAAGACTGTCTGCCGGAACACCCCCCGGCGGGCCGGCGGGCGCCCGCGGCGGTTGACGTGTCCGGTGTCCTGACGTTTCCTCTACGTTCGCATGAACCCGCGTACGCTCCTTGTCCTTGCCGCCGCGGCCGGGGTGCCCTTGTCGGGCACGGCCGCAGCCGCGCCGGCTCCCGCCAACTCTCCCGACGTCTGGGATCTAACGCTGCTCTATCCTGATCAGGCCGCCTGGAAGGCGGCCAAGGAGCGCGTCGCGGCCGCCCTGCCGAAGGTGAAGTCCTACGAGGGCCGGTTGGGGGAGAGCGCCGCCACGCTGCGCGAGGCGTTTGATTTCCTCTATGCGTTGCGGAAGGATTTCGGGCGGTTGGCGACCTATGCGTCGCTGAGCTCCGACGAAAACACCCGCGATCCCGCGGCGCTCGAGCGCAAGCAGGAGATGGGGCTGCTGGGCACGGAGTTCGGCCGCGCGACCAGTTTTCTGCGACCGGAACTGCTCGCGGTCGGAGAGGCGCGCATCCGGGAATTTCTGGCCGCCGAGCCCGCGCTGGCGCCGTATCGCTTCCCGCTGCTCGAGATCCTGCGCGCCGCGCCGCATACCCTGGGCGCCGAAGCGGAGGGGGTGATGTCGGCGGCGTCGCTGGTCACCGGCACGGCCGGCTCGCTCTACAATGTCTTCGCCAACGCCGACCTCCCCTGGCCGACCATCACCCTGGCCGATGGCACCGAGGCGCGGCTCGACCAGGCCGGCTATACGCGGTGGCGGGCGGTGGCGAACCGCGCCGATCGCGAAGCGGTGTTCCGGGCCTTTTGGAAAAGCATGCGGGATTACGAGCGCACCCTGGGGGTGGCGCTGTTTTCGCAGATGAAGGCCGACTGGTTCGAGGCCAGCGTGCGCAAGTATCCGAGTTCGCTGGCGGCGGCGCTCGACGATGACCACGTGCCCGAGGCGGTGTACCGCACGTTGATTGCCGAAACCAACGCCAGCCTCGCGACGTTGCACCGCTACTTCCGGCTGCGCGGCCGCCTGCTGGGCGTGAGTGATCTGCGCTACTGGGACATCTATCCGCCGATCGTCCGGCTCGACAAAAAATTCCCGCTGGCGGACGCGAAGTCGCTCACCCTGGCCTCGGCGGCCCCGCTGGGCGCCGGCTACACGGCGGACCTGCGCCGCGCGCTCGACGGGCGGTTCATGCATGTGTATCCGCAGCCGGGCAAGGCCTCGGGGGCGTACATGAGCGGCAGCGTGCACGACGCGCACCCGTATGTGCTGCTCAATTACAACAACGACTACGAGTCGCTGACCACGCTGGCCCACGAATGGGGCCACGGCCTGCACTCGATCCTCGCCAATCGCACGCAGCCGCCGCCGACGGCGCGCTACTCGATCTTCACGGCGGAGATCGCCTCGACGCTCAACGAGGCGCTGCTGCTCGAGCACATGCTCAAAGTGGCGGCCAACGACGACGAGCGGCTCTATTACCTCGGCTCGGCGCTGGAGGGACTGCGCGGCACGTTTTTCCGCCAGGCGATGTTTGCCGAGTTCGAACTCGCGATCCACGAGACGGTGGAAAAGGGCGGCGCGCTCTCGGGGCAGCGCCTGAGCCAGATTTACGGCGATCTCCTGCGCCGGCATCACGGGCACGCGGAGGGGGTGTTGACGATTGACGACCTCGTGACTGTCGAGTGGGCCTACATCCCGCATTTCTACCGCGGCTTCTATGTCTACCAGTACGCGACTTCGATTGCGGCGGGCCAGGCGTTCGCGGAGAAGATCCTCGCGGGCGAGGCGGGCGCCGTGGACACCTACCTCGGCCTGCTGAAGGCCGGTGGCGCGGATCACCCGTACGATCTGGTGAAGCGTGCCGGGGTGGACCTCGCGACGCCCGCGCCCTACCGCGCCCTGGTGGCGCGGATGAACGCCATCATGGATCGGATCGAGGCGATCCTCGCCCGCAAGGCGTAGGGGGTGGCGGCGTCGGCGCCGACACCGCGCGACAAATACGTTGCCTGCCGCCGGAGCGGCGGGAAACCTGCGACGTCGGCATCGAGGCCACTGCCGGGCTTGGATCCGCAGCGGTCAAGCACCCATGGCCCCGGCGGCATCTGCGGCGGCGCTGAACTCGGCGCCACTGGCATTGCACCATCGAATCCATGCTTCGACTCCTACACTCCGCGGATTGGCAGCTCGGCGCCCGCTACTCCCAGTTCGGGCCCAAGGCCGGACAACTTCGCTCGGCGCGGCTCACAACGTTGCAGAAGACGCTGGACCTTGCGATCGGCCATCAGGTCGATGCGTTCCTGATCGCTGGCGATCTCTTCGAGGACAACCACGTGGACGATGCCCTCGTGCGATCCGTGCTCGATCTCTTCCGGGCCCAGCCCTCGCTGCCCATCTGTATTCTCCCGGGGAATCACGATCCTCATTCCGGCCCTGACGCCGTGTGGCAGCGCCAGGCCTTCCTCCGCGGGCCGGCCAACGTCCATGTGCTGCGCGAAGCGGGCGTCATCGATCTCGGGGGCAGCGCCCGCCTGCTCGCCGCTCCGCTCCGGCAAAAGCTCTCCAGTCACGACCCGAGTCTGAAACTAGCGGAACTGTCCGCCACGCTACCGGCCGACGTGATCAAGATCGGCATCACCCACGGCGCGCTCGCCATCGAGTCCAAGCACCAGCCCAACGATTTCCCGATCGCACTGAACGCCGCCACCCGCGCCGGTCTCGACTACCTCGCCGTCGGCCACTGGCACAACTGGCTCGCCGGCACCGATGGCGGCCGGATCGTGATGCCGGGTACGCCCGAGCCTGACCGTTTCACCAACGACGACAGCGGCCATGTCGCCTTGGTGGAGATCGACTCGCCCGGTCAGCCGGTGCGCGTCCAGAAGCTCCGTGTCGCCACCCTCACGTGGCGGGCCTTCACCTTCGATTTTCTCAGTCCCGAGGCCTCGCGCTCCAGCCTTGCGGCCGCGCTGGCCGCCCTGGCGCCCGCCGCCGATCGCAGCGTCGTGCGTGTCACCCTCTCCGGCACCGCCTCCCCGGCGGCGCTCCGCGAAACCCGGACCTGGCTCGATGCCACCCTGGCGCCGTTTCTCGTGGGCCAGGTGGCCGACGAAACGCGTGTCGCCCTGACGCTCGCCGAACTGGCCGACCTCCGCGCCCGGCATCCCATTCTTGCCCAGGTCCTGTCCGACATCGATCGCCTCGAAGCCTTCGCCGGCGGCCAAGTGCCGTCCAGCCCCGCTCCTTCCGGCGACACCGCAACCCAACCAACGGCCATTGCCACGCCGCCGCTGACCCTGGCCGAGGCGCAATCCCTCCTCGCTCCCGCCAAGATCGATCTGACACAGCTCACGCCCGCGTGGTTTGCCCAACTTCGCCAAACGGTTCTCCAGGGACTGCAGGAGGTGACCACATGATCCTGCATTCCCTCGAACTCACGCACGTCGGGCGCTTTCGCGAGACCGTCCGGCTTGGTCCCTTCGCTGCAGGGCTGAATGTTCTCGCCGCTCCCAACGAGTCCGGCAAGTCCAGCGCCCTCCACGCCGCCGCCCGCGCGCTTTTCGACCGCCACTCCACCCGCAGCGAGGAGATCAAGGCCCTCCAACCCGCCGGCACCTCCCTCGCTCCGCGCGTCGTCATCGAATTCGAGACCCGCGCCGGGCGTTTCCGTCTCACCAAGACTTTCCTGCAGAAACCCGAGAGCCAGCTCCACCAGCAGCGCTCCGCCGCATGGGAACTGATCGCCGACGCCGACGCGGCCGATCACCGCGCCCAAGCCCTTCTGCAATCCTCGCTGCCCGGCCGTGGCGCCACCAAGCCCGAACATTGGGGCTTTCTTGGTTTCCTCTGGGCGCGGCAGGGTGAACCGGCCCTCTGGCCCGGTCTCGACGACGCCGACGTCGGTCAGCGCATCCGCGCCCGCCTCGCCCGGGTCGAACTCGATCCCGTCATCGAGCAACTCCGTCTCCGCCTCGCCACCGCCGCCGAGGCGATCATCACCGGGACCGGCCAATCCCGCACCGGGGGCCCGCTCCGTCAGGCGGAGGACGACCTAGCAGCCATCGAGGCCAATCTGGCCAGCCTCCGGCAGACTCGCACCGAACTCGACGAGGCCCTGCGCCGCTTCCAGCAAAGCGAGGCGGAGGTCGCACGGTTGGAGAAGGAGCATGCCGAACGCAGCGCCGCCGCCGCGACGCTCCGCGATCAGAGCCTCGCCGCCGAGCGCCTGCGCGCCCAGCTCGACGCCCACCTTCAGGCCCTCGCCACGTCCCAGGAAAAGCTCGCCACCGTGACGGCCGACGCCGACACCCTCGCCCGTCTGCAACGCGAGCAGGCTGACACTCAAACCAGCTTCGCGCAGGTTCGCGCCTCCGCCCAGTCGGCCGAGCAAGCCTTGCACGAGGTCCGAGCCCGCCTCGACCAGACTCAATCCGATCAGCCACGGCACGAAACCGCCCTCCAATCGCTCCGCGCCGCACACCAGCGCCTCCAGTCGCTCATCAAACTTCGCGACCTCTCTGCTTCGTCCGCCGCCTTGGTCAAACAGCTCAAGAGGGCCGAAGCCGCGTCCACAGCCATCGCCGCGCTCGAAGCCAGGAAGACCCAGTTACCCGCGCTTGCTCCGGCCAAACTCAAGAAACTCGAAGAGCTGGCCGAGTCGGTCCACACGCTTCGCACCCGGCTGCAGGCCCTCGGCCTGACCGTCGAACTCACGCCGGATAACGACGCCACGGTTGAGCACCGCACCGCCCCGGAATCACCACCCCAAACTCTTCCCGGCGGCGCGACCGCGCGCCTCCAGAGTCCGCAGGCACTGGATCTCCAGTTGGTCGGTTGGGGACGTGTCGTAGTCCGCTCCGGCTCCCACGATGCGCAGGCTGTTGCCACGGATCTCGCACAGGCCGAAGCCGACTTGCAGGAATCCCTGCAACAGGCGGGCGTCAACAAACTCGTCGCCGCCCGCGAGGCCGTCACCGCCCGTAAAGATCTCGAAGGGCAGCTCAAGATCGCGACCGCCGCTCTTGAGCCCCATCTGGGCGATTACGAATCGATCAAAGACCTGCGCCAAGCCGCCGTCACGACCGCCCGACGCGTCGAGGCCCAGGAGGCGTCCCTCGCGCCGACCGAGGCCGAGCAGGCCCGCAGCCTCACCGATTTGGAAGCCGCCGAAGCCGCGCAGGCCGAAAGCGTCACCGCCGCCGACTCCGCGCTCGCTACCCTCAACAACTCGCCAAGTTCCGGACCGAGGAACGCACCGCGAGCCAGACCGCGCAACAGGCGAACATACAGGTCAGCGATCAGGAGTCCCGGGCTCGGACCCTGGAAGCGCAGGCCAAAGGCATCGCCGACCGCTACCCCGACGGCATCGCCGGCGCCAAGACGGCCGCCCAGGTGGCTTTTGCGCAAGCCGAGGCCCGCGTGGTTTCGACCAGGTCCGAACTGCCGCCGGATTTCGAGAAACTCCCCGAGCGCAACAAGCGCTCTGCGGCGTCGCTCCAGCAGATTGCCAACGACCTCCAGGCCCGCCGTACGGAGCGCGACCAAGCCCAGGCCACCCTCGAAATCCTCGGCGGTCAGGGCCTGTATTCGCGCGAAACCGAACTTGAGGAGAAGCAAGCGGAGGCGCTCCTGCGCCGCGACGCCGCCCGGGCCCGGGGCTGGAGCGCCCGCGTCGCCCACGACCTGATCGAGCATCGCAAGCAAGCCGCAACCAAGGCCGTCCTCGCCCCGCTGGAGCAACGCCTCAGCGCCGCCTTCGCCGAACTCACCGGCGACACCGCCCGCCAGGTCTTCCTCGACGAGCGACTCCAGATCGCCGGCATCGGCCGCAGTCGGGAGGAGACCCACGCTTTCGAGCAACTCTCGCAGGGCGCCAAGGAGCAACTCCTCCTCTGCCTCCGCCTCGCCGTCGCCCAGGAACTCGCCACCGACGAGCCGCAGGTCCTGATCCTCGACGACGTCCTGGTGAACACCGACCCCGTCCGCCAGGACCGCGTTCTCGACGTCCTCGGCGCCCAGGCCGCGCGCCTGCAAATCCTCATCCTTACCTGCCACCCGGATCGGTATCGGGGAGTCGGGCAACCGGTCGTAATCACGGGCTGAGCTTTCCGACCCCACTTCCCGATATGAGTAGACCCACCAAGATGGCGAGCCGCGCCCGGCACTCATCTGCCGCGGTGCCATCAGACCGAAAGACGAAGCTCCTCCGCCTGAACGACTTTACACTGACCCACCGACTTTTTGCCGGCATCGGATGGCTGTCCAAGCGTGTAGCGAGATTCTCCAAGAACCCGCTTGCGCAGGCGCGGGCGGGCAAGCATGGTCTGGGTAACACACGCGCCGTGCCCCTCGTTCGTAAGAATGATGCACATCAAGGGCGCGTTTCTTTTTTGCCCCAATTCGAGGCAACACCGACGGGGGCTGGGCCATGAGTGTCCCTTACCCGAAAAAATGGCTCTCGGTTCCGGATCAGCTTCAAAGACTGCTAAGTCGCGGCTTGGTCATCTCGGACATGGCTGCTGCCGCGGATTTCCTCAGCCACCTGAACTACTACCGGTTCACCGGTTACGGGCTGGTGTTCGAGCAACCGCGCCACACCTATCTTGCAGGAACGACTTTCGAGCAAGTCCGGCAGGCCTATGAGTTTGATCGCGCACTCCGCGATCTTTTTACCGAGTCGATTGAACTCATCGAGTTAGATTTGCGCACCTCCGTCGCTCACACCTTCGGCGAAAGCTACGGCCCATTCGGACATGTTGATCCATTGAATTTTCACGCCCGAACTGACCACCCTGATTGGTTAGGCAAGTTGCGCGCCGAGACGAAGCGCTCGCGGGAACTTTTCATCGATCACTACAAGGTCACCTACCAGGAGTTTCCCGATCTGCCAATCTGGGTGGCGACGGAGGTCATGTCGTTTGGCGCACTCTCCCGCATGCTGATGGCCCTCAACAAATCCGACCTCAAGCGCATCGCCACGCGCTATCGGTTGCAGCCCCTTACTCTGGTGTCCTGCGTCCACCACCTCGTTTATGTCCGCAACCTTTGCGCCCACCACTCGCGGCTTTGGGATCGCATCTGGGCGATCAAGGCCGATCTCCCGGCAGGCAAACTGTGGGGGCCGCCGCACTTGCCTGACAACACGCAGCTTTTTTCCAGCCTGCTGCTCCAATCGAACCTGCTCCGCCATATGCCGGCCGAGCAGCACTTCGCTCAAGATTGGCGCCAGCGGATTCAAATCCTGATCGAAACCAAGCGGCCATCCTGTCCAGACCCTCTGCGCCACATGGGCCTGCCCGAAGGGTGGCATCAACATCCGCTGTGGTGACGTCCGCCTCATGCAACAGCTCCCATCGCTCCGCAGATTCCCAGTGGCTCCTGTGGCAACTTAACGAGAAGCCATGAATTCGTCTTCCACTCAATTCTCCACGCCATCAATTGCCGTCCTCACTGCACCGTCCCTCGTTCTCGCGCACGACCCCGCGATCAACTACGCCTTCCAGCAGAATGCGATTCCGGTCGTCAAGGAGCTGCGGTTTCAGAATGACGGCGTCGCGCGGAAGGATCTCGTCATCCGAGTAAGCACCGAGCCGGCGTTTGCGGCGCCGGCGGAGATTCGGCTGCAGTCGGTCGAGGCCAATGGCGAGTTTCGCGTCTCGCCGCTGGATCTGAAACTCAGTCCCGGGTTTCTCGCGGAGTTGAACGAGAAGGTCGCGGGCTGGCTCAAGGTCGAAGTGGTCGAGGGCGACACGGTGCTTTGCGCGCGGACCGACGCGGTCTCGCTGCTGGCGCGCAACGAGTGGTGCGGTCTCGTCTCGCTGCCGGAGATTCTCGCAGCGTTCATTCTGCCGAACGATCCCGCAGTCATGCCGATCCTCAGCCGAGCATCGGACTTGTTGCGCGAGTCCACCGGACGCGCGGCGCTCAACGGTTATCAGGACAAAAGCCGCAAGCGCGCGTGGGCACAGGTTGCCGCGATCTACCGGGCCGTGGCCGAACTCGGCATCCGTTACGTCAGTCCGCCAGCGAGCTTCGAGCAGTCCGGCCAGAAGGTATCGTTTCCCTCCCGGATCGTGGTCGAGCGTTTCGGCACCTGCCTTGACCTGACGCTGCTTTTCGCCGCCTGCTGCGAACGCGCCGGCCTGCATCCGCTGGTGCTGATGCACGAGGGGCACGCTTACGCGGGCTGCTGGCTGGAGGAACACACTTTTCCAGACTCCGCGGCGGAGGGGGCCGACGCACTCCAGCAGTGCCGCAAGCTCGAGGCCGAGGAGATTATCACGGTCTTCGAGACGACAATCGTTGCCGGCGAAGCTCCGGGCCAGCTCGCCGACGCCGAGCGGCTCGCCCGCGAGCACCTCCAGACGGAGAAGCCGTTTCGGCTTGCGCTCGATGTCCGCCGCGCCCGCCTCGCGCGCATCGTGCCGCTGCCCATTCCCGGGGCCTCTCCCGACCCTGCCTGGCCGGGATCTGCGTCGACGCCAACGACCGTCGAGGGCATCGGCGACCGCGACTTCGCCACACCTGTAGGTCTGACAACCGCGTCCGCTCCCAAGCCCGCCACGCGCATCGACCAATGGAAAAGCCGGCTGCTCGATCTCAGCCTGCGCAACCGCCTGCTGAATTTTAGAGAGACCAAGTCGACCATCCGTCTTCTCTCGGCGGCCCCTGAGCATGTGGAGGACGAACTGGCGGCGGAAACTGAGATCGCCCTGCGTCCGAAGCCCAGGCTGATGAGCGAGGAAGATCCGCGACACGGTGCCACCCTGTCGATGCAGCAACGCGCCGATGCTCTTGCCGCCCACCTGGCGGACGAACTCAAGCATGGCCGGCTGCACACCCAGCTCGACGAATCCGAACACGCCCGGCGTCTCACCGAACTGTTTCGCGCCGCCCGCAATGCGCTGGAGGAGAACGGTGTGCGTGACCACGCTCTTTGAGGGGCAGCAGGCCGGTTTGGATCTCAGTA